>NZ_JAWLCN010000004.1 GCF_041687135.1 Vulgatibacter sp. | reverse complement strand
TCGCGGCTTCACTACCCGCTTCTTTCAGCGGCAGCCTCGCGACCGACGCCTTGCGGTTCATGTGGGTCGCTGCGACCAGCTTCCCAGAGGACTTGCACCTCCTAGCCAAGGCCCATGCTGGGCACACAAACGGCGAAAGCCGCCCCCGGGGGAGCGGCTTTCGGTGCTGCGAGGCGAGTGCGCGAATTACTTCGCTGCGCCGCCCTTGCCCATCTCGCGGACGAGCTGCACGAGGCCGCTGACGACCTCCGGCTTGCCGGCGAGCTGCGGATTGCCCGGCATCAGCGGGCTCTTGCCCACGGCGGGGCCGCCCTCGACGATCACCTTGGCGATGTGCTCGTCGGTCACCGACTTCTGCCACTCGGCGTCGTTGAAGGAGCGGGGCTTGACCGGGAAGCCGGCGGAGGCAGGGCCGTCGCCCGCGCCCTGGGGGCCATGGCAGGTGGCGCAGACGGTGCTGAAGGTCTGCTTCGCCTCGGCCAGGGCCTCGGGGCTCACCTGGGCAGCGGGAGCGGCGGCTGCCGCGCCACCGGCGCCGGCTGCACCTGCGGCGGGGGCCTGGGCGGCGGGCTGCTGCGCTGCCGGCTGCTGCTGCTGCGCAGGGGGCTGCTCCGGCGCCGGCTTCGGGTTGGGCTCACCCTCGGGGCTCGGGCAGCCGGCGAGGCCGAGCAGCGCCACGGCGGCGAGGATCTTCATCGAGGCATTGCGCATGCTGCGTGCCATGGATCTCTCCTTCTCGTAGGGATCACGTTCTGCGATCGCAGGCGGAATCGCTTGGCAGCTTCGAGGTGTCGCGTCAAGGTTCCGGCTGATTCGTTTGTTGTGAACAAGGGGCCCTTCTGTGGTGGATGAGAGAGATCGGCGTGACAGTCCCTTCGCCAACCGGCTGCGCAAGGTGGCCCCGCAGCGGATGCGCTGGGCGAAGCGGCAGGGGCTGACCGCCTTCCGGCTCTACGACTCCGACATCCCGGAGTACCGCTACGCGGTGGACTGGTACGCAGGCCGCATCCACGTCGTGGAATATGCGCAGCGCGGGGGCCGCGGGCCGGGCAAGCAGGCGCAGCACGAAGAGGTGCTGCAGGCGATCGAGCAGGTCCTCGGCGTCGCGCCCGAGCACGTCTACGTGAAGCAGAAGGCGCCCAAGGTCTGGGGCCAGCAGCAATACGAGAAGCTCGGCGCCCGGGACGAGCGCTTCGTGGTGGAGGAGGCGGGGCTGAAGTTCCAGGTGAACCTCGGCGACTACCTCGACACCGGTCTCTTCCTCGACCACCGCAACACCCGGATCCGCGTCGGCGCCGAGGCGAAGGGAAAGCGCTTCCTCAACCTCTTCTGCTACACGGGCGCCTTCACGGTCCACGCAGCTGCCGGTGGCGCGGTGGGGACCACCTCGGTGGATCTCTCCAACACCTATCTCTCCTGGCTCGAGGAGAACCTCCGGCTCAACGGGCTGGGCGGAACGCAGCACGAGCTGGTGCGATCGGACGTCACCCGCTGGCTCTCGCAGGTGCGGGGCCGGAAGTGGGATCTCGCCGTGCTCGATCCCCCCTCTTTCTCCGCCTCCAAGAAGATGGAGAGCACCTTCGACGTGCAGCGCGATCACGCGCAGCTCGTCGACGACACGATGGCGCTGCTCGAACGCGACGGCGTCCTCTATTTCTCCACCAACTTCACCGGTTTCGTCCTCGACCAGCGGGCGCTCGGCGCCTTCCGCTTCGAGGAGATCACCCCGGCATCGATCCCCGAGGACATCCGCAACAAGAAGGTCCACCGCTGCTGGCGGGTCACCCGGAAGTAGCCGGGGCTTGCGCGGGGCGGCCCGGGGCACGAGTTGCAGGCCTGCCGGCAGGCCCCTATCTGATCGGGAGGGCGCTCCCGTGGCGGGGGCGCGGGACGCCTGGTCGGATGGTGGCCGAGAGGAAGAGAAGGCGCAGGCAGGGCGGCCGGTTGCCGCTGCGGGCAGCGGCGCGCTACGGTGCGGGAGAACGACCGATAGAGGACACGCGGGATATGCTGGCCCAGGGCAATCCGGACATCTCCCGGCGGGACCGCGAGATCCTTCGGGCGATCATCCAGGACTTCATCACCACCGGTGAGCCCGTGGGCTCGCAGGCGATCGCGCCGCGCTGCGACGTCTCCTCCGCCACCGTGCGCAGCGCGATGGCAGACCTCGAGGAGCTCGGCTACCTCGCCAAGCCCCACACCTCCGCCGGCCGCATCCCCACCGACAAGGGCTTCCGCCTCTACGTCGACAGCCTGCTCCGCACCAGGGCGCCGGGGCCGAAGGAGCGGGAGCGGATCGAGGCGGGGCTCCACGCAGCCCTCGGCGCCGACCTGGTCGCCGACACCGGCAAGCTGCTCCACGAGATCACCCACCACGCCGCCCTCGTGGTGGCGCCGCATTTCGAGCAGGACCTGCTCCGGCGGGTGGAGTTCGTGAAGCTGCGGGAGGATCGGATCCTCGCCGTCTTCGTCTCGCAGGCGGGGCTGGTGCAGAACCGGCTGATCACCGTCGACTTCCCGGTGGGCAGGGCCGAGCTCGAATACGCCGCCAACTACCTGAACGACAAGCTGGGCGATCTCGGCCTCGAGCAGATCCACGCGCGCCTGCGGGCGGAGCGCGAGGCGGAGCAGGCGCTCTACGATCGGCTCCACCGGAGCGCGATGCAGCTCGCCGACGCGGCCTTCGCCGACCACGCCGCGCCCGAGCCCGAGGTGCGGGTCGAGGGCGAGGCGAGCTTCCTCGACGAGCCGGCCTTCGCCGCCGACGTGGAGAAGATGCGCAAGCTCTTCGCCGCCCTGGCGCAGAAGGACCGGGTGCTCCACGTGATGCGGCGGGTGATGGAGGGCCGGGAGATACGGATCTTCATCGGCGCGGAGAGCGAGTTCTCCGAGGTGCCGGGGCTCTCGGTGATCGCCGCGCCCTATACCCAGGGCGAGAAGGTCCTCGGCGCGCTGGCGGTGGTCGGCCCGGTGCGGATGAACTACGGCAGGGTGATCCCGCTGGTGCAGTACACCGCCCGCGCGGTCTCGAAGACCTTCGGCGAGGGTTAGATCAGCTCCGCCAGGTGGGCGATCGCGATCCGGCGCAGCTTCAGGTAGCGGTTGTCGTCGATCCCGAGCGCTTCGATCGCCTCGATCAGCGCATCACCGGCAGGGCCCAGCTCCGCCGCCCATCGCGTCGGCCAGTGGTGGCGGTAGCCGCGCAGCCAGGCGAGCAGCGGCTCGCGCCGCGACGGATCGAGGCGGTCGGGGTCGATGGTGGCGAGCGCCTCCCGCACCCGCTCGTCGGAGAAGCATGCGGCATCCCGCCGGTGCGGCGCACCGTCCGGCAGACCCATCTCGATCAGCTGCTCCCAGGCCTCGTCCACGGGGCTAATGTAGCGTCATGGCCCCTGCCCTCCAAGTGTCGCATGAGGCTGGTATCGACCGGCTGCGGAAGGATGGCACGGAGCGGGTCCGGTGGCAGAGCTCTGCAAGCGCGCGGTGTTGGACTCCAGCCGCTTACGCGGGCATCCAACCATCAGTCCCCGGCTTTTTGTCCGGAGGCCTGCAGCCGGCCATCCCTGGGGCGTGGCGGCAGTGCGCTTGGGCTTCGCCTTGGGTGTCCTCCCGCTCCCGACCCAGGTGGGCTACCCTGCAGTGGTGTCGCCTGACGCTGACCACGGACACGTGGCGGCCAAATGGGGAGCTCCCGTGGTTGCGTTCGGCAAGCATGGGGAGCTCTGGCTCGATGACGCAGGTACCCTGATCACGGCCACGCAGACCCCGCTCGAGGGATGGGATCCTGAGGTAGACGGCTCAACGCTCGTCTTTCAGACGACGAGGAACGCAGCTGGAACCCAAGAGTACTCGATCTATGCGTTGGATATTGGCACAAGCGGGTCGGTACCGTATCGACTGTCTCAGCAGTCCAGCAGCCTTACCTCGTCATCCGGCTACGTGAACACCACCATCGACGAGGGACTTGCTGCATGGCAGCAGGGCTCTTATGGCTCGCGCATCCAATGGCGGGCCATCGGGACGTCTTCCCTGACGACCTTTGATGCTGCGGTCGAATTGGGGCACGGCTACTACACGCAACACCCTTCCGTTTGGAACAATCCGTTCGAACGAGCCGTCATTGCCGCCCGGACTGAGAAATGGGACCCGAACGCCGGCACTGTTCGCATGGGAGTAGTAACGCTCGATGTCGATGGCAGTCGCTTCGAGACTGTCGTGGATGAAGCGTACCCACCGCCCATTGCGTCAAGCTCCCCCTCCGACCCGAGGAGCCTGGTGCCGCACCTGGCGGCGGGCCGACTGACCTACGTCAAACAGAACGCTATTTATTACCGCGACGGAGTGCGTGAACATGCGCTCGCCGATCTTGATTTCAAGAGCTTTTCAGCTGTCTACCCGGAACACCAACTCCAAGGTCTGCCCGTCTGCGGTGAGTACTACTATCCGCGGGTTGGCGGTACGACCGGGCAGTACATCCTGTGGAGTGGCGTAGACTGCGAGGACGGTTACCGTGTCCTCTACCTGACCAACACGAACACCGGGCTGACGTACTTCGTAACAGATGGTGTTGGTGGACGTGACGTGACGGACTGGTCCGCAGTACCGTACGACATCGAGGAAAACGTGATCGTCTACCAGGTGGACAACGGTCAGTTTCCCTCTGTGGCGATTGAAGTCACGATGATCGACGAGTCGCAGTTGGTTTCGCTCCGCGCCTTCGGACAGTAGGGAGCACAGCATGCGGGCTTCACTGTGTCTCGGGCTTATGGCCGCGATATTCTCCGTTGGCTGTAGCTCCGGACAGACGGCGGACGTGCGTGTGGAGCTCGAGGCCACGCCCACTGCGCTGGAATTCGGTGCGCTCTTCGTGGGCGAGCGCGCGACGAAGAACTTTCTCATCAGCAACCAGGGCCGGATATCAACGCAGGCTGTCGTGGAAATCGATTCGGCCGCGTTTCGCGCAGATGCCACGGCAGTCAGCCTCGCGCCCGGCGAATCGAGGCGCATCGGCGTGACCTACAGCCCGGTAGAAGCAGCCGACGACCGGGGTACGCTTGGTGTACGTGCTGCTGGCGCCGACCGGAAGATCGCGTTGTCTGGACGGGGTGTGGAGCGCCTCTTCGAAGCGGAACCGACGCTGGATCTCGGCTCGGTACGCGTGGGTGAATCGTCGACCCTGCCGCTTCAACTGCGGTCGCTTGCCGCGCTGGACCTCGAACTCTCGTTGGAGTTGCGCGGCTCCGAGGCCTTCACGACCGGTTCGCCGAAGGTGGGGCTCCCCGCCGGCGCTGCGATCGAGGTGCCGGTGACGTTCGCGCCCGCGGAGCCGTGGGCCGCCCACGCGGTGCTGGAAATCTCGGCTTGCACGGATTGCCCCCGAGCACGGGTGCAACTGATCGGCGAAGGGCTCGGGCGAGCGTTGCGCGTCGCACCCAACCCGATCGAATTCGGACCGGTCGCCTACTACGTGTCGCGTTCGCAGGATGTGCACCTGCGTAACGAAGGCAACGAGACGATCGCCTTCGCTCCCGTCGAACTGGAGGGCAGCGACGCGTTCTCGATCGCCACTCCCGCGCTCGTCGACCTCGCTCCGGGCGAGAGCACGACGCTGCAACTGCGATTCAGGCCACGGGCGCTGGGGCCCTTGCAGGCGACACTCCACTTCCGGGCGGACGATAGCAGAATCCTGTCTAGCGTGCCGGTCCGTGGCGATGGGGGAGGCCCCATTCTGTCGGTGGAACCGGGCGTACTCGACTTCGGAACCCAGCCGATCGGACGCAGCGTGGAGCGGTCGTTCCTGCTCAGGAACAGCGGACAGCCAGTGCCCGTGGCGATCCGGTCCGTGCGGATCGAGGGGCCGGACGCGGGCGTCTTCTCCGTTGGTGCGTTCGAGCCCGATGTGAGGGATATGGGGAGCGCCGTCCCGATCCGTTTCCAGGGAGAACGCGCCGGCACCTTCGAGGCGAGGGCCGTGGTGACGACCAACGACCGCTGGCAGCCCCACTTCGAGGTTGTGCTCGCGGCACGTGCGCTGGCAGGAGCCGGCTGTGAAATCATGGCGATTCCAGGCGTGCTGCACTTCGGCCAGGTTGCCGTGAACCGCCGTGACGAGCGGCAGGTGCTGCTCGTGAACAACGGTACTTCCGAGTGCGTGGTCTGGGACGTCGGAATCGATCCCGCCGGCTCGTCTCTCTTCCGTCTCGCCACACAGCCAGCCGACACCGTCGTCGTTGGCCCGGGAGAGTCGCTGCCGCTCGTCGTGCGTTTCGATTCCCAGGGTACGAATGGTCAGCTCGTCCGTGGGGGCCTCCGCTATTCGTACGGCGCGTTTGGGCGCCAACCGGCACGTGTCGCACTCGATGCGGTCACGACAGACATCCGAATCGGGACCGACCCGTCCAGTTTCGCGTTCGGTCAGGTGCCCGTCGGCGCAGCGAGCGTGCGGCGGGTCCGGGTCACCAATGAAAGCGCTACGTGGCTCCTGCCCGGCAGCATCGCCCTTGCCGCAGGAGGCAGCAGCACGATGCACCTTCTGCCGGGCAGCACGGTCGTACCGGAAGACTTCCCTGCGGGCGCCTTTTTCGACGTCGACCTTGCGTTCACGCCCACACGTGGCGGTTTCGAGCGGTCGCAGGTCGAGCTCACCTTCGACGTCTTCGAGGCCGATCCGGACGTGACGCGGATCGACGCCTGGGGCGAAGGCGTTGCCTGCGGGGAGGATTGTGCCTGGCCACGTGCGATCTGTCCCGACGAGGTGACGGTGGTCGCCCGCCAGCCAGCGACGCTGGTAGGGCGCGGGGTCCATCCGCTCAACTCATCCCTCAGCTGCAGCTGGCGGGTGGTTGCGGAACCGGATCATGCCGGTTCGCGGATCGAGGAGCCGGCCGTCTGCACGACCGAGTTTCGTCCGAAGATCGTGGGAAGCTATGAGGTCGAGCTGTTGGTGCACGATGCACA
This sequence comes from Vulgatibacter sp., assembly GCF_041687135.1. Classification (NCBI taxonomy): domain Bacteria; kingdom Pseudomonadati; phylum Myxococcota; class Myxococcia; order Myxococcales; family Vulgatibacteraceae; genus Vulgatibacter; species Vulgatibacter sp. The sequence goes on along the minus strand of NZ_JAWLCN010000004.1, from coordinate 593,727 downwards.
GGGTCGCGCGGATACCTGCACGACGCTCGTCCATGCAACACCGCCGGGTGGGCTCTGGATCGAGACAGTATGGGAGCCGGCTGAGGATGTTCGCATGCTCCTCCTGCATGATGCAGCTGGCCAATCGTCTAACCGCGAAGCATGGACGGGGAGCGGTCTCCGCTGCGTAACTGCAATGTGCCACTCGGATGCAGCGAGCTGCACCAGCGACGACTGGGACGCACCAGGCCGCAACGATGATCCAATCTGTTGGGTCGCGGCGCAGCCGACCACAATGTACCGCGCGCCGCCAGAAACGCTTTACATCGAGGCGCCGGCAGTCGATCACCTCTACCACCTCGGAATCCATTACAACCTCTACTATGGCTACCCGGCGCCACCTCCCCCCTACGTCGACGCCTCCGTCCGCATCTTCTGCGGCGGTCATCTCCGCCATTCGATACAAGATCGGTTCCTCGCATTGGACGAGCTGATCGTTGTTGGTTCCATCGCCTACGATGCCACTGGCGCGTGTTCTTTGGCGCAATCCAGCGTCCGAATTCCTGATTTGTGATTGAACGATGGAAGTTTTGCCGACGCCTAAGGGGTCGGCCGCTGCCGCAATAGCGACAGTTGGTAACTCTTCTACGGGCTTGGAGCCGGGTGGTTAGCAGGTAACGCTAATACACTAGGCGCGCGCAGACGCGCTTGCGGGAGTCCTGTATCGCTCCCGCTGCAGCACACGCCACGCGTGGAAGGGCTCAACCACTGCAGCGGACGTTTGGTGCGCGTGCGAGTGAGGATGCTGTGGAGATCAAGAGCGCTGCGCTCGCAGCGCGGCGCGACCGTCTGCGCCGGCTGCTCGATTAGAGCTCGACCCGTACCGCCGCCGCGGCGGTGGTGGCCTTCGCGCGGGCCTCGTCGATGGAGTCGGCCAGCGCCAGGGCCACGCCCATGCGGCGCTTGCCGTGGAGCTCGGGCTTGCCGAAAAGGCGCAGCGCCGTGTCGGGCTCCCGCAGCGCCGCGTCGACGTTGGCGAAGGCCGGGGCGGTGGAGTCACCCTCGGGCAGGATCACCGCCGAGGCGGCGGGGCCGTGCTGGCGGATCTTCGGGATGGGCAGGCCGAGGATCGCCCGGACGTGGAGGGCGAACTCGGAGAGGTCCTGGGAGATCAGGGTGACCAGGCCGGTGTCGTGGGGCCTGGGCGAGACCTCGCTGAACCAGACCTGATCGCCCTTCACGAAGAGCTCCACGCCGAAGATGCCGCGGCCGCCGAGGGCGCCGGTCACCGCCCGGGCGATCCGCTTCGACTCCTCGAGGGCCATTTTGCTCATCGGCTGCGGCTGCCAGGACTCCACGTAGTCGCCCTTCACCTGCCGGTGGCCGATGGGCTCGCAGAAGGTGGTGCCGTCCACGTGGCGGATGGTGAGCAGGGTGATCTCGTAGTCGAAGTCGACGAAGCCCTCGACGATCACCCGGCCCCTACCGGCTCTGCCCCCCTCCTGGGCGTAGGTCCAGGCGGCGCCGATCTCCTCCTCGCTCCGGACCAGGCTCTGGCCCTTGCCCGAGGAGCTCATCACCGGCTTCACCACGCAGGGAAGGCCGATCGCTTCGACCGCCGCCCGGTAGTCCGCCTCGGTGTCGGCGAAGCGGTAGGGCGAGGTGGCCAGTTCCAGCTCCTCGGCTGCGAGGCGGCGGATCCCCTCGCGGTCCATGGTGAGGCGGGCGGCCCGGGCGGTGGGGATCACGGTGCGCCCCTCGGCCTCGAGTTCGAGGAGGGTGGCGGTGGCGATCGCCTCGATCTCGGGGACGATGAAGTCGGGCTTCTCCAGCTCCACCACCCGGCGGATCTCCGCGCCGTCGAGCATGTCGATGACGTGGGAGCTGTGGGCGACCTGCATCGCCGGGGCGCCGGGGTAGCGGTCGCAGGCGATCACGTGGACGCCGAGGCGCTGGGCCTCGATGGCCACCTCCTTGCCGAGCTCGCCGGAGCCGAGGAGAAGGAGCCTGGTTGCGGTGCGGGTGCGGGGCGTGCCGAGCGTGACCACGGAGACCTCCGGGGGTGGGGAGGCCGGCTACCTACCAGCGCCGGTGGCAAAGCGTCCACCGGCGCAACCGAACCCCGCGCAGGAGGCGCTGCAACCCCGCGGAAAGAGGGCGCTTCGATTCGAGTGATCCGAATCGCGAGGTGCGTGCATGTATAGGTCGCTGCTGTCGTCGGGGGATGCCAGCAGCCGGCGCCGGGGGGTCCGGGGCCGGGCGATAAGCGAGCTCCTGGGTACTAGGCACACCTGCGGGACTCGACACGCGTCGCAACGGCTCCGGGTGGTCCGGGGCCGTTCGGCGTTAAGGGGTCCGGATCGCGGGATCAGCGCCCCGGGGGGCAGGCGGGGGCGACGCCCTTCAGCTCGATCCGCCCCCTGGCCGGGAGCGCCACCGGCCCCCGCCCCTCGAGCCAGCGCACGAAGGCATCCCGCTGGATCGGCTCCGCCTCGAGGTGGACCACGCTCCCCTGCGGCAACCGGGTGACCAGCCGATCCCAGCCGCCGCCGCCACCGGCGAGGAAGTCGTTGGTCACCACCGCGTAGTCGGCCTCGTCGTCCACCCTCTTTCCGTGGACGAGGATCTCCACCACCCGGTCCCGGTCGAGGGGCGTCACCAGCCCGTCGCCGTCGAGGTCCTCGCTGGCGCAGGCGCCCGGCGCCCCCTGATCGACCACCACCCGGATCCCCGCGCTCACCTGCAGGCCGCCGTGGACCCCGGCGAAACCGGCGCGGATCAGCTGGCGGAGCTCCCGCCCCTTCACCCGGAGCAGGCTGAGGCGGTTGTCGAAGGGGAGCGTCTCGAAGACCTGCCCGAAGGTGACCTCACCCTCGGGCAGCTCGGCCCGCAGGCCACCGGAGTTGGTGATGGCGAGGTCGGCCTCCGCGATCGCCGCCCGCATCGCGTCGGCGACGAGGTTGCCCACGTCGCTCTCGCCGTCGTAGTCGAGGCGCAGGGTGGTCGGGAGCACCGCCCCCAGGGGCCGGGCCCGCTCCGCCGCCACCGCCGCGAGGCGCGGGGCCACGAGCCGGGTGATCGCCTCGTCGGCGACCACCGCCTCGCCGCGGAAGCGCGCCGGCACGAGGCGCCCTGCAGCGCCGCCCTGCGGATCGCAGCGCTCCGTCCCCTCCACCTGCGCGGCGCAGATCTCGATCCCCGCCGCCATCCGCGTCGCCGCCGGGATCACCCGGCGGGTAACCGGATCGATGGTGAAGTCGAAGGTGCCGAAGGCCTTGCCCAGCGCCCCCGACTCGATGATCGGCACGCCGTTCACCACCGTCGCCACCACCCGGTGGGTGTGGCCGCCGATGGCGCCGTCGTAGAGCCCGGCGGGAAGACGGCGCACCACCTCGAGGAGCTCCCCCTCGCAGCCGCCGTCGACGCAGGTGCCGCCCATGTGCGCCAGGAGCAGGAGCACCTCGGCGCCTGCCTTCCGGAGCCGGCGCCCCTCCTCGATGGCGGCGACCACGGGATCGGTGAAGCGCACCGTCCGCACGTTGGCGGCGATGGTGACCTGCGGCGTGTCCGGGGTGGCGAGGCCGACGATGCCGATGCGCACCCCGCCCCGCTCGATCAGCGTGGAGCGCTCCATCCAGTCGGGGATCCGGTCGGCCTGCCGCTCGTAGAGGTTGGCGGCGAGGAGCGGGAAGCGCGCCTCGGCGGCGCGGGCCTTCAGGGCGCCGAGGGGATCCTCACCTGCCGGTGCCACCATGGCAGGGCCCACGGGCCCGAAGTCGAATTCGTGGTTGCCCACCGCTGCGGCGTCGTAGCCCAGGGCGTTGTAGGCCTCTACCACCGCAGCGCCCTCGGAGAGGTTGGAGGCCAGGGTGCCCTGCCACATGTCGCCGGCGTCGAGGAGGACCACCGGCCCCTGCGCGCGCAGCACCCGGAGGTAGCCGGCGAAGCGATCGACGCCGCCCACCGGCACCACCGTGCCGTCTGCCGCCCGGTCGTCGTGGCCGTCGAGCCAGCCGTGGAAGTCGTTGGTGGCGACGACGGTGAGGTGAATCGGCGCGGCAGGATCGGCGGGCTGCGCCGGGGTGGCGGCGCAGCCTGCGGCGAGGAGGAGGACGAGCGGGAGGAGCGGGCGCATCTTCTTCGGCCTCCGGCACGGCCCGACCAGCGATCAGGCCGCTGCTGCAGGTGCCGCGGGCACCGCCGGCGCGGCGCTGCGGGGCTTCCAGAGGAAGAAGAGCACGGCGCCGAGGACAACCATGCCGACACCCACCAGCTGCGAGGTGGAGAGGAGGACGGGATCGACCTCCGGCCAGCGCAGCAGCATGCCGCGGCCCCAGTCGCCACGGAAGGTCTCGATCGAGAGGCGGAGCACCGCGTAGAGCATCAGCCACATCGCGAGGATCTGGCCGTGGAAGCGCTTGTTCTTCCGGAAGAGGAGGAGGATCGCGAAGAGCGCCAGCTCGCCCAGCCCCTCGTACATCTGCGTGGGGTGGAGCGCCGGGGTGTGGCCGTGCTCGGCGATGAAGGAGGCCCACTCCGGGCTACGCGCCATCTCACCGTGGGCGAGGGCGCCCTTCGGGAACTCGGCGCCGAAGAGGAAGTTCGCGTTCTCGCAGACCTTGCCCCAGCAGCAGCCGGCGGCCATGCAGCCCATGCGGCCGAAGAAGTGGCCGAGGGCCACCACCGGGATGCAGATGTCGGCGAGCGCCCGGAAGTTGATGCCGTGCTTGCGGGCGTACCAGACCGAGGTGAGCGCCGCGCCGATGAAGCCGCCGTAGAAGACGAGGCCGCCGCTGGTGAGGTCGAAGATCCGCGACGGGTTGGCGCCGTAGCCGTTGGGGCCTTCCCAGTTGACCACGATGAAGAGGAGGCGGGCGCCGACCATGGCGCCGGCGAGGATCCAGAAGGAGAGATCGAGCAGGTGCTCCCGGGCCATCTTGCCCGTGTAGGTGCCGGCGTCACCCTTCTCCCGGGCCGCCTGCCGCAGCGTCGGGGCGCCGGGGAGGTAGAAGGCCAGGCCGTCGACGCTCGCGTATTTCTCCGCGGCCCTGGCGGCGAGGTGGATGCCGAAGAGGAAGCCCAGGGCGATCATCAGCCCGTAGGTGTGGAGCGGGATCGGCTGCGCCTCGAAGGGCGTCTTGGTCGAAACGAACCACGCCCCGAGGAGGAAGGCGAAGGCGCCGGCGACGATGGGGCTGCCGAGGCTCTTGCCCTCGCCACGGTTGTAGACCATCCGGCCCACCACTGCGGCGGCGACCACTGCCAGCACGTAGGCGAGCACGCCGAGAACCGCCGAGGGAACCGTCCACGGAAAGACCAGGGGGTGCATCGCGCGCTTACTCCTTCTGCCCGTGGGTCACGGGGCGAGGCTCGGAAAGACCACCTGCTGCGGCTCGGGTTCCGTTCGCTTCCTCGGCTGCACGCTCGGGGGCCGACTCGTCCACCACCAGGGCGCCGTCGGCGTTCACCGCCACCGGCCGCGGACCTGCCGCCTCCTCGCGGACGGGGAAGAGCTCGTCCTCGTGCGCAGCTGCGGCGGGCGCTTCGTCCAGCTCGATCCAGGGCCGCGGAGCCCCGGCGGGCTGCGCATCCGGCGTCGCCTCCGCCGGCTCCTCCTCCACGAGGGAGCGGTTCCTGCCGAAGAGGCTCTGGGAGAGGAGGAGCGCCACGCCGACGCTGATGCCGATGTCGGCGACGTTGAAGGTGGGCCAGTGGAGCCGCGGGTCGTTCTTCCAATGGACGTCGATGAAGTCGATCACGTAGCCGCGGAGCAGCCGGTCGAGGAAGTTCCCCACCGCGCCGCCCAGCACCAGCGCGAGCGCCACCTGCAGCAGCCGCTGGCTCTCCGGCAGGCGCCGGAAGAAGAGCAGCATGAAGGTGATGGCGAAGACCGAGACCACCGCGAAGAAGGGCACGCGGTAGCGGTCGTCGAGGCCGCCGAGCATGCCCCAGGCGGCGCCGGGGTTCTCAACGTATTTGAAGCGCAGGTGGTCGCGCTGTGCGACCACCGGCCTCGTCCGCAGGCGCTCGAGCTTCTCGGCGCCGAGGAACGTCGCGACCTGCTCCGAGATGGACGAAGCCTGCTCCATCTCGAAGGCGCGGGTGAGCCGCGCCACCGCCCAGAATTTGGTCGCCTGATCGATCACCAGCACCAGCAGGAAGATCGAGAGCAGCAGTCTCCAGCGCGCGGCCAAAACGTTCCTTCTTCGAGCGGATCAGCCAGCCACGGCGGCGGTGCACCGGGGGCAGAGCTCGGGATGTGCCGGATTCTGGCCGCGTTCGGTGGTCCAGGTCCAGCAACGGACGCACTTCTCACCCCTCGCCTGCTCGACTGCCACGGTGAGGCCTGCCACCCCCTCGCCCGGGAGGCCGTTCGGGGCGGCGCCCTCGACCAGCTCCACCTGCGAGACGATCAGCTCGGTGGGGAGCTCCGCCTGGTATTGGCGGAGGAAGGCGAGCAGGTCGCCCTCGGCCTCGAGCACGACGCGGGCGTCGAGGCTCTTGCCGATCTTCTTCTCCCGGCGAGCGACCTCGAGGTGCTTGGAGACCGCGCCCCGGACCTCGAGGAGCCGCTCGTAGCGGGTGAGCAGCGCCTCGTCGGTGGCGCCAGCCTCGGGAAGGCCTGCGTGGAAGACCGAGGCCTCGCGGTCCGCCTCCCCGGGGAGGAAGCCCCAGGCCTCCTCCGCGGTGAAGGAGAGGACCGGCGCCAGCAGCCGCACCAGATCGCGGGCGATGGCGTAGAGCACCGTCTGCGTGGCGCGGCGCTCCTTCGAGTCGGCGCCGTTGCAGTAGAGGAGGTCCTTGCGGATGTCGAGGTAGACCGCGCTCATGTCCACCGCGCAGAAGTCGAGCGCCGCCTTGTAGGCGAGGTGGAACTCGTAGTCCTCGTAGGCCTTGCGCACCCGCTTCGTGAAGACGCCGAGACGCTGCAGCGCCCACCGCTCCAGCTCCGGCAGCTCCGAGGCGGCCACGGTGTGCTGCTTCGGATCGAAGTCGAAGAGGTTGGAGAGGAGGTAGCGCAGCGTGTTGCGGATCTTGAAGTAGCCCTCGCCGAGCTGCTGGAAGATCCCCTCGGAGGTGCGGATGTCGTTGCGGTAGTCCTCGGAGGCGACCCAGAGGCGCATTACTTCCGCGCCGTAGCGCTCGATCAGCTTGAGCGGATCGACGTAGTTGCCGAGCTTCTTGCTGATCTTGCGGCCCTCGCCGTCGACGACGAAGCCGTGGGTGAGCACCGCCTTGTAGGGCGCCTTGTCACGGGTGCCCACCGAGCAGAGCATCGAGGAGTGGAACCAGCCGCGGTGCTGGTCGGAGCCCTCGAGGTAGAGGTCGGCAGGCACGCCGAGGTGCTCCTGGCCGTCGAGGACCGCCGCGAACGACACACCCGAGTCGAACCAGACGTCGAGGATGTCGTTCTCCTTCTTGAAGGAGCTGCCGCCGCACTTGCCGCACTTCGCGTCGCCGGCGAAGTCGGAGGCGGGCCGCGCGAACCAGGCGTTGCCGCCCTCTTTCTCGATGTGCTGCGCGGCGCGCTCCATCACGTCGGCGTCGACCAGCGCCTCGTCGCAGCCCTCGCAATAGAGGACGGTGATCGGCGTGCCCCATACGCGCTGGCGGGAGATGCACCAATCCGGCCGGTTCTCGATCATGCCGTGGATGCGCTCGCGGCCCCACTTCGGGATCCAGCGGACCTTGTCGATCTCCTCGAGCGCCTCCTTGCGGAGGTCGTTCTTCTCCATGGAGATGAACCACTGGTCGGTGCCGCGGAAGATCACCGGGTTCGAGCAGCGCCAGCAGTGCGGGTAGCTGTGCTCGAGCTTCTGCTGCTGGAGCAGGTGGGCGCTCTCGGTGAGCATCTGGATCACTTCGGCGTTGGCGTCGAAGACCCGCTTGCCCTGGAGGCGCGCGCCGGCGGCGTCGGTGAAGTAGCCGCCGTCGTCCACCGGGTTGAGCACCTCGAGGCCGTACTTCAGACCGACCTCGTAGTCCTCCTGGCCGTGCCCGGGGGCGGTGTGGACGAGGCCCGTGCCCTGCTCCAGGGTGACGTGCTCGCCGAGGATCACCTGCGACTCGCGGTCGAGGAAGGGATGGCGGTAGCGCACGCCCTCGAGATCCTTGCCCTCGACGTAGGCGACGATCCGCGAGGCGTCGGTGAGGGAGGCGCTGGAGAGCTCGGCGCCTGCGAGCTCCACGTCCTTCAAGGCCACGTGGTCGGGGGCCACCGCAGCGAGGAACTGCAGGAGCAGATCCTTCGCCACGATCACCGTGCGATCGCCGAGGCGGTAGGCGACGTAGGTGAACTCGGGGTGCACCGCCACCGCGAGGTTGGCGGGCAGGGTCCACGGGGTGGTGGTCCAGATCGCCACCTGGACCTTCTCGCCCTGGAGCTCCGGCTGCTGGAGGCCGGCGGTGACATCGAAGCCGACGTAGATCGAGGGCGAGGTGTGATCGGCGTACTCGACCTCGGCTTCGGCGAGGGCGGTGCGATCGAAGATGCACCAGTAGACCGGCTTCTTGCCCCGGTAGAGGCCGCCGCGGGCGGCGAAGCGGGCGAGCTCCCGCACGATCGCCGCTTCGTAGCCGAAGTTCATAGTGAGGTAGGGGTTCTCCCACTCGGCGAAGATGCCGAGGCGCCGGAACTCCTTCCGCTGCACGTCGATCCACTCGGTGGCGTAGGCCCGGCACGCGTCGCGGATCTCGTTCTTCGACATCTCGCGCTTCTTCGGCCCGAGCTTCTTGTCGACCTGCAGCTCGATGGGGAGGCCGTGGCAGTCCCAGCCCGGGACGAAGCGCACCGCCTTGCCCTCCATCGCGCGGAACTTCACCACGAAGTCCTTCAGGACCTTGTTGAGCATGTGGCCCTGGTGGATGTGGTTGTTCGCGTAGGGCGGGCCGTCGTGCATCACGAAGCGCTCGCCGCCCTTCGCGTTGCGCTCGAGGAGGCTCTCGTAGATGCGCCCCTCCGCCCACTTCTCGAGGATGCCGGGCTCCCGCTGGGGCAGGTTCGCCTTCATCGGGAAGCCCGTGCTGGGCAGGTTGACCGTCTTCTTGTAGTCCGGGGCCTCGGCCATCGACGCCTCTCCAGGGTCCGCGCGTGAAACGGCACTCGTTATCGCCGCGGGATACCCGCGTCAAGCAGCGCTCTTGGCGGATTTCGAGGGGTCCTGGCCCATGCCCGTGGGGCATGCGAGGGAGCAGGGGCAGGGACCCGCGCTGCTGGCCTGGACCTGGGGCGGCGTGTAGTGTGCGGGCCGTTTCGAACCCCGAACCGTTCGACTCTCTTCCCCATGAGCACGCGCCCCCGCGCACAGACGCCCCCCGACGCACCGAAGGACGAGAAGCGGCAGAGCCGCGCGCGCCCCGTGAAGACCCGGGTGCGGGCGAAGCCGCCGCGGGGCGAGCGGATGAAGATCGTCGTCCTCTCCCGCAAGAAGTCGCTCTACACCACGCGGCGGCTGGTGGAGGCGATCAAGGCCTGGGGCCACGTGCCCCTGGTCCTCGACACCCTGCGCTGCGATCTGATGCTGGAGAAGGGCAGGCCCCAGGTCTTCTACGAGGGCAAGGCGGTGGAGGGGGTCGGCGTTGTCATCCCCCGGATCGGCGCCTCGATCACCGCCTACGGCCTCGCGGTGGTGAATCAATTCGACATGATGGGCGTGCCGGTGCTCAACAACTCGGTGCCGATCGCCCGCTCCCGCGACAAGCTGCGGAGCCTGCAGCTCCTCGCCCGCTTCGGCTGCGACATGCCCCGCACGGTGATGATGCGGGACCGGCGCGACCTGGCGAAGGCGGTGGAGCTGATCGGCGGCCTGCCGGTGATCGTGAAGCTGCTGCAGGGCACCCAGGGCGTCGGGGTGATGCTCGCCCACACGCACAAGGAGCTGCAGTCGCTCCTCGACACGATGTGGACCCTCGACCAGGAGATCCTCCTCCAGGAGTTCATCGCCGAGTCCCGGGGCAAGGACGTGCGCGCCCTGGTGGTCGGCGATCGGGTGGTGGGCGCGATGCGCCGGGTGGCCCGGGTGCAGGGCGAGTTCCGGTCCAACATCCACCGCGGCGGACAGGGCGAGCCTGCGGCGCTCTCCCGGAGCTACGCGGAGGAGGCGGTGCGCGCCGCCCGGGTGATGGGGCTCGAGGTCGCAGGCGTCGACATGCTCGAGTCGACGGCGGGGCCGAAGATCACCGAGGTCAACTCGAGCCCGGGGATCGAGGGGTTGGAACGCGCCACGGGGATCGACGTCGCCGGCGCGATCATCGCCCACGCGGTGGAGTTCGCCAGGGCCCGGGCCTCCGGCTGGACCCGCCAGCGCCAGATCTGATGTTTGTTGTTTCGAATTTCAGGGATACGCAGGAAGACATGGAAACGATCGAGATCATCCTCCACCACGACGTGCTCTGCGGCTGGTCGTGGCTCGCCGACAAGAGGCTCCGCGCGCTCTCCGACGAGCTCGGCGGGCTCTTGCGGATCGATTACCGCGCCTACCCGCTCCGCATGGAGGAGATGGTGCCCACCGACAAGGAGCGCGAGGCCGAGATCAAGGCGCTGCGCAAGGTGGGACGGGAGAAGGACGGTAAGGGGATCACGGCGGAGCTGTGGCGCTCGGCCGATCCGCCGCGGACCTCGCTCCCGCCGCTCGTCGCCATGGAGGCCGCGCGGATCGTCGGCGGGATCGGGGGCCGGGACCGCATGCTCGCCGCGATGCGGCAGGCGGCGCTGGTCCGGGGCCTCAACGTCTCCCGGGACGACATCCTGATCGAGCTGGCGGAGCGCTGCGGCCTCGACATCGGCCGCTTCGGCACTGCGCTGCGCAACAGCGGGACGAAGCGCCTCGTCACCGATCCCTGGGAGGAGGCGTGCCGCCACGGGATCGAGGCGACGCCCGCGGTGCTGGTCGGTGGCGAGTGGCTGCTCACGGGCACCCGTACCGTGGAGGATTACCGGGAGACCATCGAGCGCTTCGTGGAGAAGCGCTGCCTCTATGTCCCCTCCCGTGTGGTCCACTAACCCGGTTCGGGAGGCCTCCAGCCATGCGCGGCCCGCCGGCTTATCCGGCGGGCCGTCGTCGTTCCTGCGGCGCTTTCTCGTCCTCCGGGTGGCGAAACGGCGGCGGAGCCAATCGTTTTCTATGACGCATTGCGCCTTGCAGACTTCTTGACCCCTTGGCGGGGCGGACCTAGCTTCAGGGCCTTGCACGCTGAGCGGGAGCGCTACAGCTCTCCTGCTCGGGGACCGGCGCGGGACGGCGCCGCATGGGAGGAGAACCGAATGAACCGCATCATGAAGAATGGTTTCCTGGCGCTGGTATGCGTCGCCCTTGCCGGTGGCGTGGTTGCCTGCGGTGACGACGACGACGACAACGGCGGCAACGGCGGGACCGGTGGAACGGGTGGCACCGGTGGCACGGGCGGCACCGGCGGGACCGGCGGCAACGGATGCCCGGCGACCGAGGCCCTCGACGTGGACGGCACCGTGGCGGTGAACCCGCTGGCAGCTGCCTTCCTCACCGCCACCAGCGGCACCTTCCCGAGCCTCGAGGGGCTGACGGTGCGCGCGGTGGATCCGATCAAGAGCCTCGGCGGCTCGCCCGACGCGGTCCTCGGTGAGACCACCACCGACGCCAGCGGCAACTTCTCGTTCACCGACCTCGACGTCTCGGAGATCGTCACCGGCGCCGTCGTCACCGTGAGCGGCACCGGCTTCGCCGACTCGACCCAGGCCCTCTGCCTGCCCGAGACCGACGAGAACGATTGCTACGTCCGCTGCGCCCTCGCCTCGACCGACGAGAACTTTACCGCCTTCGCGGTGGCCAGCGACTTCCAGGATGCACTCGAGACCGCACAGGGCGGCGCGACGCTCCTCGACGATGGCTACGTCCTCGGCGTCGCTGCCAACGACGTGGGCCAGCCGCTTCCCGGCGTCACCATCAACGCGGCTCCCGCTGCCGACGTGACCTACCTCGCCCTCGACCTCTCCGACGCAGGCACCAGCGAGACCACCGCCACCGGCTCGTTCATCGTGCAGCCCGGCGGCATCGTCTCGCTGAGCCCCAGCGCCGACGACACCACCTTCATGCCGGCCAGCCAGCCGGTGGGCCAGAGCGAAGGCGTGGCGTTCCAGGTCTTCTTCATCGCCACCGACGGCGGCGGCGGCTCGGGTGGCGCCGGTGGTGCGGGCGGCGCTGGTGGCGCCGGCGGTGCCGGTGGTGCGGGCGGCGCTGGCGGCATGTAATGCGCGGCGCGGTCGCTGATCGGCCGTGACGAAAGGGGCCGGGGCGCGTTCGCCTCGGCCCCTTTCCGCTTAAACAAGTGTCGCGGGGCGGTTGCGCAGCGCGTCGCCCGCAGCTAGGTTGCGCCTCTTGCGCCATCCGGCCGTGTTTCTCGAGGGCCAACTGCCGCGAAGGAGCCCGCATGTCCGCCCCCTTCGAACTCACCACGATTCTCACCCTGTGCCTGCTGGTCCTGGCGCTCGGCATCTTCGCCACCACGATGACGCCGCGGATGCAGATCCTGCTGCGCCTGCAGCACGAGGATTTCCGCTTCCGCGACCTCGGTGAGCGCACGAAGCGGCTGCTCAAATTCGGCTTCGGCCAGAAGCGCCTCGTCGATCCCGAGGAGTTCACGCCGGGCCTCGCCCACGTCCTCATCTTCGCGGCGTTCATGGTGCTGGCGCTCCGCACGGTGACGCTCTTCGGCATGGCCTTCGGTGGCTGGGATTTCCACCTGCCGCTGCTCGGGGCGAACAGCCCCATCGGCCAGGCCTACCTGATCCTCAAGGAGATCGTGGTGGCGGGCGCGCTCCTCGGCGCGAGCTACTTCCTCTACCTGCGCCTCGTCGTGAAGCCGGACCGGATGACCCGCTCCGGCGAAGCGGTCTTCATCCTCGGCATGATCATGGGCCTGATGATCACCGAGATCATGTTCGAGGGCGCCCACATCTACATGTTCGACGGCGGCCAGGGACATTGGTTCTCGCCGCTGGGCAACGTGATGTCGGGGATCTACGGGGCGCTGGGCGCCTCCACCGAGACCGCCTGGTTCATCGGCCGCGCCGCCTGGTGGGCGCACATCGTCCAGATCCTCGTCTTCTTGAACTTCCTGCCGCTGGGGAAGCACTTCCACGTCATCACCGGCCTGCCCGACGTCTTCTTCCAGCGGCTCGATCCGCAGTACCGCCCGGCGAAGATGGACCTCGAGAACTCCGAGACCTTCGGCATCCAGAAGGCGGACGAGCTCACCTGGAAGATGGCGCTCGACCCCTACTCCTGCACCGAGTGCGGCCGCTGCCAGACCCACTGCCCCACCTACGTGACGGGCAAGCCGCTCACGCACAAGGGGCTCAACAAGACCATCCGCCTCCACCTGATGGAACAGGCGGAGGTCCTCGCCGCCGGCCCCGAGGCCCGGGAGCAGCTGCCGGATCTCGTCCCCAACATCGTCAATCCCGAGACGATCTGGGCCTGCACCACCTGCGGCTGGTGCGAGACCGCCTGCCCGGTCTTCATCGAGAACATCCCCCGCATCATCGACATGCGCCGGCACGAGGTGCTGGTGAAGAGCGAGTTTCCGCCGGAGGTGACCCGCGTCTTCAAGGGGCTCGAGACCCAGGGCAACCCCTGGAACCTCGGCGCCACCTCCCGCGGCGACTGGGCCGAGGGGATGAACGTCCCCACGGTGCAGGACAACCCGGAGTTCGAGTACCTCTGGTTCGTGGGCTGCGCCGGCTCCTACGACGACCGGCAGAAGAAGGTGACCCAGTCGCTTGCCAAGGTGCTCAACGCCGCCGGCGTGAACTACGCGATCCTCGGGAACGAGGAGACCTGCAACGGCGACAGCGCGCGGCGCATCGGCAACGAATATCTCTTCCAGATGCTGGCGGAGCAGAACATCGAGACCTTCAAGACCTACAACGTCAAGAAGATCTTCAGCCAGTGCCCGCACTGCTTCAACATCCTCAAGAACGAGTACCCGGCGCTGGGTGGCGAGTACGAGGTGATGCACCACAGCCAGCTCATCGCCGAGCTGCTCAAGGACAAGCGCATCGTCCCCACCGAGAAGTTCGACGAGCTGGTCACCTACCACGACGCCTGCTACCTGGGCCGGCACAACCAGGAGTACAAGGCGCCGCGCAAGACCCTCGAGGCGATCCCGGGGCTGAAGATCGTGGAGATGGCGCGGAGCGAGCGGCAGAGCTTCTGCTGCGGCGCCGGTGGCGGCCGGATGTGGATGGAAGAGCACGTCGGCACGCGCATCAACCAGAACCGCGCCAAAGAGGCGATCGACACCGGCGCGAAGACGGTGGCGGCGAACTGCCCCTTCTGCATCACCATGCTCAAGGACGGCATCAGCGAGCTCAACGTCGAGGGCGTGGTGGTGAAGGACATCTCCGAGCTCCTCGCCGACTCGATCAAGCTGCCGGTGATCGCCGGCGACGCGGTGGAGAAGAAGTCCGAGTCGGAGCAGTCGGCGTAGAGCACGCGGCTCGGGCTGGAAACGAACGAGGGCGCCTTCTCCTGCGGGAGGGCGCCCTCGCTCCTTCCTGGCGCCCTGTTCAGCGCAGCAGTGGGAGCACCGCCACGTGCCCGTTCTTCTCAGCGAGCGCTGCCGCGGTCTCGCCTGCATCGGTGCGCGCCTCGCGATCGGCGCCGCGCTCGAGGAGCAGCGAGACGATCACCCCGTGCCCCGCAGCGGCGGCGTCGTGGAGCGGCGTGAACCCACCCCGCTGCGCCACGTTGGGATTGGCGCCCATCACCAGCAGCTGCTCGACGATCGGCCTGCTGCCTGCGGCCACCGCTGCGTGGAGGGGCCGCAGCCCGCACTCGTTCGCCGCGCGGGCGTCGACGTCGGCACCGTGGCTGATGAGGAGCTGCGCCAGCACCGGCCTGCCGAAAAGGGCGGCGAGATGGAGCGCGGTGAAGCCATCCGGGGAGACGTGCCGCGGCGCGACGTCGTCCTGCCGGAGGATTCGCACCAGGGCCTCGAGCTGGCCCAGCGCCGCGGCCTCGAAGATGTCCAGGCCGTCGTGGAGGAGCAGCTCCACCAGCGGCTCCTGCTTCCGATAGAGAGCGCGGAGGAGCGCCGAGACCCCATCCGGCCCACGGGCACGGCGCAGCTCGGGATCCGCCTCGAGCCACACGGCGAGATTCGCTGCGTCACCCTCTTCCACCGCCTGCACCACGTGCCGGTGATCCATCGCCCGCCCCTGCGCGTCGCTTGAAATCGAATGTGGGATGTGGGCAGTTTCGCACGTTTCGGCAGCGGCGCAATCTCTTACTCCATGTGTCAATCCGCGGCGGGTTCGGGGATCGCCTCGACCACGGCGGCGACGTGGCGCCGCACCAGCGCGCGCGCCTCCTCGAGGGCGGCGGCGCTCCGCGGGTCGTAGCCGAGGCAGAGCACCACGTCGTCTTCCGGCGCTGCTGGAGATCCCAGGAAATCGTAGTCGACGAGCCTGGGCGTGGGCTCGCCCAGATCGTCCCTGGCGAAGCGGCCGAAGATCACCGCCCCACCCGGCCGTCCCGGCGCGGTCTCCTTGAGCGAGAAGAGCGCCCGCACCGCCTCGAGGGCCGGGCCGTGCGCGACGAGCGCGTCGAGATCGACGGGGCCGCCCACCGCCGCCTCGAGGAGCTTCACGCAGCCGCGGACGAATTCGACGTCGGTGACCACCAGGCCGTAGCGGTACCAATCGGGCAGCGCCGCCCGGATCAGCCGCGCCTGCGGGGCGTTGAGCCAGAGGAAGGAGGGGCACTCGAAGCTCTGGCAGGTGTTCGAGTTGTAGGCGCCGCAATCGCGCAGATCGGTGCCGTCGTTGACGAAGGGGTGCGCGAGGCAACCGACCTGGGTGCGCTCCTCGTTCACGAAGCCGAGGAGCGGGCAGAGCCGCACCGGCGGGAACATCGGATCCTTGTCCCAGCGGCGCAGGCTCTTCGCTGCGGCCTGGAAGGCCTCGGCGGTCTTCGGCAGCGGGCGGATCGTATCGGTCCTGCGGTGGAGCGCCCTGGCGAGGGCGGCCCGGGAGTGGTCGCGGAAGTTGTAGAGACCGCAGCAGGCGCCACAGGAGGCGCCGCCGCCCGGCTGGCAGAGATGGAAGGGAAGAGCCACGCTGCGACCGTCGCCCGTCGGCGGCCGACGGTCAAGCGCGCACGGGCCCGGCTCAGGGCTGCGCGTTCTTGATCAGCTGCTGCTTGCAGGGCGCGCAGAAGCCGCCGCTGCGCCTGTCGAGATCGTCCGCGCGCTCGGGCAGGTTCATCACGCAGCGGGCGTCGTCGCAGCTCCGCAGCCCGATCGCCTGGCCTGCACCCCACAGCGACATCAGCTGCACCCGGCGGGTGAAGCGCTCGTCGTCACGGCCGTCGCGCAGGCGCGAGAGGCCCACCACCGCCGCCCGGAAATCGCGATCGCCGTCGCCGATCACGTAGTCCATCTCGGGCTCGAAGAGATCGATGTGGCCCAGGGCGAGGATCGCGTCGCGACCCGGCTTGAGGTGGGCCTGCCCCAGCTTGCGCACGATCGCCGAGGCGTTGTGCTGCTTGCGGGTGGGGTTGAAGGCGTACTGCGGTTCGGCGAGGCCGGGATCGATCACCGTCACCAGCTCGAAGTGCTGCGCTGCGGTTGCCGCAGCGAGCTCCAGCAGCCCACGGTGTACGTTGCCCAGCGATACGACGCTCAGTGTTCCAGCCACGCCCGACCCTCCCCACGGCGGACGACGCCTCCGATCCCGAGCTGCGGATCAGAGGGTGGCACACGGGGCCTTTGAGCAGGCCCCGTGCGCCCAGATTGACTGCGGTGGATGGATTCGAACCATCATTAAGAGATTCAAAGTCTCTTGTCCTACCCTTGGACGACACCGCAGCAAGAACGCGCGCAGTCTACCAGCGCATGACCGCGCCGGCCCAGGTGAATCCTGCGCCGAATGCTCCCAGAGCAACCCAGTCGCCGGGCTTCACGCCCCGCTCCTCGACCCCTTCGCAGAGCGCGATCGGAATCGAGGCGGCGGTGGTGTTGCCGTAGCGCTGGATGTTGTTGAAGACCTGATCGTCGCGCAAGCCGAGCGACTTCTGCGCCGCCTCGGCGATGCGGAGATTTGCCTGGTGCGGAACGAAGAGCTTCAGGCTCTCGGTGGTCGCCCCGGCCTTCGCCAGCACGCTGCGCACCACCTCGGGCATCCGCACCACCGCGTGTTTGAAGACGGTGGAGCCTTCCATCCGCGGGAAGTGCATGCCGTCGGCGAGCATCGATTCGCTCAGCCGCGGCTGGTATTTCGAAGCGGGCGCCTCGGTCCAGAGCTGCTTCGCGTAGCGGCCGTCGGCGTGGAGCTCGATGGCGTGGATGCCGCGCGACTCGTCGTCGGTGGCCTCGATCACCGCGGCGCCGGCGCCGTCGCCGAAAATCACCGCCACGTCACGGCCGCGGGTGCTGACGTCGAGGCCGGAGGAGTGGACCTCCGCCCCGACGAGGAGGATGCGCTCGTAGACGCCGGCGCGGATCCAGGCGTCGGCGACCGAGAGGCCGTAGACGAAGCCCGAGCACTGGTTGCGCACGTCGATCGCGGGCACGCCGGGGATGCCGAGTTTGGCGCCGAGGAAGCAGCCGTCGCCGGGGAAGTTGTGGTCCGGCGAGAGGGTCGCGTAGACGATCGCGTCGATCTCCGCCGCCTCGCGGCCCGCAGCAGCGAGGGCCTTCTTCGCGGCCTCGAGGGCGAGATCGCTGGCGCCGACGCCGTGCTCCACCCAGCGGCGCTCGCGGATCCCGGTGCGCTGCTGGATCCATTCGTCGCTCGTCTCCATCCACTGCGTCAGATCCGCGTTGGTGACGATGCGATCGGGAACGTGGAAGCCGATGCCGGAAATGTAGGCGCGCGTCATCTCGGACCCTCCGTTCACGGGCGGGGGATCGTGCACGGCATGGGACTTCGGGGCAAGTGGCTCGCGCACCAGGCCCCACTACGGCGAGAGCCGGCGCCCTGGTGGGAGCCGGCTCTCGCGGATATGCGCTCCGAGGGCAGCGATCAGACGTCGAGGTTCTGGACCTCGAGGGCGTTCTTCTCGATGAAGTCGCGGCGCGGCTCCACCGCGTCGCCCATGAGCACGGTGAAGATCTGGTCGGCCTCCACCGCGTCGTCCACACGCACCTGCAGCAACGTGCGGGTGGCGGGATTCATGGTGGTCTCCCAGAGCTGCTCCGGGTTCATCTCGCCCAGCCCCTTGTAGCGCTGGATCGACTGGCCCTTGGCGGCGTCCTTGTTGATCAGGTCGAGGACCTGCTGCACCGACCGCGCCTCCGCCTCGCCGCTGCCCACCGACATCCGGTAGGGCGCCTCTCCGAGGGCGGCGAACTCGGCGCCGAAGCGGCGGAGCTCCTGCGCCTCGGGCGAGCCGAGGAAGGCGTAGTCGAGCACGGTCTCGCGCCAGGTGCCGGCGCCGTGGCTGCGCACGGTGACGCGCTTGCAGCCGTGCTCCTCGTCGTCGCCGACGAAGAATTGCAGCGGCATCGCCTCGGCGTGGTGCTGCTCGACCCAGCTCTGCAGCTTGCCGAGCTCCGCCTCGAGGGCGGCGCGATCCTGCAGCAGCGCCTGGTCGATGGCGGTGGCCTGCACCATCGAGTCGACCACGCGGCCATCGCGGCGGCGGTCGACCTTGGCGATCAGCGTGCGGTAGTCGAGGATCCGGCGGGCGATGGCCTTGAGCGCCTCGCCCGTTCGATCGCCGTCCGGCGTGTGCAGGGTGCAGCCGGCGACGCCCATGTCCATCAGGTACTCGTCGAGGGCGCGCTGGTCTTTGAGGTAGGTCTCGCGCTTGCCCTTCTGCACTTTGTAGAGCGGCGGCTGGGCGATGTAGAGGTAGCCGCGCTCCACCAGCTCCGGCATCTGCCGGTAGAAGAAGGTGAGCAGCAGGGTCCGGATGTGCGAGCCGTCGACGTCGGCGTCGGTGTTGTGGCAGCAGATGCCCCCGATTCCGGCGACGAAGTTCTCGTCGCCGTCCACGGAGAAGTCGTAGACGAAGCCGTTGCTCGCCTCGACCTCCGTCACCGATTCGACAGGAAGCGCGACGAGGTCGCCGTCGATCGCCTCGAAGCGACGGTTGACGCTCGGCGCCTCGGATGCGAGGCGCTGGCGGATGCTCTCCGCACCTGCGTGGTCACGCCATGCGGACTCGATGGCGGCGAGATCCTCGCGGGCAGCCACGGTGAGCTGGTGGTGGTCCGCCCGGGTCACCACCGCGCTGCCACGGATCTCCCGTTCGACGCCGTCGGGTGCGCGGATCGAATGCGAAGCAGTCGCGCCGAGCGAAGCGAGCAGCGAGAGCAGGCCTGCGGCGAGATCGGGCGACGAGGTGTAGAGCACCACGCGTCCGCTCGTTGCCGTGCCGTCTCCGAGCAAGAAGCCCCGGAGGAAGGCGAGCCGCAGATCCCGCGACACGTTGAAGACCAGGTCCGGAATCCGCTTGGTCAGCGAGTCCGCGCCGGCGAAACCGAAGACGTGCTGGAAGACCAGCGCAGCCACCCGATTGACCAGGCTGAGCGTGCCCGCACGATCGGGGCTCTCGTAGACCGTGGGCTGGATGCCGAAGACGTGCTCGATCGAATCGGCGAACTCCCCGAGGAAGCGGGCGTTGCCCTTGCCGATCGTGAGCCGGATCCCGTTGCGATCGGAGACCGAACCCTCGGCGACGAAGAAGCCGAGGAGCTTCATCAGCTCGGGCGAGACGTCGACGAAGCGGCGAATCGCCTGGTCCGCGTAGTGCTCGGGGGTGAGCTCGACGTCGTCGCGCGACGCGAGCCACTCCACGTCCTCTGCCTCGAGGGCCGAGAGCCGCACGTAGGGCTTCACGCGGTTCTTCGCCGCACCCTGCTCCTCCCACACCCGCTCGAGACGGCTCGGGCCCACCTGCACGCGCGCACGGTAGCTCTCCACGTCGGCACCGATCGCCTCGAGCCAGCGGTCGAAATGCGTGACCGTGGGCCGGGAGGTACCCTTCTCCCAGCCGTAGAAGGTGACGGGCTGGCGGATGCCGATCCGCTGGCAGAGCTCGGCCTTGCCGACCTTGCCACGGCGCAGCGCCGCGAGCTCGGCACGTACGTCGGCAGGGATCTCGACGCGGGCCTCGCTGTAATCCGGCCGGTCGGCGTACTCGGCGCGCACGCGCTCCTGGAAGAACGCCTGCACGCCGGCGCCGCGCACCCAGACCTGGCTCGCCGCCTGCGGCACTCGGTGCAGCGCGCGGAGCAGATCGATGCGCTCGGGGGCCTGCTCCGGCAGCGGCATCGTGCGCGGCGCGACGACCCGGTCGCCGGGGCGAATCTCGTCGCCGCGCTTGAGCACCACCTCGCCGTCGACGAAGGCGAAGACGGAGTGGCTGGCGGTGACGCGAACCGAACGGCCGTAGGCAGTGCGGATCTCGTAGAGCGGTTCGGTGACCTCGTGGCGGATCACCTTGCGGATGGGGCGGAACCGCAGCTGGTGATCCTCGAGGCCGAAGCAGAGCACCTCGCCGAGGGGCGCGCCGTCCGAGAAGTTGGTGAGCGCCGAGTAGCTACCCTCCTCGGCAGCAGGATGCTGCGCGAGGGCGCCGTCGATGAACTCGCCGATCCGTACCTGCCGAACCTCGCCCGTGGTGCTGGAGGTCTGGCCTCCGCGCACGAAGACCGGCTCGCGGCCGTCGACGCTCATCAGGATGATGCTGTGGTAGCGCGCCTTGTCGGGGTTGTAGTCCTCGCGGCCGATGCCCGTGCCGAGCGCGGTGATCAGCGTGGCGATCTCGGCGCTGGATAGCATCTTGTCGAAGCGCGCCTTCTCCACGTTGAGGATCTTGCCGCGCAAGGGGAGGATCGCCTGGGTGCGGCGATCGCGCCCCTGCTTGGCGGAGCCACCTGCCGAATCACCCTCGACGATGTAGAGCTCGCTCTTGGCGGGATCGCGCTCCTGGCAGTCGGCGAGCTTGCCCGGCAGCGACGCGGTGTCGAGGGCGCCCTTGCGGCGCACCGTCTCGCGGGCCTTGCGGGCGGCGATGCGGGCGCGGGCTGCGTCGCCGACCTTCTGCGCGATCCGCTTGGCGACCTGGGGGTTTTCCTCGAAGAACTGGCCGAGCCGATCGTAGACCACCGCTTCGACCACGCCCTTGATCTCGGGGTTGATCAGCTTGCCCTTGGTCTGGCTGTCGAACTGCGGGTTGGGCAGCTTGACGCTGATCACCGCGCACAGACCTTCGCGCGCGTCCTCGCCGGAGGGGCTCTCCTTGAGATCCTTCCAGAGGTTGTTCTTGGTGGCGTAGTTGTTGACGGTGCGGGTGAGCGCACCCTTGAAGCCGACCAGGTGCGCGCCACCGTCGCGGGTGTTGATGTTGTTCGCGAAGGTGAAGACGAGATCGTCGTAGGTGTCGTTGTACTGCAGCGCGATCTCGACGCCGACGCGCAGGCCCCCTGCATCGACCTCCTGCATCACGTGCACGGGCTTGTCGAAGAGCAGCGACTTGTTGCGGTTGAGGTGCTCGACGAAGGAGGCGATGCCGCCCTCGTAGACGAAGTCGTGGCTCTTGCCGGTGCGCTCGTCGGTGAGGGTGATCTGCAGGCCGGCGTTCAGGAACGCCAGCTCCCGCAGGCGCTGC
This sequence comes from Vulgatibacter sp., assembly GCF_041687135.1. NCBI lineage: Bacteria > Pseudomonadati > Myxococcota > Myxococcia > Myxococcales > Vulgatibacteraceae > Vulgatibacter > Vulgatibacter sp. The sequence continues at coordinate 572,152 of NZ_JAWLCN010000004.1, read as the reverse complement.
GCCAGCGTGTCGAAGTTGTAGTCCCGCTCGCCGAAGATCTCGAGGTCGGGCTTGAACTTGATCTTGGTGCCGGTGCGCTTCGCCTCGCCGGTGACCGCGAGCTCGGAGGTGGGGACGCCCCGGGCGTAGGTCTGGTGGTAGAGCTTGCCGCCGCGGGCGATCTCGAGGTCGAGGTATTCGGAGAGCGCGTTGACGCAGCTCACGCCCACGCCGTGCAGGCCGCCGGAGACCTTGTACGAGTTGTTGTCGAATTTGCCGCCGGCGTGGAGCACGGTGAGCACCACCTCCGGGGTCGGCCGACCCTCGGTGGGATGCATCTCGGTGGGGATGCCGCGGCCGTTGTCGGAGACGCTGATCGCGTTGTCGACGTGGACGGTGACGTCGATGCGGGTGCAGTGGCCTGCCAGGGCCTCGTCCACCGAGTTGTCGACGACCTCCCAGACGAGGTGGTGCATGCCGGTTTCGTCGGGAGGCCCGATGTACATGCCGGGGCGCTTGCGCACCGCCTCGAGCCCTTCCAGCACCGTGATCGACGCAGCGGAGTAATCGCTGCCGGCGGCGGCTTCGGGGGCGACGGGGGTCGCAGCGGTTTCGGGATTGTTGCTCAATCGAGGCCTCGATCGCGTGGGATTTCGCCTGTTTTCTCCGCGTTTTGGGCGACGGAGGAGCGGTTGCTCATCGATACCATGTCGGAGCGACGCGCCACAAGTGAAATAAAAACAGGAAAACCCGCGAAATTCTTCCGCTTTTCCCCTTATCCAGAGGAGCTGTCGGCGGGCCGATCCATGGGCAGGAAGATGCCGTCGCGCACGGTGAAGAAGCGAGCGTCCGGTCCCGCCGCTGCAGCGACGAGCGTGGGGTCGGTGGTGCTGAGGAGCACCTGGCCGTCCAGCGAGGCCAGATATTCCATCAGCTGGGCGTTGCGCTGCCGGTCGAGCTCGCTCGAGACGTCGTCGAGCAGGAGCAGCGGCTGGAAGCCGAGCATCTCGCGGAGGTTTTCGATCTCGGCGATCTTGAGGGCGAGGACCACCGCCCGCTGCTGGCCCTGCGAGGCGTAGGTCCGCGCAGGACGGCCCTGGAGCTGGATGGAGAGCTGATCGGCGTGGGGGCCCACGCTGGTGAAGCCCCGCTCCCGATCGCGCGGCAGGCGCCGCGCCAGCTCCTCCAGGAGGCATCCAGCCACAGCGGCCTCGTCGGCGGCACCCTCCACCACCGGCGGCGCGTAGCGGAGCCTGCCCTCGAGCTGCCCCTGGGAGAGCCGTCCCAGCACCTCCTGGAAGCGGGGCGCGAGCTCGGCGAGGAAGCGGCGGCGCCTGGTGACGATCCGGGCGCCGGCCTTTGCGAGCGGCTCGTCGAAGGCCTCGATCACCGCCGGATCCGTCTGCTCCCGGAGGAGGCGGTTGCGGCTCTTGAGCGCCCGGGCGTAGGTGCGGCTCTCGCCGAGGAAGGCGGGGAAGCGGTTGAAGACCGCCCGGTCGAGGAAACGGCGCCGCACCTCGGGACCGCCCTTGATCACCGCGAGGTCGTCCGGGGTGAAGGCGACCACCGCCACGCCGCCGAAGTAGTCCTCGAGGTCCTTCACCTTCTTGCCGTCGACCAGCGCCTGCCGGGTGCCGTCCTCGATGTGGACGCCGACGACGCGGCGGGCGGAGCCGAGCTCGAAGGCACCCTCGATCCTGCAGGCCTTCGTGCCGAAGCGCGGCAGCTCGGCGAGCCGGGCGGTGCGCAGGGGCTTCAAGGTGGCGAGCAGGTAGACCGACTCGAGGAGGTTGGTCTTCCCCTGCCCGTTCGGCCCCACGATCACCGTGGCGCGCGGGCCGGGCTCGAGGTCCGCCGCCTCGATGTTGCGGAAGTCGCGAAGGCGGAGGGCGAGGAGGCGCACGTGGACTTTCGGGGCTCGATACACGTGGGGCCGCGGCCCTGGTCGGCGCGGCCCCGCGGGAAGGAGGGATGGGCGCCCGGATCAGATCCGGACCGGCATCACCACCGCGGTGTAGGTCTTGTCGTCGGCGGGATGGACCACACCGGGCGAGAGGTCGTCGTGGAGCTCCAGCTCCACCTCGTCGGCGTCGATGACGTTGAGCACGTCGATCAGGTAGCGGGCGTTGAAGCCGATGGTGATCGTCGCGCCGTCCGAGTCGAGGGGCAGCTCTTCGCGGGCCTCGCCGAGGTCCGGGTTCTGGCTGCTGATCCGGAGCAGGCCGTCGGTCACCTCGAGCTTCACCGTGTGCATCTGGTCCTGCGAGAGGAGCGAGACGCGCTTGAGCGTCTCGACCAGGCGGGGGCGGCCGAGGCGCAGGGTGCGCTGCGACTCCCGGGGAATGACCTGCTCGTACTCAGGGAACTGCCCGTTGATGAGCTGCATCACCATGGTGAGACCCGGCCGCCGGAACACGCCGGAATTCTCCGCGAAGCCGAGCTCCGCCTCCTCGTTCCCCTCGGCGAGCAGGCGCTTCAGCTCGTGGATGCCCTTGCGGGGAACGATCACGCCGCGCTTGAGCTGGAAGTCGCCCTCGATCGGACGCTCCACCAGGCTGAGGCGGTGGCCGTCGGTGGCGACCATGCGCGCGCCGCCGCCGGCGATCGGCTGGAAGAAGACGCCGTTCAGGTTGAAGCGGGTCTCGTCGGTGGAGACCGCGAAGGCGGTCATCTCGATCATCTCGAGGAGCTGCTTCGGCCGCACGTTGACGAAGGGGACCTTCGCCATGGCCGGCAGGGCGGGGAAGTCCTCCGCCGGCATGCCGACGATGCGGAAGTGGGACGAGCCGCAGGTGATCTCGACGTAGTTGTTCTGGGTGCGCTTGAGCACCAGGGTGGGCTCGGGGAGCGTGCGCACGATGTCGTAGAGGTGCTTGGCGGAGACGGCCAGGCGCCCCTCCTTCATCACCTCCGCACGGTGCTCGCTGGTCACGCCGATCTCGAGGTCGAACGCGGTGACGCTGAGCATCCCGGGCCTGGCCTCGAGGAGGACATTGGCGAGGATCGGCATGGTCGACTTCTTCTCGACGATGCCCTGCGCCCGGTAGAGCGCCTTGGAGAGTTCCTCGACGGCGATCTGCAGCTCCATGATTTCCGCCCGCCCTTCTGAGATCTCGATCAGGAGATCATTAGAGATCTAGATCGTAGCAGATCGTAGGGCGTGTGGATCTGTGGAGAGTCGCCAGAGAGTGTTGAAATCGCTGGCGAAAGATGGCCACGGGGCGCCGGATCGATCTGCGGATCCAGGGGAGGCCGGTTGTGTAGCACCGGGCTTCGAACCGAGTCAACGCCGCCATCCGCAGCTTCCACACGCCGATCCACAGCAGGATCCGCGAAGAGGACACACGATCGATCACATCCGGACGCTTGTTCAGCCGAAGGCGATCCGAAGCCGATCCGCAAGGGATCGACCGCTGATCCACAGGGTGATCCAAAGCCTGTGCACAAGTGGGATCACAGGCCGGGCTCCGGCGTGTGCGGGGATCGCACCGCGGGTGTCTTTGACCCAGAGCGGTTCGGGCCCAGGAACGAAGATGCCGCCCGTTCCGTGGGGAAGGGCGGCATCTCGAATCGCTGTCTCCTCGCCTATTCAGCGCGTGATCCGCTGCTCGATCTCCTCGAGCTCCCTGGCGAAGTTCGGCGTCTTGTCGCGCTCGGTGGCGATGCGCTCCACCGCGCTCATCACCGTGGTGTGGTGCTTGCCGCCGAAGGCCGCGCCGATCACCGGGAAGGAGGCGTCGCTGATCAGCTTGCGGCAGAAGTACATCGCCACCGCTCGCGACCTGGCGATGGGGCGCATGCGCTTCTCGCCACAGAGCTCGCTCACCTCGACGCCGTAGTAGGCGGCCACCGTCTTCTGCACGTCCGGGATGCTGAGCGCCTGCTTGGCAGGGAGCATGTCCCGGAGGACCTCCTCTGCATAGGGCACGGTGAGCGGCCTGCCCGTGAGGTGCGAGTGGGCGGTGAGCCTGGTGAGCGCACCCTCGAGATCGCGGACCGAACGGGAGATCGCCGAGCAGACGAACTGCGCCACGTCGTCGGGGAGCTGCAGGTTCTCCAGCTCCGCCTTGCGCTTGAGGATCGCGACGCGGACCTCGAAGGGCGGCTCGTAGATGTCGGCGGTGAGGCCCGAGGTGAACCGGGTCCGCAGCCGCGACTCGATGTTGGGCAGCTCGTTCGGATGGATGTCCGAGGTGAGGATGATCGCCTTGCCGGCGTTCTGCAGGTCGTTGAAGGTGTAGAAGAACTCGTTCTGGGTCTCCTGCGCCTTCTTGAGCACCTGGATGTCGTCCATCATGAGGACGTCGACTTCCTCGCGGTACTTCTTGCGGAAGTCCTCCATCCGGCCCTTGCGCAGCAGCACCACGAACTCGTTCAGGAAGCGCTCCGCCGAGGTGTAGACCACCCGGAGGTTCGGCTCCCTGGCGAGGATGCGGTTGCCGATGGCGTGGAGCAGGTGGGTCTTGCCCAGCCCGGTGCCACCGTAGATGAAGAGCGGGTTGTAGATGCGGCCCGGCCTGTCGGCGACGGCGGAGGCGGCTGCGGCCGCCAGCTGGTTCGAGGGGCCGACGACGAAATTCTCGAAGGTGAAGCGCTCGCTGAGCAGCGGCCTGCGGAGCTGGTTGGGATCCACCTCGCCGAGCTCCGCGTCGTCGATGCCGGCGTCGGAAGAGCCGCTCTCCCGCGCGCCGGGCGCGAGGCCACCTGCGCCGGCGGCGCTGGGATCGATGACGAAGTCGATCTCCACCGCGACGGTGGTGGCGGCGTGGACGTGCTTGCGGAGCACGTCACCGTAGTGATCGAGGATCCAGTCGCGGGCGAAGAGGCTGGGCACGCCAATGGTGAGGCGCGACTCGTCGTGGCCCACGTAGGTCAGCTGGCTGAGCCAGTTCTTGTAGACATAGTCGGGGGTCGAGTTGCGAAGGCGCTCGACCGCCTCGCTCCAGAAGGAGGGCGCTGCACCACTCATCGGGACCACCTCTCCCCGCATCGATTCAGCACGCACCCGCCCCTCCGGTTGTTCCACAAATTGTCCACAGTCCGTGGGCTCCGAAAAAGCCGAGGTTCCATCAATACTTACAGACGCGAACGCCTCCCTTCCGCACCCGATCTGTGGATCGCGCGCGTGCCTGTCGGCGGGAGGCGTTCGGGGATCGCCGGCAGCTGTGAATTACCGGCGGAAGCAACGTTGGGCAGGATGCATAGCGAAAGCGGGGGGAACCCGTCAACGGGGTTCGGCGAACGTATTGAAACGACGGATGATCGTCCCGCCGATCCTGCCGCGGATCGCGCACGATCGTGACATCCGGCGGGAACAAGACAGGCAAGTTGCCGATTTTCCGACAGAATTCCAGAGCCGATTTCCGATACCCCCGAGATCACGGGGGATCTCGCCATGCGACGGCGATCGCAGCCGGGGCCCCGCGAAGCGATCAATCGGCCAGGGGCCAAGGGGGCGCTTTGTCCTTGACAGGCAGGGCCCCTTTGCTGTTGATCCGTCGCTTTCTTTAGGCCCCCCTTCGCGCGTGCCGCGTGTCTCACGGGGGCGGTCCAGAGGTGTCGTCGTGAAGCGTACCTACCAGCCCAAGAAGATCCGCCGGAACCGGACCCACGGCTTCCGCAAGCGCAACAGCAGCAAGTCCGGTCGCGACATCCTCAAGCGCCGCCGCGCCAAGGGCCGCGCTCGCCTGACCGTCTCGTCCTATAAGAAGTAAGCGCCTTCCATGGAGGAGGCGTACGCAGCTGGCGGGGATCGTACGTTCCCCCATACCCAGCGCCTGCTCGCCCGGCGGGATTTCCTCCGGGCGAAGGCGCGGGGCCGAAAGGTCCACACCCAGCATCTGATCGGGCTCTGGACGCCGTCTACGGTGGGCCGGCGCCGGGTGGGCCTTACCGTCTCCTCCAAAGTGGGCAACGCAGTCGTCCGCAACCAGGTGAAGCGGTGGCTGCGCGAGATCTACCGGCATGAGCGGGATCGGCTTCCCGCCCGGGTGGACCTGGTGCTCATCGCCAAGATCGGGGCCGAGAAGGCGGGTTACCACGCTCTTCGCGCCCAGTTCCTCGAGATCGCACGGCGCATCGGTTGAAAGCCGGGGCCGCGCGGTGGAGGCGACGATGATCGCAGCGGTCCTGTCCCTCCCGATCCGAGCCTACCGGGCGCTGATCTCCCCCCTGCTTCCGCAGGCCTGCCGTTTCCATCCCAGCTGCTCCGCCTATGCACTCGAGGCTCTCGAGCGGCACGGGGCGTGGAGCGGCTCCTGGCTCACCCTGCGCCGGCTCTGCCGGTGCCATCCCTTCCACGCGGGCGGACTCGATCCGGTCCCGCCGGCCGCGGCGCGCATCCGCGCCGCCGGCGCCTCCCACGAGGAATCGTAGCAGTGGACAGCAACAAGCGGCTGATCCTCACCGTCATCCTTTCCGTCGGCATCATCCTCGGCTTCCAGTGGCTCTACCCGCAGATCGCGGGTGTGCCCGAGCAGCCTCCCGCTACCGCAGGGGAGAAGCCCACCGAGGCAGCCGCACCCACTCCGCCGGACGCAGCAGTCGCGCCCGGCGCCGCAGCGGCAGCGCCCGTGCCTGCGGACGTTCCCGAGCAGCGTGCCAGCCTCCGCACCGACGAGCTCGTCCTCGGCTTCTCCAGCCGCGGCGCCGCCCTCGTGCAGGCCGAGTTGCAGGGCACCAAGGGCAAGCGGCAGGGCGGCGCCGAAGCGCCGCAGGTCGACCTCGCAGCTGGCCTCGAGGCCGGCGACCCGAAGCTCTTCGAAGTGGCGCTTGCCGGCGGCCTCGGCTCCGTCGGCGCCTGCGAGCAGCTGGAGACGGGCGGCCAGTCGGTCCGCTACCGCTGCAGCGGCGAGAAGGTGCAGCTGGAGAAGACCTTCACCGTCACGGGCGACCAGACCCTCGGACTCGAGGTCGTCGTACGCAACACGGGCGGCGCGCCGGTGGAGGGCAGCCTCGAGCTGCTCGTGCCGGCCCGGGTCGAGCCCGCGCGCCAGGAGTCGCCCGGTTGCGGTGGCATGCTCAGCGCGCCTCCGCAGCCGACGCAGGTGATCTGCCGCCACGGCGACGACGTCACCCGCCGCATGTTCGACGAGGACGAGAAGATTTTCACCGGCGAGGGGCCGGCGAGCTTCGCCGGCATCGAGGAGCGCTATTTCGTCGCGGTGGCGGCGCCAACCAAAGCGCCCGCCCCCTCGACCTGCAGGCTGGAGACGCCGACGAACCTGCTCTACGTCACCCGGCTGATCACGCCGGTGGGCAGCGTGCCGGTCGGCGGTAGCGCCAGCGTGCAGTACGCCCTCGTCCTCGGCCAGAAGGACCTGGACGTGCTGGCGACGGTGAGCGAGCAGGTGGCGGCGCAGAGCGGCCAGGCCAGCCCGATGCTCGACGAAACCGTCGATCTGGGCTTCTGGGCGGCGATCGCGCGCATGCTCTTCGCGCTGCTGCGCGTCTTCCACACCGTCATTCCGAACTGGGGCGTGGCGATCATCCTGCTCACGGTCTTCGTGAAGGTGCTGACCTTCCCCCTCGCCTGGAAGTCGATGAAGGCGATGGAGTCGATGCGTGCGCTCGCGCCCGAGATCGAGAAGCTCAAGGCGAAGCACGGCACCGATCGCGAGAAGCTCAATCTCGAGATGATGAAGCTCTACCAGCAGCACAAGGTGAACCCGCTGGGCGGGTGCCTGCCGATGCTGATCCAGATGCCCATCTGGCTGGCGCTCTACACCGTGCTGCAGACCTCGGTGGTGCTCTACAACGAGCCCTTCATCGGCGGGTGGATCAACGATCTCACCAGCAAGGACCCGTACTACATCCTGCCGCTCGCGATGGGCGTCACGATGTTCATCACGCAGAAGATGCAGCCGATGCAGATGGAGCCGGCACAGCAGAAGATGATGCTGTACTTCATGCCGATCTTCTTCACCTTCATCATGCTCAACCTGCCGGCGGGTCTGACCCTCTACATCTTCACCAACAACCTGCTCTCGATCGCCCAGCAGCTGGCGCTGCGCAAGTCGATGGGAATGCCGATGGTGGGGCCGATGCCGGCAGCTGCCGCCACGGTGACCGTCGAGCCCGAGCGCAAGGGCAAGAAGAGCAAGAAGTAAGGGGAAAGCGATGAGCGACGAGCGCCAGGACGAGCAGATCGAAGGGGTGGACGAGGCCGTCGGAGGCGTCGCTGGCGAGGCGGCGCTACCTGCCGGCTCCCCCGGTGGCGGCGTGGAGGACGAGGAGGCGCGCGCCGGTGGTGCGGGGGAGCCCGGCATCGGTGGCGCCGGCGCAGCCAGCGAGAAACTCCTCCGGGCGCGCCAGGTGGTGACCGAGCTCTGCGCCAGGCTCGGCGCGCAGGTCGACGTCGAGGTCCGCGACAGCGCCGAGGCGATCGCCTGCAACGTGCAGGTTCGCTCCGGTGGCCAGGTCTTCGAGGTCGGCCCCAGGGGGCAGGTTCTGGAGGCCCTGCAGTACCTGGTCAACCGCATGGTCAACCGGGATGCCGAAGGTCGGAAGTGGATCTCCGTCGAGCTCGGCACCTTCCGCGAGTCCACGACCGATCCGGCGATGGTCGAGATGGCGACCCGGCTCGGAGAGGCGGCGCGGCGCATCGGCAAGACGCTGACCGTGGTGCCGATGCAGTCGCGGGACCGGCGCGTCGTCCACCAGGCGCTCTCGGAGATGGAGGGGGTTCGGACCCGGAGCGAGGGCGAGGGAATCCTGCGCCGGCTGCTGGTGGAGCCGGACGTCGAGACTGCTGCGGAGGATTGATCGATGGCGGCGCAGAAGCGGGAGCCGATCTTCGGTGCGGCGGTGCTCAAATTGTCGTTCCGGATGCGGGGCGACGAGGCGAGCGAGGGGTTCCGGCGGGTCTACGAGGGCGTACTGCGCGACCTCGGGGTGACCGACGACGAGGTGGAGCGCTACCTCGCCGAGCACCGGGCCGAGGTCGAGCAGGCGGCCCGGGGCCAGCGCAAGTAGCGAAGCCGGCGCGGCGCTGGATGGAAGGCCCGTGTTCCCATCGGTGGGGGCACGGGCCTTTTTGCGTGCCGGCGATGTGGTGCGGAAGCGGGACGGGTCCGGGCCAGGGCGGGTGCGCAGCCATGCGGAAACTTCGTCGGCCCCCGCCGGTGGCCAGGCGGAAGCCGCTCGGGCCAGGGAGCCGGCCATCCGAGGGCGCCGGTGGAGGGTAGGGGTCCCGTTCGGCCGGAGGGCCTACGTGGATCGATGGACAGGCGAGCACTCGATGTGAAGTCGACAGCTACCGGCACGGGCGGCAGGTCGCCTGCGGATCGAGGCCGCCCGGTGACGCGCTGCATGAGGAGCCGCGTGGTGCACTTGGCGAGGGCCAGATCAGCGCCATTCTGTCCAGCGCAAAAAGCACGGGATGCCGGTTTGTGTTGACCACAGGGCTGTGGATAACGCAGCGCGCACGTTCGATCCGCGAGAAGGCCCCTGGCTGGATCGCTGATCGATCGAAGCGGAGCCCGCACCCGTACCCTTGCCGGCGGCTTTCTCGTCGATTCTGGGCCAATCTGGAGCGTGTCGATTTTGACGACGCTGCGAGGGACCCGGTCGCTAAACTCTTGACGACGCGAATGTCAATCAAAAACGCGCGTCATGCCTGTGGAGAACCCAGGCTGAATCGCGCGGCTGCTGGGAAGTCAAGGAGAATCGCTACGATCTGCATGTATCGTGGGGTTCTACCTGGTGTGCTCTCTCCTGGAAGCGGCGACCAGCTGCCAGCGGTGCGCCGCGTACGGGGCGACTGGCCCTCGGGCTCCGCGTTGGAGCGCGCTGCTCCGTGATGGAGGTGGTCACGGGCGCTCTCCGTCGTGACGAGCGCCACTCGAGGAGAGAGAGCAGGCCTACCCGGCCGGTGTGGGACCGTTCGTTCGCACGGGTCCACCCGTGGAACCGGACCGACCACGCCGCCCTGCGCCAGTGGCGCGCCGGGCGCGAGCCGGCGGGAGCCAGGGCAGGGGGGCCACGACGGAGCCGCGGGCGCGACGGGGGATGCGTCGGCTGGCCGGGGAAGTGCGCCTGCCGAGCGGCGCAGGCACCGCCGATCCGCTGCCTCGGCAGGGCCGTGCGCATCGCCTCGAGGGAGGGGTCGACCGAGAGGCGCGGAAAAGCGTGGGGCGGCGCCCTGCGCGCTGCGGAAGGAATCGGTCTGCGGACGACCCCGGAGGAATCCGAGACGCCGCGTCGCAGCGGAGGGGCAGGGCGGGGGCCGGCACCGGTGGAGCCGGCCAGCGGCGGCGGGATTCGGCAGGCGCCAGTTCGGCTGGGGTCGGCTCCGAGCGTTAAAAGAAGGCGGCCCCCCGGTGTCCCGGAGGGCCGCCAGTTTCAGCCGTCGTGGCAGACCACTACTGGAGCACGGGCTCGCTGGGATCCTCGGAGCCGTTCTCCTCCTCGTCGTCCACGGGAACAGTCTCGGTGCCGCGCACCTTGATCACCGGGCGGATGCGGATCGCGCCGCCTTCGTGATCCCGCATCATGGCCTGGCCGTCGAACTCCACGACGACCTCCTGCTCCTCGTTGGGGGCGAGATCGAGGCCCGAGCCCGAGAACTTCAGCTTGAGGCCCGACTGCGACCCCGAGGGGACGAGCACCGGGACCTGCACCTCCTCGTCGCCGGTCATGACTGCGTAGCCCTGGTCGGCGCCCAGCACGAAGCGCATCTCGGTCATGTGGCCGCTCGGCACCTCACCCCAGGCGAAGGCGATCGGCTGGTGGGTGAGCAGCTGGACCAGGTCGAGGCTCGGGCAGGGGGCGAGTTCGGGCTCGACGGGCTCACCCTCCGCAGGGGCCTCCTCCTCTTCGGGCGTGGCGAGCTGGAGGTCGTACCAGCCGTCCCCGACGGAATCGACGCCATCCTCGTCGGTGGTCGCGTCGTCGTCGGCAGCGATGCGCACCCGAACCGATGTGACGTTGAGGCAGATCTGCTCGAAACCTGCGAGGGGCGCCTCGGCAAGACCCTGGCGCAGCGCGTTCGTATCCGTCGCCGTCACGCGGACGTGGCTGGTGCCGGACTCGCCGCAGGCACCGAAAGCGGGGATGAGGGCCAGGGCGGCAGTGGCTGCAATGGCGTTGCGGATCATCATTCGACTCCTCGTGCATCGAGCCCTCGGGCTCGGAACGCGGGGAAAGACGAGAGGGCCGCTGCCTGGTTACAGAATTTGCGGAACCACTGCTCCCACCGGGTTGGGGCGCGCCGGATCCACAGGATGCTGTGGGAATCCTGTGCGTCGATCGGTGCCAGCGGAAAATCTTCAACGTAGACTGCCACTTCGGAGGGTCGAGCCTTGCATGCGACTGTGGAGAAAGCCGTGGAAGATGCCCTCGCCGAGGCGAGCAAACGCTTCGGTTTGGCGCTTCCAGCGGGGGGGGAGGCGACCCTGGTCCGCTTCCTCGGGGAGCTGCTCCGGTGGAACCGATCGGTCAACCTGACTTCCATCGAGGAGCCCGCAGCGGTCGGGGAGCTTCATCTCCTCGATTCACTGGCCGTGGTCAAACACGTGCCGCAGGGCGCCAGGGTCGCCGACGTGGGTACGGGTGGTGGCTTTCCGGGCGTTCCCCTGGCGGTTGCGCGCCCGGATCTGCGGGTGGAGCTGCTCGATCGGACCGAGAAGAAGATCCTCTTCCTGAAGACCACGCTCGCCCGCCTCGGGATAGGCAATGCCCAGGCGCGCCACGTGCGGCTGGAGGGAAGGCCTGCAGCCGAGGGCCTGGGTCCCTACGACGTCGCGATCTCCCGGGCCTTCACCGCACCGGCAGAGTGGATCCGGCTCGCGCGCCAATACGTCCGCCCGGGGGGGCGGGTGATCACCATGCTCGGCGCCGATCGACCCGATCCGGCGGTGTGGTCCGAGGCGCTCGGCGATGACGAGCTCATCGGGGCGCACGACTACACCCTGCCCTCCGGGGCGCGACGGGGCATCTGGGTGGTGCAGCTGCGCTGACTCGCTGGTCTGGCCAGGCGCGGTTCGCCATCGGGGCATCCGCTTGCAGCGCGATTGGCCGCCTCCGGCCCGCCACGAGCCGGGTGCCGCTCGGGTGTGGGGCCTGCCGGCGGCGGGACGCACTCGAACCTCGTGCTCTCCTCGCCGAGTCTCGCGGCGAACTCGACGGTCGGGTGGTCCCATGGACCGGTCCGGCGGATGGCCGCACCGTTCCATCCGAGCATGCGCCGTTCCGTAGGTGGGCGCCGCTGGGTTCGATGGTGCCGGCGCGGCAGCGGTGGCCTGTCGTGTCGCACCAGGCTCGCGCCCTGAGCGCATGCCGCATGCGATCGAAGCCGGTGGACTCGGATCGACGCCTTCGCGCTGCGGCGGAAGGGTGGAGCCTGGGCCCCCGGGGACGGCACACGTCGCGGGCCTGCCTCTGCCGGGGGCGCCTGCACTGCTGCTTGCCGGCGCGGGGCGCGCGCGGCCCGTAGCGCATCGACACACGTGCAACGAGCTACACGGCATCCGTCGAGAGCGTTCGCGCCCCGCGTCCGCCTGTCTCAGGACGGGGCCGAACGGATCCGGCCCGAGGCTGCAGGACGCGGCGTCGACGCGGGAGGCGCTGCACGATTCGGTCCGCCCGCCGCGGATCGCGTCCGGTGGTTTCGGCGAACGGCGAGACGCTCCACGCTCCTGCATGGTCCAGGGTCCGGCGCACTCGGCGAGCAGCGTCAACGGCGGGGCTTGCAGGGTCGCGAGCGATGCGGTTTCCACTGGCCACCAGCGTCGCAGCTTCGCCTGCGATCCCCGCTGCCCGAGGAGGCCGATCGCCAGCTGGTGCGGCAGTCCAGGGCCCCGGCCTCGTCGCTCGTGTCGCCGTCCGCTCGCATGCCAGCCGTGGGCGCGGCGTTGCGTCGCGGAGCGGCGCCGCTCGTCCTCGTCGAGCCCATTCGGCTCGCGGGCCGTGGTTCTCCTTGCGGGGCGCAGCCGCCGGTGGGACCGGCAGGGGCGGATGGCCGTCCTACGTGGAGGGGGCGGACGTCTCGGCGGATCGTGGGCGCTCCCATCTGCGCCGGCGCACGGCGGCTTGCCAGGGTAGGGCCGGGCGGCGCATTCGAGTGGGGTACCGGCCGCGGCGAGCCGCTGCGAGCAGGTGTGCGGAAGCGGTCCGTCGGGCGATTGGAGCCCGGAGGAATCGAAGCGGCCGGCGTCGTTTGCCTCGCGCCCCGTGCCCACGAACCGGGGACGCAGCGACGAGCACGAAGCACGGCGTGGGTCGTGGTGCGCGGGCAACGAACCGACCCCGCTGCGGCGAGGTGCGACCGGTCGTTCGCTCCCGGCCGGTGCCGGCATGCTGCGCTGGCGCCGGTGCGGCAGCGGGGCGACGCGCCTCTGGACCGGGGGCGGGGAGCGCTTGGGTTCCGCAGCAGTCGGACGGCGCCGCGGGCAGGCGGCGAAACAGGTCTGCACGCACCGCTGCGAGTCCACGCCGGCGGCACTGCTCTGGCGCTGGGCTGCAGCGCTCGCGGCCACCGAGGGGAACCCGCACCTCGACGACCGCCGCAGGGCAACGACGCCGCTGCGGTGCTCTGCGCTGCCTTCGCGCTTCCCGTCCGGCAGCCCAACGCGGCGCGGTCCTTCCGGCGCAACGTCGCTGCACCTCCGAGCGCCGAGCCAGGCGGGCGCAGTACGCCGCCCGCTGCGCCGGCAGGTGGGACGAGCGTACCTCGGGATCGCCGGGGTGGGTGCCCTCGGCCGCCGCGGGGAATCTCGGACCGGCTTTCCGCCGCGGTGGTGGGTTTCATCGAGCGGGAACGCGGGGCTCGCCAGGACTTCGTCGGCGCCCCTTGGTGGCCGAGTGGAGCGAGCCGTGGCAGCTCACAGCGCGGGGGTCGATGGTCTGGCAGCACCGGAGCGCGCGGCAGAGGGCAGCGACGATCGGCTCGGTCACCGCCACGCTGGTGCGACGGCAGGGCATCGACGCGCCCGGTGCGTGCGCCTGGAGGCGAGGAGAATGGCTTGGCGGCGCGACCCGGTTGCGGCGCGGCTGCCCGGAAAGCTTCGCGTGAGGCCGCCGCCGCACCGCGTTCCGCTCGCGGCGCGGATGCAAGGCCCGCCAAGCGGCAGATGGTCGACCCCGGTGGCCTCGACCACATCGTCTGCGGGGCGAATGCGCCGGACTGTCGATGGGAACGCGGTCCCGAAGGGCTCGATCGGACGCGAAAGAGGGCCGGAAGCGCCGGTTTTCCGCGGAATGATCCAAACCCGTGGAATGACGACGCTTCTCGGGTTCTCGCGAGCGCTTCGAAAAGAGGGCGCGCAGAATGGCCGCAGATCGACGAAGAGACGCGCGGGAAGGGTGCGGTGCCGGGGGGCGCTGGGATCGATCCTGCGGCCTCCTGGAGGCCTTGCAGGCGATCGATTGGAGGACGCGAACAAGACCTCTGGCGGTCATCGGAGCCCGGGGTCGCCTCGAATCGACGGCCTGCAGGGGGTCGAAACGGTCGGCAACGCCGACTGGGCGACCGCCGGGACGAGCCGGACGGGGCCCTTCCGAGAGAATCGGGAGGAAGGGGTGACCGGTGGCCACCCCCGTCTTGCGTCGGGAGTTGATGAAACCGCTGGGCCCAGGGGCGGTCGTGGGTCATCGGCGCCGCGCCAGCAGAACCTGCAGCCGGGGCCCCATCGACCGCGCCGCACCCCCGGGGTCATGGCGCGCGGTGGAGCCCGGGTGTGGACCGATCTCCCATGACGCCGTCGACAGGGAGGCACCGGGTGGCGGGTTCGCTCGGTGCGGCGTTGGGTGCCCCGGCAGGGCCGGCGGCGCCGGGCGCCGTCCCGCTCGTGCTTGCCAGTCGTCCACCTCCGAGCGGCTCGAGACTGCGCCGCCGCTCGGTCGACCGAGGGTCGATCCGCATGGCGCCCGAACGCGCGCGGTGTGGCCCGTGGGAGGTGGACCGTACCGGCGCGGCCGAACCGAACAGTTCGCACCACGGGGGCCGCGCCGCAGCTGGTCTGGCTCTGATTGGGCGACTGGGGCCGAGGGCCGCTAGACGTCGCGTAGCCTCTCACCCAACGGTCCCGCGGTTCCACGTGGAACGGTCGGCGCCGGGCAGAGGATGAGTGTCGGCGCTTCGCCACGACCTGGGCGAGCCTCGTGTCCGCCGCCATTAAGTGCACCGGGGCGAGGGAATGTTCTTCGTCCCGCGCCGCCATACCGTGACGTCCAGCGCGTGCGTCGTTCGACGAAGGCCTCGAGGCCTCGAACGGAGGTGCCCCTGGAGCGACGGGTCGGTGGGTCGGTGCGCGTCGCAACGTTGCGAGGAAGCAGCGGAGGGGCTGCCGGGTCGATCGATCGCTCTCGGTTCGCGGCGGAGGTGTTCCGTCTGCAGGGCGAAGCGCTGGCTCGCTGGCGACGGCGCAGCAACGGGTTGGGGCGCGATGCGTTCCACGTGGAACGTTGACGCGCGCGCGGGCGCCGCTCGTTCGGCCGCGCTCGCACCCGTCGAGCGGTTCGCGTTGGGGGCTCGCCGCCGCCCATCGGCTTGCGGTCGTGGGAGGGGTCTCGTCGGGAGATGCGGTCTCTCATGGCTGGGTACGCGGCGCTCCAGCTCGCCTCCCGCACCAGCGCTCGCCTGGGATTCGCCGACGCAAGCCACTGTGGGCGAGATTGCTGGGTCCACCTCCTGGCCGCGCCGAGACGCAGCGCCGGGGCTAGCGCGGCCCGCCTGCATCAGTCGACAGCCGGTGCCCCCGAGCGCTGTGTTGTAGGTCGCAGCTGGTGGTGCCCCGCGCTCGCGGCGTCGCCGCATTGTCCAAATGGATCGTCGCTGCGGTAGACGAGGGAGCCCGTAGGTGGCCCCCAGCTGCGCATTCGAGTTCCCTCGGAGCGCTCCAGGCCGCCGATCCAGGCGGGTGGACCGACCCGCGAGCGCGGGCTCGGCTGCAGGGTGCCGACGCCGCAGCAGCCGCGGTGAACCGCGTTCCACGTGGAACGCTGCCTCGCCGCAGGTCCGGGCAGGGGGCGCGAGCGGACGGCGGGCGCCTCGCCTCGCACGGGCGAGGCCAGCTGCGCTGCGGAGGCTCGAGGGGCACCCACCACCCTTGGGCCGAGGAGGGCGACGCTCGGCAGCGGCCCACCAGACTTCGCTGGGTGCACGGCTTTCCACGCGCCACTGCACGCGGGGTTCTCCGGTCGGAGGTTGCTGCCGCCCTGTCCCCCGACCGCCGGTGGGTTTCGCGGACGGCCGGCTCCGCGGCGCTCGTGGCGAGTTGCGAGGGATGGGGCCCCGGTGCGCGAATGGCCCGCAGAGCCGAGCTACGAGAGCAGCCGACGGAGGGCCAGCTGCTGGTGGCCCGCGGCGGGGGGGCCGCGCGGCTCTCCAGGTGGCCGCCGCCTGCGGCCGGCCCGGAATTCGAACGGATTCCCGATTGGAGCCGACACGGAGCCGGGCACGACGGGCGCTGGCGGCGGCCTGGGCAAACGCCACCCTCCAGCGCCCCTGTCCCTCGTGAGGTCGCAGCGGCGGCAGGGGGGCCTCGGTTCTTCCCGGGCGGCATCGCATGCGCCGGGGCAGGCGGTGCCGCGCCGGCATGGGTAGGGGTGGGGGGCCAGGACGGGAACGGCGCGGATGGCCCCCGGTGCGTGCGCCGGCGGAACCGCAGGCCCCGAGGCGCGAGCGTCGGCGGCCTCCAGGACGCCACGGCCCGCGGGGTCGACGCGGCGTAGCCCGGCCGTTCGCCTTGTCGTGGTTGTGGCGCAAAGGCGGGGCAGGGCAACGGAGCAGGCGCCGTCTCGAGGCGGACAGGGCGGGGCGGCGGTGGTCCGTCGCGCGCCGTTCCCGCCTTGCGGGCTCGCGCTGCGTACCGAGCGCCCCGCTACATTCTCGTCGTTCCACGTGCAACGGCCGACGGCTCCCGCAGGCTTTCGGTGTCACTCCCGGTTCCCCGTTCCACGTGGAACACAGGCCCCCAACTGGCAATGTCAGACGTCTCTGGTAGAACGAAGGGAGACGGTCGACGGGCGGCCATCGACGTATGGCAATGGTCACCATCGGTCTGCCGTCTTGTAGACCTTTCACCTTGCTGCTCGGAACGAGCGCGTGGTACCAAACCGGCACCCACGCAGCGAGTTTCCCGAGTGGAAACGCAGCTAGGCTGCGTCGGCGCCGCCGGCCGGTCTGGGAGCGATTCGATGACGCGCATCCTCTCGATCTCCAACCAGAAAGGCGGCGTCGGGAAGACCACCACCGCGGTCAATCTCGCTGCCTCCCTCGCATCGGCCGAGCGCCGGACGCTTCTCATCGACCTCGATCCCCAGGGGAACGCCGGGTCGGGTCTCGGGATCGTTCGGGATTCGGTGGAGCACTCCATCTACGACGCGTTGGTCGGTGACCGGCAGCTGGACGAAGTGGTCCGTCCGACCGAGTTCGCCTACCTCGATCTCGCGCCTGCCAGCCGCGACCTCGTCGGCGCGGAGATCGAGCTGGTCGGCGCCGACCGCCGCGAGTTTCGGCTTCGGGATGCGCTCGGTCGTGGTGGCGGCGAATACGATTACGTCATCATCGACTGTCCGCCGAGCCTCGGTCTCCTGACGCTCAACTCGCTCACCGCCTGCAACTCGGTGCTCGTCCCGCTGCAGTGCGAGTACTACGCGATGGAGGGCCTTTCAGCGCTGATGTCCACCATCGACCTGGTGCGGGGCACGCTGAACCCTTCGCTGGAGATCGAGGGCATCCTCCTCACCATGTTCGACAAGCGGACGAGCCTCGCAGCGCAGGTTGCGAAGGAAGTGCGCGGGTTCTTCCAGAACCAGGTCTTCGAGAGCGTGATCCCGCGCAACGTCCGGCTGTCGGAGTGTCCGAGCTTCGGCAAGCCGATCCTCCTCTACGACATCGAGTCGGCAGGGGCGCAGGGCTACCTGGCCCTCGCGCGCGAGTTGCTCGCACGGAACGAGCCGGGTCCCGCGGCACCTCGTGGCGAGGCCGCCTGAGCGCCCGCAAGCAATCGACGACGCTCCGAGCCGGTGGTGAGCAGGCACAAGCGTGCGCGCTCGCGCAAAGCGGATAGGAAGGGCGAGGGAACGCGATGGAGACGACGACCCGCGACAAGGGCAATCGACTGGGCAGGGGATTCTCGGCGCTGCTGCCGAACGCTCCCGCTGCCGCCGCGCAGCAGGAAGCGCCGCGCCCCGCCGGTGGTGTGGTCCAGCTTGCGATCGAGGACATCCAGCCGGACAAGCTGCAGCCGCGGCGCCGCTTCGAAGAGTCGAAGATCGAGGAGCTCGCCTCCTCGATTCGCTCGAAGGGCGTGATCCAGCCGATCCTCGTCCGCAAGGACGGCGCGAAATACCGAATCATCGCCGGTGAGCGCCGGTGGCGGGCCTCCCAGCGTGCCGGCCTGAAGTACGTGCCGGTCTTGATCAAGGAGGTCACCGAGCGGCAGGCCTTCGAGCTGGCGCTGATCGAGAACATCCAGCGCGAGGACCTCAACCCGGTCGAAGAGGCCGAGTCCTACCGCCGCCTGATCGAGGAGCATTCGCTCACCCAGGAAGCCTGCGCCGAGCGCGTCGGCAAGGATCGCTCGTCGATCGCCAATTCACTCCGGCTGCTCCGGCTGCCCGACGAGATCAAGGATTCGCTGATCGAGGGCTCGCTCAACATGGGCCACGCCCGGGCGCTGCTCGGCCTCACCGACGACGATTCGATCAAGCGGGCCGCTCGCGAGGTCTCGGCGAAGAAGCTCTCGGTGCGCCAGACCGAGCAGCTCGTCCGGAGGGCGAAGGAGAGCAAACCCGACGTGAAGGGGAAGGGTAGCGAGACCGCTGCTGCTCCCTCGCCGCAGGTTCGGTCCGTGGAGGAGAAGCTCCAGCGGGCGCTGGGCACC
This sequence comes from Vulgatibacter sp., assembly GCF_041687135.1. Taxonomy (NCBI): domain Bacteria; kingdom Pseudomonadati; phylum Myxococcota; class Myxococcia; order Myxococcales; family Vulgatibacteraceae; genus Vulgatibacter; species Vulgatibacter sp. The sequence continues at coordinate 553,346 of NZ_JAWLCN010000004.1, read as the reverse complement.
AAGGTCCGCCTCACCGACAAGGGTGGCGGCAAGGGCAAGCTCGAGATCGAGTTCTTCTCGTACGAGGAGCTCGATCGCATCCTCGCCGCGATGGGCGCGGGCTGATCGATGGCTTTCTGGAACCGCGCGTCCAGCGAAGATGAAGGGGAGGTTCCGCTCGCGGAGCCCGCTGCCCCCCGCAAGGAGAATCGGATGGCGATGCTGCGCCGAGAGGACGGTCCCAACGTGGCAGAGATCAACGCAGTTCTGGGTCGTGGCAGTGCATTCGAGGGGAAGCTCACCTTCGAGGGCACCGTCCGGATCGAGGGTCGTTTCACCGGGGAGATCCACACGGGCGACACGCTGGTGGTGGGAGAGGGCGCCGAGGTTCACGCTGAGATCTTTGCGGGTTCGGTGGTGGTTTCCGGGGGCCAGGTGACCGGCAACATCCACGCCCGCACCATCATCGAGCTCGAGAAGGGCGCGCGCGTTCGCGGCAACCTCGAGACCCCTGCGCTCAAGATCGAGAAGGGCGTGATCTTCGTCGGCGGTTGCAAGATGGAGAACCTCGGCGAGGCGCCGAAGAACGTCGTCGCTCCGAAGGCCCCAGCCGAGAAGCGGTAGGCCGGCGATTCAGGCGTGGGGCGAGCTCTCGCGAGCCGCCTCCGCCGTGCAGAGCGCCGCCGCCTCGGTGAAGCGGCGCTCCAGTGCGGCGACGATCTCGGGATCGAATTGCTGGCGGCCCGACGTGCCCAGCGAGGTCCGATTCAGTTCTGCCAGCGCGACGTCTGCGCCGACCGCCTTGCGGTAGGGCCGGTCGGACGTCATCGCGTCGAAGGCATCGGCCACCGCCACGATGCGCGCCTCCAGGCTGATCTGCTCGCCCTTCAGCTGCCGTGGATAGCCCCTGCCGTCCGGACGCTCATGGTGCTGGGCGATGATCCGGCGCACGCCTGCGGTCAGGCATGAGGCACGACGCGTACCGGCCTGGACGTGGGCGCGCATCTGCCTCCATTCGACGTCGTCGAGCTTGCCTGGCTTGTGGAGGATCTCGAGGCTGACGTCGAGCTTGCCGAGGTCGTGGAGCAGCGCGGCGATCCGCAGGTTGCGTAGCCGCTTCGGATCGTCGAGCCCCAGCTCCTCGGCGAGCAGGTCCGCAAAGGCGGCCACGCGAGAGCAGTGGCTCGCGGTGTAGCGATCGCGGGCCTCGAGGGTCTCCAGGAATCCCTGAACCCGGCAGCTCGTGGACGGCCGGCTCCGGCGGCGCTGCAGCCATGCCGCGGTGAGACCGAGCAGCGGCATGCTCGCAGCGGATGCGAGGGCCGAGCCGGCGCTGGCGGCGGCGGCAGCTGCAGCCAGCGCGGCAGCCACAGCGCCGGCAACCCCGATGTGGATGGGCCGGTAGAGCTCGAGATTCCAGTCGGGCGTAAGTCGAACTTCAGGCACGATGGGTGTCGCCTCCGGGCCTACAACCGGGTCGGAGGTCGCTTCATGCCGCCACCTTCCATTCCCCCTCGGAAGTGGCGTTCCCATGCCCGCCCGCCAGCGCCCCGGTCAGCCAGGAACGGGAACGCCGCCTCCCCCGGGGAAGCGGCGTTCGTTGGCCTGGCGGGAGCGCGCCGGCCTACTGGACCTTCACGTCGATCCTGCGGGGCCTGGCCTCCTCCCGCCGGGGCAGGAAGATCGAGAGCACGCCGTGGCGGTTCTCGGCCCGGATGTGCTCCACGTCGACGTTCGGCGGCAGGGAGAAGGAGCGGAGGAAGGAGCCGTAGCTCCGTTCCAACCGGTGGTAGTTCTCCTTCTTCTCCTCGCGCTCGAGCTTCCTCGTGCCGCTGATCGAGAGGGTGGAGTCCTCCACCTTGACCTCGACGTCCTCCGGAGCGACACCGGGGAGCTCGGCGGTGAGGGTGATCCCCTCCGCGTCCTCGTAGATGTCCACCGGCGGGGTGAAGCGGGCCAGGCTCGTCTCCCGCCGGGGACGGTAGAGACGATCGTCGAAAAGATGGTTCATCTGTTCCTGCAGGTTCACCAGATCCGCGAATGGATCCCAACGGGTCAGACCAGCCATGACTGTCCTCCTTCACGGGCCGGCGCACGCGCCGGGGGCTGATTTGTTTCGCCGATGGACCGGTCCTCCGCGGCAGACGCAACGTAAGATCGCGCGGGGCGCTGTCAAACGCGCCGCAACACTGCGTCCCAACAAGCCTTTTCTGGCCGCTTCCGCGACCTGATAAATGCTTGACCCTGCAGGAAATCGCGTGCTATGTGCCGCCTCCTTTTTGGGCCGCCGCCGCGAGCCCGGTTGCTCCCCCCACTTGGCGGCGCGAAAAGCTGAATCGGAGGCGCTCTTGATCCAGCAGTCGATCGCCAGGCGGTATGCCCGGGCGCTGTTCGAGTCCGTAGGCACCGATCTCGAGCGTGCGGGCAACGAGCTGGCCGGAACCGCGAACGCCCTCGAGGAATCGCCGGAAGTCGCGGCGGTCTTCACCGATCCCCGGTTCGACAAGTCGACCAGGGATCGGACCCTCGAGCAGATCCTCGCCGCGGGCGGTTTCCACCCGATGGTGGCCAACCTGCTCCGGCTCCTCAACGACCGCGAGCGGATGAGCGAACTGCCGCAGATCGCCCGCGTGTTTCGCGACATGGTGGACGAGCAGGTCGGTCGCGTCCGCGCCCGGGTCACCTCCGCGACGGTCCTCCCCGCGGAGATGGTGCAGTCGATCGCGAATGCGCTCTCGAAGGCGACCAGCAAGCAGGTCGTGCTGGAGGCCGACCAGGATCCCGCGATCCTGGGCGGACTGGTTGCCCACGTCGGCAACGTGGTCTACGACGGCAGCCTTCGTACCCAGCTGGAGAGCCTGCGCCGCGAGCTGAACGAGCGGGCGTAAAGAATTCCGAATTTGCGCGCGCCGACAAGAAGCGGCGCGGGATGGAGAAGAGCCCAATGGAAATCCGGGCCGACGAGATCAGCCGCATCATCAAGCAGCAGATCCAGGAGTACGGGAAGAAGGTCGAGGTCGCCGAGACCGGTACGGTTCTCTCGGTGGGCGACGGTATCGCTCGTGTCTACGGCCTCGCCGGCGCCATGGCCGGTGAGCTCGTCGAGATGCCGGGCAACACCCGCGGCATGATCCTCAACCTCGAAGAGGACAACGTCGGTATCGCCATCATGGGCGAGTACGCGCACATCCGCGAGGGCGATACCGTCAAGCGGACCGGCCGCATCGCCGAGGTCCCCGTCGGCAAGGCGCTGCTGGGCCGCGTGGTCAACGCGCTCGGCGAGCCCATCGACGGCAAGGGCCCGATCCAGACCGAGACCTTCTCCAAGGTCGAGGTCAAGGCGCCGGGCATCATTCCCCGCGAGTCGGTGAAGATCCCGCTGCAGACCGGCCTCAAGGCGATCGACGCCATGATCCCGATCGGCCGCGGCCAGCGCGAGTTGATCATCGGCGACCGCCAGACCGGCAAGACCGCGGTGGCGATCGACACGATCATCAACCAGAAGGGCCTCGACGTTTACTGCATCTACGTGGCGATCGGCCAGAAGCAGTCGACCGTCGCCCAGGTGGTGGAGCGCCTCCGCGAGACCGGCGCCCTCGACTACACCATCGTGGTCTCGGCGACCGCCTCCGAGCCCGCGCCGCTGCAGTTCCTCGCTCCCTACGCCGGCGTGGCGATGGGCGAGTACTTCCGCGACAACGGCATGCACGCCGTGATCATCTACGACGACCTCTCCAAGCAGGCCGTCGCCTACCGCCAGCTCTCGCTGCTCCTCCGCCGCCCGCCGGGCCGCGAGGCGTACCCCGGCGACGTCTTCTACCTCCACAGCCGCCTCCTCGAGCGCGCTGCGAAGATGTCGAAGGATCGTGGCGGCGGGTCGCTCACCGCGCTGCCGATCATCGAGACCCAGGCCGGTGACGTGTCGGCGTACATCCCGACCAACGTGATCTCGATCACCGACGGCCAGATCTTCCTCGAGACGGACCTCTTCTACTCGGGCGTCCGGCCGGCCATCAACGTCGGTCTCTCCGTCTCCCGCGTCGGTGGCTCCGCGCAGATCAAGGCGATGAAGCAGGTCGCCGGCACCATGCGCGGCGAGCTCGCCCAGTTCCGCGAGCTGGCCGCCTTCGCCCAGTTCGGCTCGGACCTCGACAAGTCGACCCAGGAGGCGCTGGCCCGTGGCGAGCGTCTGGTCGAGGTGCTCAAGCAGGGCCAGTACGTCCCGATGCCGGTGGAGAAGCAGGTCATCCAGCTCTACGCCGCCACCTCGAAGGACGAGAACGGCGTGAACTGGATCCGCAACGTGCCGGTCGAGGAGGTCACCCGGTACATGCGCGAGCTGTCCGAGTTCATGGACACCCGCCGCCCCGAGGTCGGCCGCCTCATCCTCGAGAAGAAGGAGCTGAACAACGACGTGAAGGCCGCGATCAACGCCGCCCTCACCGAGTTCCGCGACGTCTTCGAGGTCAAGGCGTAATCGAGCCGCAAGGTCGCGCGCTCCGGCTCTCCGGAGCGCGCCGGCCCGAACAGGAGCCAGCTGTGCCCTCGCTGAAAGACATCCGCAAGCGCATCGTTTCCGTGCGCAACACGCAGCAGATCACGAAGGCCATGAAGATGGTCGACGCGGCGAAGCTGCGGCGTGCGCAGGACGCGATGCAGCAGGCGCGGCCCTACGCGAACATGATCGAGCAGGCGCTCTCCGGCGTCGCGGTTCGCTCCGACGAGTCGGCCCATCCGCTCCTGCAGCGCCGCACCCCGCGCCGCGTCGAGCTGGTGGTGATGACGTCCGACCGTGGTCTCTGCGGCGGCTTCAACTCGAACATCTTCCGCCAGGCCCAGCGCTTCCTCTACGAGAATCGCGACACCTACGAGCGGATCCAGGTCAGCACCATCGGCCGCAAGGGCCGCGAGTTCTTCCGCAAGCGGGCGGTGCCCACGCGGAAGGATTACCCGGGCGTCTTCGAGGCGCTGACCTTCGACAAGGCGAAGACCATCGCCGACGAGCTGGCCGCAGCCTACCTGGGCGACGAGCTCGACGCGGTCTTCCTCCTCTACAACCAGTTCGTCTCGGCGATCTCGCAGAAGCCGAGCGTGGTCCAGCTGCTGCCGATCAACGCCAACTCGAATTCCGAGGACGCGCAGAGCCAGCTGGTCGACTTCCTCTACGAGCCGAGCCGCGAGGTGGTGCTGAATCACCTGCTGCCGAAGCACCTCGCCACCCAGGTGTGGCGCGCGCTGCTCGAGTCGAAGGCCTCGGAGCATGGCGCCCGCATGGCCGCGATGGAAGCTGCAACCAAGAACTCGAGCGAGCTGATCGGCAAGCTCCGGCTCGAGTACAACCGCGCACGCCAGGCATCGATCACCAAGGAGCTGATGGAGATCGTGTCGGGCGCCGAGGCGCTGAAGTAGCGACGGGCACGTGGGATCTAATGAGTTTCGTGGCTGGCCCGCTGGGCCCGCCGGTACGACAGGAAAAGACATGGCCACCGCGATGCAGATGAATACGAAGTCTGGCCGGATCACCCAGGTGATCGGCCCCGTCATCGACGTCGAGTTCCCCGCGGGTTCGCTGCCGGCGGTCTACAGCGCGCTGCGCGTGACCAACCCTGCGATCAGCGACGAGCCCTTCAACCTCGTGGTCGAGGTTGCGCAGCACCTCGGCGAGAACACCGCCCGCTGCATCTCGATGGACTCGACGGACGGTCTCGTTCGCGGCCAGGAAGTGCAGGACACCGGCGCGCCGATCTCGGTGCCGGTGGGCAAGGCGACCCTCGGCCGCATCTTCAACGTGGTCGGCGAGCCGATCGACGAGAAGGGCCCGGCGATCTCGGAGCGGAAGCTCCCGATCCACCGCGAGCCGCCTCCGTTCGTCGAGATGGACGTCCGCGCCAACATGCTCGAGACGGGCATCAAGGTGATCGACCTCCTCTGCCCCTACACCCGCGGTGGCAAGATCGGTCTCTTCGGCGGCGCCGGCGTGGGCAAGACCGTGACCCTGCTCGAGCTGATCCGCAACGTCGCCATCGAGCGTGGCGGCTTCTCGGTCTTCGCCGGCGTGGGTGAGCGTACCCGCGAGGGCAACGATCTCTACCAGGAGATGATCGAGGGCGGCGTGATCAAGCCGGACAACCTCGAGGCCAGCCAGGCCGTGCTCGTCTTCGGCCAGATGAACGAGCCGCCCGGTGCCCGTGCCCGCGTGGCGCTCTCCGGTCTGACCATGGCCGAGTACTTCCGCGACGAAGAGGGCCGCGACGTCCTTCTCTTCGTGGACAACATCTTCCGCTTCACCCAGGCGGGCTCCGAGGTTTCGGCGCTTCTCGGCCGCATCCCCTCGGCAGTGGGTTACCAGCCCACCCTCTCCACCGAGATGGGCGGCCTGCAGGAGCGCATCACCTCGACCACCAAGGGTTCGATCACCTCGGTGCAGGCGATCTACGTTCCCGCCGACGATCTTACCGACCCGGCGCCGGCGACGACCTTCGCCCACCTCGACGCGACCACCGTGCTCTCGCGTTCGATTGCCGAGCTCGCCATCTACCCGGCGGTGGATCCGCTCGACTCGACCTCGCGCATCCTCGATCCCGCCGTCGTGGGCGAGGAGCACTACGCCGTCGCCCGCGGCGTGCAGAACACGCTGCAGCGCTACAAGGATCTGCAGGACATCATCGCGATTCTCGGCATGGACGAGCTCTCCGACGAGGACAAGCTGGTCGTGTCGCGCGCCCGCAAGATCCAGCGCTTCCTCTCGCAGCCCTTCCACGTCGCCGAGCAGTTCACCGGCGCCGCTGGCAAGTACGTGAAGATCGAGGACACCGTCCGGGGCTTCAAGGAGATCCTCGACGGCAAGCACGACGACATCCCCGAGCAGGCCTTCTACATGTGTGGCCCGATCGAGGACGTTCTCGCCAAGGCCCAGCAGCTCGCCGGCTAAGGAGAGGAAAGCATGCCGATCCAGCTCGAAATCGTTACCCCCGAAAAGCGCCTGCTCTCCCAGTCCGTCGATTCGGTGAAGGCGCCGGGCATGGACGGCAGCTTCGGCGTGCTGCCGGGTCACACGCCCTACGTCGCTGCGCTGCAGCCCGGGTCGTTGACCCTCATCCAGGGCAACCGGGAGCAGCACTACTTCATCGGCGGCGGCTTCGCCCAGGTGCAGGGTGATCGGGTGATCATCCTCGCCGAGAGCGCCGAGTCTGCCGAGGAGATCGACGTGGAGCGCGCCGAGCGGGCGCTCACCGAGTCGCAGGCCCGCCTCAAGAGCCTGCGCGAGGAAGAGGAGCTCTTCCAGGTCGAGCGGGCCCGCGTGCAGCGGGCCACCGCCCGGATCACGATGGCGCGCAAGCGCTGATCATCCGGTCGATTCTTCGTCCAACGAAAGGCCGGTTGCCCGACGGGCGCCGGCCTTTCGCTTGTGCGGGGAGCGGGCGCAGGCACTGGATCGCCGCGGCGCCGGTGGTACACTCCGCGCGATGGCGCAGCCGCCCCGCAACGCTCCCCCGCTGGAGAAACCCAGCCGCAACGCCTACCGCGCCGCCTTCGAGCAGGCGACGCAGGTCGCCTCGTCTGCACAGACCCTCGAGCGCTGTGCCGAGGTGGAGGCAGCGGTCGAGGCGCTCCGGGTGCGGTACGAGCAATTCTTCCTCGGTCTGACCCGGAAGCCACCCAACGAGGATCACGCGCTCGTGCGCAGTGCCGTGCTTCAGCTGCGCAGCGGCTTCGTCCGGAATACGAGCGCGCGCTTCCGGGTCCAGTCCCTCCACAATCGATTCCTCGCCTACGAGCGGCTCTGGCAGCGGACCTGCCGCGAAATCGAGGAGGGCACCTACCGGCGCGACCTCTTCAAGGCCCGGTTGCGTCGCAAGGAGCCTGCGGCAGCGCCCGACGACCAGAAGGCGGCGGCGGAGCTGGCGGCGTTCAAGGAGCGGCTCGCGTCGGAGCCCCTGCCGTCGAGCGACGATTTCGCCGTGGACGAGGCGCCGGAGGAGCTGCCGAGCGCACCTGTGCAGCGCCAGGCGCCTGCGCTGCGGGCTGCACCGGTGCCCGCGCGGGCTGCAGCAGGCAGCGTCTTGCCGGACGAGAAGATGCGCGCGCTCTACGATGCCTACGTCGGCGCGAAGCGCCGCTGCAGGGAGAGCACCGACGGCTTGAGCTTCGAGTCGCTCTCCGCTTCCCTCCGGAACCAGGTCCCGGATCTCCTGCAGAAGCACAACGCCTCCGCCGTCGACTTCAAGGTCGTGATCAAAGGCGGCAAGGCGGTGCTCAAGGCCGTTCCCCGCTGAGCGGGTGATCCGCTCCCCGGCAGGGGGGAGGGGCGCGTGCAAGTCCTTGATATTGCGTGGGCTTCCTTGCGCCTCCGCTTTGGCGTGGCCACCGTACGCCTGCTCGCCACCTCGGCTTCTGTCCGAGCGCCGGCGGGCCGCTGGGAGGTGGACCGTGACGAAACGCACGGAGCGATGCAGGCGGTTGATCTTCGGGTGCGCGGCCATCGCGGGTCTCTGGGGCTGTGGCGCCGAGGAGGCGCTCGAGGCACAGAGGCGGGAGCTCGCCGCGGAGCAGCAGGTCCGCATGGCGGCGCTCGAGCAGCTGGAGGCGCGGCTCGTCGCCGTCGGCGCGAGGCAGCGCGCCTGGTCGGAGCTGCAGGAGCGCCACACCCGGATCTCGGCGATCGCCTGCGAGAACGTCGCCGAGCACGTCGCGGCGATGGAGAAGCACGACGAGAAGCAGCGTGCGAAGCGGCGCCGCAGCGCCCGCCGGCTGGCGGATGCGCAGGCGCGCGTCGAGTCGGCAGCGCGGCCCGCCGCCCTGCAGCGGGTCGCGGTCGACACGGCGGCTGTCGGCAACTGAGCGTCCAGTGGGGCGCTCCAGCCAGCGAACGACGCGGTTTGCGCGAGAGGCGCGCCTCTCGTCCGCTCGGCTCCGCGCAAGCGGGTCGAGTGCACAAGTACCACGCTCCCGCCGGGACGCGTCGACGCAAGGTGTCTGCGTGTGAAGCGCGCACCCGGCGCCCGGCAGCGTTACGGCCGATCACCAGGCGTTCGGCGGGGCGTGTTCGGGGCGAAGAAGCTTCGGCGGAAGCGCGCTTTGGACGAACCGAACGAACTTCGTAAAACGCGGGTATTCGTCTCAAGTGCTTCGGCACTCGTGCGTAGGCGCCGGCGTCGCGGGGTCCCGGTGCGAATGCAGCGGATTTGATAGCCGAGCCGCGAAGCCGAAGGAACGACGTCGCGCCAGCCCTCCGCCCGTCTTCCGGGGAGGCGCTACTGGGGGCCGACCCGGTGCCGCGCCCGAGGCGCGGAATCTGGGCATTGCACAGGTGCGGGGCGCGGTGGCGGCCGAAGAGACGGACCGGCGGGCATCGCTCCGGTCGATGCGCCGGGCGTGCGGCCTACGTTCGGAAGGGGCGGGGGTTCGCCGATGAAGCGCCGGTGACTTGTCCAGCGCTGTCGTATGCGTGAGGCCGAAGAATCTTCGGATCTCTACGTGCCGGCGAGCGCGCCATCCAATGCCCTGGCCGATTTGCCGAGCGCCCGGCTCCCCGTCGTGCAAGGCACCCAGCGTCCGAGCGCCCGAGCACCCGGCGGCGCACGGGGAAGGTCCGGCGCGGCGGAGGATGTTTCCCCCACCTCGGCCCGACGTGGCGGGGGCCACCGTGTTATGCGGGCGGTGGCCCGTTCAGCCCCACGGGCCCCGTTCGTACCCCCCCCCCCGCCCGCTGCGCGGCCTGCGCTGGGAGCGCGCGCCCTGCAGGGCCAGGGTGCTCTTTGCCTTCGAGGGCCCGGGGCCTCCCGCCCACGAAGAGGAGTCGCGATGTCGGACCGTTCCACCTCGTGGAGATTGGCGCCCCTCGTGCTCGTCGGCGTCGTGCTCCTGCTCGGAGCCGGCGCACCGGCGCATGCCGCAGGGGTGGAACTCCGCGCGCCTGCGGAAGGCATCGATCGCAGCACGCCGCGGCGGGCGCTGCGCCACTTCGTCCACGCCGCGCGTGCAGGCGAGGGTGATCGCGCCGCCCGGGCGCTCGATCTGCGGGGCCTGCCGCCGGAGGAGCGCAGGGACTCGCCCCGGCTCGCACGGCAGCTTCAGTTCGTCCTCGACCAGAAGCTCTGGATCGATTGGAACGCGATCTCCGACGATCCCGATGGCGACCCAGCCGATGGCGCCAACCGGGACGTGGTGGGAACCATCGCCCTGGGCGAGCGGGAGGTCGCGATCGAGCTGATCCGGATCGACGGTCGGTGGGCGCTGGCCGGTGGCACCGTGCGCGCGATCCCGGCGCTCTACGACGCCTACGGCGGCGCGCCTTTCGTGGATTCGCTGCCACAGCCCCTGGTCCGGTGGCGCTTCTTCGAGCTCGCCGCGTGGCAATGGCTCGGGCTCCTCGTCGCACTCTCCGGCGCCGCGCTCACCGGCCTGCTGCTCGGCACGCTTCTCGTCTTCACCGCCGACCGGATCGCGCGGCGCACGCCGGTGAAGTGGGACGATCAGCTGGTCGGCGTCTCCAGCGGGCCCGTCCGTCTCTTCACCGGCCTCCTCGCCGTCGGCGCGTTCGTCGGGCCGCTCCACCTTGCGGCCCCGGCGCAGGCGGTGGTCGACCTCCTCTGGCGGATCCTGATCGTCGTGGCGGTCGCCTGGTTTCTCGTCCGTTTCGTCGGCTTCCTCGCCGACACGGTGCAGGCCGCATTGGTGGACGAGGGCCCGGATCCCGCCAAGGCGCGTGCGGTGCGAACCCAGGTGGTGGTGCTCCGCCGCGTGGCCCTCGCCGTGGTCTGGGTGGTGGCGAGCGCGCTGGTCCTCGTCCAGTTCGAGGTGGTGCGTACCGTCGGCGTCTCGCTGCTCGCGTCCGCCGGCATCGCCGGCGTCGCCCTCGGCCTCGCCGCCCAGAAGAGCCTCACCACGCTCTTCGCCGGGATCCAGCTCTCCTTCACGCAGCCGGTGCGGATCGGCGACCAGGTGATCGTGGAGGGGGAGTGGGGCACCGTCGAAGAGATCCGCCTCACCTACGTGGTGGTGAAGATCTGGGACCTGCGGCGCCTCGTCCTGCCGATCACCTATTTCCTCGAGAAGCCGTTCCAGAACTGGACGAAGAGCTCGAGCGAGATCCTCGGCACGGTGGAGATCCATGCGGATTTCACGCTGCCGGTGGAGGCGGCGCGCGCCGAGGTCCTCCGCATCTGCGAGGCATCCGGCGACTGGGACGGCAAGTCCTGCGGCCTGCAGGTCACGCAGCTCGGCGATCGGACGATGACCCTCCGGGCCCTGGTCTCCGCTGCGGATGCGGGGCGGGCCTGGAACCTCCGCTGCGAGGTCCGGGAGAAGATGATTGCCTGGCTGCAGCGCCACGAGGGCGGCAGGTACCTCCCGCGCGCGCGTTACGCCTCCGCCGACGAGGAGGCGGGGGCGAACGTCGCCGTCGAGTCCGCGCTCCGCTGACCGCGAGTTGCGCGCGAAGCGCCCGTGTCGTCCGCCTGGTCCCGTGCGATCGGGGACCGAGTGGACGAGCGACAAGGCACCGGGCGGCACCGCTGCCGGACATCCGCCCCGCGACGCCCCGTGGCGGCACCGGCGGGAAACTGGTACGAGGCCGGCATGGAGTACCTGCTTCCCGAGTACGCCCTGGTCGATGGAGAGATTCGCGCCGGCGTCGCCGTAGGCGTCGAGGCCGACGGGACCATCGGTTTCGTCGGCACGCCGCCGCCGGGCGCCAACGCCACGTCCCTGCGTCGCCGCCTGCTCCTCCCGGGCTTCGTCAATGGCCACAGCCACGCCTTCCAGCGGGCGATCCGCGGCCGCTCCGAGTACCGGGTGCCCGGCAGGACCAGCGACGATTTCTGGACCTGGCGCGAGCAGATGTACGCAGCAGCGATGCGCCTCCGGCCCGAGGACGTCGAAGCGGTCTCCCGCATGGCCTTCGTGGAGATGGCGCTCGCCGGGATCACCACGGTCGGCGAGTTCCACTACCTGCACCACCAGCCCGACGGCACCCGCTACGCCGACCCCGACGAGCTCGCCCGCCGTGTCGCCGCTGCGGCGGAGAGCGCCGGCGTGCGGCTCGTTCTGCTGCGGGTCGGCTACGCCCGCGCCGGCTACGGCCGCAGCCCCGATCCCCGGCAGGCGCTCTTCATCGATCGGGATCCCGAGGAGACCCTCGGCGCCGTCGAGCGGCTGCGGCGCGGCGGCCTGCAGGTGGGCGTCGCCCCGCACAGCGTGCGGGCCCAGCCCCTCGAGTGGATCCGCGCCCTCGGCGGCTACGCGCAGGCGAACGGCCTGCCGCTGCACATGCACCTGAGCGAGCAGCCCCGCGAGATCGAGGAATGCCTCGCCGAGCATGGCGCCAGGCCCACCGAGGTGCTGGCGCGCGAGGGGCTGCTCGACTCGCGCTTCACCGGCGTGCACGGCGTCCACCTCACCGACGCGGAGATCGCCACGCTCGGCGAGGCCTACGCCAACATCTGCGCCTGCCCCACCACCGAGCGCAACCTCGGCGACGGCATCGTCCGCGCCCGCGAGCTCCTCCGTGCCGGCGCGCGGATCTGCTTCGGCACCGACTCGCAGATCGAGATCGCCCCGCTGCAGGATGCCCGCGCCCTCGAGTACCACCTGCGCCTGCAGCACCTCGAGCGCGCGCTCCTCGGCAACCCCGCCGGCGACAGCGCTCCCGACCGGCTCGCCGCCACACTGCTCGGCTGCGCGACGACCGCCGGCGCCCGTGCACTCGGCGTGAACGCCGGCACCATCGCGGTGGGAAGCCACGCCGATCTCCTCGGCGTCGACCTCGACGACCCCTCGATCTGCGGCGCCACCGTGGATACCCTGCTGCCGACACTGGTCTTCTCCCTGGAGCGCGCCGCGCTCCGCGACGTCTGGGTGGGCGGTCGCGCCGTGGTGCGCGACGGCAGGCATCCGGCGCAGGAGCGGGCCGTTCGCGACTTCCGCCAGACGATGGAGAAGCTCTGGGCATGACCGTCGACGCCGCGCAGATCCTCACCGAGTTGGTCGCCATCGACTCGGTGTCCGACCGACCGAACCGGCCGATCATCGATTGGCTGGCCCAGTGGCTGGAGAAGCGCGGCTTCGAGCTCCACTTCCACCGCTACCGCGACGAGCGCGGCGTCGAGAAGCTCAACCTCGTGGCGGTGGCGGGGCCGAAGCGCCAGCCGATCGGCGCAGGTGGCCTTGCCCTCGCGGGACATACCGACACCGTCCCCTACGATCCCGCGTGGACGGACGCGCTCCGGGTGACGGAGCGTGACGGAAAGATCTACGGCCGGGGCACCGCCGACACCAAGGGCTTCATCGCCGCGAGCCTGGCTGCGATCGATCGCACCGGCACCGAGAGATTGCAGGAGCCCCTCGTCTGCATCTTCACCGCGGACGAGGAGGTGGGCTGCGTCGGCGCCCGCAAATTGCTCGCCGAGCTCGAGGTCCGGCCTGCCCACGTCATCGTGGGTGAGCCCACCCGGCTCGTGCCGATCCGCTCGCACAAGGGCTATTGGCTCGCCGAGATCGAGTTCCGCGGTGGCGAGGGGCACAGCGCTTTCCCGTCGGTGGGACGCTCGGCGATCCTCGACGCGGGCCGGCTCCTCTGCAGGCTCGAGTCGGTGCAGAAGGAGTTGGAAGGAGACCCCGACCCGACCTTCGATCCGCCCTTCACCACCCTCAACGTCGGCACGATCGAGGGGGGCAAGGCCCGCAACGTGATCGCCGGGCGCTGCGCCTTTCCCCTGGAGTGGCGGCCGATCCCGCACCAGGAAGGCGAGAAGGTCGCGCGGATCCTCCGCCGGGAGCTGGACGAGATCGTGGCGGAGGATCCGGGCGTCGAGGCCTCGTTCGTGGTGAGCCGCACCGATCCTGCCGTGGCCACGCCGCCCGACGCGGCGATCGTGCGCTTCCTCGAGCAGGCCACCGGCAACGCCAGCACCACCATCCCCTTCGGCACCGAGCTGCCCTATTTCGACGCGGTGGGAACGCTCGGCTGCGTCTGCGGCCCCGGCGACATCCGGACCGCCCACCGCACCGGCGAGTACGTCGAGCGGGCAGAGCTCGATCGCGCGGTGGAGATCTACGTGCAGGCGATCGAGCATTTCTGCCGGGGCAATTGACGGCGACCAGCCGAAGGAAGTCCATGCTCGCCTCCTATCTCACCCGCCTCGGAAAGACCGCCATCGGCAGTCTCCGCAGGAGCCGCATCGACGCCCTCGGCGAGGCGAGGCTGCCGCTCCGCACCTGGCCGTTGGACGTGGACACCTACCTCCACGTGAACAACGGCCGCTACCTCACGCTGATGGACTTCGGCCGCTTCGACCACGCGATCCGCAGCGGGCTGCTGCGCGCCATGCTCGCCAACCGCTGGCGTCCGATCCTCGGCGCCGCCACCGTCGAGTACCGCCGCGAGCTCCTCCCCCTGCAGCGCTTCGAGCTCGCCACCCGCCTCGTCGCCTGGGACGAGAAGTGGTTCTACATGGAGCAGCGCTTCGAGCGGAGCGGGACGCTCCACGCCCAGGCGATGGTGCGGGGTGTGCTCAAGCAGGGGCGCAGGACCGTGCCGCCGGCGGAGCTTCTCCGGGCGGTGGGCCACGACGGGCGCTCGCCAGAGAAGAGCCCGGCGCTCCAGCGCTGGATCGAGGCGCAGGCGGCGAGTTGATCGGCGGCGCGTTGGGGGCTACGGATGATCCAGAAGGAGACACCGTGGTCCAGAACGAGGCGCCCAGCGAGGCGCTCCGACGCAACGAGCGAGTGGCGAGCTGGGGGATCTGGGGTCTCGCTTTCGGCTACTTCGCCTGCTACGTCCCCTACAGCGCCCTCACCAAGGCGATCTCCACGGGCATGCTCCCCGGCATGGAGCGGCCGGTCCCCGGCCTCGAGCTGCTACCGGCCACGGTGATCGCCTCGATGCTGGGGATGTTCGCCTTCCTGACCAGCAGGGGCTGGTGGAAGTACGCCGCCCACTTCGAGCTCTTCGGCCTGCGGCTGCCGCGCCCCACCGCCTGGACCTTCCTCTCGGGCCTCGCCACCGCCACCATCGTGGCCACCACGACGCTCGCCTATACGTTCAGCGGCACCTCGATCGTCTTCATGATGCTGTTGATGCGGGGCGGCGTGCTGGTGATCGCGCCCCTCGTCGACGTGGTGAGCAGGCGCCACGTGCGCTGGTTCTCCTGGGTGGCCCTGGCCTCGAGCCTCGCGGCGCTCCTCGTCAACCTCGCCGACGGCGGCAGCTACGTCCTCTCCATCGCCGCAGCGATCGACGTGGTCCTCTACCTCGCGAGCTATTTCGTGCGGCTGCGCTTCATGAGCCGCTTCGCCAAATCCGACGACGAGAACGCCAACGTCCGCTTCTTCGTCGAGGAGCAGATGGTCGCGACGCCCGTGGCGGTGATGATGCTCGCGCTCCTCGCGGCGATCGGCGGCAGCGAGAGCCTGCTCACCATCCGCGCGGGCTTCACCGGCATCTTCTCCGGTGGCTTCCTCCTGCCGGCGATCGTGGTGGGGCTGTTCTCGCAGGGCACGGGGATCTTCGGCGGCCTCATCCTCCTCGACAAACGCGAGAATACCTTCTGCGTACCGGTGAACCGCTCTTCGAGCATCCTCGCCGGCCTCGGCGCGGCCTATTCGCTCACGTTCCTCTTCGGCAACGCGCCGCCGCGGGCCTCGGAGCTGGCGGGCGCCGCGCTGATCGTGGCGGCGATCCTCTTTCTCACCGTGCCGGGGCTCCTCGCCAGGCGCCGGGCAGCGGCAGCTCCGACGCCGCGCCTCTCCGCCTGAGATCCGAAATGAAGAAGCGCCGCCTCCCACGAGGAGAGGCGGCGCTCGCATCGAAAAGGGTCACGCAATCAGCGGCCGGTGCGCCCCAGCCACTGCTCGAGCCGCTCGACCCGGGCGCTCCCGGGGAAGCGCTGCCGGAACTGCGCCGCCAGGTCGTCCGCCGCCGCGCGCTCACCGAGCCGCGCCTTCGCCAGGGTGAGGTAGAAGAGCGCCTCCTCCTCGAAGGGACCGCCACCGAAGTCGGCCCGGTAGCGCTCGAGGAGCGCAGCCGCCCGCTGCAGATCCTCGCCGCGGGAGACGAGCACCACCGCCTCGCGCACCAGCGCCTCGCCACCGCTCTGCCGATCGACCGTGGCAGCGCCGCAATAACGGCCCGTCTCGCCGGCGGCGAGGTACCGGATGCCGGCGGATTCGGTGACCCGAACCCGGCCCTCGCTCACCGCGACGCTGCTGCATTCGCCTTCGGCCGCGACCTCGAAGCGGGTGCCGACCACCTCGACCAGCACCTGCCCGGTGCGGACACGGAAGCTCTCGCCTTCCTGCAGCTTCTCCACCTCGAAGGAGGCGCTTCCCGCCTCGACCCGGAAGGCTGCGGCCCCCGCGGCAACCGAGTCGAAGTGGAGCGTGCCCCCGGTGGCGACCTCGATCCGGTGGGGACCCACCGCGTAGCGGCCTGCCTGCCGGACGGCGCCTGCAGCAGGTGCCTCCACCGAGGCGAGCGGCGCGCTCGGCACCACCGGCGCCTGGGTCTCGAGACCGGCCGTCAACACCAGGGCCGCCGTCGCCGCGCCGGCCAGCGCCAGCCCGGTGAAGACCTTCGCCCACGGAAACGAGGGCCGGCGCCGTGCGAGCGCCCCCTCGACGATCCGCCGCTGCACCGCAGCGGACGGCTCCATCCCGGCGAGGCTCCGCAGGGCCAGCGTTCCGGACTCCTGCTCCTCGTGCTCGTGGCTCATCGCCTCCCCCACGACAGGCCCAGCTCCTCCAGGGGCGCCTGGTGCGCCTCCCACAGGGCCTGGAATGCCTTCTTTGCCAACCGCGCGCGGCTCGCCACGGTGCCGGGTGGAATCCCCAGCATCTCGGCGACCTCTTCCCGCGTATGTCCTTCGATTTCCATCAGGACGAGTACCTCCGCCTGTGCCCTTGGCAATTTCTCGAGGCAGGAGCGAACCGCCAGCTCACGGCCGGTGTCCTCCTGCGTCTCGTGCTCGAACGCCGGCTCGATCTCCCGGTCCGATCCCAGGAAGGCGCGCTTCCACCACACGTTGCGCCGCGCGTTGCTCACCACCCGCCGCGTAATCTGGTAGAGCCACGAGCCCAACGCTTCCTCCGCCCGGCAGGTGTCGATCCGCCGAGCGGCGATGGCGAGCACCTCCTGCGCGGCATCCTCTGCCTCGGCGGGGCCGAGACCGAGCAGCACCGCCCACCGGTAGACCTGGCTGCTCCGTTCCCGGAACAGCCGCTGCCAGGCCGCTTCATCACCTGCTTTGCAAGCCTCGAGGAGCGTCATCAAACGTCTTTCTGGTGACCGCAAGCAGCCGTCACCGGAGCCAATGTCCCCGGCACCGGCTTTCGGATCACCGGGACCAGGCGATTTCCAGGCCGAGCCGCGCCGACAGGGCGTTCACCGTGGCGACGGGCCCATCTTCCCCCACATGGGTCTCGCGGGCGGTCGGCATCCACTGCAGGGCGGCGGCGCAGGCCAGCTCGACCCCCATGTAGGGGCCGAATCCCAGCCTTGCCCCGGCAAGGGGCCCCACGTCCCAGGTCACCAGGGTGTCGCCGTCGGCGTAGCGGGGGGCGAGAACGAGGCGCTCCCCGGCGACACCGGCGAGGCCCTGCAACGCCCAGAGCCTACCCGAAGCGAGGGAGGCTTGCAGGCCGGCTTCGAGGCCGAGGGCCTCCACGCCGACGGGGAGGTCGGCGAAGCTCCACTCCACCTCCGGCTGCCAGGCTCCGCGGGCGAAGAGGGGGCCGAGGGCGAGGCCGAGGCCGAGCTCCGGAGCGGCGATCCCCGGGCTGCGCACCCGGAGCGCCGTCGCGGCGCCAACCCGTATGGGCCAGGTCCGCTGCCCCGGGGCGTCGAAGTCGATGGACGGGGCCGGGGCCGTTGCCGCCACCCCGGTTGGATCGGTGGCGGCGGGGGGCTCCACCGCAGCGGCGGCTGGCGCCACCTCGACCACGATCGGCTCCGGCGTCGGCGCGACCTCGGGCACGGGTACGGGCACGGGCTCCGGCGCGTCTGCGGGAGCCGGCGGCTGCACCGTCGCCGCCGGCCGCACCTGCTGCTGCGGCTTCTTCGCCAGCTCCTTCTTCCGCGGCGGTGCCCGCTTCTTCTTCGGCGCCCGGACCGGCTCCTGCGGCGCTGGCGGCGGCTGCGCCCAGGCTGCGGCGAGCCGGTGCTCCGCGAGCAGCGCCTCCACCAGCACCGAGAACTCGTTGAGCCGCCCGCTGCGCTCCAGCTGCGCCAGCGGCGCCTCCACCGTCGCCAGCCAGGGCACCGCCCGCTCCAGCGCCACGCCATCGGGCCCGAGGAGCCGGAACTGCACCCCGCCACCCCGCGGCTCGAAGCGGCCCACGTAGCCTCCCGCGTTGCTCGCGGGACAGGCCCCCTCCACGACCTCGACCTGCACCGTGCTCAGCCAGCGCTCGAGCCCGTCGCCCGCTCCACCCGGCGCGCAGATCACCAGCGACTGCGCCGCTGCAGACGCGGCCAGCGGCAGGGCGGCGACGCCGAGCGCCGCCAGCAGCACAGGTCGCATCATGGCAGCTCGCTCGCCCGGCGCACCGCCGCGTTGCCGAACTTCGCCCGCACGTCGTCGAGGGCCCGGTCGAGCGCCGACTGCTTCTTCTCCACCGGCGCCGCGAAGAGATCCCCCTGGGCAGCGCCTGCCGTGCGGAGGTCGTAGGCGGCGAGGCCCACCAGCCGCATCGGCTCCCCGAGATCGAAGGCCGGCAGGAGCCGCAGCGCCGCCTCGAAGAGCGCCGGCGCCGCATCCGTGGGCCGCTGCAGCACCACCTGCCTGGTGTGGAGCTGGAAGTCGGCGGTCTTGAGCTTCACCCGCAGGCCGCCGGCACGAAGCCCGGCCTTGCGGAGGCGGAACGCCAGCTTGTCGGAGAGGGCCAGGAGCCAGGGCCGGATCGCCTCCACCCCGAGGGCGTCGCGGGCGAGGGTCTCCTCGGCGCCGATGCTCTTCGCCTCCCGATCCGGCACCACCTCCCGCGGATCGTCGCCCCAGGCGAGTCGATGGAGGTGCACGCCCATCGAGCCGAGCTGCGCCTCGAGGAAGGAGCGGCTCGCGTGGGCCACGTCGCCGACGGTGCGGAGGCCGAGGCGCTGGAGCCGCTCCTCCGCCTTCGGTCCCACGCCCCAGAGCCGGCCCACCTTCATCGGGTGGAGGAAGGCCGCGACCTCCTCCGGCGGGACCACGGTGAGACCGTCGGGTTTGCGGTGATCGCTGGCCACCTTGGCCACGAATTTGGTCGAGGCGACGCCGACCGAGACGTTGAGCCCCGTGGCAGCACGGACCGCGTCCTTGATCCGCCGGGCGATCGCCGGCGGCGGGCCGAAGAGCTTCTCCGCGCCGCTCATGTCGAGGAAGGCCTCGTCGAGGCTCAAGGCCTCCACCCTGGGCGAGAAGGTGGCGAAGGTCTCCATCACCTGCCGGGAGATCTCGGCGTAACGGGAGAAGCGCGGTGGCACCACGATCGCATCCGGACAGCGCCGCATCGCCTGCGCCATCGGCATCGCGCTGCCCACGCCGAAGGGCCGGGCTTCGTAGGAAGCGGTGGTGACCACGCTCCGCTCGCCCGGGTGGCCGACGATCACCGGCTTTCCCCGCAGCTCCGGGTGATCGAGCTGCTCGACCGCCGCGAAGAAGGCGTCCATGTCCGCGTGGACGATGATGCGGGGCCAGCGCTGCCGGCCGGGTGCTTCCATGGGTGCAAGGTCGCACGGACACAGGGCGTCCGACAACGCCGCGGCGGACCCGAGCGCCCCTTGTGCAGGCTTTCCCCGGCGGGGTGCGGCACCCAGCCTCCCTCCCGGATGGGAAGCGAAACCTGGCCCCTCGGGCCCAGCATCGTCGTCTTCGCAGCGAGCGCCCTCCTGGTTGCCTTCGTCGGCGTGCGGATGTCGAAGGTCGCCGACCTCCTCGCCGACCGGATCGGCCTCGGCGAGGCGCTCTTCGGCGGCGTCTTCCTCGGCGCCAGCACCTCGCTCTCCGGCATCGTCACCTCGGTGACCGCCGCAGCGAGCAACCACCCGGAGCTCGCCTACAGCAACGCGGTGGGGGGCATCGCGGCGCAGACCTTCTTTCTCGCCGTCGCCGACGTGGCCCACCGGCGCATCAACCTCGAGCACGCGGCGGCCTCCTTCGAGAACTTGATCTACGGCTCGCTGCTGGTGGCCCTGCTGGCGATCCCGCTCTTCACCGCGGTGACGCCGGAGTTCACCATCTGGTCGGTGAGCCCCGCGGCGCCGCTGATGATCCTGGTCTACCTCTACGGCCTGCACCTGGTCCGGCTCGGGCACGAGAAGCCGATGTGGAGGCCGACCAGGACCCGGGAGACCGAGCCCGACGTCCCCCAGGAGGAGGACGGCACCGGCCCCAGCACCCGCTCGCTCTGGGGCCGCTTCGCGATCTTCGCCGCCTGCACCGCTGCTGCAGGCTGGGCGATCGCCCGGGCCGGCACCTCGATCACCGCCGCCACCGGCCTCTCGGAGAGCGTGGTCGGCGCGCTCTTCACCGCGGTGGCCACCTCGCTGCCCGAGCTCATCACCACCGTGGCGGCGGTGCGGCTGGGCGCGCCCACCCTCGCCGTCGGCGGGATCATCGGGGGCAACGCCTTCGACACGCTCTTCCTCGCGGTATCGGACGTCGCCTACCGGGAGGGATCGCTCTTCCACGCGGTGCCCCAGGACGGGTTCTTCCTGGTCACCCTCGCGATTCTCGAGACCAACGTGCTGGTCCTCGGCCTGCTCAGCAGGGAGAAGCGCGGCCTCGCCAACATCGGCTTCGAGAGCGTCTCCCTCGTCGTTCTCTACCTCGGCGGGATGGCGCTGCTCTTCTTCATGGGGATGGGACGCGGGTAGGGCGGGGCAGGTGGATGGTGGTGGTGGAGCCCCTGCCGACGCGGCTCTCGATCGTGATCTTGCCGCCGTGGGCCTCGACCACCAGCCTGGCCAGGAACGGGCCGAGGCCGACGATGCCGATGTAGTGGGGCGAGCCCGGTGGCCAGGGCTCGAAGAGCGGCTCGAAGACATGGCCGAGTCGATCCCCGGGGATTCCGGGGCCTCGATCGGAGACGCGGATTCTCACCTCCTCCGGCAGTGCCTCGATCACGACGCGAACCAGCCCGCCGTCGGGCTGGTAGCGGAAGGCCAGATCGAGCAGGGCCCGGAGCGCCTGTCCGAGCCGGGACGCATCGGCGCGGACGACGGGCCTGCCCTCCACCTCCACCACCACGTCCCGCGCCTCCCCGAGCTGTGCCACCTCGTGTGCGGCGCGATCGGCGAGCTTGCGGAGGTCCACGTCACCGAGCTGGAGGGGTTCGCCACCGAGGAGGTCGTGGGTGTCGAGGAGATCCCGGGCGAGGGTCGCCGTCCGATTGGAGATCCGGGCCATGCGCTCGACCACGCGGCGGTCCTCCTCCCTTCCAGCGAGGCGGCGCTGCAGGAGCATCGAGAGGGTCTTGAGCGAGGTGGCGGGGCTGCGCAACTCGTGGGCCGCAGCGGCGATGAAGGACTCCCGGATCCAGAGCTCGTTTCGGACCTGCTCGAAGAGCCGGGCGTTCTGGACGCCGGCGGCGAAGAGATCGCCCAGCGCGGTGGCTAGGTGGATCTGCTCGGTACCGAAATGATCGGGCGCGGGGCTGCCCAGGCCGAGAACGGCGACGATGCTGCCCCGGAAGTGCAGGGGGACGGCGAGCACGCTCCGGAGCCCCGTGGCAGCGGCGACCGTGTGGATCCGTCCCGCGGTCCGATCCGCGCGGAGGTCGGGGATGGAGATGGTCCGGCCGGTGCGCCAGGCCTCCGCCGCCGCGACGGGGCTGTCGCGGCGGAGGCGCTCGACGGGGCGGAGGCTGCCTTCGAAGCCGTGCGCCGTGAGGAGGACCATCTCGTCCCCCTGCACGACCCAGAGCGCGCAACCCGGAGCCTGGAGCGCGGTGCGCGCCTGCTCCACCACCACCGCAGCGACCGCCTCGAGGGAGGCGTCGTCCACCAGGGCCCGGGCGGCGGTGGCGACGGCGGCGAGCTCGTCGGCCCTGCTCCGCAAGCGGCCGGTGGTTCGCTCCAGCGACTCGGCCATCGCGTCGAAGCTCCAGGCGAGCTCGCGGATCTCCCCGGGACCGGTCACCGCGCCCACCCGTGCAGCGAGCTCGCCGCGGCGGAGGCGCCCGGTGGTGCGGGCCAGCGATTGGAGCGGCCGGAGCACCAGCGTGCCGCCGACCCACGCGACCGCAGCGGCGAAGATCGCGACGACGAGGAGGAGGCCGAGGTCCCGCAACGCGATGCGTTCGAGCGGGGCGAGCACCGGCTCGATGGGCAGGCCCACCACCACGTAGATCCCCGAGGCCTTCTCGCCGCGGGGGACGAAGGTGAAGCCGTAGATGCGGCGAATGCCGTCGCCCCCCTTCGCCAGGACCGTGCCCTCGCGCAGGTCGAGGACCCGCTCCACGAGGAGTGGTGCGTCCGGTCGCAGTCCGAGCTCGAGGGGCCCCGCCGGATTCCGGGCGAGGAGCGCTCCCTTCTCGTCGAGGATGAGCGCGGTGGCGTCCTCGGGCAGCCGCGCGTCCTCGAGGAGGGGGGTGAGCCAGGCGAGGCGCAGGGTTGCGTAGACGGCGCCGGCCGGCCTGCCCTTCTCGTCCTGGAGCGGCGCGGCGAATCCCACGGTGGGCTCGCCACCGGCGTCCCCGAGGGAATAGTCGCCCACCTCGAAGTTGCCCGATTCGATCGCGTCGGAGGCGTGCGTCGACCCGGCGAGGTCCGGCGGGGTGGTGCCGCTGGCGCTGCAGCGGAGCCTGCCGTCCGGTCCCGTCACGCCGAGGTCGGCGAGGCGTGGATCGTCGCGCAGCAGCCGCGGAAAGACCTCGGTGCACGCCGTTCGCGCGCCTGCCGCCTCCGCCACCCGCGCCGAGGTGGCGAGGAGCTGGCGCATGCCCTCGATCAGCCGCTCCTCCTCCACCGCCGCGTTGCGGGCGGTGCGGAGAGCGGTATCCCTGGCGTGCTCGCCCGCCATCTCCCGCTCGAATCGGCTCCGCTCCAGGAGGAGGAAGATCGCCGGGATGAGCGCGAGGAGAACGAGGAGTGTGACCCGGAGGCGGAGGCTCGGCGGCCGGGCGTACTTCACCTTCGCGCTCCCGGACCTGCCGAGCGCGCAGCGCTGCCCCGAGAACACTCCTGGTGAAAAGCGCGGCGGGAAGAACCACCCGGCCGCTGCGTACCGTACATCGCCCGGCCCTCGTCCCGAACAAGGTAGGGCGCGACCTGCCCGGAGGAATCCGTCCCGCGCCCACGCGGCGGCGCAGGGCGGGTAGGATGGGGCGCATGCCCGTCCACCAAGTGTCGAATGAGCCGGCAATCGTCGGTGTGGAAGCCCTGCGGGGCGGCTGGGTCCTCCTCGATGCGCGCCCCGCTGCAGCCTACGCGGCGGGGCACCTACCGGGGGCCTTGCACGCGGACCCCGACCGGGATCTTGCCGCGCCGGCGCCCGACCCCGCGCGCGGCGGGCGGCATCCGCTGCCCGACGCGGCCGCATTCGGCGCCCGGGTGGCAGCCTGGGGCATCGGTCCGGACACGCCTGTCGCCATCTACGACGACCAGGGCGGCGCCAACGCTGCGGCCCGGGCGTGGTGGATGCTCCGCAGCCTCGGCAACCGCTTCGCCGCGCTCCTCGACGGTGGCCTCCAGGGGGCGGGCCTCCCCCTCGACACCGAGGTCCCCGTGCCGGTGCCGGTGGCGCCCTGGGGCGAGGCCTGGCACCTGCCGACGGTGGGGGTCGAGGCGGTGGACGAGCTGCGCCGGGACGCCGGCTGGATGGTGCTCGACGTCCGCGCCGCCTTTCGCTACCGGGGCGAGGGCGAGCCCATCGATCCGGTGGCGGGCCACATTCCCGGGGCCCGGAACCTGCCCTTCGCCGAGAACCTCGGGAGGGAGGGCCGCTTCCTCGCGCCGGAGGTGCTCCGGGCCCGGTACCTCGAGCTCCTCGGCGGTCTTCCGCCCGAGCGCCTCGTGGTCCACTGCGGTTCGGGCGTCACCGCCTGCCACACCCTCGTCGCTCTGGAGCGCGCGGGGCTGCCCGGCGCCTCGCTCTACGTCGGCTCCTGGAGCGAGTGGTGCCGCACCGAGCGGCCGGTGGCGACGGGGGCCTGATTCGCGCCGGCGCTGCCGGGTAGACTCGCCACCCGGTCCGGCTCCATCCCCTTTCGGAGGTTTCCTTGGCTGATCGACGACTCGAGCGCCTGCTGCCCGTGCTGCAGTGGCCCACCCGCAGCGAGGCGGAGGCCTCCCGCTGGTTCTCGCCCGTGCAGCTCGGGCCCCTCCGGGCCGAGCAGCGCACCTGGGTGCCGGCGATGGTGCCCTGGCGGGCCACCGGGGACGGCGAGGTCACCGACGCGGTGATCGACTGGTACGCCCGCTTCGCCGAGGGCAGGCCCGGCGTGATCGTGGTCGAGGCCACCGGGATCCGCGACGTGCCGAGCGGGCCGCTGCTGCGCATCGGCCACGACCGCTACGTGCCGGGGCTGCGCCGCCTCGTGGAGGCGGTGCGGGAGGCGAGCGGCGGGCAGACCCGCCTGCTGGTGCAGCTCATCGACTTCCTCGCGATCAAGCGCCGGCCGGAGCGGGAGAAATTCTTCGCCCGCTTCCTCGAGGTCGACGACGCGCTCCGCGCCGCCGCAGCGGCGGCGCTCGGTGACGAGGTGCTGCGCACCGCTGCCGAAGAGCAGCTGCGCAGCCGCCTCGCCTCCACGCCCGACGAGCTGCTCGAGCGAATCCTGCCGCCCCGCACCTTCGAGAGCTACGCGATGGGATACCGGGAGCGGGTCACCGACCTGCACCTGGCCCAGGTGCGCGACCTGCCGCGGACGCTGCCCGGGCTCTTCGCCGCAGCAGGCGTGCGGGCGCGGGAGGCGGGCTTCGACGGCGTCGAGCTCCATTACGCCCACGCGTACACCATGGCCTCCTTCCTCTCGGCGCGGAACACGCGGGCGGACGGCTACGGCGGCCCGCGCGAGAACCGCGTGCGCCTGCCCCTCGAGGTCTTCGCCGCGGTGCGCGCCGCGGTGGGTAGCGACTGGGCGGTGGGCTGCCGCTTCCTCGGCGACGAGGTGATCGAGGGAGGCAACCGGATCGACGACGCCGCCTTCTTCGCGACCGAGTTCGCCCGGGCGGGCTTCGATTTCCTCAGCGTCTCGAAGGGCGGCAAATTCGAGGACGCGAAGCAGCCGAAGGTCGGCGCCGCTGCCTATCCCTACACCGGCCCGAGCGGCCACGAGTGCATGCCCACCGTCCATCTCGAAGGTGGTCCCTTCGGCAGGAACGTGCCCCTCGCTGCGGCGATCCGGCAGGCGGTGCGGGCGGCGGGCTTCGCGACGCCGGTGGTGGCGGCAGGGGGCATCTCCACCTTCGAGCAGGCGGAGGCGATCCTCGCGAGCGGCGCCGCCGACGTGGTGGCGGCAGCGCGGCAGACCCTCGCCGATCCCGATTGGTTCCGGAAGATCCACGAGGGCCGGGGGGAAGAGGTGCGGCGCTGCTTCTTCACCAATTACTGCGAGGCCCTCGACCAGGCCCACAAGGAAGTGACCTGCCAGCGGTGGGACCGGCTCTTCCCGGAAGGCGAGGGGCAGGTGCCGCTGGCCCGGGACGGCAGGCGCCGGCTCACCGCCCCGCGCTGGAAGGCCTGAAGCCGGTACCGGCCCGGTTGCGCAGGAGGAAGACGGCGGTGGCCACGGCGAAGAGCGCGAGGCCCGCCACCACCGACGCCACCGGCAGGGCGAAGGCGAGGAGGAGGCAGCCGCCGACGCCCGCGGCGGCGATCCACTTCGGCCAGCGGCGCTCGCTCTCGCCGAGGGTGAGCGCCGCCGCGTTGGCCACGCCGTAGTAGACGAGCACGGCGAAGGAGCTGAAGCCGATCGCCTCGCGCAGGTCGGCGAAGATCACCACCGTGCCCACCACCACGCCGACCGCCACCTCCGCCCGGTGGGGCACGTGGAAGCGGGGGTGGACCGCGGCGAAGAGGCGGGGCATGTCGCCTGCCGCCGCCATGGCGAAGGTGGTGCGGCTCACGCCCACCACCAGCGAGAGGAGCACGCCGAGGCTCGCCACCGCGGCGCCGACCCGCACCACCGGCGCCATCCACGCGAAGCCGCTCGCAGCCACTGCGGTGGCGAGGGGCGCCGGGCTCGCCGCCAGCGCCGGGGCGCCCACCGCGAGCAGCGCCGATCCCAGCACCACCGTGTAGACGAGCAGGGTGATCCCCAGCGCCCGCGGGATCGCCTTCGGGATGGTGACGGTGGGATCGATCACCTCCTCCCCGAGGGTGGCGAGGCGGGCATAGCCGGCGAAGGCGAAGAAGAGCAGGCCCGCGGCCTGGAGCACGCCGCCGGGATCGGTGCGATCTGCGTCGGGGAGGAGCCGGGCCCACTCCACCGAACCGCCCAGCCAGATCGCCGCCACCGAGAGGGCGAGCACGGCGAGGACGACGGTGACGATCGCCGCGGTGGCCCGTGCGGTCTTGTGCACGCCGCGCAGGTTGAGGGCGGTGAGCGCCACCACCGCCGCCAGGGCCAGCGGCCGCGAAAGCGCCGGCGCCACGTAGCTGCCGAAGGTGAGGGCCATCGCGGAGCAGCTGGCGAGCTTGCCGAAGACGAAGCCGAAGCCGGCGAGGTAGCCCCAATAGTGGCCGAGGCGCTTCTTGCCGTAGACGTAGGTGCCGCCCGATTCGGGATGGAGCGCGGCGAGCTGCGCCGAGGAGGTGGCGTTGCAGTAGGCGACGAAGGCGGCGAGGAGCAGGCCGAGGAGCAGGGCGGGTCCCGCCGCACGGGCGGCTGGGCCCACCGCGGCGAAGATGCCGGCGCCGACCATGGCGCCGAGGCCGAGGATCACGGCGTCGCTGAGGTGGAGGCGGCGGGCGAGGCGGCTGGGCGCAGGGGTCGGCGTCATCGCCGCCGTCTCTAACAAAGGCGGGCCGGCGCGGTCCACCAACGCCGGCCCACGTGCCCGGGGTCGATCAGCCCGCTGCCTTCGCCGGCGCGGGGATCGGCGTGCCGTCCTCCTCCGCCGGGCCGAAGAGGTTCAAGGGGATGGCGAGGTAGCGCTGGCCGTTGGCGTGGCGCGCCGGCAGGCGGCCCGCGTCGACGTTCACCTGCACCGAGGGGAAGAGGAGCTTCGGCGGCGCGAGCACCGCGTCGCGCTGGGAGCGGAAGGAGACGAATTGCTCCTGGGTGGTCTCGGCGGTGAGCTGGATGTTCATCGCCTTCTCCGTGCCGATGGTGGTCTCCCAGCGGACCTCGCGGCCACCGGGCTGGTAGTCGTGGCCGACGAAGACCCGGGTCTCGTCGGGGAGCGCGTAGAGCTTCTGCACCGAGCGGTAGAGGTCGGTGGCGCTGCCGCGCGGGAAGTCGCAGCGGCCGGTGCCGGCGTCCTCGAGGAAAATCGCGTCGCCGGTGAAGACGGCGTCGCCGATCCGGAAGCTCACACAGGCGGGCGTGTGGCCCGGGGTGGCGATGACGCCGATGGCGAGGGAGCCTGCGGTGAAGGTCTCGCCGTCCCGCAGCAGCCGGTCGAATTGCGAACCGTCCACCGGGAACGAGGCACCGAGGTCGAAGATCTCCCGGAAGGTCTCCTGCACCACCGTGATCCGCTCGCCGATCGCCACCTGCGCTCCAAAGCGCCTCTTCAGGTATTGCGAGGAGGAGAGGTGGTCGGCGTGGGCGTGGGTTTCCAGCACGTAGTGGAGCTGCAGCCCCTTCTCGCGGACGAAGGTCTCGACCTGCCGGACCGAATCGACGCCGGTCTGCGCCGCGAGCGGGTCGTAGTCGAGGACCGGGTCGATGACCACCGCGTCGCGGGTCGCCTCGTCGAACACGACGTAGGTGAGGGTCGAGGTCCGGGTGTCGTAGAAAGTCTCGATCTGCATGGCGTTCTCCTTGGAGAGCAAGAAGTTTCAGGCCTTCTGCGCGGGGGCTGCGTCGCCACCGCGGGGAAGGAAGCGGCGCCCGACGAGGGCGGTGCCGACCAGCGCCACCGCGCCGCCGGCGAAGGGGAGCCCGTAGCCGGCGGGCAGCTCGCGGGAGATGAAGAGGATCGCCATACCCAGCACGAACCAGGCGAAGGCCTTGCGCAGCGTCGCCGGGGAGAGGTGCCTCGCGATCCGCACGCCCGCGACGCTGCCCACCACCGCGGAGGCGGAGACCACCGAGAGCAGCTGCCAGTCGAGCGTGGTGTGGGCGATGTGGCCGCCCAGGCCGGCGAAGGATTGGAGGGCGATGACGAAGAGCGAGGTGCCGATCGCCGCGGGCATCGCCAGCCCGCCGAAGAGGTTGAGCGCAGGCACGATGAGGAAGCCGCCGCCGGCACCCACGAGGCCGGAGATGCCGCCGACGCCTGCGCCCACGAGGAGGGTCTTGGCGCGGGCGCTGCCGCGGGGGGCGCCGCTCGCTTCCTTCCTGCCGCGGAGCATGGCCACCGAGGTGACGAGCATCATCACGCCGAAGGCGAGGAGGAGCATCTTCCCCGGGACGAAGTGGGCCACCCTGCCGCCGGCGTAGGCGCCGGCCATCGCCGCGGTGCCGAAGAGGAGGCCGGTCTTCCATTCCACCCTGCCGGCCCGGGCGTGGCCCAGCATCCCGACGATCGCGGTGACGCCCACCACGAAGAGGGAGCTGGCGATCGACTCCTTGGCCTCGACGTGGAGCACGTAGACGAGCATCGGCAGGGTGAGGATCGACCCGCCGCCGCCGAGGAGACCGAGCGACAGACCGATGGCCAGGGAGAGGATCGCTGCGAGGATCAGCATGCGTGGTTGCCTTGTCTCGCCCATCCGGCGGGCGACTCGGGGGGTTGGAGCACCGCTGGCGCGAAATGGATTCAGCCCGGGCCCGGATGGGCGTCCTGCAGGCCCGGTGGCCTTGCAACCAGGCGCTGGCTCGGGCATCGGTTGGGGACCATGACCAGAAGAACACTCGTTTGGACGGCCCTCGCCGCAGCAGGAACCCTCGCCGCGTGCAGCCAGAAGGCGCCCGCGTCGGAGCCGGCGGGCCAGGAGGGGAGCCAGGTGACGATCGATCATCGGATGGAGACGCTCGGCGGCGACACCGTCGACCTTTCGAGCTTCCGGGGCAAGGCGCTGCTCATCGTCAACACCGCCAGCGAGTGTGGCTACACGCCGCAGTACGAGGGGCTGCAAAAGCTCTACGACAGGTACAAGGACCGCGGCCTCGTGGTCCTCGGCGTGCCCTCCAACGACTTCGGCGGGCAGGAGCCCGGGAGCAGCGAGGAGATCAAGACCTTCTGCGAGACCCGCTTCGGCGTGAGCTTCCCGATGCTGGCGAAGGTCCACGCGAAGGGGCCGGAGATCGCGCCCCTCTACCGGACCCTCACCACCGAGAGCCCGGAGGGGATCCGGGGCGAGGTGCGCTGGAACTTCACCAAATTCCTGGTCGACACCAACGGCACGCCGGTGGCCCGCTTCGAGCCGAAGGTCGATCCGCTCGCACCGGAGCTGATCAGCGCGGTGGAGCAGGCGCTGCCACAGTAGGCGCTGCCTGCCCCGTGCACGGGGCAGCCTCCCTCCCGTCCCCCCGCTGCGACGGCATCGAGCCGTCGCTAGCGTGAGCCTCGGATACCGCGCACGAGAGAGAACGTGCAGGAGACGAGCGCATGGAGAATCGGAAGGGGATCATGCCGGGCACGCGGCCGACGAAGCGCGATTCGGCCGCCTTCCCCACCAACGGCGACTACCACGAGGGCGCGCGGAGCGGCAGGCGCGCGGAGGCGATGCGCGAGGGGAAGGGCGACAAACAGACCCTCACCCGCGCCGAGCGACTGCACCGCGCCAGCGATCGCGCCACCGCGGGACCCGCTGGGTTCCACGGCGTGAAACACGGCAAGGACGTCCTCGCCTCGCGGCCGCGGGCCTCCACCCCGACCCGCCACCCGGGCAACCTCCGGCCGAAGAAGCACTGACGGCGATGGGCCGGTGGCCGGCGATCGCCGACTACGGATTCCTGAGCGATTGCCAGAGCGCGGCGCTGGTGGATCGGGACGGGGCGATCGATTGGTGCTGCTTCGGCCGCTTCGATCAGCGCCCGGTCTTCGCCAGGCTCCTCGACAGGGAGAAGGGGGGCTTCTTCCGCGTCGGGCCGGTGGCGCCCTGCAGCACGAGCAGGCGCTACCTCCCCGGCACGCTGATCCTGGAGACGCGCTTCGAGGCCAGGGGCGGCGTGCTCGTCCTCACCGACTGCCTGCCGGTGCAGCACCCCGGCGGCAGCCACGGCCAGCCCCGGGGGCCGTCGGGCCACGAGCTCCTCGTCCGCCACCTGCGCTGCGAGGCGGGGGAGGTGGAGGTCGAGCTCGTCTTCGCCCCGCGCTTCGACTACGGCCTGACCACGCCGCTGGTGCAGGTGCTGGCGCCCGATCTCGCGGTGGCCACCGGCGGCGCCGACGGCCTGCTCCTCCACGCGGACCTCGGGCCCCTCCACACCGATTGCGAGCGGGCGGTGGCCCGCGCCAGCCTGCGCGCAGGCGAGGAGCGCACCGTCTCGCGGTGGAGTGGGCCGAGTCGGCGCTCCTGCCGATGCGACGCCTGCCCGCAGCGGTGCTTCGCGGGCAGATGGAATCGACCCACGCCTTCTGGAACCGCTGGGCCGACCGCTGCAAGTACCGAGGGCGCTACGCGGAAGCGGTGCAGCGCAGCGCGCTGGTGCTCAAGGGTTTGACCAACTCCACCACCGGCGCCTTCGCCGCGGCGCCCACCACCTCGCTGCCCGAGTGCATCGGCGGCGAGCGCAACTGGGACTACCGCTACACCTGGCTCCGCGACTCGGTGGCGGTCCTCGCCGTGCTCCTCTCCCTCGGCTACCGGCACGAGGCGGTGGAGTACGGCCGCTTCCTCGTGCGCACCGCCGCAGGCGAGCCGCGGGATCTCCAGATCATGTACGGCCTCGGCGGCGAGCGGCTCCTCCACGAGATCGATCTCGAGCATCTGGAGGGCTACCGGAGCTCGCGCCCGGTGCGGATCGGCAACGGCGCCTGGCAGCAGCTCCAGCTCGACGCCTACGGCGAGGTCCTCGCCGCTGCCTGGCTCTTCTACCGGGAGCATCTGCCTGGCGGGCTCTCGCGCCCGTCGGTGGAGGGCAAGCGATTCCTCCGCTCGGTGCTCGATCAGATCGCCGCGAAATGGTGCGAGCCCGACGAGGGCATGTGGGAGGTGCGCAGCGCACGGCAGCATTTCGTCTTCTCGAAGCTGATGTGCTGGGTCGGGCTCGACCGCGGGATCCGCCTCTTCGACGCGCTCGGTGACGCGCAGCCGCAGCGCGCCCGGTGGGCTGCGGTGCGCGACGAGATCCGCGCGGCGATCGAGAGCCGCGGCACCAACCCGGAGACGGGGGCCTTCGCGCAGGCCTTCGGGTCGCGGCACTACGACGCCTCGTCGCTCCACGTGCTCCTGCGCGGCTTCCTGCCCGCCGGGGACCCGCGGGTGCAGGCGACCATCCGCGCCATCGAGGAGCACCTCACCGAGAACGGCCACGTCTACCGCTACCACGGGGAGGACGGGCTCCACGGGAAGGAGGGCGCCTTCACCTACTGCACCCTCTGGCTCGCCACGGCCCACGCGCTCTCCGGGCGGATCGACCGGGCGGAGGCGCTCTTCGAGCAGGTCCTCGCCTCCGCCAACGATCTCGGCCTGCTCTCCGAGGAGATCGATCCCGCGAGCGGCGCCCTCCTCGGCAACTTCCCGCAGGCGTTCAGCCACGTCGGCGTGATCGAGACCGCCTTCGCCATCGAGGGCGCCCGCGCCGGCAATTACGTCGCGCCGGAGGGTCCCGACGCGCCCTGTTGGATCTGCTGACGAATCAGAGATCGACGCAGAAGCCGAATTCCGCCATGGCCCCGGGGGCGAGGGTGGCGTTCCAGCTCGCCCCGGTGAAGATCGTGCGTCCGTCCGTTCCGGGGGCGGCCTCGGCGTTCCAGATGTTGTTGAGCGTCCCCTCGAGCCGTTCCTCGATCCGCCAGGTGAGCGGCTCGCCGCCGTTGTTGGTGACGCTGGCATCGAAGCAGGCGCTTCCGGTCCAGCGGCCGGTCTCGGTGAGGACGAAGACCACCGGCGCCGGCGCCCAGTCGATCGTCACCGGCCCGGGATCCGCTGCGGGCCCCGGCGCGTCCCCCTCGTCCTCGCCGCCGCTCCTGCTGCGGAAGTGGGCGAGCTCGGTGGTGCCGGCGCGCAGCGTGGCGATGCCGGCACCCGGCAGCTTCTGCCCCAGGGCGCAGGCGAGGCCGTCGCTCTCGCCGAGGCCGAGGGCGTACGTGGTCCAGAGCGTGGTGTAGCAGCCCTCCACCTCCTCGCTCGCGCCGAGCTTCGCCGCCAGCCCCGCGACCCCGTCGAAGGTGCCGTCGGTGGAGACGGAGTGGACGATCTCGCCGCTGTCGTCGATCGCGTGGGCGCCGTCCTTCTCGCGCCACCTGCCGTCGCCGTCGAAATGCTCGAAGGCGAAGCCGATCGGATCGACCAGGTCGTGGCAGCTCGAGCAGGCGCCGTCGCTGGCGTGCTGCGCGTAACGCTCCCTGGTGGAGAGCGCCGGATCCATCGGCGGCGGGGAGACGTTCATGCTGGCCGGCGGCGGCGGCAGCTCGTGGCAGAGGAAGCGTTCGCGGATCAGCTTGCCCCGGTGGATGGGCGAGGAGCTGTTGGGCAGGGCGTGGGTCATGAGCAGCCCGCCCACGGTGAGCAGGCCGCCGTAGGGCGTGCCGGTGGTCTCCACCCGGCGGAAGCCCGCCTCGTCCGCAGGGGCGGTGCCGGGATCGATCCCATAGTAGGCGGCGAGCTCGTCGGTCACCCAGGTGTGCTGGAGGTCGAGGGCGTCGGCGAGGGTGGCGTCGGAGGCGGCGAGGTCCGCAACCAACCGCGCGATCTCGCCCTGCATCGCCGCCCGGATGGCAGGCGTCAGCTCGGGGTAGGTGGCGGCGTCGCGGGGCACGTCGGCGAGGCGCTCGAGCTGGAGCCAGCTGGCGAAGAAGGAGGCCATCGCCTCCTGCGACCTGGGATCGGCGGCGAGGCGTTCGACCTGGGCCCGAACGCCGGCGGGGGTGGCGAGGGCGCCGGAGGTGGCGGCGTCGAAGAGCGCCTGGTCGGGCAAGGTGCCGGTGAAGAGGTAGCTGAGCTGGCTGGCAATCTCGAAGGGGCCGAGGGCGAAGCTGCCGTCGTCGGCCCTGGCACCGAGCTCCGAGCGGTAGAGGAAGTGGGGCGATTGGAGGAAGGCGGCGATCACCCAGCGCAAGCCCTCGGCGAAGCCGTCCTCCTGCGCCGTCTCGAGGAAGAGATCGGCGTAGCGGCGCTGCTCCTCGGTGGTGAGAGGCCTGCGGAAGGCGCGCTGGCCGAAGTCGTGGACGAAGTCCGCGGCGCAGCTCGCCTGCTCGGTGCGGTGGCAGGGCAGGATCTCGTCGAGGCGCCTCGTCACCGCCGCCGCCGCGATCGCCTCGGCGGAGGCGCGGTACTGGTCGGCGAGCAGGGGATCGACCTGGAGCGCCGCGGCGTCGTTGGAGAAGCCGCGGATCATCGGATCCGGCGCGAAGGTCGCCGCCCGCTCCGCCTCGAGTCCGAGGAGATCGGCGACGGTGCGGCGGTATTCTGCGTGCGTGAGGCGACGGAGCAGGCGCGGGCCGCTCACGTCCTCGCAAGCCACCACCTCCGGCGGCGTGCAGCTCTCCACCTCGCCACGGACCCAGGCGACCAGATGGCGCAGGTCCTCGTCGAGCCTGCTGCCGGGAACGACGACGGTGCCCCCGCCGTGGCCGTCCGGATGCTGGCCGGTTGGCTTGAGCAGGAGCAGGGGCCCGGTCTCCGTGTCGATCTGCGCGACGCTGCGGAAGGTGGCCTGGTTCTTCTCGAGCCAGTCGGGAGAACCGTAGGGGACGAAGACGAGCCGGGTGGAGGCCGCGAGGCCGCCCTCCACGTGGCAGGTGAGGCATTTGGGAGCGAAGAGCGGCTCCCAGAGGTGCTCGGTGAAGAAGGCCGGATCGTCGGGGCAGCCTTCGCCGCCGCCGCCGGTGCCGCCACCGCCGCCGGTGCCGCCGGTCCCACCACCGCCGGTGCCGCCGGCGCCGCCACTGCCTGCGGCGACGCGGTCGATCTCGACCGACCCACACGCTGCCGCGGCCAGGGCCGCGAGGACGAGAAGGAGGAGGCGGATCACGAGAGCACCTCCAGCGCGCCGCCGTCGGCGACCGGATCGCCGAAGGTCTCGTTGGTCAGGCCGAAGCGCCTGCAGATCGAGACCAGCACCTGTGCGTGGTGCGCGCCGCCGAGCTGCAGGTAGCGGCCGGTGCGCAGGCCGCCGCCGGCGAGGACCCAGGGCACCGATTCGCAGGTATGCATCCGTCCGTCGCCGAGCTCCTTGGCCCAGAGCACCAGGGTCGAGTCGAGGAGGGTGCCGCCCTCGGGATCGGGCAGGCCGTCGAGACGCCCGAGCAGGTAGGCGAATTGCTCGGTATTCCAGCGCTCGGCCTGGACGAAACGGGCGACCTGCGCCTCGTCGCTGTCGGCGGTGTGGGAGAGCGAGTGGTGGCCCTCGGAGATGCCGAGCCAGGTGTAGATCCGGTCGCCCACGGTGTGGGAGAGCTGCAGCGAGGCCACGTTGGTGAGGCCGCAGGCCAGGGCCTGGACCGCCAGATCGATCTGCGCCCGGGTGATCGCCGGGAAGAGGTCGTTGTCGTAGACGTTGCCGCGCTCCGGCGCATCGGGCAGCTCGCAAGTCGTCGCGCCGCCGTCCTGCAGGCCGATCTCCACCTGCCGCAGCGACTCGAGATGCACGCCCAGCTTCGCCCGCTCGGTTGCACCCAGTCTGCCACGGAGATCGTGCAGCTCGGCCCGCGCCAGATCGAGGACGCTGCCGCGGCGCCGCCGGAGCCGCTCCGCCGCCTCGGGGCCCCCGGCCAGATCGCCGAACATCCGGCTCCAAGCGCTGCGCGGATCGTCGTCCGGCGAGACGTAGAGGTCGGGGCCCGCGTAGCTCATCCGCGTCTGATCCCCAGCGCCCCACGCGCTGGTCTGCACGCCGAACTCGAGTGAACGGAAGCGCGTGCTGCCGCCGAGGTGATCGGCGACGAATTGATCGACGCTCTTGCCGCCGCCGACGTCGCCCGCCCTGCCGTTGGCGGTGAGCATCGCCCGCATCCCGGGTGCGTGGTTGGTGGCGCCGTGGAAGTCGAGCTCGTCGAGGATGACCACGTCGCCCTTGTGCGCTGCGAGCGGCTCGAGGATCGATCCGGCGGCGAAGGTGAAGTCGGTCTCGCCGCCGGTGGGCCGCCAATGGCGGTGGATGGTCCCGTTCGGCGTGAAGAAGACGAGCAGCCGTTTCGCGCTGCCGGCGGATGCCGCGCGCGCGTTGCCGGCGAGGAGATTGACGAAAGGTGCTGCGACCAGCGAGGCGCCGAGACCTGCGAGCAGGCGGCGGCGGGTGAGATGATGCGACATCGAATACGGCCCCCCAAGAACGCAGCGAAGGCTAAGCAGCGACCGACCAAAAGGCTAGGAGTATTTCGACCTGGCTCCGTGTGGGTTCGGGGGCAAAGAGGGAGCAGCCTGCTGCAGCACGGCACGGGCTCCCGGCCCCCTGCAGCGTCTGCTTGCACCACCGCTCCGGGCGTTGCGCCGAGGCGGGGCGGCACAGGTCGGAACGCTGTGCGCCGCAGGTCCACCCTGTCGCACATCGGCTGCCCCGCATGTCCCACTTCGCCCGCAAGGTAGGACACTG
This sequence comes from Vulgatibacter sp., assembly GCF_041687135.1. Classification (NCBI taxonomy): domain Bacteria; kingdom Pseudomonadati; phylum Myxococcota; class Myxococcia; order Myxococcales; family Vulgatibacteraceae; genus Vulgatibacter; species Vulgatibacter sp. The sequence continues at coordinate 517,637 of NZ_JAWLCN010000004.1, read as the reverse complement.
TGTGTATGTGTCATTGTGCACATGAGGCGGAAGAGCCCGCGATATCGCGAGGTTGGGATGGCTGCAAGGCGACGATGCCTGCAGTGAGTCACCCCGGCCGGAGCGGTCGGGGTGCGATGAGCCACCCCGACCAGGAAGGTCTGCATGCGTATCCGACTCCTCACCTCGTCCATCCTCCTCGCCATCGGCCTCGTCGGCTGCGGTGGCGGCAGCAGCTCCGGTTCCTCCTCGTCGTTCGACAGCAGCACCGATGTGGGTGCAGGTGCGGAGACGGAGGCTCCGGGCGCTGGCGCAGGGGTTGGCGAGAGCGAGGAGCCGGCTGGGGCCGAGTCCGAGGCGCTCGATGTGCGACACGTGGCCACCAACGGCGACGACGGCGCGGACGGTAGCGAGGCGGCTCCCTGGGCCACCATCGAGCACGCCGTTGCCAGCGCGCAGCCCGGTACGAAGATCGTGGTGCACGGCGGCAGCTGGCCCGGCCTCACCATCGAGTCGGTCGACGGCACCGAGGAGGCGCCGATCGTCCTCACCGGCGCCGACGGCGCCCGCCCGATCTTCACCGGCCCGGTGAACGTCGCCCGCGCCTTCTGGGTGCTCGACGGCATCGAGGTCGCCTCGACCGAGCCCGTCTTCTCCGTGCGCTTCACCGGCGCCGGTTCGCACGACAACGTGATCCGCAACTCGGTGGTCCGCGACGGCACCGGCGCCGCCGGCGTCTCGATCGACCTCGACGCCTCGCGCGTCACCATCGAGGGCAACGAGATCTTCAACATCAGCCGCGGCGAGACCGACGCCCATGGCATCGTGGTCCAGCCCACCACCCGCGAGGTCACGGTGGTCGGCAACGAGATCCACAGCACCTCGGGAGACTCGGTGCAGTGCATCGGGCCCGGCCAGGACGCGGTCGAGGGCGCTCCGGCCAACGGCGTGGTGATCGAGGGCAACACCTTCCGCGACACCCGCGAGAACGCGGTCGACATCAAGCACTGCGAGAACGTCGAGATCCGCGGCAACGTGATGCACGGCTTCCGGCAGTCCGCCACCTCGAACGGGGAGGCGATCGTCGTCCACCTCCTGGCGAAGAACGTCACCGTCGAGGAGAACGACATCTCGAACACCAGCCGCGGCGTGGTCACCGGTCGTGGCGCCACCAACGTCACCGTCCGCCGCAACGTGATCCACGGCCTCGCCGACGAGATGACCGGCGTGATCTTCGGCGAGGGTTCGCAGCTCACCGCGCTCCACAACACCATCGTCGGCGCCGCCCGCGGTGTGCAGGCGCTCCCCGGCTCGGGGACGCCTTCGGTGAAGAACAACATCTTCGACGGCGTGACCGAGGCGGTGCAGGGCGAGGCGAACGTCGACTCGAACCTCTTCTCGGGCACCCCCGCCACCGGCACCAACCCGGTGGAAGGCGACGCGCAGCTCGACGGCGAGAACGCCCCGGCGGACGGCTCGCCCGCAGTGGACGCCGCCGCCGCAGGCGACACCGCCGAGAGCTGCGGCGCCGGCCCGGACCTCGGCGCCATCGAGCGCTGCTGATCGACCGATTCATTGCCGGCCCCTCCGCTGTGGAGGGGCCGGCGTCCGTGCAGGAGGGGGACTAGAGGCCTGCGCCCGGATCGCGGCGCTGCCTGCGGAGGAACCCCATGTTCTCGCGATTGATCGTCACCTCGCTCCTCGCCGCCTCCCTCGCCGCCTGCAATGGCCAGGGCACGGACGGCTCCGGCCCGCTCGGCCCCGACGACCTCGGCAACACCATCGGCGATGCGATCGGCGACGTGATCGGCGGCAAGGGGGGCAGCGGCGGCGTGCCGACGAGCCCCACGCCGACCCCGAGCGAGCCGAAGCCGGCGGAGCCCACGACGCCCGAGGATCCGGCGGTGCTGCGCTACGTGGCCACCGACGGCAACGACGGGAACCCCGGCACGAAGGAGCTTCCGTGGCGGACCCCCGGCCACGCGGTGCGGCAGGCGCAGCCGGGGATGAAGATCCTCCTGCGCGGCGGCACCTACGGTCCCTTCACCATCGACGCGGTCGACGGCACCGCGGAGGCGCCGATCGTGCTCGCAGCGGCGCCCGGCTCGCGCCCGGTGATCAGCGGCGGCACGGTGCTGGTGCGAAGGGCCCATTGGCAGCTCGAGGGACTCGAGGTGCGCCCCGGTGCCAACGCCGGCGTGCGCTTCACCGGATCCGGCGCCCACCACGGCGTGCTCCGCGGCAGCATCGTCCGCGACGGCAGCGCGGCTTACGGCGTCTCGGTCGATCTCGGCGCCAACCGGATCACGATCGAGGGCAACGAGATCATGAACATCTGGCGCGGCGCCGACGTGGATGCCCACGGCATCGTGATCCAGCCGGACGCCGTCGGCGTGAAGATCCTCGGCAACGAGATCCACGGCAACTCCGGCGACTCGGTGCAGTGCATCGGTCCCAACCAGGACGCGCCTGCAGGCGCCCCCGCCCGCGACCTCCTCATCGAGGGGAACCTCTTCTACGGCGACCGCGAGAACGCGGTGGACATCAAGTGGTGCGAGGGCGTGGTGATCCGCGGCAACGTCGCCCGCGGCTACCGCAAATCCGCCACCTCCAACGGCGAGGCGATCGTGATCCACCGCGGCGCCCGCAACGTGGTGGTGGAGCGCAACGACATCTCCGAGGCCTCCCGCGGCGTGGTCACCGGCGTCGGCGCCAACGAGATCGTGGTGCGACGCAACGTGATCCACCGGCCGGTGGACGAGAAGGTCGGCATCATCTTCGGCGAGGGCTCCAGCCAGGTGGCCCGGCACAACACCATCGTCGGCGCCAGCCGCGGCGTGAACGTGCTCGCCGAAGCCCGCGGGGTCACGGTGCGCAACAACATCTTCTCCGGCTGCAGCCAGTCGGTGACGGGGAGCGCCACCATCGACAGCAACCTCTTCTTCGGCTCGCCGAGTGCCGGGAGCGGCGCCGTCACCGGCGATCCCCAGCTCGACGCCGAGTTCAAGCCGGCTGCGGGCTCCGCCGCGATCGATCGCGCCGTCCCCGGCGACGAGGCCGAGGTCTGCGGCACCGCGCCCGACTTCGGCGCCATCGAGCGCTGCTGATCAAGGCGCTGCTGCAGCGCGCGCGAAGAGGGCCAGCACCTCGTCGGTGCTGGCCACCGAAGCGAAGCGATCGGCGAGGGCCGCGAGCGTCGCCCGGTGGAGGGCCGCCGCCTCGATCGCCGGCGCTCCCATCGTCCCCGGGAGATCCCGGGTGGCGGAGGCGTCGCCGGGAAGCAGCACCTCGTAGCCCAGCACCAGCGCGTCGCGCACGGTGGTGTCCACCGCGAGGTGGGTCATCAGCCCGCTCACCACCACCGTGCGGACGCCGAGCGCCTGCAGCTTCTCGTGCAGGTCGCTGCGCGAGAAGCCGCCCGCCATCCTCTTGGTGACCACCCCTTCGCCTGGTAGCGGCGCGAGCTCCGGACGGATCCGCGCCCCCGTGCTGCCTGCAGCGAAGAGCGGCGCGCCGGCGTCGACCACGTCCTCGACGTGGATCACCTGGAGGCCCGCCTGCCGCGCTCCTTGCAGGAGGCGCCGGGCCTGCGCCAGGGCAGGGAGCGACTGGGAGGGAGGGAGCACGAGGCCGCCCGAGAAGAACTCCTCCTGCCAGTCGACGAGGACGAGGGCGGTGCGCGCCGGGTCGAGCGCCTGCGGCTGCTGCAGGCCGTAGCGCTGTCGCAGCGTGGGTCCAGGCGCCGTGCCGGCGCACGAGGTGGTGAGGAGAAGGGCGGCGACGATCGTGTGGAGTCTCATGGCCCCGAGGATGGCGCCATTGCACCAGCGCCGCCGCTGCAGCGGCGCAGGTCCCCGCTGCAGCTATGCAGCCTCGCCTGCGAGGAGCGTCGCGCGGGCCTCGATCGCCTCGGTGAGGTGGTCGGCAACGGCGCGCACCAACGGCGCCCTGCGCAACTGGGGGTGGAGCACCAGCCACAATTCGCGCCGGAGCACAACGCCGCCGGCGAGCTCCCTGCCGCCGAGCTTGCGCTCGATGGCGAAGGCCTGCGCCTCCATCGACTCGGCGTGCACCCGGATCTCGGTTGCAGCCTCCGTCGGGCGCAGCCCATCGGGCATCCGGTCGAAGAGAGCGGCGCCCAACGCCGCCTCGAGCGCCTCGATGCGCCTGCCGACGGTGGTGGCGTTGATGCGCAGCTGCCGCGCCGCCGCCGAGAAGCTGCCGGTGCGGTGCACCGCCAGGAAGATCCGCAGATCCGACCAGTCGAACATCGCTGCTTTCTACCGCATCCGACCCGGGGTAGCGTGACCGCCTCCTCGGGAGCCCCCGCACCATGCGCAAGCGCCGCCGCCTCCTCGCCGCCGTCGTGGCCCTCCTCCTCGCGGCGGCGATCGTCCTCTTCTTCGTGACCACCGACGGCGGCGCCTCCCTCGGCGCCTCGGCCGAAGGCGAGCGGCTCGCACGGATGGAGGCCTCGCCGCGCTGGGCTGGCGGCGGCTTCGAGAACGACCCGCCGGTGCCGACGATGGACACCAGCAAGATCACCGCGGCGCTCCGCTCCTATCTCGATCGCGGCGGCCCTGCGGAACCGCAGGGCGAGGTGCCGCTGGTCGAGGGGCCCGGGCCCGAGGTGCCGCCGGCGAGCGGCCTGCGGCTGCGCTGGCTCGGCCACTCCACCGTGCTCTTCGAGATCGACGGCGCCCGCATCCTCACCGATCCGATCTTCTCAGACCGGGCCTCGCCGTCGACGCTGGTGGGCCCGCACCGCTTCCACCCGCTCCCCGTCGAGCCTGCGGCGCTGCCGCCCCTGGACGCGGTGCTCCTCTCCCACGACCACTACGACCACCTCGACATGGAGACGGTGCGCCTGCTCGCGGCGCAGGGCGTCCCCTTCTTCGCGCCGCTGGGCGTCGGCGCACATCTCGAGCGCTGGGGCGTGCCGCCGGCGCAGATCCACGAATTCGACTGGTGGCAGGAGGCCGAGGTCGCCGGGGTGCGGCTGGTGGCGACGCCTTCGCAGCATTTCTCCGGCCGTGGGCTCCTCGATCGCAACGCCACCCTCTGGACCTCCTGGAGCCTGGTCGGACCGAGACACCGGGTCTTCTTCAGCGGCGACACCGGCCTCACCCCGCTCCTCGGCGAGGTAGGCACGAGGCTCGGGCCCTTCGACGTGGCGCTCTTCGAGATCGGCGCCTTCCATCCTGCCTGGGGCACGATCCACCTCGGCCCCGACGGCGCCCTCGAGGCGCTGCGGCTGGTGCAGGGCAGGGCGCTCCTGCCCATCCACTGGGCCACCTTCGACCTCGGGCCCCACCCCTGGGCGGAGCCGCCGGAGCGCCTCTTCGAGCGGGCGCGCGCTGCAGGCGTGCGCCTCCTCACCCCGCAGGTGGGCGAGGTGCTGGAGCCGGCGCTGGCGCCGCCGCCCAGGCCCTGGTGGCGCCACCTGAAATAGCGCCGTTGCCGGGAACCCACGGCCGCGTGTCCAAGGGGCACTCTCTGGTTGCGGAGCCCGTCATGGACAAGCGCCTGCTCTTCGTTCTCCCCCTCGCCCTCGCCGCCTGCGGCGAGGCGGAACGTCTCAATCCCGAGCCCGCCGACGTCGCGCTCGCCGTGCACTGGGAGGCCTGCGCCGAAGGACCCGGCAGCTGCGCCAGCATCGAGGTCCCGCTCGACTGGAACGCCCCCGGCGACGAGACGCTGCCCTTCTTCGTGCGGCGGATCCCCACCGCCGAGCCGGTCTCGAAGGGCCAGCTCTGGCTCCTCGAGGGCGGGCCCGGCGCTGCGGGTTGGGGGTTCGTCGAGGTCGCGGCGATCTTCCAGTCGATTGCCCCGGGCTACGATCTCTACCTCCCCGATTACCGCGGCACCGGCAACTCCTCGTGGCTGGGCTGCGAAGATCGGGGCTACGCCTTCGAGACCGATCCCGACTGCATGGCGGCGCTCCTCGCGCGCCACGGCGAGGACCTGCGCCACTACGACACCACCTCCGCCGCCCTCGACATCGGCAACACCATCGAAGCGATCCGCGGCGCGGGCGAGCGGGTCTACGTCTACGGCGTCTCCTACGGCACCTTCGCGGTGAACCGCTACCTCACGCTCTTCCCCGACCAGGCGGACGGCGCGATCCTCGACTCCGTCTGCCCGCCCACCGGCTGCGACGTGATGATGGACCGCAACTTCGTCGAGGTGGCCCGCTTCGTCTTCGAGGGCTGCGCCGCCGATCCGCTCTGCGGGGAGAAGCTCGGCGACGACCCCTGGGGCAAGCTGCTGGACCTCCTCGGTCGCCTCGAGGCCGGCCATTGCGAGGCCTTCCTCGGCTATCCCAGCAACCGGATCGTCCTCGAGCAGCTGGTGGGCTACGCCACCAACGACGCCTTCACCGCAGCGGTGGCGACCTCGGCGGTCCACCGGCTCGGCCGCTGCGACGAGGCCGACGTGGCAGCCCTCGACAACCTCGTCGACTGGATGCGCAACGGCATGGGCGCCGGCTTCGGCCCCGGCGCCGGGAGCGGCGCGGCCTTCTCGCCCTACCTGAGCGACCACGTGGTCTTCTCCGAGTTCTGGCCGGAGGGGCTCGATCGCGAGACGGCGGAGGAGATCCTCGCCGAGCTCCCCTTCCAGACCGGCGCGCTCCTCTCCTGGGTGGAGGCGAAGGATCGCTGGAGCTTCCCGCCCTCGCACACCCCCGACTCGCTTTACGCCTGGGCGCCCACCGAGACGCCGCTGCTGCTGCTCAACGGCGACCTCGACGGCCAGACGCCGATCGACGCCATCCGCGACGCGGAGGCCGCCTTCGTGAACGAGGCGCAGCACCTGGTCGAGGTGCCGCTCGCCAACCACGGCGTGCTCGCCACCTCCGCCTTCACCGCCGAGCGCGAGGATTTCACCTGCGGCATGGAGATCGCCGCTGCCTTCCTCGCCGATCCCCAGGGCGCGCCGAAGACCGGCTGCATCGACCGGATCCCGGGCTTCGACTTCGCCGGGCCGCCGGGCCTCGCCGCGGCGCTCTACGGCACCGCCGATCTCTGGGAGAACGACGCGGCGCAGGGGATCCACATCGCCCCGGCGCTGCGCCCGGCGCAGGAGCGCGCCCTCACCTCGCTGCGGGAGAAGCTGCAGGGGCCGCTGCGCTTCTGAGGCGGGTAGAGTGGGGGGATGGAAAGGCCCCGCCTCGTCACCATCGACGCCGAATACCTCCACCCCGGCCTCGCCGCCTGCTACCTCCGGGTCCAGGACGGCGAGGCCGCCTTCGTGGAGACCAACACCGCCCACGCGGTGCCGCGCCTCCTCGCGGCGCTGCAGGCGGAAGGGCTCGCGCCGGAGGCGGTGCGCTGGGTGATCGTCACCCACGTCCACCTCGATCACGCAGGCGGCGCCGCGGCGCTCCTCGCGGCCCTGCCCAACGCCACCCTGGTGGCCCACCCGCGGGCGGCGCGGCATCTGATCGATCCCTCGAAGCTCGTCGCTTCCGCCACCGCGGTCTACGGCGCGGAGCGCTTCGCGCAGCTCTACGGCTCCCTCGATCCGATCCCCGCCGAGCGGGTGCGGACGATGGAGGACGGCGAGCAGCTCTTTCTCGGCGAGGCGCCGCTCCACTTCCTCCACACCCGGGGCCACGCCAACCACCACTTCGCCGTCCACGACCCCGCCCGCGACACCGTCTATACCGGCGATACCTTCGGCCTCGTCTACCCGCGGCTGCAGCGGGCGGGGCGTTTCGCCTTCCCCTCCACCAGCCCCACCGACTTCGACGCGGCGGAGGCTCGGGCGAGCATCGATCGGATCCTCGCGCTCGGGACCGCGACCGTCTGCCCCACCCACTTCGGCGAGGTGGACGATCCGGCGCGGACCGCCGCGCAGCTGCGCTGGTGGATCGATCGCTCGGAGGCGCTGGTCGAGGAGGCGGTGGCCCTCGCGCCGGCGCAGGCGGAAGTCCACGTTCGTGCCGGCGTCGCCGCCGCCATGGAAGAGGCCGCCGCAAGGGCGGGGCTGCAGCTGGACGAGGAGGATCGCGAGCTGCTCGCCATGGACCTCGACCTCAACGCCCAGGGCCTCGCCTGGGCCGCCGCGCGACGGCGCTGAAGGGATCCCCCCTGCAGGCCCGTGCACCCGAGGCACGGCGGCGCCATCTCGTCCACTGGGCGGTTCGTTTTCCCGGTCCTGGGTTGCTCAATGGTCGACAAAGGGGTCGAATGCCGCCCGGGGGGTCCTACGGGAACCCTGGAGGTATCCGATGCGCGCAGTACCCGCCTTGCTTCTTGCCACGCTTCTCCTCGCCGCCTGCGGGGAGAGCGATTCCACTGACCGCAACGACCTCGCCCCTGGTGGCAACGGAGGGAGCGGCGGCGCTGGCGGCAGCGGGGGTGGCGGGCCGGTCGCGGAGCCGATCGTCTGGGGCGCCTGCCCGAGCGGCGAGGGCGAGTGCACCCTCGTCGACGTGCCGCTCGATTGGGAGGCGCCCGAGGGGGAGCGGATCGAGTTCTTCGTCCGCCGGATCCGCACCGCCGCAGCCGAGTCGAAGGGCCAGCTCTGGCTCCTCCAGGGTGGTCCGGGCGCCGCCGGCTGGGCCTTCAACAACTACGCGCCCTACTTCCAGGAGCTCGTCCCGGGCTACGACATCTACATCCCCGACTACCGCGGGAACGGCTATTCCGCGTGGCTCGGCTGCGAGGGCCAGGACGGCGACACCTACCGTCCCTCCTGTGGCAACGCCCTCCTCGAGCAGTGGGGCGAGGGGCTCGCGCACTTCAACACCAGCGCCGCCGCCCGGGACATCGGCACCACCATCGAGCGGATCCGGCAGCCCGGCGAGAGGGTCTACCTCTTCGGCACCTCGTACGGCACCTTCATGCTCAACCGCTACCTGACCCTCTTCCCGGATCAGGCGGACGCGGCGATCCTCGACTCGGTCTGCCCGGCGAGCGGCTGCGACGTGCGCATGGATCGCAACTTCGTCGGGGTGGCGGAGCACGTCTACGAGCTCTGCGCCGCCGACGCCTTCTGCGCTTCGAAGTTGGGCGCCGATCCCTGGGCGAAGCTGATGGACGTGCTCGCCCGCTTCGAGCAGGGCCACTGCGCCGACTTCTACGGCGGCTACCCGAACAACCGGCGGATTCTCGAGGCGCTGGCGCTCTACACCGTCGGCAGCAGGGAGATCGCGCCGATCGGCCTCGCCGCCGCCTACCGCGCCGATCGCTGCAACGCCGAGGACGTGGCGGCGCTGCAGACCCTGACCCGCCAGCTCTTCGGGATCGGCCGCTTCGACCTCTCCGGCGACCACTCCTCGATCTACCTCGGCAACAACGTGATCTTCTCGGAGTTCTGGCCCGAGGGCCTCGACCGCGCCGCCGCGGAGGCGGAGATCGCCGCGCTGCCGCTGCAGTCGGGCGCGCTACTGGGTCGCCTCGAGCAGCGCGAGATCTGGCCCTGGCCCTTCTACGAGACCGCCCCGGAGCTGATGGACTGGTCGCGGACCGAGACCCCGATCCTCCTGCTCAACGGCGATCTCGACGGCCAGACCACGCTGGCCGGCCTCGCGGGGGTCGAGGAGACGTTCCAGAACGAGAGCCAGCACTTCGTCTCGGTGCCCCTCGCCGGCCACGGCGTGATCTTCAACTCGCCGATGTCGCCGAACCACGCGCGCATGACCTGCGGCATGGAGCTCGTCGCCAACTTCTTCGGCGCACCGGAAGGCGAGCTCGACACGGGCTGCGCCCAGGCGTCGCCGACCATCGACTTCGAAGGCCATCCTGCCTACGCGCAGCAGCTCTTCGGCACCGCCGACGTCTGGGAGAACGAGGAGACCACCGGCACCGCCATGCAGCTGCCGCTCACCCCGTTCCAGGAGAAGGCCCTCGAGGATCTGCGGCGGCTGCTGGCGGAGACCGTTCGCTAGAAGAGCGCCCGGGCGTGGTGGCGCAGGTGATCTTCGATGAAGGTCGCCACGAAGAAATAGCTGTGGTCGTAGCCGGGCTGCATCCGCAGCTCGAGCGGATGGCCCGCTGCCTGCGCCGCCCGTTCGAGATGATCGGGCTGCAGCTTGTCGAGGAAGCCGTCGGCGTCACCCTGATCGACGAGGATCGGCAGCCGCTCCCGCGCGCTGCCGATCAGCCGCGTGGCATCCCAGCCGGCCCACGCCTCCCGATCCTCGCCGAAGAAGCGGGAGAAGGCCTTCTGCCCCCACGCCGACTCGGTCGGGTTGGTGATGGGGGCGAAGGCGGAGAGCGACTGGTAGCGGCCCGGATTGCGGAGCGCGCAGACGAGCGCGCCGTGGCCGCCCATCGAGTGGCCGGAGATCCCGCGCCTTCCCGAGAAGGGCAGCTCCGCCTCGACCAGCTGCGGGAGCTCGTGCACCACGTAGTCGTGCATCCGGTAGTGCCGGGCCCAGGGCTCCTGCGTCGCGTCGACGTAGAAGCCGGCGCCGAGGCCGAAGTCCCAGGCTCCCTCCGGATCACCGGGCACGTCGGGGCCGCGGGGGCTGGTGTCCGGGGCCACCAACGCGATCCCCAGCTCCGCCGCCATGCGCTGGGCGCCGGCCTTCTGCACGAAGTTCTCGTCGGTGCAGGTGAGCCCCGAGAGCCAGTAGAGCACCGGCACCTTTTCGCCTGCGAGGGCCTGCGGCGGCAGGTAGACGCCGCAGATCATCTCGCAGCCGAGGGTCGTCGAGGTGTGCTGGTAGCGGAGCTGCAGGCCGCCGAAGGCCTTGTTGCTCGCGATGCGCTTCACGCCTTCGCTCCGAAGTGGATCACCGAGCGGATGCTCTTGCCCTCGTGCATCAGATCGAAGGCCTCGTTGATCCGCTCCAGCGGCATGGTGTGGGTGATGAAGGTGTCGAGGGGGATCTTCCCCTCCATCGACCAATCGACGTAGCCCGGCAGCTCGGTGCGGCCCTTCACGCCGCCGAAGGCCGAGCCCTTCCAGATGCGGCCGGTGACCAGCTGGAAGGGGCGGGTGCAGATCTCCTGCCCGGCGCCGGCGACGCCGATGATCACCGACTGGCCCCAGCCCTTGTGCGCGCACTCGAGCGCCGCCCGCATCACCTGCACGTTGCCGATGCACTCGAAGGAGTGATCCACGCCGCCGTCGGTCATCTCGACGATCACCTGCTGGATCGGTTTGCCGAAGTCCTTCGGGTCGACCACGTCGGTAGCGCCGAGCTGCCTGGCGATCTCGAATTTCGCAGGGTTCAAATCGATGCCGATGATCCGGCCGGCCTTCGCCATCTGCGCGCCGATGATTGCCGAGAGGCCGATGCCGCCGAGGCCGAAGATCGCCACCGTCTCGCCGGGCTGCACCTTCGCCGTGTTGAGGACGGCGCCGATGCCGGTGGTGACGCCGCAGCCGAGCAGGCAGACCTTCTCCAGCGGCGCGTCCTTGCGGATCTTCGCCACCGAGATCTCCGGGAGCACCGTGTACTCGGAGAAGGTGGAGGTGCCCATGTAGTGGTGGAGCATCTTGCCGTTCGCGGAGAAGCGGCTGGTGCCGTCGGGCATCAGGCCCTGGCCCTGGGTGGCGCGGATCGCCTGGCAGAGGTTGGTCTTGCCGGAGAGGCAGAATTTGCAGCGGCGGCACTCCGGCGTGTAGAGCGGGATCACGTGATCACCCGGCTGCACCGAGGTCACGCCTTCGCCCACCGCCTCGACGACGCCGGCGCCCTCGTGGCCGAGGATCGATGGGAAGAGCCCCTCGGGATCGGCGCCGGAGAGCGTATAGGCGTCGGTGTGGCAGACGCCGGTGGCGACGTTGCGCACCAGCACCTCGCCGGCCTGCGGCTCCTGGACCTCCACCTCGATTACTTCGAGAGGCTGCTTCGCCTCCCACGCTACGGCTGCGCGCGACCTGATCATCATTTCGCTCCTGGTTGGGGATCTGTCGGAGTCTATGGGGCGGAGCGAATTGATGCTTCCAGAAGCGAGAGTGGTCAATCGCCTGTCGAGTGGGTAGGATCCCGGGATTGTTCGCCAATTGGGGTGGCGCCATGCCGAACCGCGGAGACATGGAACTCGACCGCGTCGACGAAGCGGATCGGGTCATCGGAACGACGAAGAGGAAGCGCGCGCTCGACGTGGCAGCAGGCTTCCGTGTCGTTCACGTTCTGCTCCGCGATCGGTTCGGAAGACTTCTTCTGCAGCAGATCGCCGCAGAGCACGATCGCCACGCGCTGCAGTGGGGATCGTCCGTCGCGGGTTACGTGCAGGCCGGCGAGAGCTACGAGAGCGCCGCGCGGCGGAAGGTCGCCGAGGAGCTCGGGATCGCCGAATTGCCTTTGCGCCATCTCGGCACGACTTCGATGCGCGACGGCGCCGCAACGAAGTTCATCGGTGTCTTCCTCGGCGCGATCGACGAGGGGAGCCTGCATCCGAATCCGAGTGATTTCGCTGCGGTGGATCTCGTGCCGTTGAGCGATCTGCAGCGTGAGTTGGCGTGTGGCAGCCGCCAGTTCACACCGACGTTCGAACAGGTCTTCCGCTTCGCATGGAAGACGCTGGCAGGAGCCCCGCAGTGAGGGAGGAAGAGGGGCGGGCCCCGGCGGGCTTCTCGCTGCGGTGCTGGTATTGGCTGCTTTCACCGCGGTGCTTGGTTCGCTCGTGGTCGAGCGCAGCCACGAGCACTACCGGAACGCACGAGACGGCTTTCGCGAGCTCGAACGCCGGTTGGGAATTCTCGACCAGGGCCTCGGTCTCCTGACGACGCCCGGCATGCGAGGGGAGAAGCACCCGCTCGCGGCGCAGGGTGGAGGAGGATTCGAGCTACCAAAGGTCTACCGCGCGGTGCAGCTGCTCCTCGTGTGCCTGGCGCTATTCGACGTCGTGGCGGCAGTCATGATCTGGCCCGAGTAGCGCTCCGCCGGGCAGGCGGCCAGCGGCGCCCCGGGTGTCAGGCCTGCGGGGCGATGCCGGTGTCTGCCTCCCGGGCGAGGCGGCGGTCGATGACGAAGGGGCCGAAGGGGAGCACCGAGGCAGCGAGCAGGGCGAGCAGGCGGCCGACGCTCCAGCGGTGGGCCAGCGTCGCCTGCATCGCCGCGGCGACGTAGAGCACGAAGAGCGCGCCGTGGGCCCAGCCCACCACCTTCACCGCCTCCGGCATGCCGGCCAGGTATTTGAGCGGCATGGCGATGCCGAGGAGGACGAGGAAGGAGACGCCTTCGAGGAGGCCGACGAGGCGGAGACGGGCGATGGGCGTGCGGAGCATGCCCCTGCCTACCACGGGAGCTTCGTCTGGCGCGACAGGGGGGCGCCTGGCGCATCCGGGCAGGAATCGAGAAGCCGCCCGGTTGTTGGGGGGCCGCCAGGTCCGCCCGCAGGAAAGCCGCCCCCATGATCACACGCGTCATCCTCCTCTCGCTCGTCTTCAGCCTCGTCTCCTTCCTCGTCGTCCGCGCGCTCTCGCCCAGGCTGCTGCGCGGCTGGCGGCAGGTTGTCCCCTATTGGCTCTTCGTGCTGGGGATCCACGGCGCGTGGCTCTGGGTGCGTGCGCAGGGGCACGGCCAGACCGGTGATCTGGGCGCAGCCGTGCAGGTGATCGCCAGCTCGTGGACCATCACCACCCTCGCCTGCGTCTTCATCGGCGGGCCCTGGGCCCTCCTCCGCCCGCGCCTCGAGAAGCTGCGGGAGAAGCCGGTGGATCTCGAGCGCCGCCGCTTCCTCGGCGGGGCGGCGGTGCCGGCTGCGGCGCTGGCCACCGGTGGCGGCGGCAGCATCGCGGGGCTCGGGCCCTTCACCGTGCGCCACGAGGAGATCCGTGTCGCCGGCCTGCCCGAGGCGCTCGACGGATTCCGCATTGGCCAGATCACCGACGTGCACATCGGCGACTTCGTCGATCCCGACTTTCTCCACGAGGCGGTGGCGGCGATGAACGAGGCGCGTTGCGATCTGCAGGTGATGACCGGCGATCTCATCGACGATCTCGCGCAATTCGAGGCCACCCTCGACGCCATGGAGGCGAACGACGCGCCCCATGGCATGCTCTGCATCCTCGGCAACCACGAGATCTGGCGGGGCAGGGCGGAGGTGATCGCGGGCTACCAGCGGCGGGCGCCCAATGGCCGGCTGAAGCTGCTCGTCGACGAGAGCGTGCGCATCGATCACCGCGGCACCGCCCTGCAGGTGGTGGGCGTCGACTACCCGATCGGCGCCGGGCGCCGCGGCAAACACCGCCTGCCGAAGGAGGAGCGCGACGCGAAGATGGCCACCATGGCCGAGCGCGCCTGGGCGCAGGTGCCGGCAGGTGATCCGGTGCTCTGCCTCACCCACCACCCCGACTTCTTTCCCCACGCGGCGAAGCGGGGCGCGGCGCTCACCCTGGCCGGCCACACCCACGGCGGCCAGGTCGCCTTCCTCGGCTTCCCGCTCTTCCGCTTCGCCTACGACTACATGCTGGGCCGCTACCGCAAGGGGGAGAGCCACCTCTACGTCTCCGGCGGCACGGGCCACTGGCTCCCCTGGCGCGTCGGCGTGCCCACCGAGGTGACCATCCTCACCCTGCGCCGGGCCGAAGCGGGGCGGGCCGCGGTGAGCTGATCCCGCGCCCGGTTGCACCCCGGACGCGCCGTGCAGAGCTAACGCGGTGCGGGGATGCCGGTTCCGAGGCCGGCCCCGGTGCGGGGGCCCCTTTGTCTCTCCTCAACGGCGTCGACCACACGCTGATCGCGCTCGTCTTCCTCGGGCTCCTGGTCGGGGCGGCGGAAGGGGCCTACCGCCGCGCCGGTCGCACCCACCCGAGCGAGGAGCTCCGCAGCCAGGTCGCCACCCTGCAGGCGGCGCTCCTCGGCCTCCTCGGCCTGCTCCTCGCCTTCACCTTCGCCATGTCGTCGGCGCGCTACGACCAGCGCCGGGAGCTGGTGGTCGAGGAGGCCGACGCCATCGGCACCGCCTGGCTGCGGGCGATGGTCCTCGACGAGCCGGCGCGGAGCGGGCTGCAGGAATTGCTCCGCCGCTACGTCGACGCACGGCTCGGCTATTACGAGGCAGGCGCGAACGAGGGGGCCATCGCGGAAGCGGTGGACGAGGCCCTGGCCATCGAGGCGGATTTCTGGCGCCTCGCCGTGGAGCAGGCGCGGGAGCATCCCGACCCGATCCGCGCCCTGCTGCTCGCCTCCCTGAACGAGGTGATCGATCTCGAGGAGGAGCGGCTGGTGGCGCTCCACGCCCGCGTACCCGACGCGGTGGTCCTGCTCCTCCTCGTCGTCGCCCTCGCGGCGATCGGCGCCGTGGGCTACAGCTTCGGCCTCGCCCGGAAGCGCCACCTCGCCGCGACGCTCATCCTCTCGCTGCTCGTCGCTGCGATCGTCTTCGTCATCCTCGATCTCGACCGCCCCCGCCGCGGCCTGATCACCGTGAGCCAGGAGTCGCTCTACGACGTGCGCGAGAGCGTGCGCGCACGGTGACCGGGAGCGCCGCTACCGCGCGGCGAGCTTGCGCAGCAGCGCGTGGAGCTGCGCGCGCTCCTCGTCGCTCATGTGGCAGGAGATCCGGCGGTCGTGCTCGAGGGCCCGGTCCCGCCAGGAGCGGAGCGCCTCCTCTCCCGCGGCGGTGAGGTGGAGGCAGTTGGCGCGGCGATCGCCCGGGCGGGCGCGGCGCTCCACCAGCCCCTCCTCTTCCAGCCAGTCGACGAGCAGCATCGATCCCGAGCGGGCGATCTGCAGCGTCTCGCCCAGCGCGGTCTGGCTGAGCCCGGGGTTGGCGCCGACGATCACCAGCGCCGCGAAGCGCTGCGGCGTGACGCTCCCCAGCGCGTCGGCGAAATCGTCGTAGACCGCGAGCTGCGCCCTTCGCAGCGCGTAGCCCAGCAGCTCGTCGAGCACGTCCTGCGCGACGGCGCTCTCGGGGGCCTGGAGCTTCACGCGGTCTTCACCCAGCCGTCGTCCACGCGGACGGGCCACGGCGTGAGGCTGGCGCCGCTGCACGGCCCGCCCACACACGCACCGTCGTCGATGCGGAAGAGGGCGCCGTGCCAGACGCAGCTGATCAGGTCCTTCTTCTCGGTGAGGTAGTCGTCGAGCTTTCGCGAGAGCGGCAGCCCCGCGTGTGGGCAGCGGTCCACGTAGCCATGGACCACCTCGCCCCTGCGGACGACGAAGCCGTGGAAGAAGGCCTCGCCGATCTGGAGCACGAAATTGCGCGCCCCGGGATCGGCGAGATCGGAGAGCAGGCAGAGCCGCACGCCTGCAGGCGTCTGCCAGACTCTCTCGCGAACGGTCGTCTCGGACATCCGGCGGCGGATCAGCCCTCGACCTTGATCACGCCGCGGCGGATCTGGTCGAGCTCGATCGACTCGAAGAGGGCCTGGAAGTTGCCGTTGCCGAAGCCCTCGTTCCCCTTGCGCTGGATGATCTCGAAGAAGATCGGCCCGAAGAGGTTCTCGGTGAAGATCTGGAGGAGCAGGCCCTCCTCCTCGCTGCCGTCGATGAGGATGCGGTTCTTCTTCATCCGCGCGAGATCCTCACCGTGGCCCGGGACGCGCTTGTCGACGAGCTCGTAGTAGGTCTCGATGGTGTCCTGGAAGACCACCCCGTTGGCCTTCATCTTCTCGACGGTGGCGTAGATGTCCGGCGTGGTAAAGGCGAGGTGCTGGATGCCTTCGCCGTTGTACTGCCGGAGGTACTCCTCGATCTGCGACTTGTCGTCCTGGCTCTCGTTGAGCGGGATGCGGATCATGCGATCCGGCGCGATCATCGCCTGGGAGAAGAGGCCGGTGGCCTTGCCCTTGATGTCGAAGTACTTCTGCTCGGTGAAGTTGAAGACCTGGTTGTAGAAGCTCGACCAGGTCCGCATCTGCCCGCGGCGCACGTTGTGGGTGAGGTGGTCGAGCAGCTGGAGGCCCATGCTGTTCTTCGCCTCGGCCTCCGCAGCGCCGGGGATCTGCTCCCACGAATCGTAGACCGAGCCCTTCTCGCCGTACTGGTCGACGAGATAGAGGAGCGAGCCGCCGATGCCCTCGAGGACGTAGGAGCCTACGCCGAGGGCGCCGGGGGCAGCGTCGGTGGGCTTCGCGCCCCGCTCGATCGCCAGCTCGAAGGCCTTCTTCGCGGCCTTGACCCGGAAGGCCATGCCGTTGGCGGAGGGGCCGTGGTCGGCGCGGAAACGGGCAGCCTGGCCGGTGGTCTCGCGGTTGAGCAGAACGTTGATGTCGCCCTGCTTGTAGCGGATCACGTCCTTGGTCGGGTGCTTCGCGAACGCGGTGAAGCCCAGCAGCTCGAAGGTGCGGGCCATCTTCTCCGGCTCGGGCGAGGTGAACTCGACGAACTCGAAGCCGTCGGTGCCAAGGGGATTCTCGAGGGTCGTGTCGACCATGTGCTGCTCCTTCTTCACGTCGCGCCGTGGGCGCGGGTGGGACTCGGGCGGCACACTGTAACGGTGTGTTACAGCTGTCAAGGCGCGACGCGGCGCATCGCGCAATCGACCAGCTCGAAGCTGTAGGAGATGGGCTCCGAGGCCCCCGTCACCTCGACCGAGTAGGTCCTGCCCACGGTGGTGCCCCAGCCGTCCGGGACGATGCGCAGGGCGTAGCGGCTGCCGTAGCGGGCGAGCAGGGGGTGCAGCGTCACCGGGCGCTCGACCCCGTCCTCGCGGACCACCACGCCCACCCCGGCGAGATCGATCCGGTTGCTCTGGATCGACCAGCCGATGCTGTCGACGTTGCCGCTCCAGGGGGTGGCCCCGTGGATCATCTCCACCGGGACCTTCCCGGGCGGCGGCCAGGCCACGAAGGGCGCCTCGTCCACCTCGAAGGGATGGACCACCCACATGCACGAGAACTGGTCGGTGGTGCCGACGCCGATCTGCTCGAGCGGCGGCGAGAGGATCCAGCGGCGGTGCCCCAGCGACCTCGAGTTCGAGGCGCCCGAATCGGCCATGTAGAGGTGCACCGCCTCGTAGCCGTCGGCGGTGGCGATGTTCGAGTTGCTCGCAGCCTGGCGCGCCACCGGGTCGAAGCAGGCCCAGCTCTCGGGCGGCTCGTGGCTCAAGGAGCGGTTGGCGTGCATCAGCACCGCGCACTGCTGCGCCTTCTCGTCGAGGGCGGGATCCGCCTCCACCGGCTCGAGGCCGGCGACGAAGCGGTAGGCGTTGGTGAGGACCACCGAGGCGGCGCGCACGTCGGGATCGTCCCCCGGCTCGCAGCTGGCGGCGTCGCCGGTCCAGGCTGGCGCCACCTCCGCCTCCCTGGCGCAATTCCAGGCCTGGCACACCGCCGCTTTGCGATCGTCGAGCGCCCGCTCGCAATAGGGCAGCTCCTGCTGCGGGTCCTTGCCGGTCTCCTTCTCCTCGCTTCCGCCGCACGCTGCAGCGGCGACGAGGAGGGCCCCCACTCCGATCGACGTCCGAAACATGGGCGCCATCATGCACGCCGGGTTGTCGGGGGACAAACCTGCCGTAACCTTTCCGCGGCCCCGGACGTGGAGGCGGTGGACCCTCGTTTTTTCCGGAGAATCCCATGCCGCCGCAGATCGCCGTCGTCGGGGGAGGCCTCGCCGGCCTCACCGCAGCCACCCTCCTCGCCAGGGAGGGCGCCGCGGTCACCCTCTTCGAGCGGGCACCGCAGCCCGGAGGCCGCGCCGCTTCGACGCTGGCGCACGGCTTCTCCCTCAACTTCGGGGCCCACGCCCTCTACCTCGGTGGGCCCGGGGCGCGGCTCCTCCGCAGGCTCGGGGTCGAGCTCCCCGGCGGCCCGCCGCCGAAGGCGCCCCTCGCCCTGCGCGGCGGTGAGCTGGTGCCGCTGCCTGCGGGCTTCGGCAGCCTCCTCTCCACCCCGCTCCTCGGCTGGGGCGGCAAATGGGAGCTCTCGCGGACCCTCTCCGCACTGCTCTGGCGCAGGGCCGCGGCGCACGACGGCGAATCGCTCGCCGGCTTCCTCGCCGCCCTGCCGGTGCAGGGGGAGGTGCGGGCGCTGCTCGCTGCGATCTTCCGCCTCTCCACCTACGCCGCCGACGCGGAGCGGCTCTCGGCGGGGGCGGCGATCCGCCAGCTCCAGATCGCCACCAGGGGCAACCTCCGCTACCTCGACGGCGGCTGGCAGGCCCTGGTGGACCGCCTCGCGGCGAAGGCGGAGGCGGCAGGGGTGCGCCTCGTCGCCGGCTGCAGGGTGGAGGCGGTGGAGCACGAGGGACGGGTCCGCGCCCTCCGCCTCGCCGACGGCACCCGGTTGCCCTTCGACGCCGCCGTGATCGCCACCGGACCCGCTGCCGCAGCGGCGCTCCTCGGCGGCGCCCGCTGGCCCGCGCCGACGCCGGTCCACGCCGCCTGCCTCGACCTCGGCCTCGCTCGCCTCCCCGAACCCTCGCGCCTCTTTGCCCTCGGCATCGACGCGCCCCTCTACGTCGGCGTCCACGCCAGCGCCCGCCTCGCGCCCGAGGGCGGGGCGGTGGTGCACGTGGCGCGCTACCTCCTCGGCGAGGAGCAGGGCGACGAGGCCGGGCTCGAACTCGCCCTCGATCGCCTGCAGCCAGGCTGGCGGGACCACGTGGTGGAGCGGCGCTTCCTGCCGCGGATCGTGGTGAGCCACGGCCTGCCCCTCGCGGCGCAGGGCGGCGCCGCCGGCAGGCCCGCCGGCGAGGTGGCGGGGATCGAGAACCTCCGCCTCGCTGGCGATTGGGTGGGGCCAGAGGGCATGCTCTCGGATGCGAGCTTCTCCAGCGCCGCCGCAGCAGCAGCGGCGCTCGCCGGATCGCTCGCCAGGGAGCGCCGCGCGTCGTGAACCTTTCCCCACCAGCAGCTGCCGCCTTCCGGGCGCACGAGCCCTTCCTCCGGGCGCTCCTGTATCGGCTCACCGGATCGCCTGCCGACGCGGAGGATCTGGTGCAGGAGACCTTCGGCAGGCTGCTGGCCGATCCCCCGCCGGATCTCGAGGCGCCGCTCCGTCCCTGGCTCACCAGGGTGGCGGTGAACCTGGGGCGGGATCTGCTCCGCCGCCGCAGGCGCGAGGGCTACGTGGGCCCGTGGCTGCCGGGACCGATCGAGACCGAGGCCCTCGGGCCCTGTGCCGGCGATCGCTACGAGGTCCTGGAGAGCTGCACTTTCGCCTTCCTCCTCGCGCTGGAGGCCCTCTCTCCCAAGCAGCGGGCGGTGCTCCTCCTGCGCGACGTCTTCGACCACGCGGTGCGGGAGACGGCGGAGGTCCTCTCCATTTCGGAGGCGGACGTGAAGACGACGCTGCACCGGGCCCGCAGGGCGATGGCGGCCTATGACCGCGGCCGCCCGACCCGTGCCGGCCTCGGGGCGCGGCAGCTCGCCGCGCTGCAGCGCTTCCTCGCAGCGGTGCGCAGCGGCGACGGGGCTGCAGCGGCGGCCGCCCTCGCCGAGGACGCGGTGCTGGTGAACGACGGCGGTGGCGACTTCGTCGCGGCGCGGCTGCCGGTGGTGGGCCGCGATCCCGTGGCCCGCTTCTACCTGGGGCTGGCGAAGATGGCGCTTCCCTACGCGATGGAGCCGCGGGTGCTGAACGGCATGCCGGCGCTGGTTGCGCGCTGGCCCGATGCGCCGCCGCCCCATGCGCCGCTGCTGGTGATCCGCTGCGAGGTGGACGACACCGACAGGATCCGCGCCATCCACGCCATCGCCGCCACCCGCAAGCTCGCCGCGCTTCAGCCGCCGGCAGATGGCCCGCAGTCGACGAGGTGGAATTCGTAGGCAACCGGGGCGCTCGTGCCGGCGAGCTCCACCCGGTAGGTCGGGCCCACGGCGGTGCGCCAGCCGTCGGGCACGATCTTGATCGCCTGGCGGCTGCCGTAGTTGTTCTCGAGGGGCAGCGTTTGCACCGGGCGTTCCACGCCGTCCTCGGTGACGGTGGCGCTGGCAGCAGAGAGGTCGATGGTGTTGCTCTGGATCGACCAGCCGATCGCGTCGAGGCTGCCGATGCCGGGGTGGACACCCTGCACCGCCTCCGCGGGGACGGGACCGGGTGGCGGCCAGGCGACGAAGGCGGCGGTGTCGTTCTGGAAGGGGTGCATGATCCACATGCACGAATAGCCGTCGGTGGTGCCGAGCCCCGTCGCCTCGAGGGGCGGCGAGAGGATCCAGCGCCGGTGGCCGAGGGCAGCGGCGTTGTGCTCGCCGGCGTCGAACATGTGGAGGTGGATCCCCATCACCCCTTCGTTCGAGGCGAGGTTGCTCTTGCCCGACGCCTCGCGCCCTGCGGCGCTATAACAGGCGGCGCTCTCGTCGGGGAAATGCTCGAGCACGTCGTTCGCGTCCTGGAGCAGCGCGCAGGCCTGCGCCTTCGCGTCGAGGGCCGGGTCGGTGACCAGCGCCGGCAGATCGGCGACGAGTCGGTAGGCGTTGACGAGCTGCAGCGCCGCTGCGCGATTCGCGTCGTCATCACCGGGATCGCAGGCGGCGACCGAGCCGCTCCACGCGACCCGGCCCTCCCGTCCGCGGGCACAGCTCCAGGCCTGGCAGACCGCCTCCGAGCGACCTTCGGGCTCGCGCTCGCACGCACCCGGTGTCTCGCCACCGCCACCGCCGTCGCACGCGCAGGCGGCCTCGCCTGCGCAGGGGCAATCCGCCGGCTCCTCGCCACCACCCCCGCAGCCCGCGAGGGCCAGCACCAGCATCGCTCTTCCGATCGAACGCATGCCGCGAGCTACCACGTGGCGCCGGGGCGGATCAGCCACCCGGATGGCGCTTTAAGAAAGCTTCAGGGCGGCGTGCTGCAGATTCGGCTGCGCCCCGCCTCCTTCGCCGCATAGAGCCGCTCGTCGGCGATGCGGAGGAGCGCCTCGGGCGTGTCGCCGTCTTCGGGATAGGCGGCGACGCCGCCGCTGAAGGTGCAGTGGAAGGTCGCACCCTGCTCGCCGGTGAAGGGGATCGCCTGGAACGCGCCGAGGAGGCGCGCCAGGATCCCCTCGGTGGCTGCGGCGGTCTCGCCGGGAAAGGCCACCAGGAACTCCTCGCCGCCCCAACGTCCCCGCAGATCCTCCACCCGGAAGCTGGCGGTGAGCAGGTGGCCGAAGCGAAGGAGCACGCCGTCGCCGACGAGGTGCCCGTGCTCGTCGTTCACGCGCTTGAAGTGATCGATGTCGAGGAGGGCGAGGGCGGCGGGCCTCGCCGAGGCGGGCGGGCGGGCTCTCCGCTGCGAGCAGCAGGATCGGCAGGTCCTGCCACCGCGGCGCAAGGCGCAGCATCCTGCAGAGATCGAGGCCGCTGGGGCCGGGCAGGGCGACGCCGGCGAGGAGCAGGGCGGGCCGGTGCTCCTCGAGCGATTCGAGGAGGGAGGAGGGATCGTCGATCGCCACCGCGTCCATCCCCGCCTCCCCGAGCTGCCGAACGAGCTCCGCGGAGAAGCTCCGATTCGCCTCGAGGACCAGGACGCGGGGGCGCTCCAACCCGGGGCCCGCCACGAGCTGGCGGATGGCGCTGCGGAGGTAGGCCCGGTCGAGCGGTTTCACCAGGAAGAGCGAGGCGCCTGCCTGTGCAGCGGCCAGGCGCGCGGCGACGCCTGCATCCCTGCCGAGGAAGGCGACGCCGGCGAGGTCGAAGGCCGAGGGGCCGAGCTCGAGGTCGACGACGGCGGCGCCCAGCTCGAAGCGGCGGGCGATGGCGAGCGCCTCCGCCTCGTCCTTCGCGGGATGGGCGCGGATGACCCGGTTGCGATCGAGCTCGGCGAAGAGGGCGAGGGCTTCGGGGGCGGCGCAGGCGACGAGGACGTGGGGCGCATCCTCCGCCCCCTGGCGCTCCTCGCCCGTGTGCTGCTCGATCGTCGCCACGACTGCTCCGCCTCCCCGCCCGGCGCGGTAGCTCGCACGACTCGGCGCTTCGAGGCAAGCGGGCCATCGGCAGCACGCTGCAGGCGGCGCGGCGCGAGGCCACCGTCTCTCCATGCGCATCCTCTGCTTCGGCGCCTCGCTGCGCCGCGACTCCCTCAACGCCCGGCTCGCCAGCCTGGCTGCCGACGTCCTCCGGCGCGCAGGTGCCGACGTCGATCGCGCCGACTTCGCCGAGTTCGAGATGCCGATCTACGACGGCGACGTGGACGCCTCGCCGGGGCCGCCGCCAGGGGCGGTGGAACTCTGCATGCGGGTGCGGCAGGCGGAGGCGCTGGTGCTCGCCTGCCCGGAGTACAACTACTCGATCGCCGGCCCGCTCAAGAACGCCATCGACTGGGTCTCGCGCTTCCGGCCGATGCCGTGGCGGGGCAAGAGCGTCTACCTCCTCGCCGCTTCGCCCTCGCCGATGGGCGGGATCCGCGGCCTGTGGCAGACCCGGGTGCCCTTCGAAGCCTGCGGGGCGCTGGTCTTTCCCGACATGTTCGCGCTGGCCCACGCGGACAAGGCCTTCGACGCACAGGGGCGGATCGCCGACCGGGCGTTGCAGGCCCGCCTCGAGCGGGAGCTCACCGGCTTTCTCCGCCTCGCGGAGCGCATCGCGCCGATCTGCGACGAGGACCACGTGAAGCGCCCCACCCGCGAGCAGCTGCAGATCGCCGCGGCGCTGGAAGAGGAGAGCGAGGTCCAGCCGCCGTCGCACTAATGGCGGCGCACGAGCGCGGCGCGCACCGCCTCGAGGTCCGCCTCGAGTCCCGCGCTGAAGGAGACCGGGTGGTGGGCCTTCGTCTCCACCGCTCGCAACGCCGGCGGCAGGCTGCGACGCCCCCGCGCCGCGCGCTCCCTGGCGGTGGCCAGCGGCTCGCGCGGCGCGAGGCGGCGGCCGCCCCGCATCATCGGCACGAGGAGCGGCTCGCCCTCGATCGCCTCGTCGTGGCGGCCGATCACGTCGCGCCGGAGCACAGCCCCTTCGGCCTGTCGGAAGACCTGCTTGCGGCCCGGGTGGATCACCTTGGACGAGGAGAGCTTGGTGCGGCCCCGTCCGTCGTAGGCGACCAGCTTGTAGGCGACGTCGAGGGTGGGGGCGTCGGCGGAGGTGGCCATCCGTGTCCCCACCCCGAAGCCGTCGACGGGGGCGCCGGAGGCGACGAGCCGCGCCACGGCGAACTCGTCGAGGTCGGAGGAGACGAAGATCCGTACGTGGCCGCAGCCCGCCTCGTCGAGGATGGCGCGGGCTGCCCGGGCGGATTCCGCCAGATCCCCCGAGTCGATCCGGATCGCCTGCACGTGCTCGGCGCAGGCGGGCTTGCGCAGGAGCTCCACCACCTTCCGCACGCCCTCCAGCGTGTCGTAGGTGTCCACGAGGATCGTGGTGCCGGGGAAGATGCCGGCGAAGACCTCGAAGGCCCGGCTCTCGTCGTCGTGGGCCTGGATGTAGCTGTGGGCCATGGTCCCGAAGGTCGGAATGCCGTAGCGCATCCCGGCCTCGAGCAGCGAGGTGCCTGTGGCGCCAACGAGGTAGGAGCAGCGGGCGAGGTGGAGCCCGGCGTCGAGGCCGTGGGCGCGTCTGCAGCCGAAGTCGATCACGGTGCGGCCCTGCGCCGCCTCCACCACCCGGGCTGCCTTGCTGGCGATCACCGTCTGCATGTGGATCTGGTTGATGAGGAAGGTCTCCACCAGCTGCGCCTCGACGATCGGCGCCACCACCTGCAGAATCGGTTCGTTCTCGAAGACGATCGTGCCCTCCGGCAGCGCTTGGACATCGCCGGTGAAGCGGATCCCGTGGAGCCTCTCGAGGAAGCCCTCGTCGAAGATCCCCCGGGACCTGAGCCAGTCGACCTCCTCGGAGCGGAAGCGGAAACGCTCGAGGAAATCGAGGGCGTCCTCGATCCCCGCCGCCACCGCGTAGCTGCGGGTGGGCGGGAGCTTGCGGAAGAAGAGCTCGAAGACTGCCTCGCCGGTTCTGCCCTCCGCCAGATAGGCGGCCGACATGGTGAGCTCGTAGTGGTCGGTGAAGAGCGCGCCGCAGCTCATGCGAGAGGTCCCGTTGCAGCGGCGCCGAGGAGCGCCTCGCTCCGCACGACGTGGACGCCGGCCGCCTGGAGATCGTCGAGGGTCCGCTGCGAGTCGCCGGGCTCGAGATCGATGCCGCGGCAGGCGTCCTCGATCACCGTGACGTCGAGGCCGAGCTCGAGTCCATGGGCGGCGGTGGCCCGCACGCAATAGTCGGTGGCCAGGCCTGCCAGGTGGATGTGCCGGACGCCGTGCTCCTCGAGGTAGAGGTCGAGGCCGGTCGAGCGCCGCCGGGCGTTGTCGAAGAAGGCGCTGTAGCTGTCGACCGTGGGGTCGACGCCCTTGTAGAAGGTCGCCGCGAAATGGGAGGTGTCGAGCCCCGGCGCGAACGCCGCGCCCCGGCTCTCCTGCACGCAGTGCGGGGGCCAGAGCACCTGCTCGATCCCGTAGAGATCGACGCGGTCGCCCGGCTTCTTCCCGGGATGCGCGGTGGCAAAGCTGCCGTGGGCCCGCGGGTGCCAGTCCTTCGTCGCCACCACCAGCTCGAAGCAGGGGAGCAGCCGGTTGATCACGGGAACGACCTCGTCGGCGTGGGGGACGGCAAGGGCCCCGCCGGGCAGGAAATCGTTCTGGATGTCGACGACGATCAACGCGCGCATCTCTCGCCCCTGGAGGGAAGCTACGCACCGTCGGGCGAAATGGACCGCTGGCTTCAGGGCGGAGCGGGCGTGTTCTCGCCGTAGCTGGGCAGGTCGCCGAGCACGAGGCCGAGGCCACCCACCAGCCGTGGAGCAGCTTCGTCGGGAGGCGCGCCGAAGAGCGTGACGCCCGGGGCCAGGGCGACGCCGTCGCCCAGGCGGAACCAGGCGGCGAACGAGCCAGCCCAGGTCACCCGACCCGTCTCCGTGCCTCCGGCGACCAGGCCCACGCCGCCACCGGGGACGAGGGTGACGTCGCCCAGGTTGATGCCCGCCAGGAGCGGTAGCATCACCGCCACGGCGGGACCGGGCTGGTTGGAAACATCGTAGCCAGCATGGCCCCAGAAGGTGAGGCCAGGCGCGATGGCGAGGTCGAAGGAGCGGGAGCGGAGCAGCTCCACTTTCACGTCGAGCCCCAACGAGAGATCCAAGGCGAGGCCGAAACCGAGCTCGACGCCCTCATCGATGCCGGCGCGAAGCGTCCAACTGGGTACCGGTGCCATCGACGTGCCGCCGCGATCGCAGCCGTTTCCGTCGCAGCCCACGGCGATGGCAGGCGTGAATGAACCCACGTCCACCGAGACGTGGTGGGCGACGTCACCCGGGGCGAGGGTACGGGGCACGCCGTAGCGCTGCACGCCGGTGCAGCCGCCGAGGAGCAGGCTGGCGACGAGGACGATCGAACGGTTCATCGGCGGCTCCCCGGGTGGCAGCAGGACCGGCCACGATGCACGCGTTCGCGCAAGGCATTGGACGGCACCACGCTCGATACCCCCGGCAGAAGAGCATGACACAGAAGCCCGTGCTCGAGCAGAACGACGGCAGGCCCATTGGGAGGCGGGAGCGGCGCCAGGTGCTTGCTTGCCGCGGGCGACGGGGTAGGTTGCAGCCATGTTCGATCCCATCGAGCCCGATGGCCCGCGCCGCCACGCCCCCGCCACCCTGCGCAACCGCGAGCCGATCCTCGAGGTGCTGCGGCGGCTCCTTCCCGCCCCGGCGACGGTGGTCGAGGTCGCCAGCGGCACCGGCGAACACGCCGCCTTCTTCGCGGCGCAGCTGCCCCATCTCACCTGGCAGCCGACCGATCGGGACCCCGCGCTCCTCGCCAGCATCGACGCCTGGCGCGCCGACGTGCCCAACGTGCGGCCGGCGATCCACCTCGACGCTGCGGCGGAGGTGTGGCCCGTGGACCGTGCGGACGCACTGATCTCGATCAACATGATCCACATCGCGCCCCCGGAGGCGACGGAGGGGCTGCTGCAGGGCGCAGCCCGGATCCTTCCGCCCGGTGGCGTGCTCGTGCTCTATGGCCCCTTTCGCGAGGGCGGCAGGCATACGGCGCCGAGCAACGAGGCCTTCGACGCCGATCTGCGCCGGCGCAATCCGGCCTGGGGCGTGCGCGATCTCGGCGAGGTGGCTGCGAGGGCCTCGGCACTGGGCCTCCTCCACGAGGAGACGGTCCGGATGCCGGCGAACAACCTCACCGTCGTCTTCCGCAAGCGCGGAGTAGATCAGGGATAACGCACGATCGCGGGGCCGCTGCCGGGGAGCGGGATGAACTCGGCCTCCCCCGGCACCGGGGCGAAGCGGCGCTGCACCCAATCCTCCTTCGCCTGCTCGATCCGCTCCTTCGAGCTGGAGACGAAGTTCCAGTAGATGTGCCGCGGGCCGTCGAGGGCGGCGCCGCCCAGGAGCATCACCCGCGCCCCCTCCGGCGCTTCGAGCACCACGGGGACGCGGGGCCGGAGGACGAGCAGCTGCCCCGCCTCGTAGCGCCGCCCCTCGATCACCACCGCCCCTTCCACCGGAAACGCCGCCCGCTCCTCGTGCTCCGGCGAAAGCTCGAAGCGCGCACCGGCCTCGAGGACGAGATCGACGTAGAAGAGCTCGGAGAGCGCGGCGACGGGGGCGCGGAGGCTGCCGAGATTGCCGGCGACGAGGCGCAGGTGCACGCCGTCGGCGCGCTCCTCGGGGAGCGTGGCAGCGGGATGGTGGGCGAAGGCGGGCGGGCTCTCCTCGTGGGCCCGTGGCAGCGCCACCCAGGATTGGATCCCGAAGAGCCGCGAGTCGTGCAGCCGTTCCTCCGGCGGCGTGCGCTCGGAATGGACGATGCCGCTGCCGGCGGTCATCCAATTGACCGCCCCCGGCTCGATCCGCTGCACGCTGCCGAGGCTGTCGCGGTGGAGCATGGCGCCGTCGAAGAGATAGGTGACGGTGGCCAGCCCGATGTGCGGGTGGGGCCGCACGTCGAGGCCCGTTCCCGCACGCAGGATCGAGGGGCCCATCTCGTCGAAGAAGACGAAGGGCCCGACCATGCGCCGCTCGATCGACGGCAGCGCCCGGCGCACCGGAAAGCCACCCAGGTCCTTCGTCGGGGGTACGATCACCAGCTCGACGGCATCCATCGAATCCTCCTCGCAGGGGAGCCGCCATCGTGGCCGCCCGGCGCTGCCGCGTCGAGTCGGTCCCGCTCCCACCCCACAGGTCGGTGACTGCACGCTGCCGGGACTTTCGGTGTAGAAGGCGCGGCAACCGCGCACAACGTGCCGATCCCCGGGGGAAAAGATGCCCATCGTCCGATCGCTGTCCACCTGGGCCCTTTTGGCGCCGCTGCTCGTGCTCCTCGCGCTCGGCTGCGGCGGGGAGGAGGAGCAGGAGAGGGGCGAGCCCCCTGCAGCTGGATGCGGCGACGGGATCGTCCAGGCCGGCGAGGTCTGCGACGACGGCAACGTCGTCGAGGGTGACGGCTGCAGCCCGGACTGCAAGTCGGACGAGAGCTGTGGTAACGGCATCGTCGACGTGGCGGCAGGCGAGCGCTGCGATGACGGTGGCATCGAGGACGGCGACGGCTGCAGCGCCGACTGCAGCTCGAACGAGCTCTGCGGCAACGGTTTCGTCGACACCGCGGTGGGTGAGGCCTGCGACGACGGCAACGAGGTCGATGGCGACGGCTGCAGCGCCGACTGTCTCTCCACCGAGCGCTGCGGCAACGGCTACGTCGATGCAGGCCTGGGCGAGGTCTGCGACGACGGCAACAACGTGAACGGCGACGGCTGCGCCGCCGACTGCCGCTCCGACGAGAGCTGCGGCAACGGCATCGTCGATGCCGGGGAGGCGTGCGACGCCGGCGAGGCCAGCGCCAGCTGCGACGCCGACTGCACCGCCGCCTTTTGTGGCGACGGCCAGGTCAACGCCGCCGCCGGCGAGGAATGCGACGACGGCAACGACGATGATGCGGACGGCTGCAGGCGGGATTGCACCGTGAACGTCTGCGGCGACGGCGTGCGCAACCTGCTCGCCGAGGCCTGCGACGACGGCAACACCGTGACCGAGGAGGCCTGCCCCTACGGCGTCGCCTCCTGCACCGCCTGCGACGCGACCTGCAGCACCGAGCTGCAGCTCACCGGCGCGTTCTGCGGCGACGGGGCGGTGAGCGACGGGGAGATCTGCGACGACGGCAACGCCGCCACCGAGACGAGCTGTCCCTACGGCACTGCCAGCTGCATGGCCTGCGACGCGATCTGCCAGGTGCCGCTGCAGCTCACCGGCGCCTTCTGCGGCGACGGCAGGGTGAGCGACGGCGAGGCCTGCGACGACGGCAACACCGTGAGCGAGACGAGCTGCCCCTACGGGACCGCGAGCTGCACCACCTGCGACGCCACCTGCGCGAGCGAGCTGCAGCTCACCGGTGCTTTCTGCGGCGACGGCACGATGAGCGACGGGGAGGCCTGCGACGATGGCAACACCATCGACGAGACGAGCTGCCCCTACGGTGTGGCGAGCTGCACGAGCTGCGACGCCGCGTGCACGGCCGAGCTGCAGCTCACCGGTGCCTACTGCGGCGACGGGATGCAGGACCATCCCGCCGAGGTCTGCGACGACGGCAACACCGTGGACGAGACGAGCTGCCCCTACGGCACCGCGAGCTGCAGCACCTGCGACGCCACCTGCAGCAACACGCTCCTGCTCACCGGCGCGTTCTGTGGCGACGGGAACGTCGATGCAGGCGAGGCCTGCGACGACGGGAACACGCTCGCCTGCGGCAGCTGCAGCGCCGGCTGCAGCGCCGTCCAGCTCGCCGCCGCCACCGGCTCGATCACCGCGCTCGCCGCAGCGGATCTGGCAGATGGGGCCACTTTCACCATCGGCGACGGCCTCTCCCAGCTGATCACCTTCGAGTTCGACCGGAACGGAATGACGATGCCGCGCAACGCCGGAGTCCCGCTGGTATCCGGCGCCACCGCGGGCCAGGTGGCCACCGCGATCGCCAACGCGATCAACGGTGCGCCTGGCTTCGGCATCACCGCCACTGCATCCGGCAGCCTGGTCACGCTCTCCAACGACGCCGCCGGGATCCACGGCAACCGCGCGATCACCGAGACGGTGAGCGACGGCCGCTTCGTGGTGACGGGGATGGCGGGTGGCGCTGGCTCCGACTGCACGGCGGGTACGGCGTGTACCGCCGACGCCGATTGCGACCCCTCGCTCGTCTGTGCGAGCGGCACCTGCGACGTGCCGCCGGTCCCCTGATCCGGCAAGGCATCACGGTCCCCAAGTCCCGCGCCGGCACCATCCGGCGCGGGTCTTCGTTTTTGTCTCCACGCAATTGGATCCGGCTCCCCCGGCTCCCGCCAAAACGCCGCCACGGCGAAGCCATCCGGCGGTGGTCGACTCCCGGTCGCTCCCACCACCGCACAAGGGGACGACCGATGACGACCACGAACACCAGCCGCCGCAACCTGCTCAAAGGCGCCGCCACCCTGGCAGCAGCCGCTCCCTTCGCCGGGGCCCTCCAGGCCCTCTCCGTCCGCCAGGCCCGGGCCGACGTGCCCGCGGGGCCGGTGCCCAGCCCCTACGGCCCCATCGCCCCGGTGGCCGATCTCGCCACGGGCCTGCCGCTCCTCCAGCTCCCCGCGGGCTTCCAGTACAAGAGCTTCTCCTGGATCGGCGATCCGATGGAGAACGGCCAGCCGGTGCCGACCCGCCACGACGGCATGGGGGTGATCGAGGTGCGCCAGGGCCGCGGCGGCAGGGAGTTCGTCCTCGTCCGCAACCACGAGGCGGCGGCGACCCCCACGATCATCGACGCGCCGGCGAAGTTCGACACCGTCGCCTTCGCCAACGGCAATCGCGTCGGCGGCGGCACCACCACCCTCTACGTCCCGCAGGGCGTCGGGCAGCCGGTGCGCACCGTGCCCAGCCTCGGCGGCACCCGCACCAACTGCGCCGGCGGCGTGACCCCGTGGGGCACCTGGCTCACCTGCGAGGAGAACACCGCCGACGACACGCCGGCAGGTGGCCAGAAGCACGGCTACGTCTTCGAGGTGACCTCAGATCCCCTCGATACCACCGGCGCGCCGATCCGCGACATGGGCCGCTTCAAGCACGAGGCGGTCGCCTTCGATCCCCGCACCGGCGCCGCCTTCCTCACCGAGGACAACAGCAGCGGCTCCGCCTACTACCGCTTCCTCCCCAACGACGCCGCGCAGCGGGCCGGCGCCCTCGCCGCCGGCGGACGCCTCCAGGCAGCCCGGGTCAGGGGCACCACCAACCTCGACATCCGCCAGCCGCAGCTCGGCGACGTGCACGAGCTCGAGTGGGTCGAGATCGCCACCCCCGACAGCCCGACCGTCGGCGGACTCAGCGGTCCCTACCGGCAGGCCCGCGACGCAGGCGCCCTGCGCATGGGCCGCGGCGAGGGGATCTGGCACCACGACGGCAAGCTCTACGTCGTCGACACCAGCGCCGGCGCCGCGGGCCAGGGGGCGGTCTGGGAGCACGATCTCCGCGCCGACACCCTCCGCTGCATCTACGTCTCGCCCGACGCCGCGGTGGCCAACAACCCCGACAACCTCACGGTCAGCCCCCGGGGCGGCCTCGTGCTCTGCGAGGACGGCGGCAGGTCGACGGACGCCTACGGCGAGGGGTCGCGCCTCCTCGGCCTCCACGGCGAGGGCGTGGCCTACATCTTCGCCAAGAACAACGTCGTGCTCGAGGACGCCGCCCTCGCCGCCCTCGGCAAGAACGTCGCCGGCGGCGACTACCGGAGCAGCGAGTTCTGCGGCGCCTGCTTCGATCCGAGCGGGCACTACCTCTTCGTCAACATCCAGAGCCCTGGCATCACCCTGGCGATCTGGGGCCCCTGGGCCCGCGGCACCATCTGAAGCCTGCTCCCGCACGAGCCGCGTCGGCCTGGAGGCCGGCGCGGCTTTTTTGCGTGCTGCCCGTCGATCCGACGGCCTCGACGCGGTATGAGGCGAGGGTTTTCGAGCGGTCTGCCCATGCGGCGGTCCAACCGGGAGGTTCCATGGCCATCGACAGCTACCAGTCCGGATTTGGAAACGAGTTTGCGACGGAGGCCGTCGCCGGGGCGCTGCCCGAGGGGCGGAACTCGCCGCAGCGGGTTCCCTACGGCCTCTACGCCGAGCAGCTCTCGGGCACCGCCTTCACCGCGCCCCGCAAGGAGAACCAGCGCTCCTGGCTCTACCGGCTGCGCCCCAGCGCCAACCACCTGCCCTACCGGCCGATGGCACAGGGCCTGCTCCGCAGCGGTCCCTTCGACGAGGGGGCGGTGACGCCGAACCGGCTCCGCTGGAGCCCGCTGGAGATGCCGGCTGCGCCCACCGACTTCGTCCAGGGCCTCGTCACCTTCGGCGGCAACGGCAGCGCCGCGACCAACGCCGGCATCTCGATCCACCTCTACGCCGCCAACCAGTCGATGACCGACTCGGTCTTCTTCGATGCCGACGGCGAGCTCCTCCTCGTGCCGCAGGCGGGACAGCTCCTGCTCTTCACCGAGATGGGCAGGCTGCTGGTGGCGCCGGGCGAGATCGCGGTCGTCCCCCGCGGCGTGCGCTTCCGGGTGGAGCTCCCCGACGGCAAGGCGGCGGGCTACGTCTGCGAGAACCACGGCGCGCTCTTCAAGCTCCCAGACCTCGGCCCCATCGGCTCCAACGGCCTCGCAAACCCGCGCGACTTCCTCGCGCCGGTGGCGGCCTTCGAGGACGTCGATCGTGCGGTGCGCCTGGTGCAGAAATTCCAGGGCCGGCTCTGGGAGACGGAGCTCGATCACTCGCCCCTCGACGTGGTGGCGTGGCACGGCAACCTCGCGCCGTACAAATACGACCTCGCCCGGTTCAACACGATCGGCACGGTGAGCTTCGATCACCCGGATCCGTCGATCTTCACCGTGCTCACCTCGCCCAGCGAACTCCCGGGCACCGCCAACTGCGACTTCGTGATCTTCCCGCCGCGGTGGATGGTGGCGGAGAACACCTTCCGGCCGCCCTGGTTCCACCGCAACGTGATGAACGAGTTCATGGGGCTCATCCACGGCGTCTACGACGCCAAGGAGGGCGGCGGGTTCGTCCCCGGCGGCGCTTCGCTCCACAACTGCATGAGCGGCCACGGCCCCGATCGCGACAGCTACGAGCGCGCGGTGGCGGCGGAGCTGAAGCCCCACAAGATCGAGAACACGCTCGCCTTCATGTTCGAGTCGCGCTGGGTGATCGCCCCCACGCGCTTCGCCATGGAGACGAAGGCGCTGCAGAGCGACTACGACGCCTGCTGGTCCGGCTTCGAGAAGGCGAAGCTGCCCTGAGCCGCGCGGGGGCCCGACGGCCCCCGCCGCGAAGCGCACGGGAGCGAACGCTCCGGCGCGAGACGGGGGCGCCCGGCCCACCTGCCCGGCGCAGAATGGCGCCGTGACGCGAGCTCCCCTGCGCGGCGCCATCGAGCGCCTGGTCGATGCGAGGCCCCACGAGGTGCGGGGCCTCCTCCTCGCCTTCGCCTTTTTCCTCGCGCTCCTCGCCGGCTACTCGATCCTCAAGCCGATCCGCGACGAGATGGCGGTGGTCGCCGGTGTCCGCCAGCTCCACTGGCTCTTCACCGCCACCTTCGTCGCCACCCTGATCGCGGTGCCGGCCTTCGCCGCGGTGGCCTCGCGCTTTCCCCGGCAGCGCTTCGTGCCCTGGCTCTACCGCCTCTGCGGGCTCTCCCTCCTCGTCTTCTTCGCGCTCCTCCTCGGCGGCGCCGCCCCGGTCCACGTCGCCCGCGCCTTCTTCGTCTGGGTGAGCGTCTTCAACCTCTTCATCACTTCGGTCTTCTGGGCCTTCCTCGCCGACGTCTTCACCCCGGCGCAGGGCAAGCGCCTCTTCGGGTTCGTCGCAGCAGGCGGCACCATCGGCGCGATGGCGGGGCCGCTCCTTGCCGCCACCCTCGCCCCGGTGATCGGCCCCGCCTGGCTCCTGCCCCTCTCGGCGCTGCTCTTCGAGGGCGCCGCCCGCGCAGCGGGACGCCTCGCCCGCTGGTCCCGCGACGCCGGCACCCCACACGAGCGGGCCAAAGGCGAGAAGGTGCTGGGCGGCAGCGCCTTCGCCGGCTTCTCCGAGGTGGCCCGGTCGCCCTACCTCCTCGGCATCGCCGGCCAGACCCTGCTCTTCGCCATCACCTCCACGGTGCTCTACGCCCAATACCTGGGGCTGGTGGAGGGGGCGATCGCCGACGGCGCCAGACGCACGGCGCTCTTCGGCTACGTCGAGTTCGGCACCAACCTCCTCGCGCTCGGCCTCCAGCTCACGGTGAGCGGCCGCCTCCTCGCCCGCTTCGGCATCGGCTTCGGGCTCGCGCTGCAGCCGGTGCTGACCATCGCAGGCTTCCTCGCCCTCGGGGTGGCGCCCTTCCTCGGTCCCGCCGTCGGCCTCTACGGCGCCAGGCGCTCCGCCCACTACGCGATCGAGCGGCCCGCCCGCGAGACGCTCTTCACCACCGTGGACCGGGCGTCGAAGTACAAGGCCAAGAGCTTCATCGACACGGTGGTCTACCGCGGGGGCGACGCCGTGAGCGGCTGGCTGAACAGCGGCTTCCTGGCCCTCGGCCTGGGGGCAGGCGGCGCCGCCCTCGCGGCGCTACCCTTCGCCTGCGCGGGGCTTCTCCTCGCGCTCCTTCTCGCCCGTCGCCATCTTCGCGCCACGGAGGAGGTGGTCCCGTGATCGAGCTCTCCCGCCGCACCTTCCTCCATCTCGCCGCAGGCGCAGCGGCGCTGGCGGCCACGCCGGCCCTCGCGGCGAAGAAGGAGAGGCAGCCGCTGATCACCCGCACGATCCCCTCCACCGGCGAGGTGCTCCCCGCCGTCGGCATGGGCACCTGGCAGACCTTCGACGTCGGCGCCGCCGAGGCGGAACGGGCGCCGCTGCGGGAGGTGCTGCGCACCTTCTTCGACGGGGGCGGGAGGCTCATCGACTCCTCGCCGATGTACGGGCGCTCGGAGGCGGTGGTCGGTGATCTCGTCTCCGCGGGCGGCTGGACGAAGCTGCCCCCCTTCCTCGCCACCAAGGTCTGGACCCGGGGCCGGGAGGACGGCATCGCCCAGATGAACGAATCCTTCCGCCGGATGCGGACCGAGCGCATCGACCTGATGCAGGTCCACAACCTCGTCGACGTCGAGACACACCTCGCCACGCTGCGCACCTGGAAGGAGCAGGGGCGGGTCCGCCAGGTCGGCATCACCCACTACCAGGTCGGCGCCTTCGACGAGGTGGAGCGCTTGATGAAGGCCCATCCCCTCGACTTCGTGCAGCTGCCCTATTCGGTCGGCGTGCGCGACGCCGAGAAGCGCCTCCTGCCGCTGGCGCGGGAGCGCGGGATCGCCGTGCTGGTGATGCGTCCCTTCGAGGGCGGATCGCTCCTCCGCGAGGCACGCGCGAAGCCGCTCCCCGCCCTCGCCGCGGCGCTGGGGGCGACGAGCTGGGCGCAGCTCTTCCTGCTCTTCATCCTGGCAAACCCGGCGGTGACCTGCGCGATCCCCGCCACCGGCAAGCCGGCGCACATGGCCGAGAACGTGGCGGCGATGCGCTGCAAGCTCCCCGACGAGGCGCAGCGCAAGCAGCTCCTCGCGGCGATCGGCGCCTGACCCTCAGCGTGCCGTCACCTCGGCGGCGCCGTGTCCCGCCCGCTGCACCTCCGTCGTCGCCCGGACGTCGTGGGTGGAGGCCTTGCCCTGCCGGAAGACCGAGTAGCGCAGCGCCAGCGCCGCAGCGGTGCCCAGCGCCCCCGCCGCCTTGCGCCGCCAGGGCTCCCCGGTCGGCAGCAGATCGAGGGCGAGGCTCGCAGCGTTGAGCAACTTGGCAGCCTTCCAGAACGTGCCGGAGATCCCCTGCCGCAAGGGCAGCGCCGCCCGCTCGACCTGGCCCACCTCGCGCTCCACCGCCTCCGCTGCGACGAGCTCCGCCGCCTTGCCGGCGATTCCCAGGGCCCGCACCGTCCGCTCCTCCCGCCGCGCGAGCGGCAGGAGCTGGAGCAGCGCCGCGGTGCTCGCCACCGAGGAGGCGCCGAAGAGGAAGGGCAGGGTGCGCCGTCCCTGCTGCCACACCGGCACCGCGGTGTTGGCGAGGAGCGCCGCGGTATAGGTGGCGAGCGGCGGGCCCAGCACACCAGCTGCCAGGGTGGCGCTCCTGCCGATCGCACCGCGCCCGCCGAGCACGGCGCCGGCAGCGCTGGCCCCGCCGAAGGCGGCGAGGAGCCAGGCGCCGAGGTTCATCGGCGAGGTGGGGCGGAAGACGCGCAGCATGTGCAGGAAGCGGGCGGGTCTGCCCAGATCGTGGATGAGCAGCCCGGTGCCGAGGATCGCGCCCCCGGCAGCGATCCAGCGGGTGCGCCGCCCGAGCCGCTCCAGCCCCGCGTCGCCTGCGAGATCCACCGAGGCGGCGAGGGCCGCGCTGCAGCCGGCGACGCCGCCCACGTAGAAATAGGCGGCGATCGAAGCGACCCAGACCGGATCCTTGAGCATCGGCAGGCCGTGGTAGGTCGGCGCCTCGCGGTCGAAGGTCTCCGACGGCGCGTGCTCCACGGGGAAGCCGCGCTCGGGCACGGGGAAGTTGGCCCCGTGCGCCCGCACGATCTGCTGGGCCCCTTCGCCCTCCAGCACCGTGCGATCGGTGGCGACGTTGCGCCCGTCGCCTGGGTCGTCTCCCTCGAGCTCCGGCGCGAGTCCGTCCTTCATCGCGATCCTCCGCGGCCCACGAGCACGGCGCCCAGCGCCATCGCGCCGAGGCCCAGCGCCGCCATCCCCACCGAGCCCCAGAGCGCACCGGCCTTCTTCGTGGGCACCACCGGATCAGGTGGCAGGTTGTAGACCTCGGGCGCGTCGAGCAGCAGGAAGAAGGCGTTGAGCCCCTCGGTCCCGGGCTGGCTGGCGGCGTCCTCGCCGTAGAGCCGCGCCTCGCCGACGCCTGCGGCGTGCAGCTCCTCGACCCGCTTGCGGGCGATGGCCTGCAGCTCCTCCACGTCGCCGAAGCGGATCGAGTCGGTGGGGCAGACCTGCGCGCAGGCAGGCTGCATGTCGTCGCGGAGGCGGTCGTAACAGAGGGTGCACTTCCACGCCCTGCCGTCGTCCTCCTTGCGATCCACCACGCCGAAGGGACAGGCCACCACGCAATAGCCGCAGCCGTTGCAGACGTCGGGCTGCACGAAGACGCTGTCGAATTCGGTGCGGACGATGGCGCCGGTGGGGCAGGCCTCGAGGCAGGCCGCCCGCTGGCAGTGTTTGCAGACGTCGGACATGAGCAGCCAGGAGAAATTGCCGAGGCCCGACTGCTGCTGCGAGAGCGCCACCGGCCGCTCCACGAAGGAGACGTGCCGCCAGGTGGAGGCGCCGAGGTGGCCGGTGTTGTCGTAGGAGTTGCCGGTGAAGTGGAAGCCGTCATCCGGCAGCTGGTTCCACGACTTGCACGCCACCTCGCAGGCCTTGCAGCCGATGCAGATGGAGGTGTCGGTGAAGAAGCCCTTGCGGGAAGCGTGCTGCCCGTCATTTGCCATGGGGGAATCCCTCGCCGCTCTCCTGGCTCGGCTGATCGCTGCGCTGCCCCACGCCGGGAAGATCGCGGCGCAGGCGCAGGCGCTCCGCGAGTGGCGCCACCACCTGGCTGGTGGCGGCGCGACGCTTGTCGGCGCTCCTGCCGGGATGGACGTCGCAGGTGAGCGCCTTCGACTCCATGATGTGGACGTTGGGATCGGCGACGAAGCCGAGCAGGTCGTTGACGCTGTCGCCGCGAGAGCGGCCGACGTAGCCCCAGTGGTAGGGCAACCCGACCTGGTGGATCACCCGCCCGGCTGCCCGGAGCGACGGCAGGCGCCGTGTCACCAGCACCCTGCAGTCGACCCTGCCCCTGGCGGTGCTGATGGTGGCCCAGCCGCCGTTGCGCAGCCCCAGCTCCCGTGCCAGCTCCGGGGAGACTTCGCAGAAGAGCTGCGGCTGCAGCTCCACCAGCCACGAGAGCCAGCGGCTCATCCCGCCTGCGGTGTGTTGCTCGGTGAGCCGGAAGGTGGTGAGCACGTAGGGGAAGCGCGGGTCGTCGAAGGCCCGGTGGTAGGGGTTGTCCTTCCGCCGGAAGACGTGACGCGCCGGGTTGCACTGCTGCCCGTAGAGCAGGTTGCGGATCGGCGATTCCTGCGGCTCGTAGTGGGTGGGCAGCGGCCCGTCGACGAGGCCGCTCGGTGCGAAGAGCCAGCCCTTGCCGTCGGCCTGCATGAGGAAGGCCGAGTCGCCGCCGATGGTGGCGAGCCCCGTGGCATCCGGCGGCGGCCGGTAGGAGGGCGGCCGATCGGCGAGGAAGTCGGGGGTGTCGTAGCCCGTCCACTTCTGCTCCGTGTCGTCCCACCAGACGTAACGCTTCCGCTCCGACCACGGCTTCCCGTCGCGATCGGCGGAGGCGCGGTTGTAGAGGAGGCGCCGGTCGCCGGGCCAGGCCCAGCCCCACTCCTGCGCCACCCACGACTGCTCGTGGCCGGGCTTCTTGCGGTTGGTCTGGTTGATCCCGTCGGCGAAGCAGCCGGTGTAGAGCCAGCAGCCTGCAGCGGTGCTGCCGTCTGCAGCGAGTTCCTTGAAGCTGCCGACGGGGCTGCGATCGGCGACGCGCCAGCCGTTGATCTCGGCGAGGACCGCCTGCGCCGACGGCTCCTCGTGTGCGCCTTCGGTCGGGTACTCCCAGGTGAGCGCCAGGAAGCCCTCGTCCCGCGGATCGGTGGAGCCGGCGTAGAGTTCTTTCAGCCTGCGGCCGAGGTGGAAGACGAAGGAGAGCTCGCTCCGCGCATCGCCCGGTGGCGCCACCGCCGCCTCGTGCCATTGGAGCAGCCGCTGGGTGTTGGTGAAGCTGCCGTCCTTCTCGGTATGCGCCGCAGCGGGGAAGAAGAAGACCTCGGTCTCCACCTCCTCGGGCCTGATCTCGCCGCTGTCGAACTCCGGCCCCTTGCGCCAGAACTCGGCGGTCTCGGTGAGGGCGAGGTCGCGGACCACGACCCACGAGGCGTTGCGCAGCCCCTTGCGCTGCAGCGATCCGTGGGGTGAACCCACCACCGGGTTCTGTCCCATCACGAAATAGCCCTGCACCCTGCCGGCGGCCATGTCGGTGACCGTGACCATGTGCGAGTGGTCGCCGGTGAGCTTCGGGAGCCAGGCGAAGCCGAAGTCGTTCGCCTCCGTCGCCGCGTCGCCGTACCAGGCCTTGAGGAGCGAGACGGCGTACTTCGGAAATTCGCTCCACCAGCCCGACCCCGACTGGTTGTTGCGGATGTATTCG
The DNA here is from genome assembly GCF_041687135.1 of Vulgatibacter sp. Lineage (NCBI taxonomy): Bacteria > Pseudomonadati > Myxococcota > Myxococcia > Myxococcales > Vulgatibacteraceae > Vulgatibacter > Vulgatibacter sp. The sequence goes on along the minus strand of NZ_JAWLCN010000004.1, from coordinate 478,617 downwards.
TCGAGCGACTGCGCATGCCGGGCGTGGGGCATGGGCAGGTAGCCCGGCAGCAGATCGTAGAGGGTGGGGATGTCGGTGGAGCCCTGGATCGACGCGTGGCCTCGCAGCGCGAGGATCCCGCCGCCGGGCCTGCCGATGTTGCCGAGGAGGAGCTGGAGGATCGCTGCGGCGCGGATGTACTGCACGCCCACCGAATGCTGGGTCCAGCCCACCGAGTAGCAGAAGGCGCTGGTGCGCTCGCGCCCCGAGTTCTCGCAGAGCGCCTCGGCCACCTGGAGGAAGAGCGCCTTCGGCGTGCCGCAGATCTGCTCGACCATCTCCGGGGTGTAGCGGGCGAAGTGGCGCCGCAGCACCTGGAAGACGCAGCGCGGATGCTGCAGCGTCTCGTCGACCTGCTCCTCCGAGAAGCGCACCTGCTGCGGCCGGCCCTCGCCGGCGCCGGGCTGGTCGTAGACCTCCTTGTGCCCGGCTGCGGGCACCACCCCGGGCACACCCTCGTACTGCCAGGAGGTGATGTCGTATCTGGCACCATCCGCGTCCCAGCCGTTGAAGATCCCGTCGAGATCCTCGGTGTCGCGGAAGTCCTCGTGGATCAGCACCGCCGCGTTGGTGAAGGCTTTGACGTAGTCCGCGAAGTAGCGCTCGGTCTCGATCACGTAACGGATGAGCCCGCCGAGGAAGGCGATGTCGCTGCCGGCGCGGATCGGAACGTGGAGCGAGGACATCGCGCTCGTCCGTGTGAACCGCGGGTCGACGTGCAAGATCCTCGCGCCGCGCTTCTTTGCCTCCATCACCCAGCGGAAGCCCACCGGGTGGCACTCCGCCATGTTCGAGCCCATGACCACGACGCAATCGGCGTTCTGCAGATCCTGCTGGAACGTCGTCGCGCCGCCACGACCGAAGGAGATCCCCAGACCGGGGACCGTGGAGGAGTGTCATATGCGGGCCTGGTTCTCGATCTGCACGATCCCCAGGCCGTTGAAGAGCTTCTTGATCAGGTAGTTCTCTTCGTTATCGAGGGTGGCGCCGCCGAGGTGGGCGATGCCGAGGGTGCGGTGGACGCGCCTGCCCTCGTCGGTCTCCGCCTCCCAGGTCTCGTCGCGGGTGCGCTTTACCCGCCGGGCCACCAGCTCCATCGCGTCGGCGAGCGGGATCTTCTCCCACTCGGTGCCGCCGGGGCGCCGGTAGAGCACCTGCCGGGCCCGGTGGTTGCCGGTGACGAGCTGATACGAGGCGACGCCCTTCGGGCAGAAGGTCCCCTCGGAGATCGGCGAGTCGGGATCGGGCTCGATGGCGACGATCTTCTCGTCCCGCACGTGCACGCGCTGGGCGCAGCCCACCGCGCAATAGGGACAGATCGAGCGGGCCACCCTGTCGACCCGCTGCGTCCTGGGAGCGAGCGCCTGGGTCCTGGCGGAGTGGGCGGTGGCGCCGAGCCCTTGTCCATCCCCGGCGCGGATCTGGCGGATCACCGGCCACCGGCCGATGACGTCGAAGATTCCCATCGCTTCGCCTCCCTGGAGTGGGGGGAGGATGGGGGGCGCTCTCCCGGATCGGGAAGCACCGAGGTGGGGGCCTCTGCTGCTGCCGGCGGTTGCCACCAGGGATCGTCGGGGACCGCTGCCTCGAGCGAGTGGAGGAAGGCGACGAGGTCCGGGGTGGAGAGGGTCGGCGGAATCGAGGCCAGGATCTCGTCCCGCCTGCCGACCGCAGGGGCGCCGGGCCGGAAGCGGTAGAAGTCGACCACCTCCTCCAGGGTGAGCAGCTGGCCCGCGTGCATGTAGGGCGCGGTTCGCGACACGTTGCGCAGGCCCGGCGTGCGGAAGGCGCCGACGAACGCGGGCAGCGCCGGATCGAGGAAGGGAAGCTCGCCGCAGGCCTCGCAGCGGAAGGGGTCGGCCCGGAGGAGGCGGGCGCCGTGGGCGCGGCCCTGGAGCGCACCGGGGCCCGGGGGCAGGCCGAGGTTGTGGAAGGCGCCGTCGGTGAGGAGCGGGCCGTTGTGGCAGGCGACGCAGCGGCCCTCCCCGACGAAGAGGCGCAGGCCGCGGATCGCCGCAGGGGAGAGCTGGCCGCCGCCGGTGGCGTCGCCTGCAGCCAGCGCCGCCGCGTAGCGATCGAAAGCGGTGGCGGGGATCCGCAGGCGGCGCTGGTAGGCCTCGAGGGCCTTGCCCACCTGGACGAAGGCGCGATCGATCGCGGCTCCATCGTCCAGCGGGGGAAGAGGACCGAAGACCGCTTCCCACTCCGGCCGGTGGGCGGTGGCGATGCGGTGGAGGATCTCCACCCGCTGCGCCCCCTGCTCCGCCGGGTGCTCGAGGGGCTCGAGGGCCTGGGACCAGAGGCTGTCCTTCCGCCCGTCGGCGGTGAGGAAGGGGAGCCACGGCGCGCCGAGGATCGTGGGGGTGTTGCGCGTCCCTGCGGCGAGGCCGCGGGCGAAACGCAAGCCGTCGGTGAAGTGGCGCGCCGGCTGGTGGCAGCTGGCGCAGGCCACGGTGCCGCTCGCCGAGAGGCCCGGATCGAAGAAGAGCCGGTGGCCGAGGCGTGCCGCCCGGGGATCGTCCGCCACCTCGTTGCCGGGGCTCGGCGGCGGCTCGGCCGGCGCGGCGAGGCTGGCCACCAGGGCGCGCTCCTGCTCGCTCCACGCCGGCGGCCCCGGCGCGTCGCAGGCGGCGAGGGCGAGCAGCCAGAGGAGGCGGATCATCGCGGCGGCTGCTCGAAGCGGAGATCGATGGTGTCCTCTGCCGCCGTGCCCTTCGCGTGGATCTGGAACGCCCAGCTCCCGGGCATGTGGAAGCGCAGCCCCTCGCTCCGCCAGGTGCCGATCCCCACCCGCTCGTGCGACGGCACCGTCTGCATCCCGTGGCCGTGCTCGGGCATGGTCGCGTCGAGGCGCACCTCCGCGTCGGCGGGCGCGCCGCTCGCGTCGTAGATCCGCGTCTCCACGGCGAAGCGCTCCCCGAGGCGCGGCGCCGGAGGATCGAGGACGAGCTCGAAGCGGTAGCGCCCCTCGCTCCCGGTTCCGGCGAGCCTGCCGGCGATCGGCGCCGGCGGCTCGCGCTCCCCGCTGCACGCGGCGAGGAGCAGGGCGTACGCGAGGAGCCGCCTCACAGGGGCCCCTGCCTGCCCTGGTGCAGGGAATAGAGGTAGGCGGCGATGTTGCGGGCGTCCTGCTCGGTGACGCCGAGGTTGGGCATCGCCGTGCGCGGGTTCACCGCCTGCGGGTCGCGGATCCAGGCGACGAGGTTCTCGGCGTTGTTGGAGACGACCCCGGCGACGTAGGCCCGCTCGCCGTAGTTGTGCAGCGGCGGCGCCACCCACGAGGTCGCCTCCCGGATCCCGGGGACGAAGTGGCAGCCGCTGCAGCCGTAGGCCACCAGCGCCTTCGCGCCGCGCTCCGGATCGGCGTCACCCACCTGCCGCGCAGGCGGCGTGTCGCGGAAATGATCGCAGCCGGCAAGGGCCAGCGCTGCTGCAAGGCTCAGCGTCGAGCGTCTCACCTCTTCCTCCCGACGTGCCGGAGCGCTGCCGTGGCGAGCTCCCGCTGCAAGGTTCGTCGCTCCGCCGCGAGAAGAAAGGCCCGCAGCAGCACGAGCGCGAGCACGACGTAGACGGCGTTGCCCGGCACCCACATCAGCAGGCCGGCGAGCTGCTGATCCTCGAGGGGGTGGATCCCCAGCGCGACCGCGCCTGCGGCGTGGGTGGCGTAGAGCGGCTCCGGGGCGAAAGTGAGGAGCGCGCCGAGGATGGTGGCCTGGGTGGCGGCGGCGAAGACGAAGAGCACGGCGGCGCCATGGCCCATGCCGCCGGGGAGCCCTGCGCGGCGGATCGCTTCGAAGAAGACCACGCCCGAGAGGACGAAGGAGCCGTGTTCGAGGGCGTGGAGCAAATCGCGCTGCAGCGCCCGCTCGTAGAGCGCCGGCGCGTGCCAGATCCAGACCGCGCCGCCGTGGATCGCGAGGGCAGGCAGCGGGCGCACGGCCAGGCGGAACGGCGCGAGGCGCAGGAGCCGCGCTGCTGGACGCCGCGCGAAGCGGGGGAGGCCACGCAGGAGCGCAGCTGCAGGCCTGGCGAGGACGAGGAGCGGCGCCGCCACCAGCACCAGCAGCAGGTGCTGCACCATGTGCACCGAGAAGAGGAGGCCCGCCCATGCGTCGAGGGGCGAGACCACCGCCACCGCCAGGGCGAGCCAGGCAGCGCCGAAGAAGGCTGCGCGGCGCAGGAGCGTGGCGCGTCCCCTGCGGCTCGCTACCCACTGCCTGCGTGCCCCCGCCACGTGGGTCGCGAAGAGGGCGACGAGCGGCAGCGCCTGCCACGTGCTCCAGCCCTCGCTCCACCCCGCAGGCGGCGCCGCAGGCACGTCGGCGAGCGCCGGTAGCGGCAGGAGGGCGAGGAGGATCGCAGGCAGCCCTCTCATCTGCAGGGATCCAGGAGGAGGGTGGGCAGCGATTCGAGGGCGATGGCGAAGACGAAGAAGATCCCCGCCCAGACGCCGAGGCGCGCGAGGAAATGGGCCCGGCCCGTGGCCGCGTCGCCGTCGCGCGCCGTGTGATGGTGGATCCGCCAGCCGACCAGCGTCGCTGCGGCAGCGGCGCCGATCGCGGCGAGATGCGCCAGCCAGAAGAGCCAGAAATGGCCGGTGCTGCAGATCCACGGGACCAGCGGGTAGACCACCATGACGTGGATCGCCCAGGCGATCGGCGGGCCGAGGAAGGCGAGGAGCGAGAGGGTGGGCCTGGTCGCTTCCACGGCTCAGGCTCCGAGGGCGCGGGGCGCGAGGTAGAGCGTCGCCCAGAGGGGGATGGAGGCGAGCGCGGCGAAATACCAGTAGAGCGCCACCACACCGAGGGCGGTGTGCTTCTCCGCGTGCAGATCGCGGCGGAAGGCGAGGGCGATGACGTAGCCGCCGAGGCCGAGGAGTCCCACCACGTGGAGGAGGCTGTAGCTCGAGGCCACCCAGACGATGGAGGCGTAGGCATTCGCAGCGAGGGAGTAGCTGCGCTGCGACGCCTCGATCCCCGCGATCACCGGATAGCCCGAGGCGAGGAGCAGCCCCAGGGCGAGACCGATCCGCAGGCGGCGTTCGTCCCCGCGGCGGATCCCCAGCTCCGCCCAGCGCACCGGAACGGCGCTCGCCACCAGAAGCGCGGTGGAGAGGGTGGGCAGGAGGAGCGCCGGCTGCGCGATCCCGTCGGGCGGCCAGCGCTCGGCGCCGAGCTGCAGATAGAAATAGGAGGTGATCAGCGAGCCGTAGGCGGTGGCCTCGATCGCCACGAAGAGAAGCATGCCGATCCAGGCGGAGGAGCCGGGGCCGGCGAGGCTGCGGGGCAGGTGGGCCACGTTGCGCGGTCTCACGGCCTCTTCTCCTTCCGCGGCCAATGCCAGCCGGCGAGGGCCACGCCGCCGAGGGCGAGCCCCACCGGCACGAGCAGCGGGTGGACCATGGCGCCGAGGAAGGCGAGGCTCAAGGCCATCGCCAGCCAGAAGGGCCAGACCGAGTTGAAGGGGAGCGAGGCCAGGGCCTCCTCCCGTGCGTCGAGCACGGTGGTCGTCACCACCATGCGCTCCCACTCGCCGGGGCGATCGGGGACGATCGCCGGCTCCGGCGCCGGCTCCCAGAGCGGATCGCGGCTGCGCACGGGGATCTGCTCGGTGAAGTTGTGCTGTGGCGGCGGCGAGGCGGTGGCCCACTCCAGCGTCGAGGCGCCCCACGGATTGGGCGGCGCCTTCCTGCCGAGAAACCAGCACCAGACGAAGTCGAGGAGGTGGACGAGCACACCCAGGCCGAGCACGAAGGCGCCGATCGTGGAGAGCCGGTTCAGCCCCTCCCAGCCCATCTCCGGCAGGTAGGTGTAGATCCGCCGCGGCATCCCCTCGAGGCCGAGGATGTGGAGCGGGAAGAAGGTGAGGTGGAAGCCGACGAAAACCAGGGCGAAGGCCACCTTCGCGCGGCCCTCGTGGAGCAGGCGCCCGGTGACCTTCGGGAACCAGAAGTGGATCGCCGCGAAGATCGGAAAGACCGCGCCGCCGATGAGCACGTAGTGGAAGTGGGCCACCACGAAATGGGTGTCGTGCACCTGCAGATCGAAGGGCACCGAAGCGACCATCATCCCGGTGATCCCGCCGAGGATGAAGGTGACGAGGAAGCCCACCGCGTAGAGGAACCAGCTGTGGAGCACGGCGCGCTGGCCCCGCCAGATGGTGGCGATCCAGGCGAAGATCTGCACCGTGTTGGGGATGGTGATGAGCAGGCTCGCAGCGGAGAAGAGGTTGGTGCCGACCAGCGGCAGCCCCGCCGCGTACATGTGGTGGACCCAGAGGCCGAAGGAGAGGAAGCCCACCGCCACCCCGGCGAGGACCACCGCGCCGTAGCCGACGATCGGCCGGCGCACCGCGGTGGGGAGGAGGGTGGAGATCACGCCCAGCGCGGGCAGGAGGATGATGTAGACGTCGGGGTGGCCGAAGAACCAGAAGAGGTGCTGGAAGAGCAGGGGCTTTCCGCCACCGGCAGCGGCGAAGAAGTGGGTGCCGAGGAAGCGATCGGTGCCGAGGAAGAGGCTCGCTACCACCAGCGGCGGCATCGCGAAGACGATCATGAAGGCCATCACCAGGATCGCCCATACGAAGAGGGGCATCCGGTGGGCCGCCATGCCGGGGACGCGCTGCTTGCAGATGGTGACGATGAGCTCCACCGCCGCCACCAGCGCCGCCACCTCGAGGAAGGCGATCATCGTCACCCACCAATCGAGGTTGGGGCCCGGCGAGAAGCCGGGACCGGAGAGCGGCGGGTAGGAGAACCAGCCTGCGTCCGGCGCCATCCCGAAGATCAGGCTGAAGTGCAGGGTGATCCCCGCCACCAGGTAGACCCAGTAGCCGAAGGCGTTGAGCCGCGGGAAGGCCATGTCCCGCGTCCCGATCATCAGCGGGGTCACGTAGATCGCGAGGCCTTCGAAGAAGGGCACGGCGAAGAGGAACATCATCGTCGAGCCGTGCATCGTGAAGAATTGGTTGTAGCGATCCGGCGAGAGCACGTCGCCCAGCGGCGAGAAGAGCTGCGCGCGGATGAAGAGCGCCTCGAGCCCCGCGATCAGGAAGAAGACGAACGCGGTCACCATGAACCGCTTGCCCACCACCTTGTGGTTCACGCCGGAGAGGAAGCCCAGGAGCCCCTTCGGCTGGCCCCAGAGCCTGTCGAGCTCCGCGGTGGTCATCGCAGGCTCTCCAGGTAGTCGAGGAGCTCGTGGAGCTCTGCCGGGGAGAGCGGCGATGCGGGCATGCGCACGCCGGGCTTGAGCGGCTGCGGATCGAGGATCCAGCCGCCGAGGTTGCCGCGGTTGTTTGCGAGGGTGGCGGAGCCGAGGGTGCGCCTGGTGGCGAGGTGGGTGAGATCGGGACCGGGCGAACCGGTGGCGCCGGCTGGGAAGGCGCCGCGGATCGCGTGGCACTCGACGCACCAGCGCTCGAAGTGGCGGGCACCTGGCGAGGTGGCGTCGGCGCTCGTGTCACGCTGCTGCGCGAGGATCCAGGCGTCGAACGCCTCGGCGGGATGGGCCACGAGGAGGAGCCCCATCAGCGCGTGCTGCACGCCGCAGAACTCGGTGCAGATCCCGCGGTAGGTGCCGGGCTCGTCCACCCGGAGCCGGATGGCGTTCCGGTGCCCGGGGATCATGTCGATCTTTCCTTGCGCCTGCGGGATCCAGAAGGAGTGGATCACGTCGGCGGAGGTGACGCGGAGCTCGACCTCGCTTCCCACCGGCACGTGGACCTCGGTGGCCGTCACCACCCGGTGGTCGGGGTAGCGGACCTCGAACCAGAACTGGTGGCCGATCACCTCGATCCGAAGATCGGCAGGGGTCGAAGGCACCCCCTTCACCTCGTTGCTCACCGCCATCGAGCGCACGAACATCACGGTGATCACCACGAGGGGGAGCACCGTGCCGATGGCGAGGAAGCGGCCATCCGCAGCGGCAGGGCGATCGGGCCTGGCGCTGCGGACGGCGTAGAGGGCGAAGCCGATCACCACCGCCGCCGGGACGATCGTGATCCAGAAGAAGAACCACCACAGCGACTCGAGGCGTGCGGCGTAGGGGCCCGCCGGCTCGAGGGCGGACATGGCGCCGCCGCAGCCCTGCAGCAGGAGCGCGATCGCGAGGCTCCGCTTCACTGCTCGCCGCCCGGTCCGCCGATGATCGTGGTGCTCGCACCGGCGGCCTGCTTGCGGCCCTCGATCGCCTTCAGAAACGCAACGATCGTTCCGAGCTCCGCGTCGGTGATCGCGTCGCGGTAGGCCGGCATGTCGCCGAAGCCCATCACCGTGCGCACCGCCACCTCCTCCGGCGAGAGGCGGGTGGTGACGTTGGTGAGGTCCGGCCCGTAGGCGCCGCCGTGGTCGAGGACCCGGTGGCAGATCTGGCAGCCGCGCTCGTGGAAGAGCAGGGCGCCCTCGTAGACCGGCCCCTCCGCCGCGCCGATCACCGCGGTCGGGATCGGCTTGGTCTCGTAGTCGGGCTCCCAGGGCGCCCGCAGCCCGAGCCAGATCAGCGAGGCGAAGGAGGCGAGGATCCCGACGACGATCGGGATCGCCCACGGCCGCCGCAGCGGGCTCCGCTCCCCCTTGCCGAAGAGGATCGGCATCACGAAAAGGAAGAAGAGCGTGCCCAGCGGCAGGTAGACCATCACCAGGGTCTCTGCGCCGCGGGGCTTGAGCCAGAGCACGGCGTAATACCAGATGAGGAACCAGTCGGGCCGGGGCCGCGCCGAGAGGGTGGTGGGATCGGGCGGCGCTCCCAGCGTCTTCGGGCCGAAGGTGAAGGCGAGGGCGAAGATCACCGCCACCACCACGAGGGCCGCGATCGCCTCGCGCCACACCGTGTCCGGGAAATAGTCGGCGCCGTGCTCTTTGAGCTTCTCGTACTGCGCGCGGTAGGTGCGCTTGTCGACGGGCTTGCCGCTCTCCGGCGGCTCCGAGATCCCGTTCTCGATCACCAGGTAGAGGTGGAACGAGACGACCGCCACCACGAGGACCGGCAGCACGATGGTGTGGAGCGAGTAGAAGCGGCTCAAGGTCGGGCCGCCCACCCCCTGGCCGGCGAGGACGAACTCGGCGAGCTCGGCGCCGACGAGCGGCACCCGCGAGGCGAATTGTGCAGCCACCACCACCGCCCAGACGCCGTCCTGGTTCCAGCGGAGGAGCTGGCCGCTGAAGGCGAGGAGGGAGGTGAGGAAGAGCAGGACGACACCGGTCATCCAGCTCGCTTCGCGGGGGAATTTGTACGAGCCGGTGAGGAAGGTGCGGCAGGCGTGCAGGACGATGAGGATCACCATCGCCGAGGCGCCGAAATAGTGGAGCGCCCGGATCAGCCAGCCGAGGGTTGCGACGTCGGTGATGTGCTGGAGGCTCTCGTAGGCGTGGGCCGGGGTCGCGACGTATTTGCTGGTGAGCGCGATGCCGGTCACGACCTGCACGAGGAAGGCGGCAAGCGTCGCGTTGCCGAGGATGTAGAACCAGCCCTTCCTGCCGGCGAGCGCCTTCGGGACCCGATGCTCCTGGATGAAGCGGTGGAAGACCGGCAGCCGGAAGCGGTCGTAGAACCAGGCCCAGAGCGCGCGGAAGGGATTCATCCGACCTTCCCCGGGAGGGGGAGGCCCTCGGCGCGGAGCTCGACCAGTCCCTGCCGGACCCGGACCTCGTAGCGGTCGAGCGGACGCGGGGGCGGGCCTGCTGCGACGTCGCCGTTCCGATCGAAGGCCCCGCCGTGGCAGGGGCAGAGGAAGAGGCCGGCGCCCGCGATCCAGCGGACCGGGCAGCCGACGTGGGTGCAGAAGGCGGAGAAGGCGACGAGGGATCCGTCCGTGTCGTGGCGCAGCCAGGCCGCGCTCGCAGCGCTGGCGCCTGCCCATGGCCGGGGATCCGGATCGAGGAAGGTGACCTTCACCGTCTCGCCGCGGGGAAAGTCGTCGAGCCTGCCGACGGGACGCCACGCGACCTGCGGCCGCTGCCGGAACGGCGAGAGGAAGAAGGCGACGAAGGGGATGCCCACCGCCGCGGCGGTGAGCCCTGCGATCCCCAGCGTGATGGCAGTGAGGAGCGAGCGGCGCTCGGGATTGGGAAGCCCCGGCTCCTCGCCTGCCCTCTCGGACGCGTCGCTGTGCATGATGCGGCCAGCGTAGGTAGCGCCCCGGCGCGGGGGAACCCGCCGCCCCAAGAGGGCAGGCCCCCGGGCCGTGGATCAGGCGAGGTCGAAGAGCAGCACCTCCGCCGGCTCGCTCGCGGTTATGCGCAGCTCGCTCTCGTCCGAGATCGCGACGCCGTCGCCAGCTTCCAGCTCGACGCCGTCGAGGGTCACCTCGCCCCTGGCGATTTGCAGCCAGCCGTGCCTGCCCGGCGCGAGGCCATGGCGCACGCTCTCGCCTGCATCGAGGGCGGTGCCGTAGAGCCGCACGTCCTGGTGGACCCGCAGCGAGCCCTCCGCACCCTCCGGCGAGACGAGGAGCCGGAAGCGTCCCCGGCGCTCCTCCTCCGGGAAGGCCTTCTGTTCGTAGCTCGGCGCGATGCCGCTGCGCTCGGGAAGGATCCAGATCTGCAGCAAGTGGAGGGGTTCGTCGCCGCCGTTCATCTCGCTGTGCACGACGCCGGTCCCCGCGCTCATCCGCTGCATCTCGCCGGCACGGAGCACGCCCACCGTCCCCATGCTGTCCCGGTGCTCGATCCGACCGGCGAGGACCCAGGTGAGGATCTCCATGTCCCGGTGGGGATGGGCGCCGAAGCCCTGCCGCGCAGCGACGCGGTCCTCGTTGATCACCCGCAGCGCCCGGAAGCCCATGTGCGCGGGATCGTAGTAGTTCGCAAACGAGAAGGTGTGGCGGGAGTCGAGCCAGCCGTGGTTGGCGTGGCCCCGCTCGCCTGCCCGTCGAATGGTCCGCATCGCGTCTCGCCTCTCTCTCCTCTCGGAGCAAAATGGCCGCGGTGGGGCCGGCGCGACACCCGTCCCCGGCGGCAGATTTCAGGCAGCGTCCGCAGCAGCAGCCTGCACGGCCTGCACCTCGAGCGCGATCTCGATCCGGTCGCCGACCAGCACGCCGCCAGCCTCCACCGCCTTGTTCCAGGTGAGCCCGAAGTCGCGGCGATCGATCGAGGTGTGGGCGCTGAAGGCGATCCGGTCGGTTCCGAAGGGGTCCTTCATCCGTCCGAGGTACTCGGCCTCGAGGACGACGTCGCGCTCCACGCCGCGGATCGCGAGGGTGCCGGCGATGCGGTAGCGATCGCTGCCTGCCTTCTCGATCGCGCTGCTGCGGAAGCGCAGCTCCGGGTGGCTCGCCGCATCGAAGAAGTCCGCGGAGCGGAGGTGATCGTCGCGGGCGCCGACCTGCGTGTCGATGCTCGCCGCCTCGATCACCGCCTCGGCGGAGAGGGGCCCGCCGTCTGCCCCGAGCTCCACGCTGCCGGCGAAGCGGGTGAAGCGGCCGTGCACCTTCGCGACCACCATGTGGCGGACGGTGAAGCCGATCGTGGTGTGGGTGGTGTCGATCTGCCAGGTCTCTTTTGCCATCTCGCTGCTCCTTCGGTTGGCGGCCTCGTTGCCGCGTCGATACAACCGAAGGTAGGTTTGTTGCAGTTCTGGCACTAGATAGCCTGACCGCAACAGATTGTTGCTGAAACTGGCAACAAAGGAGCCGACGTGGATCTGAAAGAGGTAGCGGTCTTCGTCCAGGTCGTCCGCTCCGGTAGCTTCACCGCCGCTGCCCGCGAGCTCGAGATGCAGAAGTCGAGCGTGAGCCGGAAGGTCGCGGAGCTCGAGGCGAGCCTGGGCGCGCGGCTCCTGCAGCGCACCACCCGCACCCTGCACCTCACCGACGAGGGGCGGATCTTCTACGAGCATGGCCAGCGGGCGCTGGCGGAGCTGGAGGAGGCGGAGCTCGCCTTGGGCGGGATGCGCGCCGAACCCCGCGGCCTGCTCCGCGTCACCGCGCCCCTCTCCTTCGGCTTCGTCGGGCCGATCGTCGCCGCGTTTCTCGGGCACTACCCCGAGGTGCAGGTGGAGATGGTCTGCACCGACCGCGTCGTGGATCTGGTGGAGGAGGGATTCGACGTGGCCATCCGTGCCGGCCGCCTCCCCGACACCTCGCTCATCGCCCGCAAGCTCGGCCACTCGCCCCGCTTCCTGGTGGCGAGCCGCTCCTACTTGAAGGGCCGAGCGCGACCGCGCAAGCCCGAGGACCTGGCGGGCCACACCTGCCTCACCTTCGGCTCGCAGCACGCGGTCTGGCGCCTCGCCTCCGGCGAGCGCAGCGCCGAGGTGAAGGTCGAGGGGAAGTTGGCGGCGAACGACTACGACCTAATCCGCGAGGCGGCGATCGCGGGTGGGGGCATCGCCCTCGTGCCGGAGCTCGGCTGCACGGGCGCGCTGCGCGAGGGGAAGCTCGAGCGGCTCCTCCCTGCGTGGACTTCGGAGGAGACGCCGATCCACGCCCTCTATCCGAGCACCCGGCACCTCGCGGCGAAGGTGAAGGCCTTCGTGGCGTTCCTGCAGGCACGGATGCGCTGACGCCGGGATGGAAACCCGGCGCCCGCTCGTACATCGGGTAGGTTCGGGATCGATCCCATTCGGCGAGGTTGCACGGATGAACCGCAGAGAAGCATTGAAGTTGATGGTGGCTGCTGGCGCCACGGTGGCGGCAGCCTGCAAGAGCGGGGTGGAGGAGCCGTCGGCGGAGGCACAGGCCGATGCCTTCCTCGGCTCGGAGCCCCTGGGGACGCCGCCCTGGAAGACCCTCGACCCCTTCCTCTTCTGCGTCCACCACGACGACGCCTACCCCGCGGGCAACGAGCAATTCGGCCCGGCGGCTTCGCTGGCGGGCAGGGAGATCGGCCGCGACTTCGGGGGCAAGGACGGCTGGAGCATGTACCACGGCGAGGTGGTGCCCGGTTTCCCACGCCACCCGCACCGCGGCTTCGAGACGGTGACCGTCGTGCGCAAGGGGCTCATCGACCACGCCGACTCCCTCGGCGCCGGCGCCCGCTACGGCGACGGCGACGTGCAGTGGCTCACCGCCGGCGCGGGGATCAACCACGCGGAGATGTTTCCGCTCCTCGATCGGACGGCGCCCAATCCCGTCGACTTCTTCCAGATCTGGGTCAACCTGCCCCGGGCCAGCAAGATGGCGCAGCCCCATTTCTCCATGTTCTGGAGCGACGAGGTGCCGCGGATCGTCGCCGAGGATGCGGGCGGGGGCAGCACCGAGATCACCGTGGTCGCCGGGCAGTTGGGCGATCGCCGCGCGCCGCAGCCGCCGCCCGATTCCTGGGCTGCGCGTGCGGAGGCCGACGTGGCGATCTGGTCGATCCGGATGAGCCCCGGGGCGCGCTGGACGCTGCCTGCTGCGAGACCCGGCACCAACCGGCGCCTCTACTTCTTCCGGGGCGAGGGGCTGCAGGTGGCGGGGCGCGCGGTCGCCGCGCAGCACAGCGTCGATCTGCTCGGCGAGCGGGCGGTGACGCTGCAGAGCGGGGCGAGCGGCGCGGAGCTGCTGCTGCTCCAGGGCAGGCCCATCGGCGAGCCCGTGGTGAAATACGGCCCCTTCGTCATGAACTCGCAGGAGGAGATCCGCGAGACCATCGCCGCCTACCGGCAGACCGGCTTCGGCGGCTGGCCGTGGGGCAGAAGCGATCCGGTGCACGGCGCGGAGGAGGGGCGCTTCGCCCGGCTCATCGACGGCAGGATCGTCCGGCCGACGTGATCCCCGGGCGCAGGGGGCGATCCGGAGCACCCCCTGCGCCGACGAGCCTTTCGAGCCGCCCTTGGCAGGTGCGCCGCAGCGGTCCGCCACGTGAGGTAGCCCTTCGACCGCAGTTGCAGGAGCTGCCGGGCGGCCCCTTCCTTCTCATGAGCGCTTTTTGCTCAGGCGGGCGTTGCCCGCGCGAAGGGGGAGGGGAGGAAGCCAGATGAGGGGGGATGGAATCAACCGGGCGCTGCTCGCGGCGACGCTGGTGGTCGCCATGGCGCAGGCTGCCTGCGGCACGGAGACACCGGCGCCGGACGACGGAACGGATCCAGGCATCCTGGGGGACAACGGCCTCGGCCGCGGCAGGGAGAATGGCGGCAAGCCGGCGGAGCCGCCGCCGCCTTCGCCAGGGACCGACGCCGAGGCACCCGCGGAGGATACGCGACTCGAGGGGACGTTGGCGCTGGTGCCCCTCTCCACGATCCGGGTGCCCCGGCCGATTGGGGGCGACATCATCAACCAGGAAGCGGCCATCGCGCTCGGCAAGGCGTTCTTCTGGGACGTGCAGGTGGGCAGCGACGGCGCCGTCGCCTGCGCGAGCTGCCACTACCACGCCGGCACCGACGACCGGCGGATGAACACGCTCCATCCGGGCGCGGACGGTGCCTTCGACAGCGGCGGCGTCACCGCGGCCGGGCAGCTCTTCGACGGCTCGAACATCGCCGGCACCAGCGACGATCGGGTCGGCTCGCAGGGGGTGATCGGCGGAACCTTCGTCGCCTCCAGCAAGAACAGCCCGGTGGACATGTGCACGCCCAACGAGCAGGCGCCCTTCTTCGGAAACCGGCAGGTCACCGACCGGAACACGCCGACGGCGATCGGCGCGGTCTACTACCGGGTGAACTTCTGGGACGGCAGGGCGAGCGACCAGTTCAACGGCGCCGATCCCTTCGGCGGCACCGACAACGCCGGCGAGCACCTCGGGGAGCTGATCGGCAACTCGAGCCTCGCGTCGCAGTCGGTGGGCCCGCCGCTCAACCCCACGGAGATGTCCTGCGCGGGCCGCCTCTTCAACGGTCCGAACAGCCTCGCCAGCAAGCTGCTCGACGCGCCGATCCTCGGTTCGCAGCAGGTCCACCCCGAGGACAGCGTGCTGGGGCGGTTCTCGGCCTATCCGGACAACGGGCTCGATTGCTCGAAGGGGCCGTGCACCTACCGGCAGCTCATCGTCCACGCCTTCGGCGGCAGGATGGCGGAGAAGGCGCAGAGCCAGTTCAGCCGGATCTGGGGCCAGGCGATCCAGGCCTACGAGGCGACGCTCATTCCCGACGACACGCCCCTCGATCGCTTCCTCGCCGGCAACGCCAGCGCGCTCACCGAGCGGCAGCAGCTCGGCCTCGCGATCTTCAAGGGCGAGGCGGGGCCCGCCGTGCAGCGGCAGCTGCCCTGCACGGTGTGCCACGCGGGCCCCGAGCTCTCCGATGCGACGGTCGGCGCGGTCTTCGCCAACGGGGGGAGCAAGCTCGCGCCCTTCGTGGGCAACGACCTCGGCTTCCACAACATCGGCGTGACCGCGCCCTTCCCCTTCGTGCCGATGCCGGCGAACTTCGACCCGGGGCGCGGCGGCGTCGGACCCAACGGCGCGCCGCTCTCGGATAGCGGATCGATCTTCGACATGGGCTCGTTCAAGACGCCCACCCTGCGCAACGCGGAGCTGACGGCGCCCTACTTCCACAACGGCAGCGCATCGACGCTTGCCGAGGTGGTGGCCTTCTACAACCGGGGCGGAAACTTCCAGCCGGCAGCGATCCGCCCCCTCGGCCTCACCGCCGAGGAGCAGGAGGCCCTGGTCGACTTCCTCGGCGATCCGCTCACCGATTGCCGGGTGGAGAAGAAGCGGGCGCCCTTCGACCATCCGTCGATCGACGTGCCCAACGGGCCGAGCTTCCCCGCCATCGGCGCGGAAGGGCTCGGGGCGTGCCCGTAGCGCTCTCGCACGCCTGCGGGCGGGGCCATCCCCGCCCGCAGGCGTGGATCACTCGGCGAAGAAGACGCCGGCGAGGTCCTCGGTCTGCGAGATCGGCACCATGGTGCCGCGGTCGTCCTTCAGCGAGCGGACCTTCACCTGGTAGTACATGCCCGGATCGAGGGGCCCGCCGTAGGTGACGGCAGGCGTCGAGCCGCTGTGGCCGGGCTCGGTGTGGGTCCAGACCTCGTCGCCGAGCGCGTCGAAGACCCGCACCTCGTAGGCATCCTCCGACGAATCGTCCTCCCAGGAGATCGTCGGCGCCGCGGTGACGCCGACGGGCTCGAAGCCCAGCGGGGGGAGGAAGGCGAGGGCGCCGGTGATCTTGAAGGACTCGGGCAGGGCCACGTCGGCGCCGGCGCCGAGCTCCTGGCGGACGATCGCGGTGCCGCCGATCGAGGTGTCGGGATCGCGGACGAGCCGATCGTTCTCGAAGCCGGCGAGGACGACGTAGCGGCCAGCGGGGATCCCGTCGATCGAGAAGGCGCCGGTGACGTCCGGGGCGAGGCCCGGATTCGGCGCGCGCAGCCCCGGGGGCGATTCGCCGCGCAGGGTGGCCTCGTCGAAGAGCGACTCGAGGACCAGGATGATCGAGGTGGCGTTGCCGTCACCCGGGTTGACGATCGAGACCTTGCCCGAGAGCCGCGCCGTCGCCGCTTCGGAGCGCGCCAGGTCGAGCACGGTGTCGGCGCCTTCCGCCACCGTGGCGGTGCGGGCCTCGAAGCTCACGCCGCGGGTGTAGCCGGTGACCTCGTAGTCGGCCGCAGGCAGGTTGAAGATCCGGTAGCTGCCGTCGCGATCCGCGATGCCGCTCACGCCGACGCCGTTGCGCTCGGCGACGACCAGCACGCCGGGCCGGCGCTCGGGGAGCGACACCGTGCCGGAGAGTGAGCCGAGGCCGACGGCGTCCGGCAGCTCGATCAGGCCCACCTCGGTGAGGGCGCTCTCGACCACGAGCTTGCCCTCGTCGTCCGCTGCTGCCGTGGTGTCGATCGGCAGCGCCTGCCGGATGCCCGAGGGAAAGGTCTGGAAGCCGGAGGCGTCGACGCGCAGGGTGAGCGCGACCCCCACCGGCGATCCGTCGCGCTGGCGCTCGTGCGGCACCGGCATCTCGTAGTTGCCGTCCTCGTCGGTCACCGCGACGGTGGCGAGCGGCGCGCCGTTCACGTCGAGGGCCACTACCCGCGCGCCCTCGACCGGGCTCTCGTCGGCGAGATCGACGACCTGCCCGCGGAGCACGACCGGCGCCGCGCAGAGGGTGCTGCCGTCGGTGGCCCACTCGCAGGTGAGCCCCGGCGCGCAGCCGGTGTCGGCGACGGCGTCGCAGGGGGGCTCCTTCTCCTCGTCTTCACCGCAGGCGGCGAAGCCGGCGACGACGAGGGACGAGCAGACGAGACGCAGAAGGTGCGAACGCATGGTGCTACCTCTCCGGAGGTAAAAATAATCCAACGACCCTAGCACATCCGCATGCGCCGCCAACCTGCGCTCAGCTCTGCACCGCGGCAAGGCGCTCCTGGGCCTCTTCCCAGGTGGCGTAGAGCCCGTCGAGCTCCTCCTTGGCGTCGCGATGCGCGTCCATGAGCGGCTTGGCCCTGGCGAAATCCTCGTAGAGCGCCGGGTCCGCGAGCTGCGCCGCCTGCTCCGCGATCGTCTTCTCCAGCGCCGCGATCCGGCGCTCGCACTCCTCGATCTCCCGCTTGATCGGCCCCTCCACCGCGCTGCGCCGCTGCCGCTCCTCCGCCTCGAGCCTGCGGCGCTCCTTCTCGCCAAGCGACGTTTTCGCCTCGGGAGTGGCCCGCGCAGCCTCCTGCTCCGGCGGCACCTGGTGGGCGAGCCAATCGTCGAGGTTGCCGATGTGGGGCAGCACACCTCGATCCTTCACCTCCCAGACGTGGGTGGCGAGGCCGTTGATGAAGCTCCGGTTGTGGGAGACGAAGACCAGCGTCCCCTCGTACTCCTTCAGCGCCTCGATCAGCATCTCGCTGCTGTCGAGATCGAGGTGGTTGGTGGGCTCGTCCATGAAGAGCAGGTTGCTCGGGAGGACGAGGAGCCTGGCGAGGGCGACGCGCGCGCGCTCGCCGCCGGAGAGCACGCCGATCTTCTTGTCCACGTCGTCGCCGCTGAACATCAGCGCGCCCAGGATCGAGCGGACCTCACGTTCGCCCTTCTGCGGCACCAGCTCCCGCACGAAGCCCAGGATCGTCGCCCGGGGATCGAGGGTGTCGGCGTGGTGCTGGGCGTAGTAGCCCATGATCACGTTGTGGCCGAAGGAGATCGTGCCGCCGTCGGGCTGCAGCTCGCCGGCGAGCATCTTGAGCAGCGTGGTCTTGCCGGCGCCGTTGGGAGCGACGATCGAGATCCGCTGGCCCCGCTCGATCGCGGCGCTCGCCCCGTCGTAGACCACGTTGTCGCCGAAGGCCTTGCGCAGGCCCTCGAACTTCACCACCTCGCGGCCGGAGCGCTGCACCTCGGGGAAGCGGAAGCGCATCGTCGCCCGCTCCTCGAGGAGCTGCACCGTGTCGAGCTTCTCGAGGGCCTTGAGCCGGCTCTGGGCCTGCCGCGCCTTGGTGGCCTTGTAGCGGAAGCGATCGACGAAGGCCTGCAGGTGGGCGCGCTTCGCCTCGAGGTTCTCGGCCTGCGCCTCGAGGAGCTTCGCCTCCTCCGCCCGCTGCACCTTGTAGCGCTCGTAGTTGCCCGGGTAGCTGCGCAGCCCCTCGATCTCCAGCGAGAGCACGCGGTCGATCTGCCGGTCGAGGAAGTCGCGGTCGTGGCTGATCAGCACCATCGCCTTGCGGCTCCTGCGGAGGAAGCCGTCGAACCAGGTGAGGGTGGGGATGTCGAGGTGGTTGGTGGGCTCGTCGAGGAGGAGCAGATCGGGATCCTGCAGGAGCAGCGCGGCGAGGGCGGCGCGCATCCGCCAGCCCCCGGAGAGCGAGGCGGTGGGCTGATCGAAGCGGGAGGCGTCGAAGCCGAGGCCTTCGAGGATCCGCTCGGCCCGGTGGCGGCCGTAGTGTTCCTCGAAATGCTCGAGCTCCTCGTGGAGCTCCGCCAGGGTGGCGGCGAGCTCGAGCTGCTCCGCCTCTTCGCTGGCCTGCGCCAGCGCCTCCTCGGTGGTCGCGAGGCGCGCTTCGAGGCTTTCGCGGCCGGGAACCGCGGCGAGGACCGCCTCGAGGAGGTTGCCCTGCGGCGCCGCGGCGAGATCCTGGGGCAGGTAGCCGACCCGGGCCTGGCGGCGGAAGACGAGGCTGCCCCCGTCCGGTTGCAGCTTGCCCGCCAGGATCTTCAGCAGCGTCGACTTGCCGGTTCCGTTGGCGCCGACGAGCCCCACCCGATCCTGCGGACCGATGGTGAAGCCGTCCTCCTCGAGGAGGATCTTGCTGCCGTAGGCGAGGCTGAGGTCCTGGGCGATGACGAGGCTCATGGCCCCTTCTATCGGCGCAGGCGTGGGGGCAAGTAAAGCGTCGGTGTCAGCAGACCGCCGGCGCCCCGGGCGCGGGGATCCCCTGCTCCGACTTGCCGCCGATTTGGTGGGTCTCCTCCTCCACGTGGGCGGGACAATCGCCGCACTTCATGTTGGCCGGCACGGCGAGATCCATCTTCTTCGGGTAGGGCAGGCCGAGGTTGGCCATGATCCCCACGAACTCCTCCCGGGTGCGGCTGCCGCCGAGGCGCGGGTTCCGCTCCCGCTCCTGCGCCACGGTGGAGACGTGCCGGTGCTGGTAGTCGTGGGCCGGGTAGACGAGGGTGTCGTCGGGCAGGGTGAAGATCTTCTGGTGGATCGAGTGCCAGAGCGTTTCGGCGTCGCCGCTCTGGAAGTCGGTCCGCCCGCAGCCGTCGATGAGGAGCGCGTCGCCGGTGAAGACCCGGGGCACGCCGCCCCATTCGACCAGGTAGGCGTGGTGGTGGTCGGTGTGGCCCGGGGTGAAGATCGCCCGGAAGGTGAGGCCGCCCACCTGCAGCGGCTTGCCCTCCTCGATCAGCTGGTCGGCGCATTCCAGCCCCTGCACCGGCGGCACGACGATCCTGCTGCCGGTGGCCCTGCGGAGCTTGCAGCCGGAGGTGATGTGGTCGGCGTGGACGTGGGTCTCGAGGGTGCAGGCGAGGCGCAAGCCCAGATCCCGCACCGCCGCCAGGTCGCGGTCGAAGGTCTCCATCACCGGATCGAGGAGGACGGCGGTGCCGGTCTCCTCGCAGCCGAAGAGGTAGGTGTAGGTCGAGGACTCTTCCTCGAAGAGCTGGCGGAAGATCACGGGCGCCTCCGGGTTTTTGCCGCGGAACGTAGGAAGCCCGGGGGCTCCCGGGCCACCATCCGTTCGGGCGTTGCGGCCCGGGCCCGGATGGGCGATCGCCGCTCGTCCACCCCGGACCTACCGTCATGCTCCGCGGCCAGCGCGAAGGAGCGTGAGATGGAGACGAGCACCGAGTCCACCCGGGGCGTGGGACCGTCGTACGGCTACACCCTGCGCTTTCCCGGCGAGCCCTTCGCAAAGCTGCGCGAGCGCACGATCGAGGCGCTGAAGCGCGAGGGGTTCGGGGTGCTCACCGAGATCGACGTGCAGGAGACGCTGCAGAAGAAGCTGGGCGAGAACTTCCGCAACTACGTGATCCTCGGCGCCTGCAATCCGCAGCTCGCCCACCGCGGCCTGCAGGCGGAGCTGGGGCTCGGCCTGCTGCTGCCCTGCAACGTCGTGGTCTGGGAGGAGGACGACGGCGCGGTGGTCTCGATGCTCCGCCCCGATCTCATGTTCCAGGCGGCGCGCGCCCCTGCCCTCGAGCCGATCGCGAAGGAGGCGGACGAGCGGATCCGCCGGGCGATGGAACACCTGCGCAGCGGGGCACCCCAGGGCTGATCTTCTACAGCCGGAGGTGTTCGGCGGTGAGGATCGGCGGCAGTGGATCGAAGGCGAGCGATCGCTCGATCACGTTGCGCAGCTGCCGCACGTTGCCGGGCCAGCCGTGGGCCACCAGCGCCAGCTCCGCGTCGGGGCTCAAGACCGGCGTCTCCCGGCCCTCCGGTGTGAGCTTGCGCAGGAAGAAGCGCGCCAGCGCCACCACGTCCGCGCGGCGCTCCCGGAGCGGCGGGATGTGCACCGGGATCACCTGCAGTCGGTAGTAGAGGTCCTCGCGGAAGCGGCCCTCGCGTACCAGCTCGAGCAGTTCGCGGTGGGTCGCCGCGATCACCCGCACGTCCACCCGCGCCGGGTTCCGCTCGCCCAGGGGAAAGATCTCGCCGTTCTCCAGGAAGCGGAGCAGCTTCGGCTGGGTCTCGAGGGGGAGCTCGCCGATCTCGTCGAGGAAGAGGGTGCCGCCCTCCGCGGCCCGGATCACGCCGGGGTTGTCGGAGGTGGCGCCGGTGAAGGCGCCCTTGCGGTAGCCGAAGAGCTGCCCCTCGAAGAGCTCGCGGGGGATCGCCGCGCTGTTGAAGGTGACGTAGGGGCGCGCGGCGCGCTGGGAGAGATCGTGGATCGCCCGGGCGACCACCTCCTTCCCCGTGCCCGACTCGCCGGTGATGATGATGGTCGAGCGTGATCCCGAGAGCCGCTCGAGCTCCGCTTTGAGCCGGCGCATCGGCTCGGACGCCGCGATGAAGCCCGGCAGCACGTGCTCCTCGGCGGGCGCCCTGGAGGCGACCTGCCGCGGGCGCTCCCGGGAGAAGCCGCGCAGCGCCGCCACCTCGAAGGCGAGGGCCGCGGTGGAAACGAGGCTCGAGAGGGCGGCGCGCTCCTCCGGGGCGAGGGCGCCGCCGACGCCGAGGCGCAGCCGGCGCCCGACGCCGTCGCTGAAGTCGAACCAGCGCCGCGGATCCGCAGGCCCGCCGACCTCGCCGCCCAGCGGCAGGATGCCGCCCTCGGAGTCGACTTCGACCAGCGCGACGCTCCTGCCGGGGAGGAGGCCGGTGGCGATGTCGACGAGCTCGCGCTGGAGGATCGACGCACCGAGGCCGCGCGTGGTGAGGCGCTGCAGCGGCACCACCAGGTCGTCCACGTGGAGGCGGGAGGCGGTCTGCGCCGCTGCCGGCGGTGGCGCCTCGGAGGCGAGCAGGGGCGGGACCGCCATCCCCAGCGCTTCCAGCGCAGCGGCGCTCTCCGCCAGATGGCCTTCCGCCTCGGGTCTGCCCTCGAGGTGGTCGAGGTTTGCGAGGGCGCGCCGCACCAGCGCCGCCTCCGGCAGGTTGCCCGAGACCTGGAACGTAGCCAGCGCCGCTTCGAGGGATTGGCGCGCCTCCCCGTGGCGGCCGGTGCGGAGGAGGAAGATCCCCCGATAGCGGCGGAAGAGCGCCGAGGCGGTGAGGGAGGCGGAGGACTCGAAGGCACGCTCCGCGAGCTGGAGGATCCGCTCCGCTTCCTGCAGCGGCGCGGCGCTGGTGCAGATCGCTGCAGCGTGGACGGCGACGTAGCGGTAGGCGATCGCCCAGGCGCCGGCGCGGCGGATCGCCGCGAGGTTCTCCACCACCGCTTCGGGCCAGCCGGGCTCGGCCTTGCCCTCGAGCACGTCGCACAAGATGCGGGCGATCCTGCCGAAGGCGCGGGAATGCTCCATGTGCACGCCTTCGAAGCGGAGGAGCTCGTCGGCGATGCGGCGCGTCCCTTCGATCCTGCCGCGCTGGGCGTAGAGCCTGGCGAGGGAGGTGTAGATCCGGAAAGGGGTGAAGCCGACCGAGCTGCCGATCCGCGTCGCCTCGAGGAGCTCCGCTTCTGCTTCGCCGAGGCGCCCCAGCCGCATCAGCACCTCGCCCTCGTTGCGGTGCAGGTGCATCGAGTGGACGCCGTCGGCGATGCGGTGTCGCTGCTGGATCCGCTCCGCCTGCTCGAGCGCCTCGAGGATCCGGGGCGGCGGCTCCGCCTCCTCGATCGCCACCTCACCGCCCCAGGCCAGGGCGCGGAGCTGCTGCAGGGGCAGACCGGCGGCGACGCTCGCCGCGCGGAACGCCTCGACGGAGCGCGAGGCCTCGCCGGCCCGGGCGTAGGAGAGCTCGCAGAGGCAGGCAGCCTCCAGGGCGAGGCAGCGGTTGAGCGGGGTGGTGGCGAGGGCGCGCATCTCCGCGCTCCGCTCCACGAGGCGGGCCACCATCGCCGGCTCGTAGACCGAGATCGCCGCGGTGAGCTGCGCGTACCAGAGGAAGAAGCGCTCGTCCTCGTCGCCTGCGCCGAAGAGCGCTTCCGCCAGGGCAGCGTGGTGGTTGGTGCGTCCGAGGCTGAAGAGGCGCAGGTCGGCGTGGGCGTGGAGATGGGCCGAGACCACGTGGAAGCGCAGCTGCACGGGGCGGGGCAGGCGGGCGACGTCGCCGACGCCGAGGAGGGTGGCGAAGGCGGAGCGGGCGTCGTGGCGGGCGAGCAGGTGGAGGCGGGCGAGTGCGATCGAGGCGAGGGCCCGGGATGCGTCGCCGCGGAGCGCGCCGCCGCTGAGCAGCGCCACGAGCTCGGTCTCCGCTCCGTCGAGGTGACATTCGTCGATGGCCCGCAAGGCCGGCAGCAGCGCCGCCTCGTCGGCGGGATCGAGGGTGGCGTCGGGAGGACGCGGTGGCTGCGCCGGCAGCTCCGCCGCGACCAGGCTGCGCAGCCGCGCGAGGACCTTGCCGCGGGGGCGGCGCAGCTCCGGGGAGCCTGGCGGCAGCTCCCAGCGGTAGACGGTGAGCGGGGTCACGCCGACGAGGGCGGCGAACTCGGCGCGGCTGCGCTCGCCGCGGAGGGCGCGGATTTCCAACGGGGAAGGGAGCTCTTCCATTTATCCAATTCCGGAAGGGCTGCCGGGCGAGCGGGCCCCGGCGGCGTCTTTCCGAAATCTATCCATCTGCAACGGGAAAGGCCATGTGGGGCGCGAAACGGCGGTTTTGGATGCTGGCACGGGAGCCGCAATGCAGGCGGGTGCAATCCAGCTCTCTTTCCAATCGGAGACAAGCACATGACCTCCCTCCGCATCGTCCTCCTCGCCGTCCCCCTGGCCCTCCTCGGCGGCTGCATGCTCATGGGCGGCCGCCCCAACCCCAACGCCAACACCTCCACCACCCGGTTCTCCGAGAGCGGGAGGTACGAGGTCAGCTACCGCCCCGACGTCACCCCGGTGCCGCGCCGCGCGCTCCACAGCTGGACGGTGGAGCTGCGCGATCGCGCGGGGCGCCCGGTGGACGGCGCCACGATCCGCGTCGACGGCGGGATGCCCGACCACGGCCACGGCCTCCCCACCCAGCCCGCGGTGCGCGAGGCGCTCGGCGGCGGCGCCTACGTGGTCGACGGGATGAAGTTCAACATGGGCGGCTACTGGGTGGTCGACCTGGCGATCGACGCACCCGGCGGCGACGACACGGTCCGCTTCGAGCTCAACCTGTGAGCAGCGCCAGCGTGCACCGGAGAAACGCCATGAACAGCTTCCTTCGTCTCGTCGCCGGCACCGGCCTCGTCGCCGCGAGCCTGCTCCTCCTCGCCTCCTCCGCCAGGGCCTCGTGGTCCGACGAGGAGCTCGCTGCCCTGCGGGACCTCCGCCTCGTCGAGGGACCCGCAGCCCCCGACCCGACCAACCGCTGGTCCGCCGACGAAGCGGCGGCGGCGCTGGGCCACCGCTTCTTCTTCGACACCCGCTTCAGCTCGAACGGCTCGGTCTCCTGCGCCACCTGCCACCTGCCCGATCAGCAATTCCAGGACGGCCTGCAGCTGGCGCAGGGCGTGGGCACCACCACCCGGCGCACCATGCCGATCGCCGGCCTGGACGCCTCGCCCTGGCTCTTCTGGGACGGGCGCAAGGACAGCCTCTGGTCCCAGGCGCTGGGGCCCCTCGAGAGCCCGGTGGAGCACGGCGGCGATCGCGTCCAGTACGTCCGTCTCGTCGCCTCCGCCTACCGCGACGACTACGAGCGCGTCTTCGGCAAGCTCCCCGATCTCGCGGGGCTGCCGGCGCACGCCGGGCCCAACGGCCCGCCTGCGGTGCGGGATGCATGGGAGGCGCTCCCGCCGCAGAAGCGCGATGCGGTGAACCGCGTCTTCGCCAACGTGGGCAAGGCGATCGCCGCCTACGAGCGCAAGCTGCAGCCCGGCGTCTCGCGATTCGACCGCTACGTCGACGCGGTGGTCGCCGGCGACGACGACGCCGCCAGCACGGCGCTGGGCGAGGAGGAGGAGAAGGGCCTGCGCCTCTTCGTGGGCAAGGCCAACTGCACCGAGTGCCACAACGGCCCGCAGCTCACCAACCACGACTTCGCCAACACCGGCGTCCCGCCGGTGCCGGGCCTGCCCGCCGATTCCGGCAGGGCGGCGGGAAGCGGCGACGTGCTCGCCGACGACTTCAACTGCCTGGGGCCCTACAGCGACGCAAAGCCCGAGACCTGCCGCGAGCTGCGCCACCTGCAGAGCGGCCACCACGCGGCGCGCCAGTACAAGGTGCCCTCGCTGCGCAACGTCGCCGAGCGCGCGCCCTACATGCACGCGGGCCAGTTGCCCACGCTGGAGGCGGTCCTCGATCACTACGACCGCGCCCCCGCAGCGCCCGCCGGCCACAGCGAGCTCCGGCAGCTGGGGCTCTCCTTCACCGAGAAGAAGCAGCTCGTCAGCTTTTTGCGCACCCTCTCGGCGCCGCTCGCCACCGAGGCGAAGTGGCTCGCGCCACCCCTCGCACCAGGCGCGAGCGCACCGGTGGTGGCGGAGAAGCGCGGCGACGGCGAGACGACGGTGGAGGGAAGCGTCGTGGTGGCCGCACCTGCAGCACGGCTCCTGCCCGTGCTCACCGGCCTCGACGAGTGGCCGAAGCTCTTTCGCGACGTGCGAGCGATGAAGCGGGCCGGGGGGATCTGGTCGGTGGACAACCGGGCCTTCGGCCACGCCCACCCCTTCCGTGCGGTCGAGGCGGAAGGCGGCGTCCGCCTCGAGCTCGCCGACGAGCACCACGGCAGGGCCAGCCTCGACTACCGGCTCGAGCCGGTCGACGAGGCGCGCGCCAGGCTCACCCTCCGCTACTTCATGACCACGCCGGAACAGCTCACCCAGGAGCAGGTGGTGCAGCTCCTCCGCAAGAAGGCCACCTCCGATCTCCAGGATTTCGCCAGCAACGCCCCCCGTTTCGCCGCACGAAAGGAGCAGCCGTGAACCAGAACCTCCGCAAGGCCTACGACCTCGCCATCGAGAAGGCGCTGCAGCTGATGCAGGCCGGTGACTACTACGAAGCCCACTTCCACCTCGAGCGGGCCCACGTGCTCGGGCAGCGCTTCGTCGTCCCCCACGTGCGCAGCCATTGGCTCATGCTCCGCGTCGAGATCGCCCGGCGTGCACCCGGCGCCGCCCTCGGGCAGGCCGTGCGCATCTACCTCGGTGCCCTCGGCTCGGCGGTGGGCGTGGTGCCGGTGGGAAATACCGGCGGCAGCGACGTCTCCATGTTCGCGCGGATGCCGGTGCCCGGGCCGGTTCGCCTCCTGATCGAAGGGGAGGAGGGGAGATGAACTACGACGTGCTGGTGATCGGTGGCGGCCCCGCAGGATTGAGCGCGGCGCTCCAGCTCGGCCGCGGCTGCAAGAAGGTGCTGCTCTGCGACGCGGGGCCGCCGCGCAACGCCGCCGCCGAGGAGATGCACGGCTTCCCCACCCGCGACGGCACGCCGCCGCGGGAATTCCGGCGAATCGGCAGGGAGCAGCTCGCGCCCTACGACGTGGAGGTCCGCGAGGTGGGCGTCCACCACGTCGAGGCGCAGGGCCGGGGTTTCGTGGTGGCGCTCGCCGACGGCAGCACCGTGCGCTGCAGGCGGGTGATCCTCGCCACCGGCATGGTGGACGAGATCCCCGACGTCCCCGGGATCCGCGAGCAGTGGGGCAGGCGGATCTTCCAATGTCCCTATTGCCACGGCTGGGAGCTCCGGGGCAGGCCCTGGGGGCTCCTCGCCACCTCCGAGCAGCTCCTCGAATTCGCCCTCTTCCTCACCGGCTGGACCGAGCAGGTGGTGGCCTTCACCAACGGCCCGCTTTCGATCCGCGACGAGCTGCGGCAGCGGCTGGAGCGGGCAGGCGTCGCGCTCGAGAGCCGGCGGATCGCCCGGCTCGTCGCCGGGCCCACCGACGAGCTCGCCGCCGTCGAGCTCGAGGACGGCACCAGGCGCGGCTGCGAGGCGCTGGTGGTGCGGCCGCCGCAGCGGCAGTCGGCCTTCGTGGCGCGCCTCGGCCTCGCCCTCGACGACGCGGGCTATGTGCGGATCGACGAGCGGGAGGAGACCTCGGTGCGCGGCATCTACGCGGCGGGTGACCTCACCACGCCGGTGCAGGGGGCGCTGCTCGCCGCCGCTGCAGGGACGCGGGCCGCCTGGGCGGTGAACCACGCCCTCAACGTGCACCGGGACTGACCCGTGCGCGCGGACGCGGTAGGTTGGCGGCGATGTCCGCCCCCTGGTTCGTCTACCTGCTCCGCTGCGCCGACGGCTCCCTCTACGCCGGCGCCACCACCGACGTGGAGCGTCGGGTGGCGCAGCACGACGCCGGCAGGGGCGCCGCCTATACCAGGGCCCGGCGCCCGGTGGAGCTGGTCTGGTCCGAGCCCGCAGCCGATCGGAGCGCGGCGCTGCGCCGCGAGGCGGCGATCAAGCGCCTCTCCCGCAGGGAGAAGCTGCTGCTGGCGACGTCGGGGCCGTGAGTTGATCTCATTCGCCACCGGGGCGGCGTGGTGGCGAGCGGCCCTCCACGTTGCTACGCTCGGCGCAATGGGGCCCGAAGAAACACTCGAGCATCTGCGGCGGATGGATGCGGCGCGTCGTGCTGCAGGTGCGGCACGGGCCGCCTCACTCCGGGCTCGGCTCGCCGAGGCAGCGCGGCTCGTTCGGCGGGCGGGCGGCCAGCGGGTCGTCCTCTTCGGCTCGCTGGCTGCGAGCGGCGAGCCGCATCCCGGCAGCGACGTCGACCTGGCGGTCGGAGGACTACCGCCGGGACAGCTCTTCGAAGTGCAGGCGGATCTGATGGAGTTGTTTGGCGTCCCGGTCGACCTGGTGCGGATCGAGGACGCGCCGGACAGCCTGGTCGATCGGATCGACGCCGAAGGCGAGGAGCTGTGAGCACCACCGCTCGCCTCCAGCGGCTTCGCGCAGAAGTCGCGAGCGACCGCAAGGCCGCGCTCGAACGGATCGACGAGCTCGCAGGTCTGGACATCCGCCCGGATGGCGAAGCTGGCGAGCTCGCGCGCGCTGCCGTCGCGCTCCATCATGCCTACGGCGCGGTCGAGGCCTTGTTGGCGCGTGTCGCCCGGACGCTCGGGGAAGGAGAGCCGGGCGGCCGCGACTGGCACCAGGAGCTGCTCCTTTCCATGGGTCTCGAAATCGAGGGTGTGCGTCCGGCGGTGCTGGGGACCGAAAGCGTCCGGCTCCTGCGCCGCCTTCTCGCCTTTCGACACTTCTTCCGCCACGCGTACGCGGTCGCATTGGATCCGGAGCAGCTCTCCAGGCTCAAAGAAGATGCGACCGAACTTCGCCCGCACCTCCAGCGCGACCTCGACCGGTTGGACGCGTTTCTCGCACGACTCGCGCGTACGCCTGGAGCCTGATCTCCTCATTGCGGCGGGCGAGGTAGCGCTGCGGTTCCGCGACGCCCCCAGGCGCGAGCGGTAGCTGCCGTGGTGCAGCCGGGGTTGCCGCCGCAGCGGCGGATCCGCTCCACGTTGCGGTTCATCACGTGGCGGATCCAGGTGCGGTAGAGCCAGGCCTTCAGGCCGGCGAGGTTGCCGCCGTGCCTCGCGTAGAAGGCGTCGGGATCGTCGAAGAGGCCGTGGTCGCGGTCGACGCCGGTCTTCTGGATGAAGGTGTCGCCGCCGCGCCACTCGATGGGCGGCGCCGCGAGGCGCTCGGTGCCGATGCCGTAGCCGAGGAAGGCGCCGGTCGTTTCGGGATGCCGCCGCCGGATCCCGTCGAGATAGGCGGCGTCGATGATCACGCCCTCGAGGGCGACCCAGCGATCGGCGATCCGCACCTCCGCCCAGCTGTGCACGATGCTCGCCGGGGCCATCGCGTAGAAGAGGCCGTTGATCACGCCCCTCTGCAGCCGCTTGTGGATGGTGGCGCCGTGGAAGCGGCAGGGGATCCCGGCGGCGCGGAGCAGCGCCATGAGCAGCGTCGTCTTGGTGTTGCACTGGCCGTAGCCGTCGGCGAGCACGCGCGAGGCGGGCAGGGTGTCCGCCTCGTTGTAGCCGAAGGTGATCTCGTCCCGAACGAAGGCGTAGATCGCGCCGATTCGCTCCGATTCGGGCAGCACGCTCCACCCGCGGGTGCGGACGAGCGCTGCGATGGTGGGGTGTTCGTGGTCGAGCAGGGCGGTGGGCCGCAGGTACGTTTCGTTCATGGCCGATCCTCCGGCAGCAGCGTGGCTGCCCATGGCCTGAAACGTAGCGGCCTGCGGATCAGGGGGCTTGAACGTTGCGGTCGCCTTCGCTGCTCCAGCTGCCGGCGAACTCCACCAGGGGCAGCACCGCCGAGGGGCTGAGGCCGAACATGGAGCGGAAGGTGCGGCTCAGGTGGGCGCTGTCGCTGAAGCCTGCGGCGACCGCCGCCTCGGTGAGGTTGGCGCCGCGGCGGATCCCCTCCACCGCCCGGTGGAGGCGGGCCCAGAGGACGAAGCGGCGGAAGGGGATCCCCGCCTCCTCCGAGAAGCGGTGGGTGAAGCGGGTGGGGGAGAGGCCAGCACGGGCAGCGGCCTCGTCCAGGCGGGGCACGCCGTCCAGCGATTCGTGCACGTAGGCGATGGCCCGCCGGATCGCCAGCGAGGGCCGCGGCGCGTCGGCGGCGACGCCGAACGCGGCGAGCACCGCGTTGCACCACGCCATCGCCGCTTCGGTGGTGGCGTCTCCCGGCGGCAGCTCGAGGCCCGCCAGCTCCCCGGCGAGCTCGGCGCCTGCCCGTGCCCGGGCGACGCGGTCGAGCGCGATGCCGAGGCGTCCGTGGCGTTCCACGAGGAGCAGGGCGATCCGCTGGCCGCCTGCGGAGAAGGCGTGCTGCACGTTGGCAGGAACCAGCGCGGCCTGCACCGCGACGGTGCGATCCTCGAGCTGGAGCTCCATCGCGCCCTGCGACGCCTGGACGAACTGGACCGCGTGGTGCGCGTGCCGCTCGGCTGCAGCCCCGGGCCCCAGATAGAGCACGAGGCCCGGCGCGAGCAGGACGCGGCCCTTCCAATGGGACGAGGCGGGAGGATGGCGGTCCAGGGAGGCTCCGGGGCGGGACGGCCCCCGTCATCGCGCAACACACGCCGCGTGTCCACCGCGTGGCTGCGTTCGGCGGCAGGGCAACCTCGGGCATATGATCCGGGCATCGGATGGCAGCGCTCCACGAGCCCACGGAACGGCATCGCTGTTCCCGCTTCGCGATCGTGCAGGGGAGCCGGCACGGCGACCCGGTGGTGGAGAAGCGTGCGCTGGGCCCGGAGGGCGCCCTGCTCCTCCGCCGCGAGCGCGAGATGCTCCGCCGTGCAGCAGGGCCGGGGGTGGTGCGCTGCCTCGGCCTGGAGGGCGACGCGCTCCTCCTCGAGGACGCGGGCGCCCGCAACCTCCAGCAGCGGATCGACGCGGGCCCTCTCACGACGGATCGCTGGCTGCGGATCATGGTGCAGCTCGCGGAGATCGTCGGGCGCCTGCACCGACGCCGGCTGCTCCACGGGGCGCTCGCGCCGGCGCGCGTGGTCCTGGGACCCGACGGCGGCGTGACGCTCGTCCACTTCACCGAGGCGGCACCCTTCGAGGAGGCCCGGCCGGTGGAGCCCGCGCGCCTCGCACGACTCGGGCGGCAGCTCGCCTGGATCGCGCCGGAGCAGACCGGCCGCATGAACCGGCCGGTGGACGCCCGCGCGGATCTCTACGCGCTCGGCGCCATCGGCTACGCGATGCTCACCGGCACGCCGCCCTTCCGCTCGACCGATCCCCTCGAGCTGGTCCATGCCCACCTCGCGCAGCTGCCCATCCCCGCTTCGATCGCCAACCCGGCGGTGCCCACGCTCCTCTCCGATCTGGTGCAGAAGCTCCTCGAGAAGGACCCCGCCCGGCGCTACCAGAACGCGACGACCCTCGCGCGGGACCTGCGCAGGGCCCTGCATCGCTGGGAGGAGACGGGGGCCATCGAAGCTTTCGAGCTCGGGCACGGCGACCTGGTGCGGGAGCTGCCCCTCCCCGACGCTCCCTACGGCAGGGAGAAGGAGCGTGCCGAACTCCTTCGGGCCCTCGACGAAGCAGCTGCCGACGGGGTGCGGGTGGTGCTGCTGGAGGGCGAGGCCGGCGTGGGGAAGACCCACCTCGCCCTCTCCCTGCGGGCCGAGGCGCTGCGCCGCGGGGGACGCTTCGGCGGAGGCAAGGCGGCGATCCGTGCCTCCAACGTCCCGTACCTGGCCCTCGCCGAGGCGTTGAACGCGCTGGTCCGGACCGTGGACCCTGCCGATGGAGCGATGCGCGAGGCGGTCGGTGCTGCCGCGGGGCCCGCCGGCTCGATGGTCACCGAGCTCATCCCGGCGCTCGGCAAGCTGGTCGGCCAGTTTCCGCAGCTGCAGGGCCTGGGGCCGGAGGAGCGGGAGCACCTCTTCCGCACCGCGCTGCAGCGCCTCGTGCGGGCGATCGCCTGCAGCGGACCGGTCGTGCTCTTCCTCGACGATCTGCAGTGGGCCGATCCGGGCACCCTGCAGGCGTTCCGGATCCTGGCCAGCGATCCCGACGGCCGGCACGTGCTCTTCGTCGGCAGCCTGCGCCCCGGCGAGATCGGCGCCGACCACCCG
This sequence comes from Vulgatibacter sp., assembly GCF_041687135.1. Lineage (NCBI taxonomy): Bacteria > Pseudomonadati > Myxococcota > Myxococcia > Myxococcales > Vulgatibacteraceae > Vulgatibacter > Vulgatibacter sp. Next base: position 447,169 of record NZ_JAWLCN010000004.1, on the reverse strand, counting down.
CTCCACGAGGTCGTCGGCGCGGTGGAACGAAGTGGCGTTCCCGTCACGCGCATCCGGGTGGGTCCGCTGCAGCCGGATGCGGTGGCGGCCTTTCTCGGCGACGCGCTCCACGAAGAGCAGGCGGAGGTCCGGCCCCTGGCGCTTCTCGTCCACGCGAAGAGCCGCGGCAACCCGCTCTTCGTCCGGCAGCTGCTCCGGGCGCTGCAGCGCGACGGCCTCCTCGTGCACGAGGTCGAGGTGGGGCGCTGGCGCTGGGACCTGGACCGCATCGCCGCAGCGGAGGTCAGCGGCGACGTGGCCGAGCTGATGGCCGCGCAGATCGGCTGCTTTCCCGAAGGGACGCAGGAGCTGCTGCAGGTGGCGTCGTGCTTCGGGCACGTGCTCCGGCCCCTGCTACTGGCGCGCCTCGTCGCAGACCCGACGGGGCTGGACGAGCGGATCGGCGCCCTCGTTGCCGAGGGGCTGGTGGTGCGGCGGGAGGCCGGCGATCTCCGGTTCGTCCACGACCGGGTGCAGCAGGCGGCCTACGAATCGCTCCCGGAAGAGCGGCGCCGGGAGCTGCACCGGCGCATCGGCGCGGCCCTCCTCGACGAAGAAGGGGACGACGCGCTCTTCCGGGCGACGGACCAGCTCAACGCCGCCGGCGGGGCTGGCGAGGACGCCGCCGCCAGCCTCGAGCGCGCGCGGCTCAACCAGCGCGCTGGAGCGAGCGCCCGGGCCTCGGCAGCCTATCGCTCCGCGCTGGCCTACTACGAGACGGCCCTCGACATCCTCTCCGGTACGCCGCGACCGCGGGAGCTCCTCTACGACCTCCATCGTGACGCGGCGGAGGCCGCCTGGCTCGCGGGGGCGCTCGCGCGGGCAGACCGGCTGGCGGAGGAGGGGCTGCCTCACGCCTCCGACATCGCCGAGACCGCGGCGCTGCAGGCGCAGCGGATCGCGGTGCAGGCGACCGCCGGTCAGCTCGCCGAAGCGATCGCGCTCGGCTCCGAAACGCTGCGCGCGCTCTTCGGCGAGGTGCTCCCCAGCGAAGGCTTCGCCGCCCTCGCCGCAGCCGAGCACCAGCGGATCCGGGGTCTCCTCGCCGGACGCTCACCCGCCTTTCTCCTCGAGAGGCCCTTCGACGCGCCGCCGGAAGAGCAGGCCTACCATCTCGTGGTGTCGAAGATGCTGTCGCCCGCCTGGTTCGCAGGGACCGGGCTCGCGCCCTGGCTCGCGGCCCGTGCGGTGGCCCGCGTGCTCGAGCGAGGGCTCTCGGTCCACGCCACGGGCAGCTTCGCCAATCTGCCCATCTACCTCGTGGCCCACGGCGACTTCGTCACGGCGGAGGCCTTCGCCGACACCGCGGTCGGCCTCGCTCGCAAGGCCGGTGCCCGGGCGGTGGAGGCCAGCGCGCTCCACCTCCAGGCGATGGTCGTGTTGCCGTGGCGCCTGCCCTTCAAGACGGCGGTGACCCACTCCAGGCAGGCGTTTCGGCTCTGCGTCGAGACCGGCAGGCTCGCCGACGCCGCCAACGCCTGGATCGCCGTGGTGATCGATTCGATCCTCGGCGGCGTCGAGCTCGACCGCGTCCTCGCCGACATCGAGGAGGGGCTCGCCTTCCTGCGCCGCGTGGGGAACGAGGCGGCGCCGCCCTTCCTCGAGCTCGAGCGCGAGCTGATCCGCAGCCTGCAGGGACGGAGCCGTGTGCATGGAGGCTTCGGCGGCGAGAGCTTCGACGAGGATGCCTTCGAGCGGAAGCTCCGCGAGAAGGGGCCCGTTGCCAACGCGATCTACCGGATCCTGCGGCTGCGGATCGCCCACCTCTACCGCGACTTCGAGGTGGCCCGCCTCCAGGCCGACGCGGCGATGCCGCAGCTCGAGCCGATGCGCGGGTTGCTCACGCCCACCGAGTACTTCTTCGCGACGCCGCTTCTCCTCCTCGCCGGGACCCCCGACGACGAGGCGTGGGCGCGGATCCACGGCGCTCGTGCGCAGCTCCTCGCCTGGGAGGCGAGCTGTCCGGAGAATTTCCGCGCGCGCCGCCTCCTCGTCGACGCGGAGATCGACCGGGTCGAGGGTCGGACCCTGCAGGCGATGGAACGCTACGAGGAGGCGGTGGATTGGGCCGTGAAAGAGGGGCTCGTCCACGACGCCGCGCTGGCATCGGAGCTCGCGGGGCGCCACTACCTCGCCATCGGGAGGAAGCGGGCGGCGGCGGCCCATCTCGCCGATGCCCGCGCCCACTACACACGCTGGGGCGCTGCGGGGAAGGTGCGGGCGCTCGACCGCGAGCTCGGCGCCCAGCTCGGATTCGAGGAAGCGGCGCCAGGCGCCAGGGTCGTTGCAGGTCTCGACGCCTCGAGCCTGCTCGAGGCGGTGGAGAGCATCTCGAGCGAGATCCGCTTCGAGCGGCTGCTGCCGAAGCTGGTCGAGGTCTGTATCCGGGCCGTGGGCGCAGATCGCGGGGTGCTCGTGCTCGAAGAGAGGGGGACGCACGTCGTGCGGGCGGCTGGCAGCGCCGGCGGCGCCGTCACCCTGCGGGAGGAGCCGCTCGCTGCATCGGACGAGGTGCCCGCTACCCTGCTCGCCCAGGTCTGCACCAGCGGGAGCGTCCTCCTCCTCGACGACGTCCGCAGGGACCCGGCGTTCCGCGACGATCCCTGGTTCTCCCGGCATCCGACGCTCTCGGTGCTCGCCTTTCCCCTGCGGCGGAAGGAGGAGCGGATGGGCTGCTTCTATTTCGAGCACGGCCGCACGACCCACGCCTTCGCAGCAGAGAGGCTGCAGGTGCTGGAGCTCCTCGCGCCGGAGATCGCGGTGGCGCTCGAGAACGCGCGGCTCTTTCGCGACGTGCAGCGCGAGACGGAGGAGCGCAGCAGGGCGGAGCGGCAGATCCGTTTCCTCGCCGAGGCGAGCGTGGTCCTCGGCGGATCCCTCGACACGGACGCCACGCTCCAGCGCCTCGCCCACCTCGCGGTGCCGGAGCTGGCGGATTGGTGTGTGATCGACCTCGTCGGCGACGACGGGACCGTGCGCCGCGTGGCCGGTGCCCATCGGGACCCGACCCGGGAGCGGGAACTCCGGGAGCTCCTCCGTCGCTTTCCACCGGACTCCAGGTCGCCGCAGCCTGCGACCGCGGTGCTGCGCAGCGGCAGGCCGCTGCTCTTCCCCGAGCTGGACACCGGGCTGCTCTCCGGTCTGGTGCGGAGCGAGGAACACCTGGCGCTGCTGCTGCAGCTGGGCCTGCGCAGCTGCATGGTGGCGCCCCTCGGCCGCGGAGGGCGCGTGATCGGCGCGCTCACCTGTGCCGTCGGTGCGTCCGGGCGGAGCTATACCGGGCAGGACCTCGCCCTCGCGGAGGAGCTCGCACGCCGTGCGTCGATCGCCGTGGAGAATGCCCGGCTCTACCGTGCCTCGCAGGAAGCGGTGCAGGTTCGCGAGGAGTTTCTCTCGGTGGCGTCCCACGAGCTGAAGACACCGATCACCGCGATCGCCGTTTCGCTCGGCACGGAGCTGCGCAAGCGCCAGGGGGGAGGCGACGACTCGCTGCGGCGCACGTTGGCGACGGTCGATCGGGGGCTGAAGCGGCTCAACCAGCTGGTCGATCAGCTCCTCGACGTCTCGCATCTCGGTGCAGGCGACCTCGCCCTCGCGAGGGAGCGCTTCGATCTCCGAGCTGTGGTGACGGAGGTGGTCGAGGCGGCGCAGGAGCGGAGCGCGCGCTCGGGCTCGACGGTGGAGGTACTGGCGCCGGAGCCGGTGGAGGGATGGTGGGATCGTCGGCGCCTCGGCGAGGTGGTCGCCAACCTCCTCGACAACGCGCTGAAGTTCGGGGAGGGGAAGCCGATCCGGATCGCTCTGGAGCGGCGCGGCGGCGCCGCCTGGCTCGAGGTGCGGGACCTGGGGATCGGCATCCCCGGCGAACGGCTGCCCCACGTCTTCGAGCGCTTCGAGCGCGGGGTCTCGAGCCGGCATTTCGGGGGCTGGGGTCTGGGGCTCTACCTGGTCCGTCGCATCGTCGAGGCCCACGGGGGCAGCGTGGCGGTGGCGAGCGAAGCAGGCGAGGGCGCGACCTTCACGGTGGTGCTGCCCCTCGAGGCGGGCGGTGCCTGACGCTGATTTGCCGCGTCAAATCCCCTCGCCGAGGAACGACGCCCGCGGCGTGCAGACCACGTAGTGGAAGGTGTCGCGCTTGCCCTTCTCGCTGTAGCCCCAGTGGTTGTGCAGCTCGTGGAAGCGGACCTCGAAGCCCGCGGCGTCGAGCTCCTTCGCCAGCGCCTGCCTGGTGGGGAACCAGCGCGACTGGCCGTCGGGGTTGATCCAGACGTCGGGGCGGTAGAGCGGCAGCCCCTGGCCCTCCCAGATCGAGCCGGTGCCCTTGAGGCCGAAGGCGAAGAAGCCGTTGCGCCCGCCGGCGAGGAGCAGCGAGCGCACCAGCGCGAAGATCCGCTTCAGCTCGGCGGAAGCGAAGTAGTGCAGGCTCGAGTAGGCGTAGACGCAGTTGTAGCCCGCCTCGCGGACCGCAGGGTCGGCGAGGTGCTCGGCGAAGTCGCCGCAGACCAGCCCCGGCGCCGTAGCGGGGGGCGCGCTGGCGACGCGGCGGCGGAAGCCCTCGATCGCCTGCGGCACCACGTCGATGCCGAGGTAGCGATCGACGTGCGGCGACTCGAGGAGGGCCATGGCGTCGTTGCCGATCCCGCAGCCGAGCTCGATCACGCGCAAGGGGCGGTAGGGTGCCAGGTCGTCGAGGAGCTGCCAGATGAGCGGGTTGGGATCCCGGGGCCGGAGGAACTCGTGGGGCACGGTTCCGGCGTCGTAGACCTTCTGCCAGTCGAAGCGGCCGTCGAGGAGGAAGCGGGCGAGGGCGAGCCCCTCCATCTCGCGGCCCGTGGCGAGGAGCGCGTCGAGGATCGCGAGCGAGAAGCCGGGCAGATCGAGGGCGTCGCCGTGCTGCGCCCGGGCCAGCCAGAGCGCGGTGGCGAGGTCGCCGCTCCTGTCGCCGATGAGCTCCGGCACCAGCTGCGCGAGGCGCGCCTGCTCGGCGGGGAGCCTGGCGACGCGCGCAGCGAGGGCGGTGCGGATCACGTCCGCCTCGGCGGCGGCGCCGCCGGGGAGCGGCAGCTGGCCGACGTCGTCCCGGAGGCGGGCGAGGGCGGATGCTGGGTCGGGAAAGCCCGCATCGCGGAGCAGCTCGAGGCGGCGGGCGTCGTTGGCTGGCATGGGACGGATCTCCGCAGCGTGGATCAGGCCGGGATGTCTTCGAAGAGGATGCTCGAGAGGTAGCGCTCGCCGGCGTCGGGGAGGACGGTGACGATCCGCTTCCCCTCGTTCTCCGGGCGCTGGGCGATGCGGAGCGCTGCCGCCACCGCAGCACCGGAGGAGATGCCGCAGCTGATCCCCTCCTCGCGGTGGAGGCGGCGGGCCATCTCGATCGCCTCCTCGTTGGTGACGGGCTCCACCGCGTCGACGAGATCGAGGTCGAGGACCTCCGGCTTGAAGCCCGCGCCCAGGCCCTGGATCTTGTGCGGCCCCGGCTTCGGCTCCTCGCCACGCTTCAGCGCGCCGAGCACCGGCGAGGCGGCGGGCTCCACCGCCACCAGCTGCACCGGGTGCTTCTGCTCGTGCTTCAGGTAGCGGCCGACGCCGGTGATGGTGCCGCCGGTGCCGACGCCTGCAACGAAGATGTCCACCTGCCCGTCGGTGTCCGCCCAGATCTCCGGGCCGGTGGTGCGGAAGTGGACCTCGGCGTTGGCCGGGTTGCTGAACTGCTGGGGGACGAAATAGCGGTCCGGATCGGCGGCGGCGATCTCGGTGGCCCGGGCGATCGCGCCCACCATGCCCTTTGCGCCTTCGGTGAGGACGAGGTCGGCGCCGAAGGCACGGAGCATGCGGCGCCGTTCGAGCGACATCGTCTCCGGCATGGTGAGGATGAGGGGATAGCCACGGGCGGCGCAGACGTAGGCGAGGGCGATGCCGGTGTTTCCGCTGGTGGGCTCCACCACCACCGTCTCCTTCGAGCCGCGGACGAGCTTCCCGGCGGCCTCGGCGGCGTCGATCATCGCGGCGCCGATGCGGTCCTTCACCGAGTAGGCCGGGTTGCGGCCCTCGATCTTTGCGACGATCGAGGCGCGGGCCCCCTGTGCGATGCGCTGCAGCGCGACGAGCGGCGTGTTGCCGATGCTGGCGCTGTTGTCGCCGTAGATCCGTGCCATCTCTCGTCTCCTGGGTGGTCAAACCCTATAGGGTTGGTAGGGTATTGCTCGTGCGGATGGGCGGCGTGGGGCCGCCCGCTCGAGGTTCAGATCGCGAAATCGAGGGCTTTGACCGGTCGGCTCCGGTCGACCAGGTCCTGGAAGGTGATGCCGTCGTAGACGTCGGCGAGGGCCTGCTCGGCCGCGGACCAGACCGCGGCGAGGACGCCATCGAGGGCGGTCGGCGCCTCGCCACCCTTGCACTTCAGCGGCGAGAGCGGACCCTCGACGAAGCGGATGATCTCGCCGAGGGTGAGGCCCCGGGGCGGCCTGGCGAGGAGGTAGCCTCCCTCGGCGCCGCGGCGCGACTCGACGAAGCCGCCGCCCTTGAGCTGGCCGAGGATCGCCTCGAGAAATTTGGCGGGAATCCCCTGCCGTTCGGCGATCTCGCCGATCTTCACGGCGATGCCCGTCGGCGCCTGCGCCAGCTCGAAGACCGCCCGGATCGCGTAGTAGCATTTCTGCGAGATGCCCATCTCACCATCCCGATAGGATCGATGGGGATTGTCGCGGCGAGACGGGCTCGTGTCAAGGCGATGTGCCGGTCGCTGCGCTTGGCGGTGGCGGTCCGGTGCGCGAGGATCGTGGCCCGTGGCCCGTTGCAGGGCCGGAGCCGATTCGATGACCGAGAGACTCACCATCCGCCGCGCCGAGCCCGGGGACTTTGCCGCCGTGCAGGCGATCTACGCGTCGCCGCGTGCGCAGGCCGGCACGCTGCAGCTGCCCTTTCCGTCGCTCGACCTGTGGCGCCAGCGGCTGCAGACGGTCGATCCGAACGCACACGTCCTGCTGGCATGTGCGGGTGACGACGTGGTGGGGCAGTTGGGCCTGCACGTCTCGCCGCATCCCCGCCGCCGCCACGTGGCCCAGCTGGGCATGGGCGTACGCGACGACTGGCAGGGCCGCGGCGTCGGCTCGGCCCTGCTGCGCGCCGCCGTCGAGCTGGCCGATGGCTGGCTGCAGCTGCGCCGGATCGAGCTCGAGGTCTACGCCGACAACGCCGCGGCGATCGCCCTCTACACCCGCGCCGGCTTCGTCGAGGAGGGGCGCCACCGCGACTTTGCCTTCCGCGACGGCGCCTACGTGGACGCCCTCTCGATGGCGCGGCTCCGCCCGACCGGTTGAGCTGGCGCCCACGCGCCGTCCGGTGTGACCCGGATCGAGCGAGCCTTCCGGGCATGTCATCGAAGTCCCACCGATCCGCGCAATTCTCATTGTTCTCGCGTCGGGATCAGCGGATTCGCACGACCGTTCCGTCGCATCCGTTCAACGCCGGCAAGGCTGCAGCGCCCGATATGGATCCCACTCGAATCAGCCGCCGCTGAGGGCGCAGACGATCATCAGCTCGTCCGTCGGCTCGACGGGGTGATCGAGGCGGCGCACCAGCTCGGTGCCGACGAAGAAGTTGATGTGCGGGCGCACCCGGTCCTGCTCGTCCACGATGCGGAAGCGCAGGCCCGGAGAACACTCGTCGAGCGCAACCAGCACATCGCCCAACGTCGCGCCGGCTGCCTCCACGGTGGAGCGACCGTCGGTGTACGAGTGGAGTGGCGACGGGACGAGGACCTTCACGCCGCCTCCACCGCCACGATCGCCGGCAGGTGCGCGGCGAGGCAGCGCCAGCTCTCGCCCTCGTCCTCGCTGGCCCACACCTCGCCCGAGGTGGTGCCGAAGAAGAGCCCCACCGGATCGCCGTCATCCACCGTGAACGCCTGGCGAAGCACGGTGAACCATCCCTGCGCCGCGGGGAGGCCGCGATCCTGCCGCTCCCAGCTCCGGCCCGCGTCCCGGGTCCGGTAGACCGCCGGCCTGCCGCCGACGCTGGTGCGCGGCCACACGCTGGTTCCGTCCATCGGGAAGACCCAGGCGACGTCGGGATCGCGCGGGTGGACGACGATCGGAAAGCCGATGTCGCCGATCTCCCGCGGCATGTTGTCGCCGATCCGCACCCAGTCGCGTGCGGGAAGGTCGAGCCGGTAGATGCCGCAGTGGTTCTGCTGGTAGAGGCGGTCGGGGCGGGCGGGGTGGATGACGACGCAATGGGGATCCTGGCCCCACGCCGGCGCCTCTTCGGGAAGGAAGTCGGCAGCGACGCCGCCGTTCAACGGGCGCCAGCTCTCGCCGCGATCGCTGCTCTCGAAGAAGCCGCCGGTGGAGAGGCCGACGTAGAGGTGGGCGGGGTCGCGCGGATCCACCAGCACCGAGTGCGTGAGCTCGCCGCCCGGCGTGCCGCCGATGCGGGCAGGGGTTTTGCCGAGCTCGTCGCGATGGGCGAGAAATCCCGCGACCGGCTCCCAGCTCTCCCCGCCATCCTCGCTGCGGAAGAGCCCGTGGGGCGCGGAGCCCGCGTACCAGCTGCCCGGCTCGTCGCGGTGGCCAGGGGTGAGCCAGAAGACCGCCTCGACTGCGCGCGACGTTCCCGCGGGGAAGGCCGGGGGGCGCCGCGCTTCCTGCCACGTCGCGCCCCCGTCCCCCGAGCGGAAGACGGTGGGCCCGAGATGACCCGTGCGCACACCGGCGAGCATCGTGCGGCGGTCGCGGGGATCGAGCACCCCGTGGTCGACGATCGAGCCGAAGAAATGCGGCCCTTCGAGCTTCCCGCCACCGGGGCGCAGAAACCACGCGCCCTTGCGGGTTGCGACCAGCAGCTTCTCCACGGAGTGCCCTCCCTTTCGGAAGCTGGAAGCGTGCCGCACGGAGAGCAGGGCGTCCACTCCACCGGTGCGGGAGGGCGGACGCTCGACCGCGCCCCTTCAGACCGGCCAGCGACCGTCTGCTCGTGCGCGGCGCACTTCCTCCTCACCGCCCGGGCGCATGCGGCCCTGTGCGGTGAGCGCTGCGACCTTGCGCACGTTGAGGAGGGACCAGGCGCTCCGTCGCCGGCGGGGCACGTACTTCTGGAGGTACCAGGTCTCGTCGAGGCCCTTGCGCTGGCCGGAGATCCAGCCGAAGCACAGCCCCACGTCGACGGCCTCGTCGCTCGTGATCGACGGGATGCCGCTCTTCTGCTTGGCGATCTTCAACCACACACCTGCCTGCTCCGCGGCATGAACCTCGAGCCACCGCTCGAACGCGCCGGCGGAGGGGAAGACGATGATCGGTGCGTCAGCCATGCCGGCCTCCGAGCACATCGAGGTAGTGGCGGTTGAACATCAAGCCCAGCACGTTCCCGAACGGATCGATCACCGAAACGGTCACGAACCCGGGGCCGCGTTCGCGAACGCCCTCCAGCTCGGTCGCGCCCATCGCCAGCACGCGCTCGAACGTGCCCTGCACGTCGTCGACGTGCCAATAGACGACGGCGCCGCCGCGCTCCGTCGCCAGGCCCGGCGGGGCGAAGCGCCGATCGATGATCCCGAGCTCGTGCTGGTAGTCGCCCACGCGGAACTCCACGTAGCCGGGCCCCCGTCCGGCGGCCTCGCTGGTGAAGTAGGGCGGTGCGCCGAGCAATTCCGTGTACCAGCGCGTGGCCGCCGGCAGATCGGCGGCCCACAGGCTCAAGGTGCAAACACCACGCAAGGTCGTCGTCATCGCGTTCTCTCCGTGTCCGGTCGGGCGGGTGGGCTCCGGTGCCCATGCATGTGACTCTGGATCCGAAAGGTGACAAACTGGGTCACCTTTCGACGATGCGAGAACCTCTCTCCGATCGCCTCGACCGCACCCTCGGCCTGCTGGCGTCACGTCCATCCTGGACTGCGCCCGAGCTGGCAGCAGAGCTGGGCGTCTGCGTGCGCACCGTCCGGCGGGACCTGGCCCGGCTCGCGGCGCGGGGCGTTCCGATCGAGTCGGAACCGGGGAGAGGTGGCGGACTCCGGGTGCCTCCACGGAGCGGACTCGGGCGGGTTCCGCTCAACGTGCAGGAGACGCTCGACCTGCTCCTCGCCCTGGCGGTCGCCGAGAGCCTCGGCTCGCCGCTGATGCTCACGACGGTGAAGGCCCTGCGGCAGAAGCTTTCGGCAGCCTTCCCGCCGGAGGAACGCCAACGGATCGCCGGGCTACGGAGACGGATCCTCGTGGGCCCCACGTCGCGCAGGGTCGAGGCCTCGTGGGCGCCGCCGCCCCGCGGCATCGCTCGCCCGGTCCAGCAGGCATTCTTCGAGCAGCGCACCCTCGCGCTCACCTACCGGAGCAACCAGGGACGCACCCAGCGCGTGGTCGAGCCGCACTACCTGCTCGTGAGCTGGCCGGCCTGGTACCTGCTCGTCTGGGACCATCTCCGCGGCGCACCCCGCATGCTCCGCATGGACCGCATCGAAGCAGCCACCGTCGAGGACGCGGCCTTCCGGGTCCAATCGCTCGCGTCGATGAACACGACGCTGGGCGACGTCTTCGGCGCCCTCTGAGAGGTCCACTCTCTCCCAGCGATCCGGCTGCGGGGGCTACGACGTAGACTTGCCTGCACGCCGCACGGCTCCGGGCGGCAGTCCCGTCAGGCGTTTGAACGCGCGGCTGAATGCCGCTTCGGAGCGGTAGCCCGCGCGCTCCGCGATCGCTGCGACGGTTGCATGGCCCGCGGCGAGCTCCGCGCTCGCGACGCGCATCCGCATCCGGGCGAGATACCGCATCGGTGGCTCACCCACGAGCTCCTCGAAGCGAGCCGCAAAAGCGGACCGCGACATCGCTGCCACCCTGGCGAGACCGGCGACGGTCCAATCGCGAGACGGATCGCCCCAGAGCGCGGCGAGCGCCGGGCCCAGCTTCGGGTCGCGGAGTGCGCCGAGCCAGCCGCTCCGCGCGGCAGGGTCCACCTCGATCCATTCCCGGATCGCCTGGACCACGAGCACGTCCGCGAGTCGCGTGACGATCGTCTCTCCACCGGGCCGAGGTGCCTTCGACTCCGCGGCCATGAGCGCGAGCGTCATCTCCATCGAGCCACCGTGCGCCGCCGCACGTGGCTCGACGTGCAGGACCGGTGGCAGGGACCTCTCGAGCTCCGCGCCCACCGTGGCGTCGAGCTTCACCACACCGCAGAGCAGCGTCGCGCGCGGCCCGTCGCCGCCATGGCGCAGCACCGCGTACCGGTCCGTCTGCAGCTCGTGCGGCAGCTCGACCACGTTGGGCGCCGCGACCCGACGAGCGCTGCGGATGCGATGGCCGCGCCCGTGGGGAACGAGCGCGAACGACCCGCGCTCGAGTTCGTGTACGGCGCCGTCCACCTCGAGCAGCGCACGCCCTTCGTTGACGCAGTGGAACCACATGCAGCCGGGCATCGGCGGCAGGAAGAGTCCCCAGGGGGAGCCCAGCTCCGAGTGGCAGTAGAAGGTTCCGCTCACGCGCACGAAATGCAGCACCCGCGCGAGCGGATCGGTCGAGTCGAATCCCGGCGGGTCGGCAATCGCAGGCACGGCAGCACCTCTTGCAGGGCATCCGGATTTCTGGACGGATGAGCATGAGAAGCGGACGTCCCATCATTCTACATCCAGGGGGACGCGCCTAGGCTGGACGCGAAAAGGAGATACCCATGTCCCAGCAGTCCAGTCGACCCATGCGCATCGCCGTCATCGGCGCGAGCCGCGGCAGCGGCCGCGAAACCGTGGGCGCCCTGCTCGCGCGCGGCCACGAAGTCGTGGCTTTCGCGCGCGATCCGAGCACCATCCCGGCAGCGCCCCGGCTCACGCTCCGGCGGGGCGACGCGCTGCAGCCTTCCGACCTGGACGGCTGCGTGGCCGGATGCGACGCCGTCGTCGTCACGCTCGGCATCCACGAGAACCCGCTCGCCGTGCGGCTGGGCATCCGGCGCACGCCGATCGACGTCCGGTCCAGGGGCACCGCCAACGTGATCGCAGCCATGCAGCGGGCCGGCGTCCGCAGGCTCGTCGTACAGACCACGTACGGGATCGGGAGCAGCAGGGGCCGTTTGAGCTTCGGTTGGTCCCTCGCCTTCGCGCTGCTGCTGGCTCCCCAGATCGAAGATCACGAGCGCCAGGAGGAGCTGGTACGCGCGTGCGGGCTCGAGTGGACGCTGGTGCAGCCGGTGGGCCTGGTCGACAAGGACACGGGGCGGCCCGTGATGACCTCGCTTACCGGAGAGGTGCGGAGCATGGAGGTATCGCGGTCGCGGCTCGCGAGCGTGCTCTGCGCCGCGGCCGAGGGGGCCTTCGTCGGCGAGGTCGTGGCGGTTTCGTCCTGACCGGCGTTGCGGGAGCGGTCGCCGTCCTCGCCCGATGAGCCGGCCGAGCGACTCCGCGTGCAGGCGCGAAAAGGAAAAGGGCCGACCCGGAAAAACCGAGTCGGCCCTCTTGGTGCCCAGAGCCGGAATCGAACCAGCGACACGGGGATTTTCAGTCCCCTGCTCTACCGACTGAGCTACCTGGGCGCAGCGGGTTGAAGCGCGGCGGATTTTGCCGATTCGCCGCCGGGTGTCAACCGGGATTCGCGTCCGGCGCGACATTTTGCTGCGGTGCGAGCTCGCAGAAGCGCGCGACCATCGCGCGGAGCTCGCCGAGTGCGAGCGGCTTGCGCAATAGCATCGCCACGTCGATCGGTTCGCGGCGCGCGTTGTCCTCGGTCGAGATCAGGATCACCGGGATCGCGGCGAGGGCGGGGTCGGCGCCGAGGCTCTCCCGGAAGCGCCAGCCGTCCATCACGGGCATCAGCAGGTCGAGGAGGATGAGCCGGGGACGAAAGCCGAGGCGGAGCCACGTCAGCGCCTCCGCCCCGTCGGCTGCGGGGATCACGTCGTAGCCATCCGCCCCCAGCGCCTCACAGAGGACCGCGCGGAGATCGGGGTCGTCGTCGACGACGAGGATGATCGGCCGTTCCGTCATGCGGGGACTCGACTCGGGTCACGGGCGGGTGGCCGCTCGTGGGCGCCTCCCATACATCCCATTGGAGAATTTGCAGGGATAGTCAGCCCATCCGGTCGGCGCAAGTGGGGAGGCATGTCCGAACGGGGCTGCGACCTCCGCCCACCACACGCTAGGTGCGGCTGCGGGCGAGCGACCCCGCGAGCACCACGAGCTGCGCCTCGGCGTAATCGAGGTCCGCAGGGTGCTGGGTCGCCGCCGCCAGCCCCGCCCGGCTCGCTGCCCGTGCCTCCCGGTGGTGGGCGAGCAGGGTGAGCCAGGCGAGCCCTGCCAGTCGCCGCGCCGCCTCGCGGCTGCCGCCGTCTGCGGCGAGCGCGGTGGCCAGCGTGAGCAGCAGCGCGTCGAGGGTGGCGGTGCTCCGCCCCTGCTGCACCGCCGAGGCCCGGGGCACGCTGCCGCTTGCGTCGAGGAAGACGGAGAAGGTGGCGGGCAGCACCCGAGCCACCTCGTCGAGGCCGCGCCGCAGCGCCCGCACCGCTGCGGGGCCGCGCTCGCCGGTGACCCGGCGGGCGAGGGCGCGGGCGATCTCCTCGGCGGCGCAGGTGACTGCCTCCGCCCAGAGGTCGGCCTTGTCGCGAAAGTAGAAGAGCAGCCCCTGCTTGCTCATCGCCGCGTCGTCGGCGAGGGCATCGAGGCGCGCCTCGGCCCAGCCCTCCTCGGCGAAGCGCTCGAGGCAGGCACGGGCGATCTCCTGGCGGCGGCGCTCGCGGCGCGCGCTGCCCCGGTCCTGCTCCTCGAAGGCCATTCGGGCATCTTACCAATGGTCAGCCGACCTACCATCGGACTGGGCCCCATCGGGAGCGAAGTTCTGTCGGCTGCCAGACAACACATCTCGCAAGATGCCGGAATCACTGGAACCATCCCGTCGATGCCGCGGCGCGGCGCGAAAGGGCCTGCACAGGTGCGAACGCGAGTCGCGTTGACTTTCGGTCGCCGGCAGGGATTTAGGAGTGCTCCGATTCCACGGTCCTGGAGGGAGGGGCCCGGGTACCCATGCACGCTTCCGTACCGCCCGCACCGAACGCTGCCCGGTCCGCTGCCTTCTACGACGTGGACGGCACGCTGGTCCGGACAAACGTGGTCCACGCCTTCGGCTTCTACGCCGCCAACCGCGGCCGCCTCGTCGAGTCGGCGCTGCGCACCGCCGTGCTCGCCGCAGGCGTGCCCGCCTTCTGGCTCGCCGACCAGGCCTCCCGCGCCCTCTTCAACGAGCTCTTCTACAAGCAGTACAAGGGGCTCACGAAGGACCGCCTCGTGGCCCTCTCCGAGGAGCTCTTCGAGCGGGTGCTGAAGCCTGCGATCTTCCCCGGCGCCGAGGAGATGGTGGAGCGCTGCCGCCAGACCGGTGCGCGGCAGGTCCTCGTCACCGGCGCCATCGACCTGACCATCCTGCCCCTGGCGCGCCACTTCGGGATGACCGAGGTGATCGCCAACCGGCTCGAGTTCGTCGACAACGTGGCCACCGGCCGCGTGATCAAGCCCCTGCTCGCAGGCGCCACCAAGGCGTCGGCGGTGCGCGACTACTGCGCGAAGGAGGGGCTCGACCTCTCCGCCTGCTGGGGCTTCTGCGACTCCTACGCCGATTATCCGATGCTCGCGGTGTGCGGCAGGCCCACCGCGGTGAACCCCGATTTCCGGCTGCGCCAGATGGCGAAGTCCCACGATTGGCCGGTGGTGGATCTCAAATGAGGCTGGCACGAGAGCTCGAGGCACCCGAAGTCGTCACCATCGACAAGGGCAGCGCCCCCCGCATCCTCCACTACGGCGAGGACTTCCTCCTCGAGGACCTGCCGGTGGGCACCCGGGTGATCTACCCGAAGCAGCCGATCGCGGGCCTTCCCAACCCGCGCGCCGCGATCCGCTGGGCGATCAACCACCCGCTCGGCTGCGACCCGCTCCCCGCGCAGCTCAAGCCCGGGATGAAGGTCACCATCGCCATCGACGACATCTCGCTGCCGCTGCCCGGCATGGCGCGGCCCGATCTCCGGCAGACGATGCTCGAGATCCTCCTCGAGATGCTCGCCGATCACGGCGTCGAGGACGTGCACATCATCATCGCCATCGCGCTCCATCGGAAGATGACGGCTGGCGAGGTGGAGCGGATGGTGGGCCCGAAGATCTTCCGGAGCCACTGGCCCGAGAAGCTCTACCACCACGACGCCGAGGATCCGGACGCCATCGTGGAGATCGGCACCACCCGCCACGGCGAGCCGGTGCGGATCAACCGCCGCGCCGCCGACAGCGACCTGCTCATCTACGCGAACATCAACTTCGTGCCGATGAACGGCGGCCACAAGTCGATCGGCGTCGGCCTCACCGATTACAAGGGCCTCAAGGCCAACCACAACCCCCAGGCGATCCGCGGCACCCAGTCGTACATGGATCCCAAGGGCCCTTCCGAGCTCCACCGCTCCTTCGATCGCATCGGTCACATCGTCGAGCGCAAGCTCAACGTCTTCAAGATCGAGACGGCGATCAACAACCGCATGTACGGCGGCCCGATGGAGTTCCTCGGCAAGAACGAGGACGACTTCACCGAGTCGGATCGCCTGAAGTTCCAGGCGCTGAAGTGGACCCTCTCGAAGACCCCGCGCGCGATGCGCCGCGAGGTCTTCATGCGGGTGCCCGCGCCCTACGAGCTCATCTCGGTCCACGCCGGCAAGACCGAGCTGGTGCACGAGAAGATCCTCGAGAAGAGCTACGAGCAGTACGCGGTCCAGGTGAAGGGGCAGGCCGACATCCTCATCCACGGCATCCCCTTCATCACGCCCTACAACGCCAACTCGACGGCGCTCAACCCGCTGCTCGTGCAGGTGATGGGGCTGGGCTACCTCTTCAACCTCTTCCGCGGCAGGCCGCTGGTGAAGAAGGGCGGCGTGCTCATCCTCACCCATCCCTGCTCGGACGCCTTCGACACCAACCACCACCCGAGCTACGTGGAGTTCTTCCACCGCGTGCTCGCCGAGACCCGCGACGCAGCGGTCCACTCGGCGAAGTACGAGGAGGAGTTCGCCACCAACCCGGCCTACATCGAGATGTACCGGCGCGGGAACGCCTTCCACGGCGTTCACCCCCTGTACATGTGGTACTGGGGCGAGAACGGCCGCCAGCACGTGGGCAAGGTGATCGTGGTGGGCGCGGACAACGCGCACGTGCCGAAGATCCTCGGCTGGGAGCGCGCCGCCACGCTGGCGGAGGCGATCGCCATGGCCCGCAGCGAGATGGGCCGCAGCGCCCAGATCACCATGGTGCACAACGCCCCGGTCGTCCTCGCGGACGTGGAGTGATTCACATGTCCACCACGCTGGCAAAGGGCGTCGCCGCTGCGGCGCCCGTCGCGGACGCGTTCGATTTCTCGGTGACGGAGAGCCTGCGCGGCAAGCGCATCCTCTTCACCGGGGCCACCGGCTTCGTCGGCAAGGTGGCGCTCTCGATGCTCCTCGCGCGCTTCCCCGACATCGGCAAGGTCTACGTCCTCGCCCGTCCGGGCATCTCCACCTCCGCCGCGGATCGCTTCTACGGCAAGGTGGTGGTGGCGCCGCCCTTCGATCCCCTGCGCGCCCAGCTCGGCCCCGACTTCGATCGCTTCCTCCGCGCGAAGTGCGAGCCCATCCCCGGCGACGTGTCGAAGAAGTGGTGCGCCTTCTCGGAGGAGCTCCTCGCGCAGCTCACCGGCAACGTCGACGTGCTGGTCAACTCCGCGGGCCTCGTGGACTTCAACCCGACGCTGGAGGCTGGCATCAACGCCAACGCCCTCGGCGCGCTCCACGTCGCCGAGACGGCGAAGCGCATCGGCGCCAGGCTCCTCCACGTCTCCACCTGCTTCGTCGCCGGCAACGCGCCGGGCCACGTGCCCGAGGATCCCGACATCGTCGGCTACTTCCCCAAGCGCGAGCAGCGCCCGGGTGAGACCTTCGATCCCTTCGTCGAGATCGAGGACTGCAAGGCGACGGTCGAGCGGCTCAAGGCGATGGGCGACGACAAGGCGCTCCTCTCCGAGTTCCGCGCCAAGGCGCTCGAGCGCCTCCACGACGAAGGCCGCGACGAGCACGACCCCAAGGCGATCCGCACCGGCGCGATGCGCGAGCGGAAGATGTGGGTGACCGAGCAGCTGATCCGCGCCGGCGCCAACCGCGCGCAGGAGTGGGGCTGGCCCAACACCTACTGCTACACCAAGAGCCTGGGCGATCAGGTGATCGACGCCTTCGCCAGGAAGGAAGGCCTCGACTTCGCCATCGTCCGCCCGGCGATCGTGGAGAGCTCGCTGCGGTTCCCCTTCCCCGGCTGGAACGAGGGTTTCACCACCACCGCGCCCCTCACCTTCCTCGCGATCAAGGGCCACCGCACCTATCCTGCGAAGAAGGGCCTCATCCTCGACGTGATCCCCGCCGATCACATCGCCGCCGGCATGATCGCGGTGACCGCGGCGCTCGCCGCCGGCAAGGCGGAGAAGGTCTACCAGCTCGGCACCTCCGACTCGAACCCGCTCACGATGGAGCGGACCATCGAGATGACGGGCCTCTACCGCCGCCGCCACTACCTGGCGAAGGCGGAGGAGGGCGACAAGCTCAAGAACGAGATCCTCGCCCGGATCGAGCCGCAGTCCGTCAGCGCCGATCGCTACCGGCAGACCTCCGCGCCGCAGCTCGCGAAGCTGGCGAAGAACATCGGCTCCTTCCTCGACGAGGTGAAGCCGAGCTGGGGTGCGCCCCGCATCGCCGCCGCCATCGACAAGGTGCAGGAGGAGCTCGAGCTCGCCGGCAAGCGCGCCCAGATGGCGGACATGATGTTCGAGATCTTCATGCCCTTCGTCTGGGAGAACTCGTACATCTTCTCCTCGAAGAACATGCGTGCGCTCTACGCCCGCATGGATCCCGCGGATGCCGCGCGGATCCCCTGGGATCCGGACGGCTACGACTGGCTCTCCTACTGGCTCGACGTCCACCTGCCAGGCCTGGCGAAGTGGGTCTACCCGAACCTCGAGGACGAGTTCGGCGTGAAGATCCGCAAGAAGGGCGTGCCGGTCTACCGCGACCTCTGGGAGCTCCTCGAGGCCCGCACCCGCCGCCACCCGGGCAAGGTGGCGATGCGCTGGCTCCGCAAGGACGGCAGCGCCGACCGCTACACCTGGGGCCAGCTCCGCGATCGCGCGGTGCGCGCCGCCTTCTACCTCGCCGCCGCGGGCGTGCAGCCCGAGGATCGCGTGCTCCTCCTCGCCGAGAACCGGCCGGAGTGGGGCATGGCCTATTTCGGCGCGATCAAGGCGGCGGCCACGGTGGTGCCGGTCGATCACCAGGCGAGCCGCGAGGAGATCGAGAACGTGGTGCGCTCCGCGCAGGCCCGGGCGGTGATCGCCTCGCCCGCGGCGCGCGAGCGCCTCGGCCTCGACGAAACGCTCGAGGGCGCGCAGGTCCTCGGCCTCGAGCAGCTCTTCTCCGCGCCGCTCCCGGCGGTGGAGGAGGGCGTGCTCGCGCCGCGGGATCCCGCCCACCTCTCCTCGCTGATCTTCACCTCCGGCACCACCGGCAAGCCCAAGGGCGTGATGCTCCACGGGCGCAACTTCACCGCGCTGGTGGCGAAGCTCTCCGCGGTCTTCCAGCTCGGCGAGCGCGACGGCCTGCTCTCGGTGCTGCCGCTCCACCACACCTTCGAGTTCACCGCCGGCTTCCTCGTGCCGCTCGCCTGCGGCGCGGAGATCGCCTACATCGAGGAGACCACCGCCGACACCCTGGGCGAGGCCTTCGGCACCGGCCGGATCACCGCGATGGTGGGCGTGCCCGCGCTCTGGCAGCTGCTGCTCCGCCGGATCGAGAGCGGCCTCGCCGACAAGGGGCTGCTAAAGGGCGCCAAGGCGCTGCAGGGGTTCTCGCGCAAGCTCGAGGAGCGCACCGGCTCGCGCCTCCACGCCAAGGCGGCCTTCTTCCCCATCCACCGGAAGTTCGGTGGCCGCCTGCGCTACCTGATCAGCGGCGGCTCGGCGATGCCCCCCGAGATCTACAAGGCCTTCCAGGGGATGGGCTTCGAGATCTTCGAGGGCTACGGCCTCACCGAGGCCTCGCCGGTGCTCACCGTGCAGGCCCCCGGCGACAACCACGCAGGCCACGTCGGCAAGCCGCTTGCCGGGATCGAGGTGAAGATCCACGAGCCCGACGATCACGGGGTCGGCGAGGTGATCGCCAAGGGCCCGACGATCATGGCGGGCTACTGGAACGACGAGACCGCCACCGCGGAAGCGCTGCGGGACGGCTGGCTCTTCACCGGCGATCTCGGCCGCTTCGACGACGAGGGCCACCTCGTCATCGTCGGCCGCAAGAAGGACGTGATCATCGACGCCAACGGGAAGAACGTCTATCCCGACGAGCTCGAGGATCGCTACGGCGCGACGCAGCTGGTGAAGGAGCTCTCCATCGTCGGCCTGCCCGAGGGCAGCGGCGGCGAGAAGGTCGCCGCGCTGGTGGTGCCTGCGTACCGCGAGGACGAGAGCCGCGAGGAGACGCGCCGGAAGATCGAGGCGCATGTCCGCGACGTCTCGCTCCAGCTGCCGCTCTACAAGCGGATCAAGGTGCTCCACTTCCGCGAGACCGATCTCCCCCGCACCGCCACCCGCAAGGTGAAGCGGCCGGTGGTGGTGGAGGAGCTGCAGCGCCTCGAGCGCGTGCGTGCAGGAAGCCGCAAGGGCGCGGTCGCCGACGGCAACGCCTGGCTCACCGATCTCGTGGCGCGGGTCTGCGAGCAGCCGCGGGAGAAGGTGACCCCGGAGGCGCGGCTCGAAGGCGATCTCGGCTTCGACTCGCTGATGTTCACCGAGCTCTCCGCGCAGCTCGAGGACGCAGGCGTGCGGCCGCCCTCCTCGGAAGAGGTGATGGCGGTGGCCACCGTGGGCGACCTCGCCCGCAAGGTGGCGGAGTGGCGCCGCGGCGGCAGGCCGCAGCAGGCGCCCGTGCACACGCCCCGCGAGAGCACCCGCGCCACCCGCAAGCCCTCGCTCTTCGGCTCGCTCCTCGACGCGCTCCAGCCGGCGATCGATCAGGTGCCGGTGCTCTCCTCCGCGGTGGCGATCGCCCGCACCGAGGGCGTGAAGTTCTTCGACGACCTGGTGCCGCCGGCAAAGCCCCCGCGCAAGGCCGCCGAGCCCGCGGAGGCCGAAGGGCTCGAGCTCCCCGACCTGGTGGTCGCCGCAGGCAAGGGCGCGCTGCGCACCGGCCAGAAGGGGCTCTACGAGCGGCTCTTCGACACGAAGATCTACGGGCGGGCCCACGTGCCCCAGCACGTGAACTTCCTCGTGGCGGCGAACCACGCCAGCCATCTCGACATGGGCCTGGTGAAGCACGCCCTCGGCGATCAGGGCGAGAACCTCGTCGCCCTCGCGGCCCGCGACTACTTCTTCTCGAGCCGGCTCCGTCGCACCTACTTCGAAAACTTCACCCACCTGATCCCGATGGATCGCCACGGCTCCCTGCGCGAGTCGCTGGCGCTCGCCTCGCGCTCGCTGCAGCAGGGCAAGAACCTGCTCATCTTCCCCGAGGGGACGCGGGCGCAGGACGGCACGATCAAGGACTTCAAGGGGTCGCTCGGCTACCTCGCCCTCACCAACAAGGTGGGCATCCTGCCCGTCTACCTGGACGGCACCTGGGAGGCGATGCCCAAGGGCGCGGTGCTCCCGAAGACGCGGGATCTCGGCGCGCGGATCGGGCCCTTCCTCTCCTACGAGGAGCTCGCCGCTGCGGTGGACGGGCTGCCGCGCAGCGAGCAGCACCGCGAGGTGGCGCGGATCGTCGAGGAGGCGGTGCGGGCGCTGGCGGAGGGACGGCCGGTGGTGAAGCCGCAGCCTCGGCGCAAGCCCGAGGCCGCCACGCCCGCCGAGACGGCGGAGGTGCAGGTCGAGGCGATCGCCGCAGCGGCGGAGAAGCAGCCCGCGAACCGCGCCGTGCCCGCCAGGCCGAAGCGGCCCACCAGCCGCAACCGGCAGGCGAGCAAGGAGACCAAGTGATGGGCAGGATCCTCGTCACCGGTGGCACGGGCTTTCTCGGCAAACACCTCCTCGCCATGCTCTCCCGCCGCGGGGAGAAGGTGCGGGTGCTCTCCCGCGCGGCGACGCCGGAGCTCGACGAGCTCGGCGTCGAGGTGATCGCCGGGTCGCTCCTCGACGAAGAGGTGCTGGCGAAGGCGTGCAAGGGCGTCGAGCGGATCTACCATCTGGCGGGCCTCGTTTCCCGGGACCCGGACGCTGCCGGCGAGATGTACCGGCTCCACGTGGACGGCACGCGCCTGCTCCTCGACACCGCGCACGCGGCGAAGGTGAAGCGGGTGGTGGTGGCCTCCACCTCCGGCACCATCGCGGTCTCGAAGCGCGAGGAGGAGATCTCCACCGAGGAGAGCCCCTTCCGCTACGAGCTGGTGCGCGACTGGCCCTACTACCTCTCGAAGATCTACCAGGAGAAGCTCGCGCTCGCGTTCGAGGGGATGGACGTCCTCTGCATCAACCCCTCGATCCTCTTCGGGCCCGGCGACACCCGCCTCTCCTCGAGCGGCGACGTGCTCAAATTCCTGAAGCGCGAGATCCCGGTGGTGCCCTCCGGCGGCATCAACTTCGTCGACGCCCGCGACGCCGCGGCAGGCGCGATCCTCGCGATGGAGCACGGCAAGGCGAAGAGCCGCTACCTCCTCGGCGGCCCCAACTGGACGATGCAGGAGTTCTTCCTGCGCCTCGGCCGCGCCAGCGGCGTGCGCCCGCCTGCAGCGCGGATCCCCGATGCAGCCGCCCGCCTCGGCGCCCGGATCGTCGACGGCCTCTACCGCCTCGGCGGCCCCGAGCGCCGCGCGCCCGTGGATCCGGTGAGCGTCGAGATGGCCCAGCACTTCTGGTACTGCGACTCGACCCGGGCCCGCACCGAGCTCGGCTGGGAGCCGCGGGATCCGATGGAGACGCTGGACGACACCGTCGCGTTCCTCCGGGAGCGCTTCCTCGGCGGCGCCCCGCGGCCGGAGAAGGCGCCCTCCTTCCTCGAGACGCTGGTGACCCGGATGGGCGACGAGCCCGCGGCGCCGGCGCCGAAGCAGCGGCGGGAGCGGCGCACCAGGCCCTGACCCCGGGCGGGGCGTGAGAATCCGGGCGCGCCGCCGTCGCAGCGATGCGACGATGGCGGCCTGGAGGAAGAGATGACCCGCCTCGACAGCCTCACGCCGCTGCTCATCGTCGACGCCATCGAGCCGCAGCTCGTCTTCTGGTGCGAGCGCCTCGGCTTCAACCGCACCGAGGAGGTGCCGGACGACGGCGCGATCGGCTTCGTCATCCTCGAGAAGGACGGCCACACGCTGATGCTCCAGAGCCGGCGCAGCGTGGAGAAGGACGAGCCGAAGGCCCTCGCCGGCGGCATGCCCCGCGGCCACCTCTTCCTCGTGGTGCAGGAGCTCGACGAGGTGATCGGCTCCCTCGAAGGCTACGAGCAGGTGATGGAGCGCCGGACCACCTTCTACGGGATGGCCGAGGTGGCCTACCGCGACCCTGCCGGCAACTGGATCACCTTCGCCCAGCAGATGGCCACCACCATCGGTCCGGGGTAGGCGCCTTTCAGGAATTTCCAGTCATCGCCACCAGCACGGCTGGTCGTGTAGATAGGACCGGACGGGCCAAAAACACCGGGGCCGCCCGATTGCCGGAAGGATTTGCCCCCGCTCGTGCGTCCCTTGCTTTCAGGGGGCGCCCGCCGTGGGCCATCGCGGCCGGCCCCGCGTCCACCGGAAACACGAGAGAGGGAACGATGCGCATTCGACTGCCCCTGCTCCTGGCGCTCGCGGCTTCGCCCGCGACGGCGCTCGCAGCAGGTCCCGTCACCGAGAACCTCCACGGCTACGCCGTGACCGACGCCCACCGTGCCCTCGAGTCCGACGCCGGCGCGAAGGGCTGGATCGACCGGAACAACGCAGCAGCCGAGGCCTTCTTCGCGAAGCTGCCCGGCGACCGTGCTGCGATGGAGAAGCGGATCGACGCCCTCTCGCAGGTGGGCGGCGTCGCCGGCGCCTCGGTCCACGGCGACAAGACCTTCTTCACCAGGCGCACCGGCGATCAGGAGCAGCCCATCCTCTACGTGCGCGACGGCGCCGGGAAGGAGACGCGCCTCGTCGATCCCATGCAGCTCGACAAGGTCGGCAAGGTGGCCCTCGACTGGTACTACCCCTCGCCCTCGGGCAAGCAGGTGGTCTACGGCCTCTCGCGCGACGGCTCCGAGGACTCGGTCCTCCACGTCCTCGACGTGGCCACCGGCAAGCAGGTCGGCGAGACGATCCCCTATACCCGTCACGCCTCGATCGCCTGGCTGCCGGACGAGTCGGGCTTCTATTACACGCGCTATCCGAAGGGCGACCGCTACAACCGGCACGTCTACTTCCACCGCCTCGGCAGCGATCCGGCGAAGGACGCCTACGTCTTCGGCAAGCAGAACCAGAAGACCGACTGGGTCGACGTGAAGCTGACGCCGGACGGCAAGCGCCTCTTCGTCAACGTCTCGAAGGGCTGGGCGGTCTCCGAGATCTGGATGCTCGAGCGGGAGAAGAACGACCTGCAGAAGGTCCTCCCCGCAGAGCTGAAGGCGCTCTTCGCCGAGCCGACCTTCATCGACGGCCGGATCGTGGTGCGGACCAACCACGAGGCGCCGAAGTTCCGCGTCGTCGCCGTCGATCCGAAGAAGCCGGCGCCGCAGCACTGGAAGACGCTGATCGCGGAGGGGGCGTGGCCGCTGGACGGCATGGCCTTCGTGGGCGGCAAGCTCGCGGTGGTCCGTCTCGAGAAGGCGGTCTCCAGGCTCGAGCTCTACGGCAAGGACGGCAGGAAGGCCGGCGACGTGAAGCTGCCGGACCTCGGCACCATCTCCGGCGCCGACGGGGAGGAGAAGGGCGATCGCCTGGTGATCACCTACGCCTCCTTCCTCCGGCCCCCCGGTCTCTACGAGATCGACGTGAAGAGCGGCAAGCTCGCCGAGCTCGCCACCGTGCCCGCGCCGGACGTCTCGAAGTTCGTGGTCGAGCAGCTCGACTACCCGAGCTTCGACGGCACCCCGGTGCCGATGTTCGTGCTCCGCCGCAAGGACGTGCAGCCCACCGGCGAGAACCCCACGCTCCTCACCGGCTACGGCGGCTTCAACATCTCGCTCTCGCCGCGCTTCAGCCCCTCGGCGCTCTACTGGGTCGAGCGGGGCGGCATCTTCGCGGTGGCCAACCTCCGCGGCGGCTCCGAACTCGGCGAGGAATGGCACGACGCCGGCCGCCTCGCCAACAAGCACCAGGTCTTCCGCGACTTCGAATACGCGATGCGCCACCTCATCCGCTCGAAGTGGACGAAGCCCGCGAAGCTCGCCATCACCGGCGGCTCCAACGGCGGCCTGCTCATGGGCGCGATGATGACCCAGGCGCCGGAGCTCTTCCGCGCCTGCGTGGGCCGGGTCGGCCTCTACGACATGATCCGCTTCGACGAGTGGCCGCCCGCCGAGCTCTGGGTGGACGAATACGGCTCCGCGAAGAACGCCGACCAGGTCGGCTACCTCCTCGGCTACTCGCCCTACCACCAGGTGATGCCGGGTGTTTCCTACCCGGCCTTCCTCGGCCTCACCGCCAGGGCCGACACCCGCGTCACCTGGATCCACACGGCGAAATTCGTCGCCGCGCTCCAGGAGGCCCACGCCGGCACCGCGCCGATCCTCTTCCACCTCGAGGAGAAGGCGGGCCACGGCGCCGGCAAGGGCCGGTCGGACCGGGTGAAGGAGGAGGTGATGATGTTCCAGTTCATCGACTCCCAGCTCGCCGGTGACGCGCAGAAGCTGAAGGCGCCTGCACGTCGTTAGTCGAAGAGCGAGCCGCAACGACGAAGGGCACCCGGCTTATGCCGCGGTGCCCTTCGTCGCTCGCGGCTCTTCTCTCCTGGTGAATCCGGCGCCTCCTTCGCGGTGGGTGGCTTGTCGCACATCGGCTCCGCATGGGAACGTCGCGGAACGTTCTGGGGGGAACCATGGAAAAGAAGCCCGATACGAGTGGGTGGACGCCGGTCGGCTCCACCTCGAAGTGCGATTGCTACGCAGTGACGCCCTGGCTGGCGGTGATGGTCCCGCACCAGGGCATGCGCGATACCGCCGAGTCGGCGCGGGAGCAGGTGGAGTGGCAGGACGCCTATTGGGCGCGGCTCGGCCATCCCGGCTGCTTCGCGATCTACATGGACAACATCGTCGACCAGGACGCGGGCGCCCGGGACGTCTACGCCGAGGAGACCCATGGGTCGATGACGCTCTGCTACGCGCTCATCGGCAGCACGTTCTGGGGGCGGGCCATCGCCGCGGTCTACACGGGGCTGAAGCGGCCGCCGATCACCACGCGCTTCTTCGCTACGCTCGACGACGCGATGCCCTGGCTCGAGTCGATGGCGCGCGCCGCGCGGAGCACCGGGTGATCGATCGCAACCAGGAGATCGTCGACGTTTTGATCCGCCTCTCGCAGGGAGACATGACGGCACGCCTCCAGCGGAGCTACGACCGCGGCGTCGACGACGCGATCGCCTATTGCGTCAACCTCCTCGCCACCGAGTTCGAGCGGCTCCTCGCCGAGCGCGAGCAGAACGTGCGAGCACAGCGCAACGTCCTCGAGGCCACCCTGGAGGCGCTGCTCGACCCCGTGCTCCTCGTCGATCCCGCGGGGCTGGTGCTGCGCGGCAACCGGGCGGCGTCGGCGCTCTTCGGCCTCGGGGCGGAGGCCTTGCCGGGCACCTCCCTCGTGGCCCTGGCGACACCGGACGAGAGCGCCTTTGCCGCTGGACTCGCGGCGCACGTCGAGCGCGAAGCCGTGCGCGATCGGGAGACGGGCTTCCGGATCGCCGAGGGGCACACCACACTCCCCGTGAGCGCTTCCGCCTACCGTGACGCAGAAGGACAGGTCCGGGGCATCGTGGTGGTGATCCGCGACGACCGGGATCTCCGCGCCGCCCGCGCCCAGCTCCAGATGACCGACCGCCTGGCCGCGATGGGGACGATCGCCGCCGGCGTCGCCCACGAGATCAACAACCCGCTGGCCTTCGTGATCTCGAATCTCGAATTCCTCGCGGAGGAGCTCGACGAGAAGCGCCTGGCGCCGTACGGGGAGGACGCCACCGAGCTCCGTGCGGCCCTCGAAGCCGCGTGCAGGGGAAGCGAGCGGGTGCGCCAGATCGTGCAGGACCTGCGGACCTTCTCGCGCGCCGACCGGGACTCCTTCCGCCCCGTCGACGTGAACCAGCTGATCCACTCCACGATCTCGATGCTCGACAACGAGATCCGCCACCACGCCTCGGTGCGCCTGGACCTCGGCACCATTCCCCACGTCGAGGCGAACGAGACCAAGCTGGGCCAGGTCTTCCTCAACCTGATCCACAACGCGGTGCAGGCGATCCCACCGGGCCGCGTCTCCGAGAACTCGATCCGGATCACCAGCGGAACCGACGCGAAGGGGAACGTCGTGGTCTCGGTGGAGGATACGGGGCAGGGGATCGAGCCGGGGCACCTCGACCGGATCTTCGACGCCTTCTTCACCACCAAGCCGGTGGGCGTCGGCACCGGCCTCGGGCTCTCGATCTGCCACCAGGTGGTCACCAAGCTCGGTGGCACCATCTCGGTGGCGAGCGTGGTGGGGCAGGGGACGATCTTCAAGGTGGCGCTTCCGCCCTCGCAGCAGCCGGCGGCGACCAGCGGCTCGGCGCCGGAGGTGGCCAGCGAGAGGCGGCGGCGCATCCTCGTGATCGACGACGAGAACGAGGTGGGCCAGTCCGTGCGAAGGATCCTCCGCCGCCACCACGACGTGGACGCGGTGCAGCGCGCGGACGCGGCGCTGCGGCTGCTCGCGAGCACGAGCTACGACGTGATCCTCTGCGACGTGATGATGCCGGAGATGACGGGCATGGAGTTCTTCGAGCGCCTGCAGCACGAGCGCCCCGAGCTCACCAACCAGGTCGTCTTCATGTCGGGCGGCGCGTTCAGCCCGGAGGCGCGGGCCTTCCTCAACGCACAGAAGGGGCCGAGCCTCGAGAAGCCCTTCGAGGCGCGGGCGCTCCGGACCTTGATCGACGAGGTCGTCGGGGATGGATGAGGCGCCCGCCAACGGCGGCCTGGCGGGGCTCGATCCCGTGCTTCTCGCCGAGGCGCTGCTTCTCTCCCTCGATCGCGGCCAGCTCGCCGCCGTCGAGGTGCGCCCCGATGCCAGCGGGTTCCAGGTGGTCGGCGAGAGGGCCGGGAGCGACTTGCTGCTCGATGTGCTGCCGCTGCCGCTCGGCGACGCCCTCGCCGCCAGACTCGCGCTTCTCGCCGGCCTCGATATCGCCAGGGAGGAGGAGCAGCTCGGCCGCATCCGGACCCGCCGGGCCGGGATCAGCCACGCCGCCGAGCACCTGATCTCCATGCGGCGTACGGACGCTGGCCGCAGCGTCGAGGTGCGGGCGCTGGTGACGCCTTCCCTTGCGAGCGCTGGCTCCGGCCCGGCCAACCGATCCCTTGCGACCTACGAGCTCCGGGACGAGATCGGCAGGGGCGGCATGGGTGTCGTCTACCGGGGCGAGCACCAGGTGCTGCAGAAACCCGTCGCCATCAAGGTGCTCCATCACGGCCTGGTGCGCGGCGCCGAGGCGGCCACGCGGTTGATCATGGAGGCGCGCGCCGCCTGCCGTGCGCGGCATCCGGCGATCGTCGACGTGAGCGACATCGGCCGCCTGCCGGACGGCCGCACCTTCCTCGTGATGGAGCTGGTGGAGGCGCCAACCCTGGACGTGGTGCTCGCCGCGGGGCCCCTGCCGGTGGCGCGCGTCCTCCGGATCGCCGCGCAGCTCGCCGGCGCCCTCGTCGCCGCAGCGGAGGCCGGCGTGGTGCACCGGGACATCAAGCCGGGCAACCTCTTCCTGCTGCCCGGTGATCGGGTGAAGGTGGCCGACTTCGGCCTGGCGCGGATCCGTCGGGACGCAGGGGATTCGAGCAGCCCCGGTGGCGTCGCCGGCACCGCCTGGTACATGGCGCCGGAACAGGCGGCGGGGCTGCCCGCGGACGCCCGTTCGGATCTCTACGCGCTCGGCGTGGTGATGTTCGAGATGCTCACCGGCAGGGTGCCTTTCGACGGCGACGCGCCGGCGGCGGTGTTCGCCGCCCACAGGAGCCGCGCGGTGGGTGCCATCGTCGGCCCCGAGGGGCTGGTGCCCCCAGCGGTGGACGCGATCGTGCACCGGGCGCTGGAGAAGGATGCCCGCGACCGCTTCGCCACGCCTGCGGCGATGCTCGCTGCGATCGAGGCGGCTGCGTCGACCCTCGGCGGGGAGGGGGCAGCGTGAGCGGCACGCGGACCGTGCTCGTCGTCGACGACGAGCGGGACGTCGTCGACGCCCTCCGCCGGGCGCTCCGGGACGCGGACCGCGAGGTGCTGGGGTGCACCCGGCCCGCGGACGCCCTGGAGATCCTCGCGCGGCGCCACGTCGATCTGGTGATCGCCGACCTCGACATGCCGGAGATGCACGGGCTCGAGCTGCTCCGACGCATCCGGCGCGACCATCCGGACGCGACCCGGATCGTGCTCACCGGCCGCCCGGATCTCGACAGCGCGCTCGAGGCGATCAACCACGGAGAGGTCCATCGCTACCTCACCAAGCCCTGGCAGCTCGTGGCGCTCCGGCAGACCGTGGATGCCTGCCTCGAACGCCTCGAGGAGTCTCGGCGCGCCGCCGACGCAGCGCGCCGGGCGTCGCTGCGCATGGCGCTCCGCGAGCAGCTGGAGCTGCTGCACCCGGGGATCACCCGGGTGGAACTCGAGGAGGGAGCCGTTCCTCTCGACCCCGGCCGTATCGACGCTGCGTGGACGTTCCGCGATCCGGTCGCCACCGCACCGGACGTCCACTGGCGCAACGTGGCGCAGAACGGGATGGCCCTGGTGCCGCCGCACCTCGAGGCGCTCTCCGGCACGACCCTCGAGCGGCGCTTCCGGCTCGAGGAGCCGATTGGCAGCGGCGGTTTCGGCGTGGTCTACCGCGCGGTGCAGCTCTCGCTCGAGCGCCGGGTGGCGGTGAAGTTGCTCCGCGCCTCCGCGGCGGAAGGCACGCACCTCGAGCGCTTCCGGATCGAGGCGCTCTCGAGCTGCAGGGTGGTCCATCCCAACGCGGTGACGGTGCTCGATGCAGGCGTGGGCGACGGCGGCCTGGCCTACCTGGTGATGGAGCTGCTCAGCGGCGAGACCTTGTCGCAGCGCCTCCGGCGAGGGGAGACGCTGCCTTTCGACGAAGGGGCGCGCATCGCCGGGGACGTCTGCGCCGCCCTCGCCGTCGCCCACGCGTCCGGGATCGTCCACCGGGACGTCAAGCCCGCGAACGTCTTTCTCCACCGGGGGCCGGAAGGGCCCGTCACCAAGCTCCTCGACTTCGGGATCGCGACCCTGGCCTCGGCCCGCGCCGCCAGCACCCACGGCCACCTCCTCGGCACGCCCGCGTACATCGCGCCGGAGCGGGTGGCGGGGCGTGCCGCTGACGGCAGGGCCGACGTCTACAGCGTCGGGGTGCTGCTCTACGAGGTGCTCTGCGGCGCGCGCCCGCTGGAGGCACCGAGCCCCTTCGAGCTCTCCCGCCAGCATCTCGTGGTCCATCCGCGGCCGCTCCACGCCATCGATCCGTCGGTTCCGGCGCCACTCGACCAGCTGGTGGCGCGCATGCTGGCGAAGGATCCCGCCGAGCGGCCCACTGCTGCCGAGGCGGCAGCCTCCCTGCGGGATCTGGCGAGCTGGTTGCCGGCAGCGCACATGCGCCGGGCCTCCCTCGCGGCGAGCCTCGCCACCCGGAGCGAGAGATAGGGGACTGCGATGGAGGAGACCCAGTCGCTGCTCATGCCCGGACCGTCGGCGGCGCCGCCGATCGAGAACCTGCCGGTCCTCGTGATCCTCTGGTCCGTCGACGAGCCGGACCGCGTGGGCGAGGTGGCGGTCGTGCCCCGGGGGCGGTGCAGCCTGGGCCGGCTCGAGCCCGGGCCGGGCGATCCGGTGGCCCGCCTCGTCTTCTGCAGGCAGCGGCCCGGTCGCTCCGATCTCACCGGGGCGATACGCAGCCCCCTCGTCTCACGGGAGCAGCTGGCCCTGGAGCGCAGCGCCGGGAGCACGGTGCTGGTGCAGAATCGCGGGCGGGGCGCGCTGCTCGTCGACGGAAGGAGGAGCGACGAGGCGGTGCTGGGGCCGGGCAGCCTCGTCGAGCTCGATAGCCGGCTGCTGCTCGGACTCTTTCTGCGCCCGGCCTCGCTGCCGGCGCCGGCGCCGGGCACCGTGCTCGAGCGCCACGCGTTCGGCTGCGCGGACCGGGCGGGACTCATCGGCGAATCGCCGGCATCCTGGGCGCTGCGGGAGCGCGTCGCCTTCGTCGCTCCGCGGCACGCCCACGTGCTGGTGCGGGGGGAGAGCGGCACCGGCAAGGAGCTCGTCGCCCGGGCGCTCCACGAGGGATCGGGGCGGCGGACGCGGCCCCTCGTCTCCCGCAACGCGGCGACGATCCCCGAGGGGCTGGTGGACGCGGAGCTCTTCGGCAACGCGAAGGGCTACCCGAACCCCGGCATGCCGGAGCGAAGGGGCCTGGTCGGCGAGGCCGACGGCGGGACGCTCTTCCTCGACGAATTCGGCGAGCTGCCCGAGGCGGCGCAGGCCCACCTGCTGCGCGTCCTCGACGAGGGCGAATACAGCCGCCTCGGCGAGGCACGTCCGTCCCGAGCGGATCTGCGCCTCGTCGCCGCCACCAACCGTGGCGACGAAGCGCTCAAGCACGATGTCCTCGCGCGCTTCCGCCTCCGGGTCGACGTCCCCGACCTCAACGCCCGGCGGGAGGACGTGCCGCTGCTGGCGAGGGGCCTGCTCGGACGGATCGCACGGAGTGACCCCAGCATCGCGAGCCGGTTCTTTCCGGGCGGCGATCCCGATGCAGGTGCGCGGATCTCCTGTGGGCTGGTGCGCCAGCTGGTGGCGCACCGCTACCGCACCCACGTGCGAGAGCTCGAGGCGCTCCTCTGGCAGAGCCTGCAGGCGAGCCGCAGCGATTCGCTCCTGCCGATCGAGCTGCCGCCCGATCCCCTGGGCGACGAGGCGGGACGCGTCGACCCCGAATCCCTCGATCCGGCGGCGATCCAGGCTTGTCTCGATCGCCACGGCGGGCGGCAGGGACCTGCATGGCGGGAGCTCGGGCTGAGCAGCCGACACGTCCTCGGGCGGCTGGTGAAGCGGCACCGCCTGCGGGTGCGGGGGCGAAGCGGCTGATGCGCGCGCATGCGCGGCAGCAGCGCTCGCGCACTGCAGGAGGCAGCCAGAAGGCCGGAAAGGCGGGCTGGAGAGCCGTCCGCACGTGGCACGCATGTTGATGAAGGGCGGAGCGCACCCGGACCTCGATGGTCCCGTCTCTGGAGGCAGCCCGTCATGCCACGCATCACCCCCTTCGCTCTTCTCGCCCTCGTCGTCGCGGCGGCGAGCCCCACGTCCGCGCAGGCAGCGGACGAGTCCGACCTCTCCTCCGGGGTCGCGAGCATCCTGATCACGTCGGCCACCCCGCGGATCAATTTCACCGTGCAGAACGTGTCGCCGAGCACCTCGCCGATGGCGCGCCAGCTCGAGGTGGTCTCCTCGCCGCCGGTCTACAGCCTGAGCGGCCAGATCTTCTGCAAGCCGATCCTCAGCGGCACCACGCGGTTGACCAAATCGCAGCTGGTCTTCGGCACGCCCGTCGTGATCAACGACAACGACGGCGCGAGCCTCTGGCCGATCGGCGTCTGGGACTCGTCCGACCCGGTCTTCCACCAGGGGAGCATCAGCTCCGCCAACGTCTCGTTCCAGCACGAGATGGACGTGCCCACCACCTGGAACGGCGGGCTGGTCAACCTCGGCTTCAATCCGGTGAAGATCGTCGAGGACCGCCTGGCCACCTGGGTCTCGGGAGGCGGCTCGGAGCTGGAGTTCCTCCAGCAGGACGACGTCTTCGAGGTGCAGATCCCCGTGAACCTCGTGGGCGACTGCCGCAACACCAGCTCCTACGGCGTGCACGACTACGCGGGTTATACCCGCCGGTGGATCACCGCGGCGATCTTCTACGTGGGGGATCCGGATCTGCTGACCGACGCGCCGGTGATGCAGATGCCGGGCGGGCTCCAGGCGCAGCAGCCGCGGCTACCGCCGCAGTTCTTCGTCAACACGCCCTTCACGGCCATCCCGATCGACGGGGGCGGTTCGGGTGGCTCGGGCGGCGACGGCGGCTCCGGTGGCGCGGGTGGCTCCGGTGGCGACGACGGTACCGGCGGCGGCCCCATCACCGTCTTCGCGCGCTACGGGATCTACGACTTCGCTTCGTCGTCCTACGACGGCCTCTGGTCCGGCTGGGTGACCTACGAGAGCGAGAGCTGCCTCGAGGTGACGCAGACCGCGGTGACACCGAGCGGTGAATGCGTGCTCGTCGAGACCTGCATGCCCGCGGAATTCGACAGCTGCCGGGCGCTCGCCGGCTGCTGCGACGCACCGCTGCCGGCTACCCCGCGCAGCACGCTCTAAGCAGCAGCAACTCGCGGACGCGGCGCCTCCCCGGCCCGCGTCCGCGCTTCGGCGGGAGCGAAGCGGCCCGCGCTCTCGAACGCTTCAGGAAGCCTTGCTGGCAGCGCGGTCGAAGAACGCCGCCCACTCCCAGGGCGAGAGGCGGATCTCGACGCCGAAGCCGCCGCGGGTCACGGACTGGAGCTGGTGGGGCACGCGCTTGGTCCAAGCCACCACGCCGCTCACCTGCACCTCGCCGACGCCGGGGAGCTCGACGTCCAGCTCGAGGAGACGGCCGGGCAGTTCGGGGGTGGCGCAGGTGACGTAGAGGCCGTCGCGGCTCACGTCGCCGGTGAAGGCCGAGCGTTCGCGACCCCCCTCGGAACGGAAACGGACGTTGAGGCGCCTCTTCTGGCGAGGCACGCGGCGCTTGTTCGACATGAAGCCCCCCACGCCCCGTGACAACCGGGACGTACACGCCACAATCGATACAGCTTCAGCGACGGGGCTTCAAGCTACCAACCGTCAAACCGCTGGGGGAGCTGTAATTTCTTGCACTCCCATCCCCGGTAGGGCCTCCCATCCCTGCGGGAGGTCGTATGGGAGGGGCCGCTTCGCGGGGCAGCTGGGCGAGGCCGACCTGCATCGCGCGGGTGTAGGGATGGACCTCGGGCGGCCTTTCGGCGGCGGGCGGCGCTGCTGCTGGTGCGCCCTCCGGCCTGGCCGTGGAAGCCTCGGTGCCCGCCGCAGCTGCAGGGGCCGGTGCGCCACCGGCTCCCACCAGCTTGCGGATCTCCGCCCAGCGGGTGCGCTCCTCGGAGAGGAGCGACCGCAACCGCTGGCCGGCGTCGGAGGGAAGGGTGCCGGCGTGCTCTTCCAGCTTGTCGAAGAATTTGTCCAGGTAGCCGAGGTCCCGGCTGAAGGCGTCGTTCTCCGGCATCTTTGCCCTCCCTTGTGCTGCTTACCTGGCGCGCATGCCCTTGCGGAGGCTGGTGCGGCGCTGGCGGCGGCGGCGCTTGAGGACCGCGCGCTTGGTCTTGGAGCGGTTGGCGAGCTTCTTCTTGCTGCGGTTGCCACGCTTGGCGGCCATGGGCTTCTCCTGGTGCGAAGGGGCCGGCATCCGGCCCGAAAACCGATGAACGGCGCTGGATAGCAGAGGCCACCGCCCCGATCAACGATCGGACCCCTTCTCCACCCGGAAGAAGGCGAGCGTGCGCACGCCCGGGGCGGATCGCAAGCGCCTTTGCGGCTTGCGTGCACGGTTGTCGCCGACTAATGCGATGCCGCCTCGCGCCCTCCAGCGCAGATTCTCCATCGCACCCGGGAGGACATCCATGCTCGCCACCATCCGCGTCGGAGCGGGCCCGCGCCCCGTCGTCCTCATCCACGGCTTCCTCGGCTCCGGCCGCAACCTCGCCTCCTTCGCCAGGCGTTGGGCGCAGCTCGATCCCCAGCTCTCCTTCGTGCTCCCCGATCTGCCCGGGCACGGCATCTCGCCCGCGGTGGCGGACGACGCCGACCTCGGCGCCATCGCCCGCGACGTGCTCGCAGCGGCGCGCGCCGAGGGGATCGAGGGACCGCTCTCCTGGGTGGGCCACTCCTTCGGTGGCCGCGTCTCCCTCGCCGCCTCGCTGGTGGTGCCGGAGGCGGTGCGCGAGGTGACCCTGCTCGACATCGCGCCGGGCCCCATCGCCCACGGCACCTCGGAGAGCGCGCAGGTCCTCGACAAGCTCCTCGAGGCGCCGGCGCAGGCGCCGGATCGCGAGACGATGCGGCGCTTTCTCGCCGGGCGCGGGATCAAGCCGGGGATCGTCGAGTGGCTCCTCATGAACCTGGTCCACACCGACGCCGGCTACGTCTGGCGGATCGACCGCGACGCCCTCGCCCGGCTCCACGAGCGGGTCAACGCCGCCGACCTCTGGGAGGCGGTGGAGCGGCCCGGCGCGCAGGTGCGCTGCGTGCGCGGCGCCCTCGCCCATTACGTCACCGACGCATCGAAGGAGCGGATGGAGCGCGCGGGCTGTCCGGTGGCGACGCTCGAGGGGAGCGGCCACTTCGTCCACGTCGACGCACCGGACCAGCTGCTCGCGCTCCTCACCGGCCAGGCACGGTGGGCCTGATCGATCACCGGGGCTTCGGCGGCCCCTGCTTCTTCTGCTGCGGCTCCATCGCCCGCTTCTTCATGTTCGCGTCCATGCCGGTGGGCGCCTGCTCCCGCATCTTCGCGTAGGCCCTGGTGAGCTGCTCGTAGACGGCGGGCTGCACCTCGGGCTGGGGCACCGCGTTGGCGATGGGCGGCAGGGACTTGAAGTAGGCGAAGATCGCCTTCAGGTCCTGATCGGTGGCGCCCATGAGGTTCTGCCAGGGCATCGGCGGCAGGATCGGCCGGGCCTTCGGATCGCCGAGGTGCATGCCGGTCCGCATCGCCTGGACGAATTGCTGCTCGGTCCAGTTGCCGATGCCGGTCTCGTGGGGCGTGAGGTTCGCCGCGTAGACGGTGCCGAAGGGGAGCTGGAACGAGGTGAAGGTCGGGCCGATCAGGCCGACGTCCTTCTCGCCGAGCTTGCCGCCGGGCTTCGCTCCGCCCTGCGGGTGGCCGGAGAAGGCGCGGCTCATGTCGGGCGCGAGCACGCCGAGGGCCGGGTCCATCTTCATCGGCGTGTGGCAATCGCCGCAGCCGGCGATCCGGGCGAGATAGGCGCCGCGCTCGACCATCTTCGGGTCGGCCCTGCCCTGGGTCGCGCCGCGGTTGGTCGGCGGCGCCTGCCCCTGCGCGCCAGCTGCGACGCCGAAGAGCCCGATTGCCAGAAGCACCGCTGCCACCAGGACGACGCGTAGATCGCGACCCATCGATTCCCCCCTTGGTTGCTACGAAGGAGGGGAGCATTCCAGAGCCGACGGCCCGGTGGGAAGGCCCGTTCAGGGCAGGGCCCAGTGGACCAGCTCGAGCTGCTCGGCGCCCCGGGCCCGGACGAGGCCGACCCCTGGGGCGTACCAGAGGAGCGCGTCGTTGCCGTCGCTCTGCGTGCGGCGGATCCGCACCGCGTCCTCGAAGAGGCCTGCAGCGACGTTCACCGTCTCGCCCACCGCCTCCACGGTCCAGCGGGCTTCGATCTCCTCGGCGAGGGCGCCCTCGCGCGTCCCCGTCCAGCGGTGCTCGAAGACGTCGCCAGCCTCGAGGTCCGCGCGGGCGAGGCCCCGCAGCGCGCCCGGGGTGAAGAGCTCCTCGGTCTCGGTGCCGTCCGGGGCGCGCTCCACCTCGCGCACCGCGAGGACCAGCGCCTGCACCTCGAGGAAGCTGCGGCGCACGCTGCCGTTCTCCCGGGTCTCGAGGACGAGGCCGCCCCCCGCCTCACCTGCGACCCGGACCGTCCTCGCGCCGGGGGCGCCGGTGCGGTCGGCGGTGCGGTAGTCCCAGGTGGCGCCGGGAACGAGGGGCAGGAGCTGGTCGCGGTAGCGTTCGTCACCTGCGCTGCCGCAGGCTGCGAGGAGGACGAGGACCGTGGCGAGGAGGGGACGCACGGGGCAGCTGATGAGCAACCGCCGTGCCCGCGTGGGAACGCGCCGGAGGCCCCCTGCTGCGGGGTGGGATGGCGACACGGAGGGAACGGGTGGGCAAAATCGGTTCCACCCCGGGTCGCCGCGGGTAACGGTCCCATGGCGAAACGTTGACCGTTCAGCTCTTCGCTGTTAGCTGCCTGCCATGCACACCCCCGGGATGAAAATCGTGCATCGAGCCCAGCCCTCCTGGGGAGTGGGTGAGATCCTCCAGGTCCACGAGGACGGCCGTTTCCTCGAGGTCCGCTTTGCGGGCAGGCAGGGAGCGCCCTTCCTGGTCTCCGCCAAGGATCCGGCGGTCATCCGCTTCCACTACAGCGCGGGGGACGAGGTCTCCCTCGCAGACGGCCGCAGGGCCCGCGTGATCGAGGTCCGGGAGTCGCAGGGCTCGCCCTTCTACCGCTACCTGCTCGGCTTCAGCGACGGCTCCGACGAGGCGCTCTCCGAGGTGGAGCTGGTGCCGCGGCCGCCCAAGGCCGGGGCGCTCGATCTGCTCGCCTCCGGGCAGAAGCTCAAAGCTTCGGATTTTTCGCTGCGCGAGCGGGCGGTACGCCTCGATCTCGAGCGCCGCGCCGATGCGCTCGGCGCGCTCTTCGGCAGCAGGGTGATGCCCAAGCCCCACCAGCTCTCGGTGGTGCAGCGGGTGCTCTCGGCGCGGATGCCGCGCTTCGTCCTCGCGGACGAGGTGGGCCTCGGCAAGACGATCGAAGCGGGGATGATCTACGCGGCGCTCGCCAACACCGGCATCGCCAAGCGCGTCCTCGTGGTGGCGCCGGCGCATCTCACGGTGCAGTGGCTGGCGGAGCTCTACCACAAATTCCATTCGCTCTTCACGCTGCTGGACGGCGAGCGGCTCGCCAAGGAGGCGGAGGCCGATCCGCGTCCGGCGTGGTGGCGCTTTCCGAAGGTGGTCACCTCCCTCGAGCTCCTCGCCCGCAGCGAGGAGCACCGCGAGGCGATCTCCGATCCGGCGGCGCGCTGGGACCTCGTCATCTTCGACGAGGCCCACCACCTCGTCTCGCCCAGGGCCTTCGCCGCCGCGGAGGCGGCGGCGGACAATTCGCACGGCCTGCTCCTCCTCACGGCGACGCCGCTGCAGCTCGATCCGGAGGAGCATTTCAAGCTCCTCAGCCTCGTCGATCCGGCG
The DNA here is from genome assembly GCF_041687135.1 of Vulgatibacter sp. Classification (NCBI taxonomy): domain Bacteria; kingdom Pseudomonadati; phylum Myxococcota; class Myxococcia; order Myxococcales; family Vulgatibacteraceae; genus Vulgatibacter; species Vulgatibacter sp. The sequence goes on along the minus strand of NZ_JAWLCN010000004.1, from coordinate 409,901 downwards.
ACGCCGGAGACCTTCGACGAGTTCAAGAAGCGGCTCAAGCGCCAGGGCGATCTCTCCGATCGCACCCGCGAGCTCCTCGCTGCGCAGGATCCCGCGGGGCAGGTGGCGGTCGCCGAGGCGATTGCGGAGATGCTCCCCGAGGACGAGATCCTCGAGGAGAAGCTCGATGCGCTGCGCGACGGGGAGGAGGGCGCGCTCGACGCCTTCGTGCTCCACCTCGCCGAGGCCTACTCGATCTCCTCGCGGCTGATCCGCAACCGGCGCGCGCTGGTCGGGGGGCTCGCCCCGCGGCGGCTCGTGCGCCACGACGTCGTCCCCTCCCCGGCGGAGCGGCAGTTCCGCGCCGACGTGCGGGAGCGTCTCGCCAGCGGCGGGCTGCGCGCCAGCGGCGCGGCGATGGCTTCGCTGCTCAAGCGCCTCGACTCCTCGCCCCGTGCAGCGGCTGCTGCGCTCGCTGCCCACAAGCAGAAGGAGCTCGCCCAGCGGGCGGCGACGCTGGAGGGGCCCAGCGCCGATGCCAAGGCGAAGGCGCTCCTCGAGCTGGTGCAGCGGATCCACCGGGAGGAGCCTGGCGCGAAGATCCTCCTCTTCTGCGAGGCGCGCGAGAGCCTCGACTACGTCCGCGACGTGCTCGGCCGCGGCGGCGTGGAGAGCGCGCTCTACCACGGCGATCTCGACCAGCTCGAGCGCGACCGGCAGGTGGCCCGCTTCCGCGATCCCGAGGGGCCGGCGGTGCTGCTCTCCACCGAGGTGGGCGGCGAGGGGCGCAACTTCCAGTTCTGCCACCACTTGATCAACTACGACCTCGCCTGGAGCCCGGCGGCGATCGAGCAGCGCATCGGCCGCCTCGATCGCATCGGCCAGCACCACGAGGTGCAGGTCCACTGCTTCCGCGTCGAGGGCAGCGTGGGCGCGCGGGTCTTCGATCTGATGGCCGGCGCGGTGCGCGTCTTCGACGAGACCGTGGGCGGTCTCGATCCGGTGCTGGAGCGGGTGGAGCCTTCGGTGACCAAGCTCGCCGCGGCAGGCGACGAGCAGGCCTTCGACGACTACGCCGAGGAGCTCGCCCGCCGCGTCGCCGCTGCACGCGACGAGGTGCGGCGCGCCTACGATCCGCTCCTCGACCTCCGCTCCTTCGACAAGGCGGCGGTGCGCCGGCTGGTGGAGCGCGGCGCAGGTCGCCTCGGCATCGAGGTCGACGAGGACGAGGAGCTCGAGGAGGCGCTCTGGCACGTGGCCCGCGATCTCGACGAGCGCCTCGAGGACGAGGTGGTGGGCCTCGCCCGCCGGGTCGGGATCACTGCCGACTGCGAGGAGCACGTCGAGGCGTTCCAGTGCCAGTTCAAGCTCGGCGGCGAGATGGCGGTGGATGCGATCGCCGGCGTCGACCTCGATTCGGAGCAGCCGATCCTCGGCTCCTTCTGGCGCGACACCGCCGTGGTGCAGGAGGAGAACGACTTCTTCGCCACCGGCCACCCGCTGGTGGAGGGGCTCTTCGCCTGGGCGCGAGACGGCGAGCTCGGCAGGGCCGCGTGGCTGGCGTCGGATCACGTGCGCCCCGCGGCGGTGGGCTTCGCCTTCACCTACCTCGCGGTCTTCCCCGAGCCGGAGGATCTCGCCACCGGCTCGCGGGTTCCCTCGCGGCAGGCTGCCCGCTACCTCGACAGCACCCGCTACCAGGTGGCGGTGGAGCTGGCCCGGGGCAGCGAGACCGGCAAGGTCCGCGACGAGCTCCTCGAGGATCTCGAGGAGCCCGAGGGGATGCAGCCCCCGCAGGCGCCGCAGGAGGTGCTCTCGCGGGCGGTGGGTGCCGCCCACGAGGCGGCGAAGGCCGAGGCGGAGCGGCGCTTGAAGCGGGAGATCGACGCGGCGATCGCGCGGATGGAGATGGACCGGGACCAGGCCCTCGAGCGGCTGGTGCTCGCTGCGCGCCGCGCCGACGAGTACGAGGTGGCGGCGCTGGAGGCGGAGGCCGACCGGATCAACCTCGCCCACGCACAGGCGGTCCGCGCCCTGCGCAGCGTGCGCCTCGAGCTCGATCAGGCGGCGGGGCTCCTGCCGCGGGCCTGATCGATCCGATCGTTCGAATCCCTGCCGGCCTGTCGAGCGTCCAACGTGCAGGCAGGGACCCTTCGATCCGCGGGAGAGGATCCGCTACGCTCTCCTCCAGGAATTCGTCCTCGCCTCCGCCGCGCTGCGGAAGAGACGGGGCCCGGTCCCCTGTTCGAGGGAAAGTGGCACGAGGTCGTGCCCCTGCCGAAGGAGCGAACGTGAGGAGAAGGACCTACCGCAGCCCGACGCCGGTTCCCCCCCGCCGCAAGCCGGTCGCCCTCGCGATCGCCGCGCGCCCAGCGCCGTCGCTCGGTGCCGTCGTCCTCCTCGGCCTCGCGCTGCTCCTGGCGCTGGTGCTGCCGCAGCTCGCCGGCGCGAAGCCTGCGGCGGTGGCGCAGCCCGAGCTCCAGCTCGGGGAAGGCGTCGCCCGCCTCCACCTCGAGACGCCGACCGACGCGCCGGTGCTGGTGGAGTGGGGCATGGCCCCCACCGCGAGCCGGGTGGTGCGGTCGTCCGGCGGCACCTCGCACGATCTCGTCTTGAAGGGCCTCGAGCCCGGTCGGATCTACGTCTACCGCGTGATCGTCGGGGGCAGGGTCGTGACCCCGGCCACGCCGTTCCGGACCCCGGGCGCCGTGCCCGCGACCGGCGCGCCGCTCTCGATCTGATCCTGCCGCGCAGCGGCCCGAATGACGAAAGCCCCGGAGATCCCGGGGCTTTTTTCGTGCGCGGCAGGAGCGCCGGGGCCCAATGTCAGACCCCTGCGCTAGTCTCCTGAACGTCGGTGCAGAGCTGCACCGCTGCACAGGAGGCGAACGATGCGCTACGGCTTCTTCCACGGTATCGACGGTGACCCTGCAGTCCTCGCTGCGGCGCTGGAGCTGCTTGCGGATTGCGACCGGATCGTCTGCCTCGGCCGCCTGGTGGGTGCCCCGGGTCCCGGCGATGCTGCGGCGCTGGCGCAGCTCGACAGGGCCGACTGCCTCCTCGGGCAGGGCGAGCGGCAGCGGACGAAGGACGCCTCCCTGCCGGCGGAGCTGCGGGCGCGGCTCAAGGCCCTCCCCGAGGCGACGGTGATCGACGGCATCGCGGTCCTCGGCCACCAGCGCCAGCCGCCCGCCACGCGGCGGGAGGTCCAGGCGACCGGCGGCGCCCCCAGGCTGGTGGCGCCGCTGGCGGTGGCAGCAGGCGAGGGCGCGACCAGGCTCTGGCGGGCCACCGGGGGCTTGAGCCGGGTGGAGGAGCTGGCGGGACCGGTCTGCATCGGCCTCGGCGGGGAGCGCCTGCGCCTCGACCTCGCCCCTGCCCGCGGCGCGGACGGCGTGGTCCGGGTGGCGGTGATCGACCGGGAGACCGGCACCCTCAAGGTGCGGGAGCGGGCTCTCGGGCAGCGGCAGGCGCCGGCGCCCAGGCAGACCCGGGCGCGCAGGCCTGCCCGGCAGCGGCGGGTGGCGGAGGAGCAGCAGCTGCTGCTGGCGGTCTGATCACCCGGGCTGCGGACCGACTCCGGCCGGGGGCTGGTCCCCCCGTGCGCAGCGGCGCAGCTTCGTCCTCTTCGAAAAGACGAGGAGGGATCATGGCGGCACGGCTCGAGGGTAAGCGCGCGATCATCACCGGCGGGGACAGCGGAATCGGCAGGGCGGTCGCCGTGGCCTTCGCGCGGGAGGGAGCCGACGTCGCCATCGTCTACCACGCGGACGAGCAGGGGGCGGCGGAGACGCGGCGGCAGGTCGAGGCAGCTGGCGGGAAGTGCGTGGTGGTGCAGGCGGACGTCGGGCAGGAGGAGGAGGTGGCGCGGCTCTACCGGGAGGCGATCGGCGCCCTCGGCGGCCTCGACATCCTCGTCAACAACGCAGGCGTCGAGCAGCGGGGCAAATGGGAGGACTATCCCGTGGAGGCGTGGGAGCGGATCCTCCGCACCAACCTCGTCGGCTACTTCCTGATGATCCGCGAGGCGCTGCGGGGCGGGCACCTGGGGGCGGGCGGCAGGATCGTCAACACCGGCTCGATCCAGGGGATCGAGGGGAGCCCGACCGATCCCGCCTACTCGACCACCAAAGGCGGGATCCACGCGATGACCAAATCGCTGGCGAAATACCTGGTGGACCGCGGGATCCTGGTCAATTGCGTGGCGCCCGGGCCGGTGGACACGCCGATGCTCCGGGACCAGACGCCGCAGCTCCTCGAGAAGGACGGCGGCGACAAATACCCGCTGGGTGTGGCGAAGCCCGAGCAGATCGCGCCGGCCTACGTCTACTTCGCCTCGGAGGACGGCAGCTACGTGACCGGGCAGATCCTTCCGCTCACCGGGGGCAAGGTGACGGGCTGACCCGGGCGTTCACTCGATCCGGTAGGTGCCGCCACCGACGCGCAGATCGATCGAGCCTGCCTCCGCCACCTCGGCGAGGCAGGCGAGGCGCTCGCCCGGCGCTGCGCCGACGTGGGCGAGGAGGGCGCGTTCGCGATCACCCGGCGGCGCGAGGCGGGTGGCGCCGCCGGTGATGAGCACGGTGCACCTGCCGCAGACGCCCTCGCCGCGGCAGGGGTAGCCGATCGGCGCGCCGGCCCTGCGGGCCACGCCGAGGAGCGTGCGCCGCGGCACGGTCACGGCAGGGCAGGGCCCGGCGCCGCCGCAGCCCAGACGTCCATCAGGAACCAGCCGCTGCGGTTGCGGCCGAGCTGCACGTCGAGGCGATCGCCCGCGTGGACGAGGCGGGTCACCGCCGGCGCCAGCTCGAGCTCGATCGACTCGTCCGGGCGGCGGCGGTGGTAGAGGCGCACGGCGCGCTCTTCCACCTCCTCGACCACGAAGCCGCCCTCGAGCTCCTCCTGTGCGAGGGGCTGCTGGGATTCCCAGCGCTGCATCTCCCGAGCGTAGGCCTCGGGATCGCTCTCGTAGAGCGCGCGGCCGGGTCTTCCCTCGCGGAGGCGCTCGCGGAGGGCGCGGGCGAGGGCGTCGAGCCGGGGGAGCACCGCGACCGCCTGCTCGGCTGCGCTGGCGCAGGCCTTCGCCCGGTCGGCATCCATCACGCCGCGCTCCGCAGCAGCGCGGAGTGCCCGGGCGAAGAGCCTGCCCATCCGGCCGAGCTCCTCCACCGGCCGGGAGACGTGGGTGATCAGGTGGTCGGCAACGAAGGCCCAGGCGAGGCCGGGATCGAAATGGCTCGCCGGCAGGAGGGCGACGCGCCGGCCCGCCTCCTCGTCGATCGGCAGCCCCCGGTGGGCGAGGAAGGAGACGAGCTCCTCCTCGAGCCGCTCGGCTGCGGTGCGGGACGCGGCAGGGCGCTCCGCCAGGTAGGGATGCAGGGCCTCGCTGAGACCGACGGTACCGTCCATGGACCTCAGGGTAGCCCGCCCAGGCCCGGGCGGCGACGTTACTCGTCCATCTGGTCGAGGCGCTCCTGCTCCTGCTCCATGGCGCGCTCGGTGGCGCCCTTCATCTTCTCCATGATCCGGCCGGGCTGGCCGCCGACCTCGTCGACGACCTCCTGGCGCTCCGGGCAGCCGGCGAGGAGGGCGGCGAGGGGGAGGAGGACGAGCAGGCGGTGCATGGTCATTCCTTGGCAACGGGGCGAGGGCCGCATCCTCGCCGGGGCGCGGGTCGGGTGTCGAGTGGGTGACGCCGTGCGCAGCCTTCAGGGAGGGGCGGGAAGGGGCCGCCGCCGGGAGGATGCCATGCACACGCTCTGGATGGAGAAGGCACCGCTGCACCACCACCCCCGGCTGGAGGGCGAGCTGCAGGCCGACGTCGCCGTGGTCGGCGCGGGGATCGCCGGGATGACCACCGCCTGGCTGCTCCAGCGTGCGGGCAAGCGGGTGGCGGTGATCGAGGCCGGCGAGGTGGGGAGCGGCGAGACCGGCCACACCAGCGCCCACCTCACCGCGGTGCAGGACACCCGCTGGCACCAGATCGCTTCCACCTTCGGCAGGGAGAGCGCCCGCCGCCTCGCCATCGGCGGGATGGAGGCGATCGCGCTGGTGGAGCGCCTCACCCGCGAGCTGTCGATCGACTGCGACTTCGCCCGCGTCCCCGGCTACCTCTTCACCGAGTCGCGCAAGGACGAGCACGAACTCGACCGGGAGGTGCGCGCAGCGGCGGAGGCCGGCCTCGCCGTCTCCCGGATCGACGAGGCGCCGCTGCCCTTCGCCACCGCTGGCGCGATCCGCTTCGAGGACCAGGCGGTCTTCCACCCGATCGCCTTCCTGCGCGGCCTCGCCAGGGCGTTCGTCGACGCGGGCGGCCAGATCTTCACCGGCAGCCGCGTCGTCTCGGTGGACGACGGCAAGCCCTGCCGCGTGCACACCGCCCACGGCAGCGTCGTCGCCCGTGACGTGGTCCTCGCCACCGACGCGCCGATCCACGACCGGATCCGCATGCACAGCAAGATCTCGCCCTACCGAACGTACATCGTGACCGCGAAGATCGCCGACCCGCTCCCCGGCCTCTTCTGGGACACCGCCGATCCCTACCACTACATCCGGACCTGGGAGGCAGCGGACGGCCCGGTGGTGATCGTCGGCGGCGCCGATCACCGGGTGGGCGCGGTGGAGGATACGGAGAGCCGCTACCACCAGCTCCGCTCCTGGGCGGAGCCGCGCTTCGGCGTGCGCACCGACGCCTGCTGGTCCGGCCAGGTGAACGAACCCGCCGACGGCCTGCCCTTCATCGGCAGGAACCCGCTCTCGCTCCACCTCTACGTGGCGACGGGCTTCTCCGGCACCGGCCTGGTCAATGGCATCATCGCGGGCCTCGTCCTCTCCGAGGAGCTGCTCGACAGGACCCACCCACTGGCGCGGCTCCTCGCCGCCACGCGCTTCAAGCCCTTCGCCCAGGCGAAGGAGGCGATCGTGCACAACGCCGAGAACGCCCGCTACATGCTGGGTGACAGGCTGGTGCCGCCCTCGGAGGTGCGCTCCCTCGACGAGGTGCCGCGGGGCGAGGGCCGGCTGGTGCGCCTCGGCGTGGAGCGGCTCGCGGTCTACCGCAGCGACGAGGGCGGGCTGCAGGCGGTCTCGCCGGTCTGCACCCACCTCGGCTGCTACGTGCACTGGAACAGCGGCGAACGGAGCTGGGATTGTCCCTGCCACGGCTCGCGCTTCGACACCGCCGGCGAGGTGATCCACGGCCCGGCGGTGAAGGCGCTGGCGAAGCGGGAGATCCCCGAGGAGCACCGCCCACAGGCGCCCGCCGAGGAAGCGGGTGAGCATCCGGCGTAGCGTGGCGATGGGAGACTGGCACGGCCACCGGGTCTTCGCCCTCGGCCATTCCACCCTCGACCGCGAGGTGCTGCTCGGGCGCCTCCTCGCCCTCGGTGTCGTGACCCTCGTCGACATCCGCAGCTACCCGCGCTCGCGGCACAACCCGCAATTCGACAGCGACGCACTCGCCGCCGCGGCACGGGCGCGAGGGCTCGGCTACGCCCACCTCCGCGCCCTCGGCGGACGCCGCAGGGCCCGCGGCGGCGACGAGACCAACGCCGGCTGGCGCAGCGCCGCCTTCCGCGGCTACGCCGATCACATGCAGACCGAAGAATTCGCCGCGGGCCTGCACGAGCTGCGCGCGCTCGCCGAGGCGGGGCCGGTGGCGATCCTCTGCTCGGAGGCGGTGCCCTGGCGCTGCCACCGCTCCCTCGTCGCCGACGCGCTGCTGGCCCGCGGCGCCGAGGTGCTCCAGGTGATCGGCGACCGCGTCCATCCCCACCGCCTCACCCCCTTTGCCCGGATCGAAGGCGAGCGGATCACCTACCCGCCACCGGAGGAGGCGCCCGCAGGAGATGCGGTCGACGCTTGAGCGTTTGCGACGCGCCCTCGCCGGGAATCCGGACGCGGCGGCGCGGCGCCGCCTCCTCGAGCTCCCCGGCATCGGGCCCCGGAGCGCGGGACGTGGGCGTCGGCCGCCGAAGCGCACGGTGCATGCGCAGGAAACCGCCGGTGTGGAAGCCCCGGAATGGGGCCGGCTACGGGCACATCGGCACAGTCGAGCCTACGTTTGCCTCTCCGATGGCCACGCTGCACGACAATGCGGAGCGACACCGCTGCTCGCGCTTCGTGATCCGGCACGCGCGACGGGAAGGGCTCCCCGTCGTCGTGAAGGACGCGCGCTCTCCCGCTGCGTCCGAGCTCCTGCGGCACGAGGAGGAGATGCTCCGCCGGGTGGAGGGACCCGGCGTCGTGCGCCTTCTCGCGGTGGAGGGGACGGACGGCGCCCCCTCCCGCCTCGTCCTCGAGGATGCCGGCCTCCAGAACCTGCAGCAGCGCATCGATGCGGGCCCGCTCCCCGTCGACCTCTTCTTCGGGATCGCGACCAGCCTCGCCGAGGTGGTGGCGCGTCTCCACGCCCGCCGGGTGGTCCACGGCGCGCTGGCACCCGCCCGCGTGATCCTCGGCGCCGAGGGACGGGTGACCCTGGTCCACTTCGAGGATGCAAGCGGCCTCGCCGAGGCCCGCCCCCTCGAGCCCGCCAGGCTGGGAAGGGCCCTCACCTGGATCGCCCCCGAGCAGTCCGGCCACATGAACCGCCCGGTCGATGCCCGGGCCGATCTCTACGCGCTGGGCGCGATCTTCTACGCGATGCTCACCGGCGCGCCGCCCTTCCGCTCGACCGATCCGCTGGAGCTCGTCCACGCCCACCTGGCACAGGTGCCCGTGCCAGCGGCGATCGCGAACCGCACGGTACCCCGCCTCCTCTCGGACCTGGTCCAGAAGCTCCTCGAGAAGGCGCCGGAGCGGCGCTACCAGAGCGCCGCCGGCCTCGTCCGCGATCTGCAGGCGGCCCGGCAGCAGTGGGAGGAATGCGGGGCCATCGAGCCCTTCGAGCTGGGGCTCGGCGATCTCGCGCAGGCGCTGCCGCTCCCCGAGGCGCTCTACGGGCGGGATGCGGAACGCGCCCTCCTCGTCCGGGCCCTCGAGGAGGCTGCAGCCGATGGCGTGCGGGCGGTGCTCGTCGAGGGCGAGCCGGGCATCGGCAAGACCGCCCTCGTCTCCGCGCTGCGGGACGAGACCGCACGCCTCGGTGGTCGCTTCGGCGCGGGCAAGGCCGCGATCCGTTCGTCCAACGTGCCCTACCTTCCGCTCACCGAAGCGCTGCGGGCGCTGGTCCGCACCGCGAGCGGGCGCAACGAGGCTGTCTGCCGGCACCTCCGGGAGGTGGTCGCCGTCGCCGGCCGCATCGGGACGGAGCTCCTCTCCGAGTTGGACGTGCGGGGGGACAAAATACCCGCCGTCGCGAACCTCGAGCCGGTGGAGGCGGAGCAGCGCTTTCGCACGGCGGTCCAGGGGCTGGTCCGTGCCCTCGCCCGCGATCGCCCGGTCGTCCTCTTCCTCGACGATCTCCAGTGGGCCGACCAGGGGTCGCTCCGGGTGCTGCAGGCCCTGGCCACCGATCCCGAGGCCCGGCGGGTGCTGCTGGTCGGGAGCGTCCGGCCTGCGGAGGCCGCCGCCGACCACCCGCTGTGGGCAGCGTTGGCGGTGGTGGAGCGGCTCGGTGTCCCGATCACGCGCTGCGCCCTCGGCCCGCTCGACGTGGACGCGGCCGTCGACTTCCTCGCAGCGACCCTCGACGTGGAGCGGGGACGGGTGCGCGCCCTCGCAGCGCTCGTCGTCGCGAAGACCCGGGGCAATCCCTTCTTCCTCCGCCAGTTCCTCCGGACGCTGCAGCGCGAGGGGCTGCTCGTCTACGACCAGCGCGCGCAGGGGTGGAGCTGGGACCTCCCGCAGATCGAGCGCGTCGGGATCAGCTCGAACGTCGCCGATCTGATGGCCCGACAGATCCACGGCCTGCCGGAAGCGGAGCAACTTCTGCTGCAGGCGGCGGCCTGTGCGGGGCCCGATCTCCGACCGGACCTCCTCGCAGGGCTCCTCGATGCGCCGCTCGCCTCGATCGAAGCGAGCATCCGCAGCCTCGTCGCCGACGGGCTGCTGGTGCGGGTCGAGGGGGCCGGCGTCCGCTTCGTCCACGACCGGGTCCAGCAAGCTGCCTACGAGTCGTGCCCGGAGGAGCTCCGCCGCGCCCTCCATCGCCGGATCGGACGCGTCCTCCTCGCCGAGCGTGGTGAGAACATGCTCTACCGCGCGGTCGATCAGCTCAACCTCGGCGCGGCGCCCGACGAGGCGCCGGCGCAGCGCATCGAGCGCGCGCGTCGCAACCTGGAGGCGGGGGCCGGCGCGCGGATGGCGGCTGCACATGGCTCGGCCCTCGCCTACTTCCAGACGGGCCTCGAGCTCGTCACCGATCTTCCGGCGCCCCGCGCGCTCCTCTACGAGCTCCACCGCGACGCTGCAGAGGCGGCCTTCCTCACCGGCCAGCTCGATCTCGCCAACGAGCTGGCGCTGGTAGGGCTCGCCCATGCAACCACCACCGAAGAGATCGCGGCGCTCCAGGCCCGGCGGATCACGGCCCTGTCTGCCGCAGGCCGCCTCGCGGAGGCGATCGCCCTCGGCACCGAGGTGCTGCACGCCCGCTTCGGCATGGAGATCCCGGCAGGTGATCTCTACGCCGCCGCCGAGGAGGAGCACCGCCGGCTCGCGGAGCTCCTCGCCGGTCGATCCGCGGAGTTCCTGCTCGATCGCCCCTTCGACGCCGCGTCGGAGGAGAACGCCTTCCACCTCGTCCTCGCCAGGATGCTGCCGCCCGCCTGGTTCATCGGCAGCGGGATCAGCCCCTACCTCGCCACCAGAGGTGTGATCCGCATCCTCGAGCACACCCTCTCGCCTCTATCGATCTTCAGCCTCGCGGCGCTGCCGATGTCCCTCGCGGCGCGGGGTGAGTTCGTCGCCGCGGAGCAATTCGCGAGCATCGCCGTGGCCCTCGCCAGACGATCGGGCTTCCGTCCGGCGGAGGCGGCGGCGCTCCACCTCGAGGCGATGGTGGCGACCCCGTGGCGCATGCCCTTCGAGCACGCGGTGGGGCTCTCGCGGGAAGCGTTCCGCCTCTGTGTCGAGACCGGCGACCCGGGGGAGGCGGCGAACGCGTGGACCGCGGTGGTGGTCCACTCGGTGGTGGGCGGCGTGGAGCTCGACCGGATCCTCGCCGACATCGAGGAGGGCCTGGCCTTCTTCGCGCGGATGGGCAACGAGGCGGTCCCGGCCTTCCTGCTGATCGACCGGCAGCTGATCCGCTGCCTGCAGGGACGCACCGACGCGCCCGGGCATCTGGGCGACGAGCTCTTCGACGAGGCGGCGTTCGAGGAGAGAATCCGCGGCAAGGGCCCGGTGCCGGCGGCCTTCTACCACATCACCCGGCTGCGGGCGGCCCACCTCTTCGGCGACCTCGAGAGCGCCCGCTTCCACGCCGAGGCGGCACGCCCCCACCTCCGTGCGCTGGGCGGTTTCGTGGTGGGGACCGAGCATCCCTTCGCCACCGCCCTCGTCCTGCTCGCGCAGACGCCCACCGCGGCGCAGTGGGAAAGGGTCCGGCAGATGCGGGAACAATTCGCCGCCTGGGAGCGGAGCTGCCCGGAGAATTTCCGCCACCGCCGGTTGCTCCTCGATGCGGAGATCGCCCGGGTGGAGGGGCGCGCCCTCGACGCCGCGGCGCGCTACGACGAGTCGATCGAATGGGCGACGAGGGGCGGCGTCCTCCACGACGCTGCCCTCGCCAACGAGCTCGCCGCCCGGCATTTCCACCGGCTCGGGCGGCTGCGGGTGGCCCGCGCCTACCTCGGCGACGCGCGCGAACTCTACGCGCGCTGGGGCGCGACGGGGAAGGTCCGGGCCCTCGACGAGGCCTTCGGCGTCGCGCTCGGCTTCGAGGAGGCGGCGCCGAAGCTCGGCGCCGTCGGGACCCTCGACGTGCTCAGCCTGCTCGAGGCGGTGGAGTCGATCTCGGGAGAGATCCGCTTCGAGCGCCTGCTCCCGAAGCTGGTGGAGGTCTGCATCCGAGCGGTGGGCGCCGAGCGCGGGGCGCTGGTGCTGGAGGAGGGCGGGGTGCCGGTGGTCCGTGCGACCGGCGCCGCGGAAGCGCCGGTCCTCCTCCAGGAGACGCCGCTCGCCAGCTCCGATGCAGCGCCCCGCGACCTCATCGAGCGCGTGCGCCGCGAGCGGGTGCCCGTGGTGATCGACGACGTGCGCACCTCCCCCGAGGTGCGGGCGGATCCCTACCTCGTGCGCCGGAAGACGATGTCGCTCCTCGCCTTTCCGATCCGGCGCAAGGAAGAGCTGCTCGGCACCCTCTGTTTCGAGAATTCCCTCGCCACCCACGCCTTCGCCGCAGATCGCGTGCGCACCCTCGAGCTGCTCGCGCCCGAGATCGCCGTCGCGATCGAGAACGCCCGGCTCTTCCGCGCGGTGCAGAGCGAGATGGAGGAGCGCACGCGGGCCGAGCGGACCATCCGCTTCCTCGCCGATGCGAGCGTGATCCTCGCCGGCTCCCTCGACTACGAGCAGACCCTCGACGACCTCGCCCACCTCGCGGTGCCGGCGATGGCGGATTGGTGCGTGATCGATCTGGTCGAGGAGGGCGGGCAGATCCGCCGCGTCGCCGGCGTGCACGCGGACCCGGCGAAGGAGGTCTACCTCGACGAGCTGCTGCGCCGCTATCCGCCCGATGCCACCTCGCCGCAGCCCGCAGGCGAGATCCTCCGCTCCGGCGCTTCGCACCTCTTGCCCGACGTCGACGATGCGCGGCTCGTTTCCTACGCCCGGGACGAGGCCCATGCGGCGCTGCTCCGGCGGCTCGGGCTGCGCAGCGCGATGGCGGTGCCGCTGGTGGGGCGCGGGCGCGTCATCGGCCTGCTCAGCTTCGGCTCCGCCGCCGCAGGCCGCTTCACCGCAGCGGACCTCGCCGTCGCCGAGGAGCTCGCCCGCCGCGCGGCGCTGGCCATCGACAACGCCAGGCTCTACCGGGGCTCGCAGGAGGCGGTGCAGGTCCGGGAGGATTTCCTCTCGGTCGCCTCCCACGAGCTGAAGACGCCGATCACCTCGATGTCGGTGGCGATCGGTTCGCAGCTGCGCAAGAGCGACGCCGCCGAGGACCCGTCGCTCCAGCGCACCCTCACCACCGCGCAGCGCGGCCTCAAGCGGCTCAACCAGCTGGTCGATCAGCTCCTCGACGTCTCGCAGATCGGATCCGGGGAGCTCACGCTGGAGCGGCAGACGATCGATCTGGTCGCCGTGGTGGAGGAGGTGGTGGCTGCGATGCAGGAGCGCATCGCCCGCTCCGGCGCCGCGGTGGAGGTGGTGGCAGCGGGCCCGGTGGAGGGTTTCTGGGATCGGCGGCGCCTCGGGGAGGTGGTGGGCAACCTCCTCGACAACGCCCTCAAATTCGGCGAGGGCAAACCCGTCCGGATCGAGGTCGGGACGAGCGAGGGCGCCGCGCTGCTCGTGGTGCGGGATCGTGGCAGCGGCATCGCGCCCGAGCGGCTGCCCCGGGTCTTCGAACGCTTCGAGCGCGGCGTCTCGAGCCGGCATTACGGCGGCTGGGGCCTGGGGTTCTTCCTCGTACGGCGGATCGTCGAGGCCCATGGCGGGACCGTGGCGGCGGAGAGCCTGCCGGGCGCCGGCTCCAGCTTCACGGTGCGGCTGCCGCCGGCCAATTAACGCCGCAGGAACCCGTCGATCGCCTCTGCCACCGGCCCCGGCGCGAGCCAGTGCATCATGTGGCCCACCGCCGGGATCACGATCCGCCGCGCGTCGCGCAGCGCCGCCTGCCGCTCCTCCTGGTCGGGCACGCGGTAGCCCCGCTCACCCTCGATGCAGAGCGTAGGCGCGGTGATCGCCGCGAGGTGGGCCCGGAAGAGCTCCGCGTGGAAGGGATAGGGGCCGCGGGTGCGGTGGAGGGGATCGAAGCTCCAGACCACGCCGCCCTCGACCTGCCGCGTGGAGCGCGCCGCCAGCTCGAGGCCGAGGGCGTCGTCCAGCTCCGGCGTCTGCAGCCGCATCCGCGCCAGCGCCTCCTCGAGGGAGGCGAGCACGCGGTGCTGCCGCTGCCGCGCCTTGCGCGCCGCCAGCACCCAGGCGCCGGTGCGCTTCGCGGGCTCGGGCTCGTTCGGCGCCTCGGGACCGAGCCCCTCCATGAGCACCAGCTTCTCCACCCGCTCCGGAAAGGCGCCGGCGTAGAGCGACGCGGCGCTGCCGCCCATGCTGTGGCCGACGAGGTGGAGCGGCCCGGGGACGAGGGCGTCGACGAGATCGGCGAGATCCGCGACGTAATCCATGAAGTGGTAGTAGCCGCCGGGCCCCACCCACTCGCTCTCGCCGTGGCCCCGCCAATCGAAGGCGACGACGCGGTGGCCACAGGCGACGAGCCGCTCCGCCATCGGCCGGAAGCTCCAGCCCACGTCGAGGAAGCCGTGGAGGCAGAGCAGGGTGGCGGCGGGCTGCGCGCCGTCGGGGCCCCAGCTGATCACGTGGTGCTGCAGGCCGTTGGCGACGACGCGGCTCTCGGTGGTGCGCATGGATGACGCACATAGCAGGGGCGGCTGGCCCTGCGGTAGCGTGGGTTCCATGGAAAAGCGACTTCTGCTCCTCGCAGCTGCGGCCCTGCTGCTCTGCGGCTGCGATACCCAAGACGGCGAAGACGAGGGTGGCGGTGGCGGGATCGGCACCGGCGGCGCTGCAGGTGGCAGCGGCGGCGCAGGCGGCGGTGGCGGGGCGAACCCGCCCGAGCGCGGCGCCACCTTCGAGCTCCGCCGTGCGGCGAGCGCCGGGGATGCGATCTACGTGCAGCGCTCCTCCGAAGCCGGCGCCCCCGCCTGGCTCGAGCTCCGCGCCCCCGACGGCACCGCCGTCCGCTTCGTCGAGCCCTGCGACCTCTGCCCTTGCGACGCGTGTGGCTGCGGGGTCTGCGGCGCCGCGATGCCGGTGGTCGACGAGCTCGCCCCCGGCGCCTCGATCAGCTTCGACTGGGACGGCGCCTTCTTCCCCCGCTCCACCTGCCCCGGCTCGAGCGTCGCCTGCGTGGACGAGTCGCCCGCCACCGCCGGCACCTGGACCGCCCGCTTCTGCTGGTCCACCACCACCGACGGGGTGGGCAACGGCCACCACGTCGGCGCCCTCGACTGCGCCGAGGCCACCTTCCGCGTCCCCGCCGCAGGCACCACGGTGGCCCACATCGAGTGATCCCCGGCGCGGCGCCGGCTTGTTACCTTGGCTGCGTGGACGACGGCGCGATCCCACAGGGCAAACGCTCCCGCCTGGGGCGGCTCCTCGGCCTCTCGGCGCGGGTCGGCGGGGCGCTGGTGCGCCGCGAGCCCTCGACGGAGACCGCCCGCCTCGTCCTCGACACCCTGGGTGACCTCCGCGGCCTCGCGCTCAAGCTCGGCCAGGCGGCGGTCCCCGCCCTCGATCCCCGTGGCGGCGAGGTGGGCCGCCTCCTTGGCGGCCTCTACACCGGCGCCCGCTCGATGAGCTGGCCCCGGATCGCCGCCCGCCTCGAGGAGGAGCTGGGTGGACCGCTCCACCACCACTTCGCCTCGATCGAGCCCGTGCCCTTCGCCGCCGCCTCCCTCGGGCAGGTGCACCGGGCCGTCCTCCCGGGAGGGGAGGTGGTGGCGGTGAAGGTCCAATACCCCGGCGTCGGCGACGCCCTCGACGACGACCTCGGTGCCGCAGGCGCGGCGGTGCGGATCGCCGGTCTCGGCACCGACCTCTTCGACGGCAGGCGCTACTACGAGCTCCTCGCGGCGCAGCTCCGCGGTGAGCTCGACTACCTGCAGGAGCGCCTGCAGCTCGAGCGCTTCCGCGCCGAATTCGCGCCCTTTCCCAGCCTCGTCGTGCCCCGCACCTTCCCCGCGCTCTGCACGGAGAAGGTGCTGGTGATGGAGCTCCTCGAGGGGCCGACCCTCCACGATTGGGCCCACGGCAGCGCCTCCGCGGCAAAGCGCCTCGAGGTGGGGCTGCAGCTCACCCGGGCGATCTACGGCCCCTTCCTCCGCACGGGCGTGGTCCACGGCGACCCCCACCCCGGCAACTTCGTGCTGCTCGGCGACGGCAGGCTCGGCGTCCTCGACTTCGGCAGCACCCGGCAGGTGGGCCCCGCCTTCCACCGCTGCTACCGCGAGGTCTTCGGGGCGGTGCTCCGCGGCGAGGCGATCGACTGGGTCGATGCGCTGGAGGGCGGCGGCTTCACCGTGGCGCTCCCCAAGCCCAGGGCACAGTCGCTCCTCGGCGAGCTCCTCGCCGTCGCCGCCAGGCCGCTGCGCGGCCCCTTCGACTTCGGCAGCAACCGGGTGGTCGACGAGCTCGTCGCCTTCGGCCGCAAGCGCGCCACCGATCTCGTCCGCTTCCGGCCACCGCCGGAGGGGCTGATCTTCCTGCGGGCGGTGCTGGGGCTCGTCCACGCGCTGCAGCTCACCCGCAGCGCCGGCGACTTCCGGCCGGTCTTCGCCGAGATCCTCGACCTGCCGCCGGACCGCGCCGCAGGTTAGGAGAGGAGCCGCTGGATCACCAGCGGCAGCGCCGCGATCGTCGCCACCAGCAGGCCGGCGAAGATCAGCGTCAGCGAGGTGAAGAACGACACCATCCCCATCGCGGTGGCGAGGCGGCCGAGGCGCAGCTGCCGGGCCACGCCAGCTGCCACCTGCGCCGCTGCCGCCAGCGCGCCGATCCAGGCGAAGCGGTTGTCGGCGGCGATCACGCCCAGCACCGCGCCGAGGAGCGCCAGCGTCACCGCCACCGCCACCACGCCGCCGAGGCGGAGGGCAGGCAGGGTCGCCGGGGTCGACTCGCTCTCGGGGTGGGAGGGGCAGCGCTCGCTGCCGAGGGCGGCGGGCAGGCCGCAGACCGCGCAGGGCACGGTGGGGTCGAGGCCGGTGGCGTCGATGCCGAACCAGCGCAGCACCGCACGGGCCTTCCCCGTCGCCGGGGCTGCCGGGGGCACCTCTGCGTTGGAGATGCGATCGAATGCTGGTTCGCTGCCGCCCGCCACGTCCGATTTCTCCCTCGCCCCTCCGACGGTCCGCGTCCCGGCTTTCTTCACCCGGTTCCGCGCAGCGGGGCAGCCTGCTTACCTTGCCCCACACCGCCGGACCTATCCCCAATCCGGGGGGTCTGATCGGGCTACTGGCCAGGAGCCGTGCCGGCGGGGTGGTAGCGTCTGGAGCCATGGTGCGCAAGCGCAAGGTCGATCGGCCGCTTCGGCGGGATGTGCGTTTCCTCGGGCGACTCCTCGGCGAGGTGCTGGTGGAGCAGGAGGGAAGCGGGCTCTTCGAGCTCGAGGAGAAGGTCCGCAAGCTCGCGATCCGGCGACGCCGCGGCCCCAGGCCCGGGCGGGCTGCGGCGGAGGCCGAGCTGATCCAGCTCCTCGCCGAGATCCCCATCGGCCAGGCGGAGCGGGTGATCCGGGCCTTCGCCACCTACTTCTCCCTGGCCAACCTCGCCGAGCAGCACCACCGGGTGCGCCGGGCCAGGGCCCACGCCAGGGATCCGGCGCCGCAGCGGGGCTCGCTGGCGGCGGTGCTCCAGCAGGCGCGGGAGGCGGGCGTTCCCGCCGATCGGGTGCGGGAGGTGCTCTCGACCCTGGAGGTCACCCTCACCCTCACCGCCCATCCCACCCAGGCGGCGCGGCGCACCCTCCTCGACAAGCTCGACCGGATCGCCCACGTCCTCGAGGAGCGGGACCGCTGCGAGCTCACCCCCCACGAGGCCGGCGACGCGCTGGAGCGGATCCGCGAGGAGGTGGGCGCCCTCTGGCAGACCGACGAGGTGCGCCGCGAGCGCCCCGCCGTCGGCGACGAGGTGAAGAACGTCCTCTGGTACGTGGAGGAGGTGCTCTGGGAGCTGCTGCCCGAGTTGCCCCACGTCCTCGGCGCCGCCTTCGAGCGGGCCTACGGCGAGCCCCTGGGCTTTTCTCCGATGCCGCTGCGGCTCCACTCCTGGGTGGGCGGCGACATGGACGGCAACCCGCGCGTCACCCCCGACGTGCTCGAGGACGCGATCCGCGCCCACGAGGCCCGGGCGCTGCGTCGGATCCTCGCCGAGGTCCAGCGCGTCGGCGGCATGCTCTCCCAATCCTCCCGGAACGTGGAGGTACCCGCTGACCTCTTCGCCTCGCTGGAGGAGGACGAGCGGATGATGCCGGAGATCGCCGAGCGCTGGGCGCCGCGCACCGTCGGCGAGCCCTGGCGCCGCAAGCTCCGCTTCATCGAGGCGCGGCTCGCTGCGGCGCTCACCCGGGTGGAGGAGCGGCGCATGATGGCGCGGCCTCCGGATTCGCTCCGGCTCGTCGCCCGCCTCGCCCACGGCGGCGAGGGCGCGGTGGCTGCCCATCCCCACGGCATCGGCCCCGAATTCCACGGCACCCACGAAGCCGAGCTGCCCTGGGCCTACCGCGCGCCGGCAGAGCTGATCGGCGATCTGGAGCTCGTCGCCGATTCGCTGCGCGCCGCCAACTGCGGCCGCAGCGGCGAGCGCGACGTTCGAGCGCTCCTCGCGCAGGTGCGGGCGGTGGGCTTCCACATCCTCGAGCTGGAGATGCGCGCGCCCGCAGAGGATGCCCGGGCTGCAGCTGCCTTCCTCGACGGCCAGGGGGAGCAGACCGAGGGCGGCGCCCGCTTCCTCGGTGCGCTGCAGAAGATCGCCGCGGCGCAGGCGGAGAGCGGCGAGGGCGCCTGCCGCACGGTGATCCTCTCGATGGCCACCGCGGCGGAGGACGTACGGGCGACCTTGCGCTGCGCGCAGGCAGCCGGCCTCTGGGACGATGCGCGGCATTGCGCTCGCATCGACATCGTGCCGCTCTTCGAGACGCTGCAGGCACTGGACGACGGCCCCGCGATCCTCCGCTCCCTCTTCGCCGATCCGCTCTACCGCGGCCACGTCCAGGCCCGCGGCGTGCAGGAAGTGATGGTCGGCTACAGCGACTCCGGCAAGGAGGTCGGTCTGCTGGCTGCACACGGCGCGCTGCGCCGGGCGCAGGTGGCGCTGCCGCAGGTGGCGGCGGCGATCGGCATCCCCTTGCGGATCTTCCATGGCCGCGGCGAGTCGGTGGCCCGCGGCGGCGGTCCCGCACAGCAGGCGATCCTCTCGCTGCCCCGGGGCAGCGTCGCCGGTCGCTACAAGGCCACCGAGCAGGGCGAGGCCCTCGACCACAAATACGCTCGGCCCGAGCTGGCGATGCGGACGCTGGAGTTGATCATCGGCGGCGCGCTGCTCCACACCCTCGATGCGTTGGAGCGCCCGCCGCCCGCGGACGTGGCGCGCTTCGACGCCACCTTCGTCCAGCTCGCCGAGGAGGGACGCAAGGCCTACCGGGCGCTGGTCTGGGAGAACCCGCACTTCGTGGAGTTCTTCAACACCGCCTCGCCGCTCGAAGAGATCGCCAACCTGCCGATCGGATCCCGTCCGGCGAAGCGGCGGGCCGGCGGCGTGGAGGCGCTGCGCGCGATCCCCTGGGTCTTCGCCTGGACCCAGAACCGCGCGATCCTGCCGGGCTGGTACGGCGTCGGCACCGCGCTCGCATCCCTGGCGGACAAGCCCGGCGGCGAGGCGGAGCTCCGCGAGATGTACCGGCGGTGGCCCGTGTTCCGCACCGTGATCGACAACGTCGAGATGGTGCTCGCCAAGAGCGATCTCAAGATCGCCGCACGCTACGCGCAGCTCGCGCCGCCGGAGGCGCGGCAGGCGATCTGGCCGCGGATCCTCGAGGAGTACCGGCGCACCCGCCGCCTGATCAAGCGCGTCACCGGCCACCGGAAATTGCTCGAGGAGAACGAGCCGCTGCGCCGCTCGATCCAGCTGCGCAATCCCTACGTCGATCCGATGTCCTTCCTGCAGGTGGAGCTGCTCCGCCGCAAGCGGACGGGAGACGAGCGCTGCGACAGGCCGCTCCTGCTCACGCTCAACGGCATCGCCGCCGGGATGCGGAACACCGGATGAACGAGGCCCATTGGGCCGACCGGCTCTACGGCGCCCTGCGCGCGGGGCCGCGCCTCTTTGCCGGCGGCTGGGGCAGGGTGGAGGAGGAAGCGGAGAAGCTGCGGGGCCTCCTCGCCAGCGGCCCCGTGCCCCTCGAGGTGGCGCTCGGCCCGGTGCAGCGCCTGGGCGGCTGCACGCTCCGGCACGGCACCTTCCACGCACCCGATCCGGCGCTGCCGCGGGAGGTGCGCGCCGGCGCCTTCGAGCTCCTGTTGCCGGCGGAAGATGCGCCGGTCTGCCTCCACCTCGCCGCCACCGGCGAGGTGGGATCGGGCAGGCGCCGTCGGATCGCGCTGCCTCTCGCCGCCCGGGGCATCGGCGCGCTGATCCTCGAGAACCCCTGGTACGGCCCGCGCCGGCCTGCGGGACAGGAGGGCTGCGACCTGGGCACCGTCGCCGAGCAGCTGGCGATGAACGGCGCCACCATCGCCGAGGCGCTCTCGCTCCTCGCCTGGCTCCGGGCGCGCGGCCACCGGAAGCTCGGCGTCACCGGCTACAGCATGGGGGGATCGATGGCGGCCTACGTGGGGGCGCTCTCGCCCGGGCCGCTCGCGATCGTCCCCGGCGCCGCGGGGATCTCGCCGGCGCCGATCTTCACCGAGGGGCTGCTCTCCCGGCAGATCGCGTGGGACGCCCTCGGCCCCGCTGCGAGGGATCGCCTCCACGCGCTCCTCGACTCGATCGCGCTGCAGCACCTGGGGCCACCTGCGCCGGGGAGCGCCGCGATCCTCGTCGCCGCTGCGCGGGACGGCTACGTCGATCGCGCCACGGTCGAGCGCCTGCACGCCCACTGGCCGGGGTCGGAGCTGCGCTGGCTCGCGGGCGAAGGCCACGTCACGGCGCTGGTGCTGCGGGCGTCGCGGATCGGCGCCGCGATCCGCGACGCCTTCGCGGCGCTCTCGTAGCGCCACGTAGCGGCCACAATTCACAGGAGGTGGATAACCTGTGGTGAAACGCCGATGCAGCCGCGCCTGGGTGGGCGGCTTGCGCACGTTCTGCCACGAACGTGTACACGCTCCGGCGATCAGCCCTCGACGTTCCGCAGGAAATCGGCGACGTGGGCGAAGCGCCCGTCTAGGAAGGTGCGGACCTCGCCGGCGATCCCCACCTCGTCCATCGCGGTGATCATGCTGCGCAGCCAGGCGTCGCGCATCGCCTCGTCCACGACGAAGGGCGCGTGGCGCGCACGCAGCATCGGATGCCCCCGCGTCTCGAGGTAGGTGCGGGGCCCACCGAGCCAGAAGCAGAGGAAGCTCGCGAATTTGTCGCGGCTCTCCCGGCTCACCTTGCCCGGTTCGTCCTGCTTGTGGAGGGCGGCGAGGGCGGGTTCGTCGCGCTCCATCGCGTCGTAGAAGCGCTCCACCAGCACGCGGATCGTCTCCGCGCCGCCGAGGATCTCGAAAGGGGTCTCACCTGCTGCAGGCTGCCATGCGCTCATCGATTCGTCTCCACGGGGCGCCACACCTAACCCCGCCGTCGGGCAGGTCAAGCGGCAAGAAGCAAAAAACACGCAGGTGCAGGCCGCTTCTGCCCGTGAACACGATCCCCGATCCGTTTATGCTCGCAGCCATGGCGGCGCTCGCCCGCTCGCCTCCCCGGGGATCCAGACATGAACCTACCCGTCCTGCTCTCGGCGCTCCTCGTCGCCACCGGCGCTCCCGCCGCCGCTCCACCGGAAGAGGCCCCGCCGGTGCCCGCCGCTGTCGACGTGAAGGCGCCGAGCACCCTGTGGCTCGTGCAGCCCCTCTATCCGGGACAGGCGGCGCTGGTGACCCGCACCGAGGAGGCGCTCTCCCGCCTCTTCGCCGAGGCCGCCGCCGGCACCGAGATCGTCGGGAGCGCGCAGCTGGCGAAGGAGAAGGCCGATCGCCGGGTGGTGATCGACTGCCTCTTCGGCGACGCAGCCTGCGCCGATCCGGTCGCTTCGCTGGTGCGGGCCTTCGGCCTGCAGCGCGTGGTGCTGATCAAGGCGGGGCAGGACGATCGCGGCTACCGCTTCCGCGTCGCCTCCTTCACGCCCGGCAGCTTCGACAACGCCGCCGCGGAGAGCGCGAACGCCGCGCTGGAGAAGGCGCTCCTCGGCGCGCTGATCAAGGTGGCACCCCTCGCCTCCAGCCTCGAGCTGCGGACCGATCCGCCCGGCGCCAGGGTGCTCGTGGACGGCGAGCCGGTGGGCGTGACGCCGCTCTCGACCCAGCTCCTTCCCGGCGAGCGGACGATCCGGATCGAGCTCGCCTCCCACCACCCGGTGGAGTGGGTGGAGCAGGTGCCGGTGCGCGGCGCGCTCTCCCTCGAGCGCAAGCTCGCGCAGCTGCCAGCGAAGCTCGTCGTCTCCTCGGCAGGCGCCACCATCCTCGTCGACGGAAGGGAAGCGGGGAGCGGGCAGGCGGAGGTGGGCGTCGCCCCAGGGCAGCACCGGGTGCAGCTCGTCCGCGACGGCTACGAGCCCTGGGAGACCACGGTGACGCTCGAGGCCGGCGAGGAGCTGCGGATCGATCGGGACCTGCAGGCCACCGGCTGGACCAGCTTCACCGACGCGCTCTCCCGGGAACAGGAGGCGATCTACGGGCGCGGCAGCTACTACACCGTCAGCTACGATCGCTTCACGCTCACCGACGATCGCCTCGCTGCCAAGCACATCGGCATCGGCGACACCGAGACCGACGCAGCCAGCGGCAGGACCGGCCTCTGGGGGATCTCGGCGGAGTACGGCAGCCTCGGCCGCCACTTCGGCCTGATGGTCGCAGGCGCCTCCTATTTCGCCTCGGCGGACGCCTTCACCCTCGGGATTGCCAACCCCGACGCCCTCGCGCCCGCCACGGTCCGCTCGCAGATCCAGGGCGGCGCGCTGCGGCTGCTCCACCCGCAGCTCCGGGTGGCGCTGTGGCGCTTCGTGCTCGGCGCGCAGGGCGGCTTCGTGGGCAGGCTCGCCCACGTCGAGACGGTGGAGGGCGCCGGCTACAAGAAGGGCTTCCTCCTCGCCGATCTCGGTCTCGATCTGCAGGGCGCCCTGCAATTCTACCTGGTGGACGGCCTCTACCTGCAGGGCGCCTACCGCCACTCCTTCACCCTCGCCGGCAGCACCGACGGCACGCAGGAATTCCGCGGAGGCCTGGGATATGCGTTCTGAGCTTCGGGCACTGGCCCTCGTCCTCCTCCTCCTCCTCCTCGGCGCCGCTGCGCCGGCATCCGCCGCGCCCCTCGTCGGCCCGGGTGTCGGCACCGCCGACGCGCTGCAGGCGGACGGCAACCGCCTCTACAACCGCAAGCAATTCCGCGACGCGGCGCGGGTCTTCCTCCAGGCCACCCGCGCGGCGCCGGAGCACGTGCCCACCTACCTCTCGCTGGCGCGGAGCCGTCTCAAGGCAAAGGAGATCCCCGGCGCCTGCTACGCCTACCGCGTCTACGTCCGCGCCGCCGCGGAGGGCGAGGAGCGCTCCAAGGCGCAGAGCGAGCTCGAGCTCTGCGAGCGGCAGCTCCGCGCGGGCAGGGGGCAGGCCGAGGAGAGCACCCGGCAATTCGTCGAGGCGAAGGCGGCCTTCTTCGCCGCCCTCGAGGCAGGCAACCTCGTGGGCCACGGCAGCGCCGGCGAGTGGCTCGCGCAGCTGGTCGAGGCGGGCTACCTCGGCACCGATCTCGGCGAGATGGCGGGCAAGCTCGCAGCTGCCGCCACCGCCGCCGCGGACGATCTCCACCGGCGCGCCCTCGCCCGCGAGGCGCTGGACGAGGCGACCCTGCGCCGCGGCGAGGCCTTCTACGAGCTGGCGGCGACCTTCGGCCCTGCGCCCCAGGGCCACGTCGCTCGCAGCGCCTTCCTCGAAGGGCTCGCCGAGCTCCGGGCTGCTGCCCGGCCCGCCCTCGAGGCGACCGACACCGGCCCCGGTGGCGGCGATGCCGCCTTCGCCGCGGTGCGAGCGGTGAGGAACGGCGTCGAGGGCGGCAGCGGCTCGTACGCCGCGGCGATCGCGCAGCTCTCCGCTGCGGTGGAGGCGGCACCCGCCGTCGCCGACTATCGCTTCTTCCGGGCGCTGGCGATCTGGCGCAGCGGCGACGAGGCCGGTGCCCTCGCAGCGCTCGAGCGCGATCTCCCCGACGATCCCCGCACCGCGGTGCTCCGGGCCGTCGTCGCCATGGAAGCCGGCAATGCCGCCGCCGAGGTGGAGCGCGTGCTCTTCTCCACCCGCTACCCCGCGGGGAAGTGAACGCATGACCCCAGCCACCGTCTGCCACCGCTGCGGCGCCGCCTACGAGGGCAGCGCCTGCCTGCTCTGCGGCGACACGCTCCTGCTCCAGGGCGATCCGCTCGTCGGCAGGGTGATCGCCGGACGCTACCGGGTGATCCGCAAGCTGGGGCAGGGCGGCATGGGCGCAGTCTACCTCGCGGAGCAGGTGGGGCTGGGCCACAAGGTCGCGCTCAAGTTCCTCAACGCACAGCTGCACGGCAGGGCCGACCTCGCCCAGCGCTTCCTCAACGAGGCGCGGAGCTACGCGCGGCTCGCCCACCCCCACGCGATCACCTTCCACGAATTCGGGCAGGACGAGTCGGGGAACCTCTACATCTCGATGGAGTACGTGGAGGGGCCGGATCTCAAGACCCTCCTCGACAGGCAGGGCCGCCTTGCGCCGGCGGAGGCGGTGGAGATCGTGCTCCAGGTCGCCGACGCGCTCGAGCACGCCCACGGCAGCGGCGTGATCCACCGGGATCTGAAGCCCGACAACGTGATCGTACGGCAGGGGCTGCGGGGCCCCCACGCCAAGGTCCTCGACTTCGGGATCGCCAAGCTCCTCGGCGAGGGCGGCAGCCTCACCGTCGAGGGGAGCATCGCCGGCACGCCGCAATACATGCCGCCCGAGCAGATCCGCGGCGAACCGGTCGACGCCAGGGCCGACGTCTACGTCCTCGGCGTGGTCCTCTACGAGCTCCTCACCGGCGCCAACCCCTTCGTCGCCGCGAGCATCCCCGAGATGCTGCGGCGACAGGCACAGGAGCCGCTGCCGCGGATCGAGACGCTGCTGCCGGACTTCCGCGTCCCCGCCCTCGACGAGGCGATCCGCCGGGCGACCGAGAAGGATCGCGAGGCGCGCTTCCCCTCGATGGCCGCCTTCGCCAGCGCGCTGGAGGTGGTCACCCAGACCTCGGCCTGGGGCGCCGCGGTGGCGCGGATCGGCGGCGCCGGTGCTGCTGCGCCGCGGCCCGACCCCGGCGGTACCTGGGTCCGCGGACCCGGTGCGCAGGTGCAGTTCCCGAGCGAGCCGGTGCGGAGCGGCACCGCGCTCGGCGTGGCGCCGCTGCCTTCGGTGGCGCTGGAGCTGCCGCAGACCGAGGTCCCCCCGCCACGGCGGCAGCAGCGGCGCGGCGGCGGGCTTTTGCTCGGCGCTGCAGCGCTGGTGCTCGGCGGCGCCGGTGGCGCCTTCGCCATGGGCCTCTTGCCGCTGCCCTTCGCCACCTCGGCGCCTGCGGTGGCCGCCGAGCCGTCGCCGGCCCCTGCGCCTGCGCCTGCAGCGGTGGCAGCGGCACCCGCGCCTACGCAAGCTGCAGCAGCACCGGAGGGGCCAGCCCCGGCGCAGCGCCTCCGCGAGGAGCTCCTCGCCAGGGAGATCTGGCTCAAGGGCAACGCCGAGTTCCTCGCCGGCAACCTCGGCAGCGCCCGGGAGATCCTCGCCACCGTCCCCGACGATCCCGGCGTGGCCGCGAAGGTGGCGATGCTCCGGCAGCGGATCGACGCGGTGGAGGCGCAGCTCGAGAGCGCGCGATCCCTCGCCGCCAGGGGCGACTGCCTCGGCGCCATCGCCGCCTACGACCGGATCCTCCGCGACCACCCCCACTTCCGCGAGGCAGCAGCGGGCAGGGCGCGTTGCCAGCGGATGCTGCCCCCCAGCCTCGCCGAATAGGCGGCGCCTGCCCCCGATGGGCCGGGCAGGTGCGCCACCACCGCGCGGACCTTAGCCTCCCCCTCCAAGCCCCGTTCGGCCGATTGACTTGCCCCGCCCCCGCGGGGACCCTACGTCGACTGAATGGCTATTCATTCATCTCCCTGCCCGGCGCCGGGCAGGTGCTGCGAAGGAGTCCGCCTCCGATGAGCCTCCGGATCCGCAAGGCCGCCGTCCTCGGCGCTGGTGTCATGGGCAGCGGCATCGCCGCCCACCTCGCCAACGCGGGGATCCCCGCGCTGCTCCTCGACATCGTCCCGCCGAGCCCAGCGCCGGGCGAGGAGACGAGCAAGCGCTCCTTCCGGAACCGCTTCGCCGCCTCGGCCGTGGCCAACCTGCGCAAGCAGAAGCCCTCGCCGATCTTCTCCACCGCTGCCCTCGATCTCATCGAGGTCGGCAACTTCGACGACGACATCGCCCGCATCGCCGAATGCGATTGGGTGGTCGAGGTGGTGAAGGAGGATCTGGAGGTGAAGCGCGCGCTCTTCGCCCGGGTCGAGCCGCACCTCAAAGCCGGGGCCGTGATCTCCTCCAACACCTCCGGCATGTCGATCGAGGGGATGCTCGAGGGCCGCGGCGAAGCCTTCCGCAGGCGCTTCCTCGTCACCCATTTCTTCAACCCGGTCCGCTACATGAAGCTCCTCGAGCTGGTGCCCGGGAAGGAGACCGACCCCGAGGTCCTCGACGCGATGACCCGCTTCGGCGAGGAGGTCCTCGGCAAGGGAATCGTCTACGGCAAGGACACAACCAACTTCATCGCCAACCGCATCGGCGTCTACGCGATGCTCCGCACCCTGGGCTCGATGGGCGAGGCGGGGCTCGGCGTGGAGGAGGTCGACAAGATCTTCGGCCCGGCGATGGGCCGCCCGAAGAGCGCCGTCTTCCGCACCGCCGACATCGTCGGCCTCGACACCTTCGTCCACGTGGCGAAGAACTGCTACGACACGCTCACCCACGACGAGGCCCGCGACGTCTTCCGGGTGCCCGGCTTCGTGGCGCAGATGGTCGAGCGGCGCATGCTCGGCGACAAGACCGGCGGCGGCTTCTACAAGAAGAGCCGCGGCGAGGGCGGCGGCAAGGAGATCCTCGCCCTCGATCTGCAGACCCTCGAATACCGACCGCAGCAGAAGGTCCGCTTCGACTCGCTCGGCAGGGCGAAGGATCGGGAGGACGTACGCGATCGCGTGCGCACCGTGCTCGAAGGATCCGACCAGGCGGCGCATTTCGCGAAGGCCGTCATCCTCGACGTGCTCGCCTACGCTTCGCGGCGCATCCCCGAGATCGCAGACGATCTGGTCAACGTCGACCGCGCCATGCGCTGGGGCTTCGGCTGGGAGCTCGGCCCCTTCGAGACGTGGGACGCATACGGCGTGCGCAGGGGCGTGCAGGAGATGAAGGAGAAGGGGCTGCAGCCGGCGCCGTGGGTGGAGGAGATGCTCGCCGCAGGTCGCGAGAGCTTCTACGCGGTGGAGGGCGGCCACGACACCTACTGGGAGATCCGCTCGAAGCGGGCGGAAGCGGTGCCCGAGAATGCGCGCGCCTTCAAGGTCGAGTACCTGCGCCGCGGCAACGCGAAGATCGCCGGCAACGACTCCGCCTCCCTCTGGGACATGGGCGACGGCGTGGCCCTCCTCGAGTTCCACTCGAAGATGAACTCGATCGACGACTCGATCATCGCGATGATGAACACCGCCCTCGACGTCGCCGAGGCCGACTTCCGCGGCCTCGTCGTCGGCAACGACGGCAGCAATTTCTCCGCTGGCGCCAACCTGATGGCGCTGCTCATGGCCATCGGCTCCGACGAGTGGGAGACCGTGCGGTCGATGGCCGCGGGCTTCCAGGCCGCCAACCAGCGGATGCGCTACAGCCCGATCCCGGTGGTGAGCGCGCCCTTCGGCCTCACCCTCGGCGGCGGCGCCGAGGCGGCGATGGGCGCCAACGCAATCCAGGCTGCGGCGGAGACGTACATGGGGCTGGTGGAGGTCGGCGTCGGCCTCATCCCCGGCGGCGGCGGGACGATGATGCTGCTCCGCAACGTCTACGGGCCCTTTACCGCCGACAAGCAATTCGATCCGCTGCAGTTCATCGCCAAGACGTTCATGGCGATCGGCACCGCGAAGGTGGCGACCTCCGCCGAGGAGGCGCAGGCGCTCGGCTTCCTCTCCCGCCACGACGGCATCACCCCCAACCGGGACTTCCTCCTCTCCGACGCGAAGGCCCGGGTGATCGGCCTCGCCGCTTCGGGCTTCCGCCCGCCGCGGCCGACGAGGTTCCGGATGCCGGGCGCCAGCGGCCGCGCCACCATCGACATGATGCTCTACGACATGGAGGTGAACGGGCAGATCAGCGCCTACGATCGCAAGATCGGCCAGGTGCTGGCCCGGGTCCTCACCGGCGGCGACACCTCCCCCGGCAGCGCGATCAGCGAGGAGCGGATGCTCGAGCTCGAGCTCGAGGGGTTCCTCTCACTCTGCGGCGAGGAGAAGAGCCGCGAGCGGATGATGGCGATGCTCCAGACCGGCAAGCCGCTGCGGAATTGATGCGGGACGCGCCGGGTCGCCCGGCAGAGGAGACGTGACATGGCAGGACGAGTCGTCATCGCCAGCGCGGTGCGCACCCCCTTCACCCGGGCGCACAAGGGTGAGCTCAAGGACACGCGGCCCGACACCCTGGCGGCGATCGCGATGAAGGAGGCGATCGCGCGGGTGCCGGGGCTCAAGCCCGCCGACGTGGAAGACGTGGTGCTGGGCTGCGCCATGCCCGAGGCGGAGCAGGGGATGAACGTGGCCCGGATCGCCACGCTCCTCGCCGGCATGCCCGACAGCGTGCCGGCGATGACCATCAACCGCTTCTGCTCCTCGGGGACGCAGGCGATCGCCACCATCGCCAACGCGATCCGCGCCGGGCAGATCCAGATCGGCATCGCCGGCGGCACCGAGTCGATGTCGATGGTGCCGATGGGCGGCCACAAGCCCTCCGCCAACCCGGAGCTGATGGAGCGCTGGCCGGAGGTCTACATCTCGATGGGCGCCACCGCCGAGAACGTGGCGGCGCGCTACGGCGTCCCCCGCGACGAGCAGGACCGCTTCGCTGCAGAGAGCCAGCGCCGCGCTGCGGAGGCCCGGGCGAAGGGCCGCTTCGTCGAGGAGATCGTGCCGGTCACCACCACCGTCTACGACGACGAGGGGAAGGGCCGCACGATCACCGTGACCGAGGACACGATCATCCGCGCCGAGACCACGCTCGAGGGGCTCGCCAAACTCAAGCCCGCCTTCAACCCGAAGGGCTCGGTCACCGCCGGCAACGCCTCGCCGCTCACCGACGGCGCCGCGGCGATGGTGGTGATGAGCGAGGAGAAGGCGCGGGAGCTGGGCGTGAAGCCGCTGGGCTATTTCGTCGACTTCGTGGTGGCGGGCGTGCCCCCCGAGGTGATGGGCATCGGCCCGGTGCCAGCGGTGCGCAAACTCCTCGAGCGCCACGAGCTCACGGTCGACGACGTCGACCTCTTCGAACTCAACGAGGCCTTCGCCGCGCAGGCGCTCTACTCGGCGAAGGAGATCGGGATCCCGCGGGAGAAGCTCAACCCCAACGGCGGCGCCATCGCGCTCGGCCACCCCCTCGGCGTCTCCGGCACCAGGCTCGCTGCCACCGCGCTCTACGAGCTGAAGCAGCGGGGTGGCAAGCGGGCCGTGGTCACCATGTGCATCGGTGGCGGCATGGGCGCAGCGGCGCTCTTCGAGGCGGCCTGAGAGAGTTCGTGAAACAAACGCTCCAGCCCTGCCGCCGCGAGGTAGTGCGGATTTCCCGGGCTTCCGCGCGGTTGCACGATCGATCGAGGCTCCCGCCTTCCGAAACGAAGGGGGAGCCTGGATGCGTTCTGCGAGCGTTTTTCTGGCGGCGTTGCTCGTCGCCGCCTGTGGTGGGAGCGGCAGCGAGAACAACGACGGTGGCAGCGGTGGCGGAAGCGCCGGTGCAGGCGGTCGCGGTGGCTCGGGTGGCGCCGGTGGCAACGGCGGTGCCGGTGGCAGCGGGGGAGGCCAGGGCGGCTGCGCCGAGGACATCGAGTGCCCGGTCGGGACGTATTGCCTCGGCGGCGCATGCGCCGAGACCGAGTGCGACGGCGACGACGATTGCAGCGCCGGCGCCTTCTGCGCCCAGGGCTTCTGCCTGCCGGAGGGCGAGACCTGCACCTCCACCGCCGACTGCTACGATGGCGCCGGCTACTGCGGCAATTTCGGCGACCCCGAGAGCATCTGCGTCTCGACCGCCTGCGGCAGCAAGTTCAACGTCTGCTCCCGCTGCGAGCTCGGCCCCGACGCTGGCGCCGGGGAAGCGGACGGCCCGATCCTCTTCTACGCTGCGCCCGAGGGGAGCTGTGGCGCACGGGCGGGCTGCCCCACCGCCACGCCGATCGGCTGCTCGTTCTCCGTGATCGCCTGGGACCCGCAGGGCGACCTGCCCGATGCGCAGCAGGTCGAGGGCAAGCTCCAGGCGATCGGCGCCGACGGTGGCCTCAGCCCGGTGCTCGGGCCCACCGCGAACTTCGTCGCCGGCATGGTGCAGTACGGCTTCGACCTCTGCTTCGCCGAGAGCGCCAGCGGCCGCTACGGCAGCGCGGTCGTGCTCGCTGATCTCGGCGGCCATCACTCGCAGAGCGCCTGCCTCGACGCGCCCTGACGCAAGGTGGGCTGGACCCTCGCGTGGGCAGGCGCCATCTTCCTCTCCGGCAGCCGGGAGGTCGGAGATGAGAGCCCTCGCACCCTTCGCCGACTACGGCAAGCGGCTCGGTACCTGCGCCGGCCTGCGCCGGACCGAGGGCGACGCGCACGCCGCGAAGTACGAGCTGCGTTTCGCCGCGGGCTACGCCGTTCCGCTCGCAGTCTCGGTCGATCCCGCGGCGCCCCACCGCGTGGTGGGGCTCTGGCTCGGCAACCCCGTGCGAACCCCCGGTGACCTCGGGGCGGTGGTCGCCGAGCTGGTCCGCGCGACCGAGGCGGGAGAGCGGCGCTGGGACGAGGTGGTGCGCCTCGCCCCCGAGGCCTACTCCCTTCCCTCCGTCCTGCTCCAGGATTGGCCCGCCGGCGCGCCGGTGACACTGCAGACGCTCGCCACCCTGATGATCTCCCGCAGCGACAACACCGCCACCGATCAGCTGGTGCACCTCCTCGGCCGCGAGCGGATCGAGGCGATGCTCGTCGCCACCTGGAACGATCCGGCCGCCAACCTCGACGAGGGGCGTTTCGTGGGCCTCGTCGAGCGGGCCCTCGAGCTCCTCGGCAAAGGGGGCACGGCCACCGTCGAGGCGCAGCGCTGATTCGACACGGACTGGCGGCCCGCGGTAAAGA
Organism: Vulgatibacter sp.; assembly: GCF_041687135.1. Classification (NCBI taxonomy): domain Bacteria; kingdom Pseudomonadati; phylum Myxococcota; class Myxococcia; order Myxococcales; family Vulgatibacteraceae; genus Vulgatibacter; species Vulgatibacter sp. Next base: position 378,726 of record NZ_JAWLCN010000004.1, on the reverse strand, counting down.
GCAGACGATGTCGATCCGCATCGTCTCCCTCCGCGTGGGTCTGCCGCGCAGCTACGGAACCGAGGGCGCGGCCGATCCCTTCGAGCGCCCCTGGATCTCGGCGATCGCCAAGGAGGCGGTCGACCGGCCGCTCCATCTTGGCCGCGAGGGTCTCGAGGGGGACGGCGTCGCCGACACCGGGGTGCACGGCGGCCCGGAGAAGGCGGTCCTCGCCGGCCCCGGCGAGCACCTCGCCTTCTGGCGGGAGCTCCTCGCGCGCGAGCTGGAGGGACGGGAGGACTTCGGCCCCGGCGCCTTCGGCGAGAACCTCGTCCTCGCCGGCGCGCTCGAAGGCGACGTCTGCATCGGCGACTCCTTCGCCGTGGGCGGGGCGGTGGTGCAGATCTCCCAGCCGCGCGCTCCCTGCTGGAAGCAGGCGCGCCGCTGGCGCCGCAAGGATCTCGCCCTGCAGATGCAGCGCACCGGCTTCACCGGCTGGTATTTCCGCGTGCTCCGGGAGGGCCTGGTCGCGCCGGGCGACGAGCTGCGTCTGATCGAGCGGCCCCTGCCGGCATGGACCGTCGCCCGTGCCCACGAGGTGATGCACGGCAGGCCCGCCGACCGGGAGGCAGCAGCGGCGCTCGCTGCCCTGCCGCAGCTGGCGGGTTCCTGGCGCGAGCGGCTCGGCCGCCTCGCCGCCGGCGAGGACGGCAGCACCGCGCCGCGCCTCCTCGGATCGAACGAGGATTAGCGCGCCTTCTTCTCCACCGGCTCGCCATGCTCGTAGCGCACCCGCAGATCCGGCGGGAATTCGTGCCAGCCGTCGGGGAGCAGCTGCCCGCCGCCCTCGAGCAGGATCGCGTCCCCGCTCCAGCCCTCCGGCAGCGCCGCTCCCGTGCCGCCGCCGCCGCGCACGAAGCGCCCGCGCTGCGCGACGCTGCCGTCCTCCTGCCAGACGGTGCAGCGCAGCGCGGGCTCGCAGTGGATCCACGCGCCGCCCTCCGCGCCCCCGCGCCAGACCGCCTCCGCCGGGACGGTAGCAGGGCGGTCCGGCACGGCGGGCTGCAGCTTGCAGCCCGCCCATGTGCAGGCGAGAGCGAGGAGGGCGGCGCGCGTCACGTCGCCACCCCGGGCTTGTCGCCGGGCTTCCAGCTCACGTCGGAGTAGGTGCCCTGCATCTCCTCGACGTAGCTGGTGGGCCGCGGGTCGACCATCGTCGGCACGTCGGCGCCGCCGCCCTTGTTGATCACGTCGCGCGCGAAGGTCCCGCAGTTCTTGCTCATGATCTTGTACTCCTCGCGCTTCGGATCGGTGTTCTTCCCCATCTCGCCGTTCGCGTAGTCGACCATCTCCTTGTACTTGTCGTTCTTCACGTAGGCGCCCTCGATGCGGCCCTTGTGCCCGCTCTTGCGGGAGACGACGGAGAGGGTCCGGGCCAGCGACTCCGGCGTGGGCATGCCGTCCTTGCCGATCTTCACGTCGGGGACGGGAACCCGCCGCACGATCCCCTTCCCGGCGGTGTCGTAGCGACCGTACTCGTAATACGAGGTGCGGCCGGTCTTGTTGTCGACGAGCAGCACGCCGGCGTGTCCGAGGTTCTCGAGCTTCGCCTTGAATTTGTAGCCGAAGATCGTATCGCTCACGCTGATCTTGTAGTCGGGGAAGGCGATGTAGATCGCATCCTCGCCGCTCGGATCCACCGCCACCAGCGGCCGGTTGCCGGCGTAGGTGTAGGGGTTGCCGCGATCGATGCCCTCCAGGTTGCGGCCGGGATCCCGGAAGAGGATCGGATCGGGCGAGATCCACCGGGCCAGCTCCGCGTCGTAGTGCCGCGCGCCGATGGAGCGCAGCCCGGTGTCACCGTCGAGCTCCGCGCCGGTGAAGTCGTAGGCGTCGCGCCCCCGGTCGCCGCCGCGCAGGGTGCCGAAGGGGGCGTAGCCACGCTCGGAGACCACGTTGCCGTCCTGGCTCACCAGGGTGACGCTGCCCAGGTGATCGGTGTGGTAGTAGCGCACCGCCGCGACGAGATCGCCGGGCACGTCGATGAGCCGCGCGCCCTCGTCCCCGCTGCACGCTGCAGCTGCTGCAGCGGCGAGCACAAAGCCGGGCCTCGTCCTGCGGAAGGCCGCCAGGGCGAGGAGCGCCGCTGCGCCGAAGAGGAAGGTGCCGGGCGGCAGCTCGAGATCGCCTTCGCCCAGCGTCCCCGCCGCGGCAGCAGCCTGTGCCTCCGACACGGGCCCCTCGATCCGGGCCACGCGGACCGCACCGGCGTTGGCGTAGCGGATCAGGTTGCCGTCCCGCAGCTCCAGGGCGTCGTCGAGGTAGACCGTGCGCGAGAGCACCTTGCCGCTCGCGTCGAGGCGCTCGCGGATCACGCGGCTGCCGTCGAAGCCGGTGACGTGCCGGACCTTCGAGCCGTCCTCGAGGCGAACCTCCTCGAGGTGACCAGCGGGATCCCAGGTGAAGCTGCGCTTGCCGTCGGTGAGGAGCCTGCCCGCCTCGTCCCACTGCAGCGAGCGATCACCGAAGCCGGTGAGCGCGTGGGGGCCTGCGCCGAGGCCGTAGTGGAGGGAGGAGACGGTGGCGCCTGCGTCGATCCCCTCGCCCTCCCGCTCGAGGAGGTTGCCGCTGGCGCTGTAGCTCCAGCGCATGCCGCCGCCTGTGAGCCTGGCGTCGGTGAGCCGGTAGAGCGCGTCGTAGCCGTAGGTGGCGGCGCGCGAGAGCGAAGGCTTCACGTCGGGGCGGAGATCGCTCACGGTGGTCGGGTTGCCGACGGCGTCGTAGCGCCAGGTCACGTCGGAGAGGATCGTGCCGGAGGGAGCGAGGACGCGCTCGCTGCCCACCCGGAGCCTGGTGTCGTAGGTGCGGTCGGTGGCGACGCCGTCGCCGGTGATGCGGCGGACGAGGCGGCCATTCGCGTCGAAGTGCTGCTCGAGGTGGCCGTCGATGCCGACGAGGAAGCCGCGGGCGTCGTAGCTCCAGCGCAGCGTGGTGCCGTCCGGGAAGCGGCGCTGCACGAGGCGGTCGCGGGCATCCCAGGTGAAGGTGCTCTTCCACGGCGTGCCGTCGACGGTGCGCACCTGCTCGACCACCCTGCCGCGATCGTCGTAGCCGAAGCGGATCTCGCCGGCGGGATCGAGGGCGCTGGTGAGCCGGCCCCGGCCCGCTTCGCTCTCGTCGTAGCGGTTCACCACCTCGGGGGCGCCGTCGCCGTCCCAATCCTCGGTGAGCGGGCGGCCCGCTGCGTCCCAGGTGGTGAGGATGCTGTCGCCGGTGGGGGCGTGGGCAGCGACGCGGCGGCCTGCGGCGTCGTATTCGAAGGACCAGCTGCCCGCGTCGGGATCCTGCAGGCCCACGAGCCAGCCCTGCGCGTTGAAGAGGTGGTGGCGCACGTGGCCCTCCGCGTCGGTGGCGTCGCGGAGCTGGCCGAGGGCGTCGTAGCTGCGGGTGGTGCGGACCTCCTCGCCGTCGACGAGCTGCCACTCCTCCCGCACCCGGCCCTGGCCGTCGTAGCGGCGATGCACCGGCGTCTCGGCGTGGGGCGAGGCGGGATCGAGGTCGGCCTCGTCCCATTCGCTCGCTGCGAGCGGTGCCCAGGTGACGAGCCGGCTCGTGCCGTCGGGATAGAGGACGCCGACCACGCGGCCGAGGGCGTCGTAGATGGTCTCGTCGAAGGCGGTGCCCGCGGAGATCTCGTCCCCCGGAGCGGAGTGGAAGGCGCCACGGTAGCGCCGGCGGACGTTGCCGCGCGGGTCATAGTCGACCGCACCGGTGAGCGCCCAGCCCTGGGCCCCTGCGTCGGTGGCGGCGCCACGCTGCCGGGCGAGGCCGTCGAAGAAGCGGATCTCGGTGTCGACCGCGTCGCCGCCGCTGGCCCGCCGCCACTCCACCGTGAGGCGGGAGAGGGGCGCGTCCAGCTCGTAGACGTAGCGCTCGGTGGGCAATTCCTCCGAATCACCGGGACGCACGATCGCGACCAGCCTGCCCAGGGGATCGTAGAGGAAGCGCGTCTCCTTCCCGTCGAAGTCGGTGAAGGAGGTGACCACGCCGAGCACCGGATCGTAGCTGGCGCCCGAGACGAGCGAGCCGTCCCCGAGCACCACCTCTTCGGCGACGGGGCGGGTGTGGGTCTCCTCGTCGAAGCGGACGATCCGCTCGCCATCCGCAGCGTCGAGGGTGCGGATCACGTTGCCGAAGGCGTCGCGCTCGTTGCGCTCCGACGCGACCCAGCGATCGTCCAGGGGCCCGAGCCAGCTCTCGACCCGGGTGACGAGGCCCAGCTCGGCGCTGCCGTGGGGCAGGCCGACGAAGGCCTCGCCGTCGTAATAGGTCCTGGTGGCGGCGAGGCGGTTGCCTTCGCCGTCCTCGACCCAGGTCGCGATCGGCAGGAAGAGCCAGCGCTCCGTGTCGGCGAGCCAGTCGGTGCCCTCCACCCGCTCGTCGCCGCCGGCGAGGGGATCGCCGTCCACGACGAGGCCGTGGCTCTCGGTGCGGAGCCGGTTGCCGAAGTCGTCCCAGGCGAAGTCGGTGCGGACCAGCGCCGGGGTCTCCTCACCCTCCACGTGGCGGACCTCGGTGCGCACCCGCCGGGCGTGGTGCACGCCTTCGGCGAGCTCGACCAGCTCGTAGCCGTGCGAGGTCTCGCGGTAGATCTTGCCGGCGCTCGAGCGCTCCACCTCGTGGAGGAGCTGCCCCTTGCCCGCGGGATGTACCTCGCCGGTGTCGAAGCGCAGCTGCCGGAGCAGGCCTTCCGCCGTCGGACCACCCTCGATCTCCACCTCGACCTCGGAGAAGCCGCGGAACTCGCGCTCCCTCGCGTCGTAGAAGGCGTCGCGGTAGCGGTAGGTGGTCTTGCGGGACCAGCCGAGCGAGTCGCTCTCGGTGATCGCCTGCACCACCTGCACCGGGTTGGGGGCGTGGGTGCGCCAGGGATTGCCTGCGGCGCGGTCGGCAGCTGCGAGCTCGCCGCTGCCGACGTAGGCGATCGCGACGATCCGGCCGAGGCCGTTGTCGACGCTGGCGAGGAGGTTGGGGCGGGTGCCACCGCCGAGGTCGACGTAGAGGAGCCGGTCCCGCGGATCGGTGGCGCCCGGGGTCGAGTAGACCACGTCGACGCCGCCGTCGCCGTTCACGTCGAGGAGCTGCACGCTGGTGACGCCCGGCGCGCGGGTGGGCGTGCCGTCGATCACCACCGCTGCGGAGAAGCCGTCGTGGCGCTGCAGCCAGGCGCGCAGGCTGCCGGCGCCGATCTCGAGCAGATCGGAGAGGCCGTCGCCGTCCACGTCGGCGATCTCCAGGCCCGCGTCGCCGACCACCTCGGGGCCGCCGTCGAGGCGCACCGAGGGACCGAACGAACCCCAGCCGAGATAGGGCCAATAGAGCACCGCGCCGTCTACGAGGCGGCCCACGTCCACCAGGCCGTCGCCGTCGAAGTCGGCGAGCCGGGTGTCGGGATCGGCGAGGTCGAGGTCCTGCGCCGGCGCCTCGTGGACGAGGGGGCCCTCCCAGCTGCCGTCGCCGCGGTTGCGCCAGAAATACCAGCCGGCGGCGGTGCTCTGCAGCGCATCGGCGAGGCCGTCGCCGTCGTAGTCGAAGAGGCGCACGTTGGCGTCGTCGAGCTGGAAGGCCGGCGCTGCGGTGAAGTCCTCCGACGGGCCCCAGGCGGCGCCGCGGTTGGGGAACCAGCGGAAGGAGGCGGTCGACTTGGCGAGCAGATCGGCGCGGCCGTCGCCGTCGACGTCGGCCAGGGTGGTGCCCGCGTTGGCGAGGGAGAGCGAGGGGCTCTGGGCGATCCCCGCCTCGGGTGCGAACCTGCCGCCCAGGTTGCGCCACCACCGGTGGTTCCCCGACTCGGTGGCGAGCAGATCCGGCAGCGAGTCGCCGTCGAGGTCGGTGACCGTCACCTCCCAGCCCTCGAAGCCCACCGCCGGCGCGTCGCCGATGGAGCGGACCTTCGCCTGCGTCGGATCGAGGTCGGTGTAGCCGAAGGCGACCTCGGGCAGCGCCGTGACGCCGTCGGTGCCGAGGCGGCGGATCGCCGCGAGGCGGGAGAGGGCGGTGCCCGTCTCGTAGCGGAGCTCGTAGCTGCCGAAGCGCTCGCCCTCCGCGCGGATCTCCACCTCGGCGAGGCGCAGCGCCGTCGGGAGCTCGAAGCCCGGGCGGTGGTCGCGGCGCAGATCCGACCGCGCCTCGTAGTCGAAGATGACCTCGCGGTGGGCGGCGCCCTCGCGCTCGTTGTAGCGGACCGCAGCCAGGTAGCGCTGGCCGCCGTCGCCGAGCCACTCGTAGGCGATCTGCTGGCCGGTGGGATGGACCGTCCGCTCCAGCTTCCACGCGTAGGTGCCGTGGGGCCCTTCGATCCGGCTCCCCGCCACGAGGCCGAAGGCCATGCGGGTGCCGTCCTTCGCGTCGACCTCCCAGCCGCCGCCGACCCGGCGGAAGCGGAGGAAGCGGCCCTCGTTCGCGAGGCGGTAGACGCCGTCGGCCACCTCGACCAGCGGCTCGCCGTCGAAGAGGAAGGTGTCGCTCTCGTCGTAGCGGGGCACACCGCGATCGCTGCGGCGGCGGATCTCGGAGAGCCCCGAGAGGTTCCAGCCGATGCCGAGCGGCCCGTTGCCGCCGCCGCTGTTGTAGACGAAGGCGAGCTGCGGCGTGACGCCGGCGGTGCCGGTCGGCAGGTCGATCGGCACCGCGTAGGAGCCGGCGCCGCTGTTCAGATCGGGCTCGAAGGATTCGCCGAGGCCCGCCATCGAACCCGGGCCGGTGGGCAGCGAGATCGCGTTGGGGCGGACGCCCGATTTCTCGTTTTCGGCAGCTGCCGGGGTGGCGAGGAGAAGGGCGAGCAGGCTCGCGCCGAGGACGGATCGGTTCATGGAATCGACTCTCACTGGATGGTGACCGCGCCGTGGTTGAAGAGGATCTCCACGTCCTGGAGCGTGGAGAGGTCGAGGTCGGCGTTGCTGGGTTCGGTTCCGTTGGTGACCAGCACCAGCGTCCAGCTCTCGGCGTGGACGCTGCGGCCGAGGAACTCGATCCCGGCGGGGATGGTGTCGTCCCGGATCACGTCGGCGTTGATGCCCGCCTGGATCACGGTGCGGAGGTCGCCGAGGCGGTAGGCGCGGAAGGCGCCGCCCGCATCGCGCACGAGGTTGAGTCCGGCCTGCTCCAGCGCGACGAAGGCGTTGCGATCGCCGAGGTGATCACCGACCAGGTTGACCTTGAGCGAGACGATCCGGTCGTTGAAGACGTTGGCGCTGAAGAGCGGCCTGCCGAGGTTGGGCGCGGTGGAGAAGGTGAGCCGCAGGTTGCCGTCCGCGTCCCAATTCTCCGGCGCGAGGACGTAGCGACGGAAGCGCTCCCGGGCGTCGATCGTCTCGCCGCTCTCGGGCTCCACCGTGGCGCCGTCGATCCCGAGGATGTGGCGCCGGAAGGAGACGACCTCCGCGGTGGGCTGCGGCTCGCTCCAATCTTCGAGGAACTGCTCCTCGAGGGCGTCGAGGAAGAGATCGAGCTGCGACGCGCCGTGGACCTGGAAGGGCTCGTGGCGGGAGACGAGGGCGACGTTGAGCTCGTATTCGAGGGCGCGCCCTGCGAGGAAGCTCCAGCGCCGCGCGTCCGACGCCGCCTTCTGGAAGAGGGCGAGCTCCGCGTCGAGGAAGAGGCGATCGGAGGGATCGCGGAGATAGTGGTCGGCGAGGTCCGCCTTCCGCTCCTCCATCCGGTCCACCAGGAATTGCGCGCGCTCGTAGATGCCGCCGAGGCGCGCCGCCGCCTGGAGCGCGGCGATCTGGGCGAGATCCATCTGGATGGTGAGGTTGGGCAGATCGATCAGCCACGTCTTGATCCGGGCGGCGCTCTCCTCGGCCTCCCGCTCGCCCTCGGCTTCGCGGATCGTGACCTGCTCCATCGTCTCGAGCTCGAGGCGGTCTTTTTCGATGTTGGCGCGGAGCTCGGTGGTGATCACCGCGCCGCCGCCGGTGATCAGGTCGCCGACCACCTCGCCCCACTTCATCGGCCCGGCGAGCACGGAGGCGACCGTTCCGGCGAGGCCGAAGGCGTTGCTCACCTGCTCGACGTTGGCGCTGCGCCGCGCGAGGATCCGGCGCCTGTCGCCGTTCTTCAGGGTCATCTCGACGAGGCCCGCGCCGATGTCGAGCATGCGGGCGAGGCGCCCCTCCTCGACCTCGATCCGCTTCCACAGGCCGTCGATGTCGTTGCCTGCGGCCCGGACCTGCCGCGTCGCCTTCTCCACCTCGAAGCGAAGATCCTGCGCCTCGCCGCTGTCGCAGCGCTCGAGCACGCCGCCAGCGATGCGCACGTTGGCGCCGCAGAGCTGCTCCAGCTCGCCGCGGAGCGAGAGCTTCAGGTCGGCGAGCTCGGCGCGGAGGGCGGCGGACTCCTGCTCGTAGGCGAGGTTGCGTCCCTCGAGCTCCACCTCTGCGTCGCGCAGCCGCATCACCTTCTGCCGGGCGACGTCGAGGACCGCCTCGAAGTTGGTGCGCATCTCCGTCGAGCGGAGGAGGAAGGGAACGAGCTCCTCGTCCTGCCCCGCGGGGTTCCGCCCCTCGCGCAGGTCCGCATGGAGATCCGCCAGCTGCGCGAGGTAGCTGCGGCTCTCCACGAAGACGTCCGAGGCGCCGCCGCCGCCGTGGGCAGCGAAGAGCTCGGCGAGGATCCCGAGGTCGAGGGCAGCGGCAGGCAGGGTCTGCGCCGTCTCCTGCAGCGCGTCGTCGAAGCGGCCGAGGCGGTGGAGGAGCTGCTGCCGCGCGAGGACCGCGAAGAGCTGCACCCGCTGCGCCTGGGCGACGCGCACCAGATCCTGCCGCGGCAGCACGTCGTTCGCCCCGGGCTCCGGGAAGATGGAGGTGCGGCTCTGGCCGACGAGCGGATTGTCGAAGAGGCGCGCCAGCAGCCAGGGATCGAGCGGCGAGGGGATCGCCGGCTGGAAGGAGCTGCGGCGGTGGAGCGCCATCGAGGCGCGGTTGACCGCGAGGCCGTAGTCGCCGGCCTCGGTGATCAGATCGCTCTGGGCGCCCCGGGAGAGCGCGGTCACCGCCATGTGGCTGCCGGAGAGGGTCCAGTAGGAGGAGAGGCCCTTCACCACGTCGAGGAGGTGGCTCTGGTTGTCGCGCTGCCAGGCGTCCTTCATCGCGCAGAGGGCGTGGTTGGGGTTGAAGCAGTTGGCGGTGCCCGCGCGGCAATCCTTCTCGATCAGGTGGTACCTGCCGCCGTAGAAGCCGGCGTAGAAGGGGAAGGCGGCGCGCAGCATCTCCACCCGATCGCCGTCGGGATCGCCGGGGCAGGTGGCCCCCGGTGGGCAGGTGGGGCAGGTGGGCCAGGCGGGTTCGCTCGGCTCCACCGCCACGAAGGCCGGCTGCTCCACCGGGACGAGACCGGCGCTCGCGCCGGCGCGGCGCAGGCTGGCGCTGCCGCCGAAGCTGAGCACGCGATCGGGGAGCACGCCCTCCACCGTCCAGGTGAAGGTGCCGGTGAGCTCGCTTGCGCCGGCGAACTCCACGTCGAGCGCGATGCGGTGGCGCACGGGCAGGGGGTAGGTGGGGTTGGCGGCGCTCCCGGGCTCGGCGACCACCTCGAAGGCGAGGACGGCCCCCGCCTCGTCTCGGCTGCCTGCCACCGCCGTCGCCACCGGCAGGGTGGGCGTGAGAGCGGGCACGAGCACGCCGGTGACGTTGCCTTCCTCGTCCTCCGCCACCTCGAACGCCAGCTCCCGCAGGCCGAGGTCGGCGGGCTCCCGGATCGCGAGCCTCCCGTGGAAGCGGCCGTCGAGCCTGCGGGAGAGCGCCACGGGAACGTGCGCGACGCCGGCGTTGGAGGTGAAGCTCACCGCCGCTGCGTCGGCGGTGGCCCCGCCGCGATCGATGTGCATCGAGAAGACCGCCGCCTCGCCCGGCGCGATCTCCGCTGCTGCCGGGGTGGCGGTCAGCCATTCGTGGCTCGCGATCGCGCGGACCTCGAGGGGACCGTCGCCGTCGTTGCGGACCGTGACCGCGCCCTCGTCCGAGGCCGGGCCGAGATCGACCCGGCTCGGCGCCACCACGAGCCGCGCGCCTGCAGGCGTCTCCACCGGCGGCGGATCGCCGAGGCGGTCCGGCTCGGTGCAGCGGCCCCGCGCGGAGCAGACGAGATCGCCGGCGCAATCGCCGTCCGAGGCGCAGTCGTGGGCGCAGACGCCGACGCTGCAGTGGTCGCCGGCGGGGCAGTCGGTGTCGAGGTAGCAGCGGGTGTAGGCGTTGGAGGTCGGCGCGACGTTCTCGCAGATGGAGGCGACGCAGCGCTGGCCGGAACCGCAGCCCTCGTCGTTCGCGCAGGTGCGGGGGCAGGCCTGCAGGGTGCAGGGATCCGCCGGGCCGTTGCCGCCGTGCACCGGCTCGGAGCCGCCGCCGCAGGCGGCGAGGAGCGGCAGCAGCAGGAGCAGCAGCCGGTCCGAGTTCGCGTGATGGGAGCGCATTTTCGTTCTCGCTGTTTTCGTTTTCAGTAGCAGCTGCGATCGCCGGACTCGGGATCGCGCGTGCAGTTCAAGCCGGCGCAGCAGCCGGGCAGGCAGGTGCCGGGGGTGCCGCCGCCGTTGTTGCAGCAGCTGCCCCCTTCACATGCCTCGCCCCACTCGCAGGAGGAGCCGCACATGCCGCAGTGGTTCAGGTTGTCGGAGAGGTCGACCTCGCAGCCGTTGAAGCCGTTGCCGTCGCAGTCGGCCCGGGGCCAGGTGCAGGAGACGCTGCAGCTGCTGCCGCCGTTGGCGCAGGTGCCGTTGCAGATCCTGCCGCACTGGCCGCAGTTGGCTTCGTCCGTGCCGAGGTTCACCTCGCAGCCGTTGGACGGGTTGCCGTCGCAATCGGCGAACCCCGGGTTGCAGGTGAAGCCGCAGAGGGGCGCCTCGCCGTCGCAGGCGGGATCCCGCGTCGCGCCGAGGCAGCGCTCCGCGAATTGGCAGACGGGGACCGCGTTCGGTACCGGCGGGCAGGCACGGTTGCAGGCGCCGCAATCGGTGGCGGAGGCGGTGGTCGAGCGCTCGCAGCCGTTGACCAGATCGGCGTCGCAATCGGCCCAGCGCGGATCGTTGCAGACCGCGACGCAGGCGGCGCCTGCTGCGTCACCTTCGCAGCGCGCGGTGGCAGCGTTGGGGGCATGCACCGCCGTGCAATCGACGAAGCAGCCGCCGCAGTTGGTGTCGCTGTCGAGGGGCTCCTCGCAGCCGTTGGTCTCGCTCTGGTCGCAGTCGGCGAAGCCGTCCTCGCAGCGCTGCACGCAATTGCCCTGCTCGCAGGCGACGGTGGTGCCGGCTGCGGGCGCGGGGCAGGCGTTGCCGCACTGGCCGCAATTCGCCGGGTCGTCCAGCACCGGGACGCAGCCGCCGGCGCAGCATTTCTCTCCGGCGGCGCAATGTTCGTCGCTGCCGCAGGAGCAGCGGCCGTCGACGCAGACCGAGCCGTCGGGGCAGGCGTCGCAGGCCGCACCGCACCGCTGCGCGTCGTTGCTCGGCTGGAGCTGCACGCAGCTGCCGAAGAAGCCGTCCTGGCCGCAGATCCGCACGCCCACCGAGCAGGTGGAGGCATCTGCCTCGGTGCAGGCGATCTCCGCACCGGGGGTGCACTCGCGCACCTGGAGCCGGAGCTGCGCGTCCGCCCGGTTGCCGCTCTGGTCCACCGCGGCGATCTGCAGCAGCGAACCGACCGGATCCGCCGCGGGCGGGCGCCCGCCGAGCTTGCCGGTCGAAGGCTCGATCGAGATCCAGTCGGGACCGATCAGCGACCAGGTGACGCTGCCCTTGCCGTCTGCAGCCTCCACGGTCGCGGCCCAGGTGGAGCCGACGAGGGCCGGCGGCAGCCGCGTGGTCGTGATCCGCAGCGTGGCGGCTGCGCTGCAGGTGCCGTCGACACAGCGCTGGCCTTCCGCGCATTCCGCGTCGACGCTGCACGCGCCGGCGGGCTGGCCGGGGCCGCCCTCCTCACTTCCGCTGCAGGCGACCGCCAGGAGCAGGAAGGCAACGGCGGCGGCGTTGCGAAGCTGCGAGATCATGATCGCCCCCGGGCACACGCACGGCCTGCCGCTCTGGCAGGGCGTCGTGGCGCCTGCAGCCGGACACACGGGTGGCGGCGGCTGCGGTGGGCGGCTTTCTAGAAATCGTCGCCGCTTGCTTCTAGTGCGGTGGAACGCCCTTGCACTGGCGCGCCATTTGTGATTGCGGCAATCACCGGCGTCGGGCGTCGAGCAGGCCGAGCACCAGGCCGTAGAGCGCGTGGCCCACGATCATCGTGTGGCGGCGGGAGGGCTTGTCCCAGCTCGGCTTCGGGTAGAGGCCGAGCCTCGGCATCAGCCAGACGTAGCTCGCTGCCCAGAGCCCCAGGCCGTAGAGCACGCCGGCGAGCGGCGCCGGCGCAGGCAGGGAGGGGCGGCCTGCGGCGAAGGCCGCGCCGAAGAAGGCGCCGTAGGCGAAATGGCCGAGGCCCCAGACTGCCAGATGCGGCGCCTTCGGAAAGTGCTGCTGCAGCCGGAACGAGATCTCCCGGGGCGGCGAGAGCGGCACCGCGCCGGTGAGGCGGCCGGCGGTGATCGTCGCCGAGAGCGCGGCGGTCCCGAGGAGACCTGCCGCCGCCCCCCGGGCCGCGTCGCTGGCACGTTCTGCTGCCACAATCCAAAGCTGCTCGCGCCCGCGGCCCGCAACAAGCCCGGCGGAGATGTGACGGGGGCGGCCCATCGCGGACCGCCCCCGTGCAATCTGCAATCCGAGGCTCGCTTGCCCGGCTGCCTACCGATGGACCCGCGCTGCGCTGGGTACCGCGGCGGGCTGCTTCTCCGCCACCGGGCGCTTCGCCGTTGCGGGACGGATCGGCTCCACCGACCAGCCGGTCTTCAGGCCGACCACGAACCAGGCGATCGCGCCGATGCCCACGGCGAAGACGGTGTCGCCTGGTGCGCGGAGCCAGCGCAGGGTCTGCATCAGCGGCGTCTGCATGAACTCCGCCGAGCGGGCCCACCAGGTGCCGTGCTCCATCGCGGCCATCGTCTGCAGCACGCCGATGGGCAGCATCGAGATCACCACCATCAGCACCAGGCCGCTGTTGAGGCCCCAGAAGGCGAGCTGGAGCGGGCGCTCGCGCCACTGCACGTCGGGGAAGAGCGCGCGCAGGGTGAAGAGCATCAGGCCGATCCCGAGCATGCCGTAGACGCCGAAGAGGGCGGTGTGGCCGTGGACCGGGGTGAGGTTGAGGCCCTGCATGTAGTAGAGCGCGATGGGCGGGTTGATCAGGAAGCCGAAGATGCCCGCGCCCACCAGGTTCCAGAAGGCGACCGCGACGAAGAAGAGGATCGGCCAGCGGTAGGCGGCGACCCAGCCCGTGCCCTTCGCGAACTTGAGGTTCTGCCAGACCTCGAAGCCGACCAGCGTGAGCGGTACAATCTCGAGGGCGGAGAAGGTGGCGCCGAGGGCGAGCATCGCCGTGGGGGTACCCGAGAAGTAGAGGTGGTGCAGGGTGCCGAGGATGCCGCCGGCGAGGAAGATGATCGTGCTGAAGAGCACCGCCGGGGTGGCGCGCTTCGCCGAGAGGAGGCCGAGGCGCACGAAGAGGAAGGCGATCGCCACGGTGGCGAAGACCTCGAAGAAGCCCTCCACCCAGAGGTGCACCACCCACCAGCGCCAGTATTCCACCGTCGCCATGTGGCTGCCCTTCCCGTACATGAAGCCTGCGCCGTAGAAGAGCGCGATCGCCACGCAGGAGAGGGTGAAGAGGAGCAGCAGCGGCTTGGTCTCGTCGCTCTTGCGCTGGAAAGCGGGGCGGAGCGCGGCCACCATCAGGCCGAGCCACACCCAGAGCCCGACGAAGAGGAAGATCTGCCAGAAGCGGCCGATGTCCACGTACTCCCAGCCCTGGTGGCCGAGCCAGTACCAGACGTCGCCGTCGAGCTTCTGCATCGCCGAGAGCCACTGCCCGGCCATCGAGCCCACCACGATCACCACCAGGCAGACCCAGAGGAAGTTCACGCCGGCGCGCTGCCACTTCGGCTCGTGGCCACTCACCATCGGCGCCACGAAGAGACCGGTGGCGAGCCACGCGGTGGCGATCCAGAAGATGCCGAGCTGCGTGTGCCAGGAGCGGGTCACGGCGTAGGGCAGGTACTCGGCGAGGGGAAAGCCGAAGAGCGCCGAGCCCTCGACGCCGTAGTGGGCGGTGAGGATGCCGAGGCCCACCTGCGCGAGCACGAGGCCGGCGACGGTGAAGAAATATTTGTAGGTGGCGCGCTGGCTCGGGGTGATGCGCAGGCCGCGCAAGGGATCGGTTGCGGGGATCTGCAGCTCTTCCTCGCGGTGGCCCTTCGCGTAATAGGCGACGAGCGCCGCGATGCCGGCGATGAGCAGCACCACCGAGACCAGGCTCCACATCACGTTGCCGGCGGTGGGCCGGTTGGCGACGAGGGGCTCGTGGGGCCAGTTGTTGGTGTAGGTCACCGTGTCGCCGGGGCGCTCGGTGGAGGCGACCCAGCTCGTCCACCAGAAGAACGCCGCCATGTCCCGCATTCGGGCCTGGTCGACCAGCGTGTTCACCGGGATGGCGTAGGCGTCGCGGCCCCTGGCGAAGACGTCGGCGTAGTGGGCCGCGTTCGACTCGAAGGCTGCAGCGCGGGCCACGTCGAGGGTCACCGTGTCGGTGGCGGCGTCGTACGTGTTGGTGCGCATCGTCCGCTCGAGCCGGTGGCGGAGCGCCGCCTGCCGCTCGGCGGGGAGGGCGGCGAGCTTCGCAGCGCCCTCTTCCTCCGCCCAGCGATCGAGGACGAAGACGCCCTCGCGGTGGAGCCAATCGGCGCTCCAATCCGGTGCGACGTAGGCGCCGTGGCCCCAGATCGAGCCGATCTCCTGGCCACCGAGGGATTGCCACACGTTCTGGCCGCGGCGAATCGACGCGCCGTCCGCCACCACCTTGCCGTCCGGGGTCCGGACCTGCGCCGGAATCGGCGGCAGGTTCCGGTCGAGCTCGACCCCCTGCCAGCCGAGAACCGCGAACGACCCGACCACCACGGTGATCAGCGCCGCCCAGAGCTTCTTGTGTCCCATACTCCTCGCCTCGTTGTTGGCGGGGCGCGGGCCCCACCGTCTGCGGGGCCGAGGAGCAAGGGCCGTACCATAGTGGACAAATGCATCGTCTGACGCGGTGCGAGAAGGCGGGTGTTCTCTCGCGGGGCGGGGTTGTTCCGTGGGGGAACGGGGCGGGTGCTCCGCTACCGTACGATCGGCGGCGAGGGCTGCGCGCTTTGTCGTCGGACGGATCGGAGAAGCGTGCTAGGAGGGCCGGCACCTCGTCAACCAGGAGGGCCCATGGCCAACCCGATCGCCCATTTCGAGACCTCGCTCGGTGATTTCGACGCCGAGATCTTCCTCGACAAGATGCCGATCACCGCCGGCAACTTCATCGAGCTGGCGAAGAGCGGCTTCTACGACGGCCTGCACTTCCACCGCGTCATCTCGGACTTCATGGTGCAGTTCGGCTGCCCCCACGCGAAGAACCCGCGCGATCCGCGCTGCGGCACCGGTGGCCCGCCGAAGGGGAACATCCCCGACGAGTTCCGCGACGACGCCAAGCTCTCCAACGAGCCCCTCACCCTCTCGATGGCGAATACCGGCGAGCCCAACTCCGGCGGCTCCCAGTTCTTCATCAACACCGATCACAACGATTACCTCGACTGGTTCACCCCCGGTCCGTCGAAGCATCCGGTCTTCGGGAAGGTGGTCAAGGGCGACGACGTGATCCAGAAGATCAACACCACCCGCACCGACGCGAACGATCGCCCGGTCACGCCGGTGCAGGTGAAGAAGGTCACGATCGAGGAGCGCTGATCGTTGCGCCGCACGGCCCCCTTTCGCCGAGGGGGCCGCGCGTGGCGCACGGGCAGAACGCGGCCTGCAGCTCCACCGGCACGCGTCGCATGGAGCTCCCCGCCTCGCTGGTTCGCTTGCCTGCTGTGCCGGAGGTAGCGAGCGGCTCACGCCCTCACGGCGGCGAGGGCACGTTCACGCCACCGGGGTCGTGGGGCAGGCTCCCCCGCGGCGAGCGGAGGTAGAGGAAGGGCGTGGCGAAGAGCAGGTTCGAGACCCGCGAGGTGTAGATGTCCGCGTAGCGCTCCACCTGCCGGGCGAGGTGGCTCTTGTCGTTCCCGGCGCGCAGCAGCAGACCCCACCTGCCGTGCATCAGCTCGGATCCCGCCTGCGCCAGCGGCGCGATCCGCTCGTCCAGGTGCTGCAGCTCGCCGCGAAGCACGCTCATCCGCTCGGCGAGCGATTCGGCGGAGGCTGCAGGCTGCGGACCATACGCGCGCTCGAGCCGCTGCGCCTGCAGCTGCAGGTGCGCGACCTCCGACTCGATCCGCTCCTTCTCGTTCATCAGCGTCGCGAGCTTCTCCTCGTCCTGCCGGAAGGCCTCCACCGATTCCAGCTCCTCCTCGAGCTCGCGCAGGACGAGGGCGGTGCGCCAGCGCAGGACGTCCTTGGTCACGCGCACGTCGCCGAACATGTGATCGCCGACGTAGAGGATCTCGTCGCCGGTGAGACCGAGATGCTGCTCGACCTGCCGCGCGCTGCCGCCGAGGTAGGCGACGCCGTTGCGCATCGGCCCCACCGCCGGGAGCAGGTAGCCCCGCTCCTCCTCCACCACCTCGAAGAGCGGGTTGCGGGTGGTGAAGAAATGCGGCTTGCGCGCCCCGACGATCACGATCTCGAAGAGGTCGCGCCAGGTCATCGAGCCGGGCAGGAAGCGATCGAACGAATAGCTCATCAGGCGCTGCGTGTAGCTCCACTCCGAGTTGGTGATGAGCAGGAGGCGCTTGCCGGCGTGGTGCTGATCGAGGAGCGCCAGCGCCGCCTCCTCGTCGAGGATCACGTAGCGCTCCGGGTCGGCGAGGATCTCCTCCTTCAGCCTTCCCTCCATGTGCGTCTCGTCGAGGGTCTCGCGCACGAGCTGGTAGAGCGCGTGGTAGCCCACCACCTCCGGCGCCTCGCGGCGATCCACGAGGTCGACGAGCTGCGCGTACATGCACGCCTCCGAGAGCGAGAAGAGCGTGTTCAAGAAGGCCCAGCGCCGCTCGGCGAGATCGACGATCGTACGTGTATAGGCCTCGCGCTGCTCCTCCCACCCGAGGACGCGGGTGCCGTGGGCGGCCTTCTTCACGAAGCCGAAGCGGTTCGCCTTCACGAGGTTGCCGCGCTCCGTGTCGATGACGAGGCCGCGCGCCACCAGCGCCGGATCGAATTCGAGATCCGCCACCGGCCAGCCCCGCTGGAGGAGGCGCGCCTTGAGGTGCTCGTAGGCCCTACGCTCCCAGGCCTCCACGCTGTAGTGCACCAGCGTGTAGTCCATGTCGTAGCCGATGGCCCGGATCGAGCGGAGGTTCAGGGTGCGGTTGCAGTAGATGCGCCGCGCCGGCGGCACGAAGAGGGTCTCGGTCATCACCACCTCGCAGGAACTCGCAGGCGCAAAAGTATAGGCAGCGGTGTATCTTCGCGCGCCAGGATGCTGCGCACCCCCGCCCCGACCACCGAAGCCGAGTTGCTCCAGAACGCCCGCGCCCTGGCAGGCCACCCGCTCGGGCTCGTCGCCGAACGGCACGGCGTCCCGCTCGCGGACGTGCGGCGGGCGAAGGGCTGGATCGGCCAGCTCCTCGAGGTGGCCCTCGGCGCCACCGCCTCCAGCAAGGCCGCGCCCGATTTCGAGCTCATCGGGGTCGAGCTGAAGAGCGTGCCCGTCGACGCCACCGGCAAGCCGCGGGAGACCACCTTCGTCTGCACCGCCGCCCTCGAGGAGATGGGCGAGCAGCGCTGGGAGCAGTCGCGGGTGCAGAAGAAGCTGGCCCGCGTGCTGTGGGTGCCGATCGAGTCCGATCCCGCGATCGAGCTCCCCTGGCGGCGGGTGGGGATGCCGCTGCTCTGGAGCCCCGACGAGGAGGAGGAGCGGCTGCTCAAGGCGGATTGGGACGAGTTCGCCGAGCTGGTGGGCCGCGGCCACGTGGAGGAGATCACCGCCCACCGGGGCCAGGTGCTCCAGATGCGGCCGAAGGGCGCCAACGCTGCACAGGTGCGTTGGGGTGTCGATGCGGACGGCGCACCGGTGCGGGTGGCGCCCCGTGGCTTCTACCTGCGCAGCACCTTCGTCGGGGGCATCCTGCGGCGGGCGTTCGTCGTCGCCCGCTGAGGCGCCGGTGGGCAGCCTCCGCCCCATGAGCGTGGTGCTGCTGGGCGTCCTGATCATCGGCGGTGCCGTCGCGCTCGCGATCGCCACGCAGCTGGTGGTGCGCAGGCGCGTCTCCCTCGAGGTGTTGCAGGCCCACCACACCGTCGCCGGCCACATGCTCGCGGTGGTCGGCGGCATGTTCGGCATCCTACTCGCCTTCGCGGTCGTGGTGGTCTGGGAGCAATACGACCGGGCCCGCGAAGGCGCCGCACGGGAGGCGAACGCTGCGGTCGACCTCTTCCGGCTCACGCGAAACCTGCCGCCGCCGGTGAACGAGCGGATCCCGCTGGCGGTCACCGGCTACCTGGAGTCGGTGATCGATGCCGAGTGGAACGAGCTGCAGCTGGGCCGGCGCAGCAGCGAGACCCAGCGGGCGCTCGACGGGATCTGGGACGCGCTCACCAGATTCACGCCCGACGACGATCGGACGCGCAACCTCCAGCTCGCCGCGCTCGGGCAGGTGGAGGAGCTGAGCGACAGGCGGCGGCTGCGGCTGCTCCACGCGGAGCACGAGCTGCCCGACACGATCTGGGCGGTGCTCGTCGTCGGCGCGGTGCTGACCGTCGCCTTCGCCAACTTCTTCGGGCTTGCCTACCGGCGCTCGCAGGTGGCGATGGTGGCGTCGCTCGCGGGGCTGATCGCGCTGGTGATCTTCACCATCTGGGTCCTCGATCATCCCTACCGCGGCAGGACCCGGATCCACGTCGAGGACTACCGGCTGGCGTTGGAGCTGGTGCGCGGCAGATAGCGGGCGGTCAGGGCCCCATGCCGCCGCGACGGCGCTTGCCGCCGGCGATCGCCCAGATCACCACGGCGAGGATCACCACGCCGGCGATGAGAAAGGGCCAGGCCTGCGCTGCGGCGCCGGGCTGATCGAGCGGCTGCGCCTGCGCGAGCAGCACGGATGCGACGGTGGTCAAAGCGGTCTCGGCCACGGCATTCCCTCCGGCAGCAACGGTGCCCACCCGAACGCGGGGTGGCAACGGATGCTGGCCCTGCGCGCCGCCGCTCGATAGGTTGCTTCCTCTTCAGCCATTGCCTGCAACCTCTGCCGGAGGGACGATGAGCTTCACCACCGACATCCAGGCCGCGACCAGGGAGAACGAGGATTTTCGCCGGGTGCTCTTCACCACCGAGCGGACGCAGCTGGTGGTGATGAGCGTGCTGCCGGGGGACGACGTGGGGCTCGAGACCCACGATCTCGACCAGGTGCTGGTCTTCGTCACCGGGCGCGGCTACAGCCTGCTCGGCGGGAAACGCGGCGAGATCGGGCCGGGGACGGTGGTGGTCGTTCCCGCGGGAACCGAGCACAACTTCGTCAACACCGGCAACGAGCCCCTGAAGCTCTACACGGTCTACGCACCGCCCGAGCATGCCGACGGTACCGTGCACCGCACCAAGGCGGAGGCCGAGGAGGCAGAGGCCCGGGAGCACGGCCACGGGGCGGGGGCCGGGGAGCAGGCGGGGCACGCCTTCACCGTGGGCAGCCTGCGCCGCCGGTAGCGCATCCGATCGAAGAGGCCGAGCTGGCCGGCGCCAGCCGTGCGGGGCTGTGGCGTCGCTCGCGGCTGCCGGCCGAGGTGGGGCCCACCGGATTCGAAGGCCACTGCCGCTCAGGCCACCGCTTCCACCTCCGCGTCCCGTGCGAGCGCGGCGCGGAGCTGCCCCTCGTGCCGATCGCCGACGAAGAGCCCCACTGCCGGATCGAGGCTGCATGCCGCGAGCTGCGACGCGGCGACGTACGCGCCGCTGATCACCAGGCTGTCGCGGAAGGGCCGCTCGCGCCACGGCGGGGCAGGGCGCGCGTGGTAGGCGGACAAAGCCGAGATCGCGGCGAAGAAGGGACCGGTGCCCTTCTCGTTCGCGGAGGCCGGCGCGCCCTTCTGCAGCTGGGCGAAGAGCGGCTCCCTGCGCCGGTCGCGGGCTGCGACCTTCGGCCACGAGAGAAGGAGCTCGCCGGTGTCGTGGAGGACGGTGGCGGCGAGGTCGCGGAGCTGGAAGCGATAGGAGGGCGGCAGCCCGTGGCGCTCGGAGCCGGGGATCATCACGAAGCGCGGCGCCTGGCCGGTGAGGATCCACACGTCGCGTACGCCTGCCTTCGCGTAGCCCGCATGCCGTACCCGCCAGGCTTCGCCCGAGAGCGGCGAGCACTGCACCTCGAAGGCGACGGGCTTCCCGTCGATCACCGCGAGCAGGTCCGCCCGCTGCCCCGTCGCCGGGATCGGCGCTTCGGCCATCACCTCCGCTTCCGGAAAGCAGGCGCGGACCCAGTCGTAGAGCGCGAGCTTGGTGGAGAGATGGAGCTCGCTCTCCGGCCGGTAGTCGGGATCGTCCGAGAGCGCGCACGCCGCCCCGGCGCGGTGGGCGAAATGGGCGATCACCCGCGCCCCGGCCCGGAAGACCACCGGCTCGTCGCAGCACGGGCAGCGCAGCTCCCCCGCGTCGCTCAGGGCCCGCGTCCGCTCCACCTCCACCCGCGGCCCGATCAACCGCTCGTCCCCATGCACCGCACACAGCATCGGCGCAGCATACCTGCCGGCGGACGTGCGAGGATGCGCCCATGAAGATCCATCTCGTCGACGGTACCTACGAGCTCTTCCGGGCCTTCTACGGCGCACCGCCTGCCACCTCGCCGGACGGCAGGGAGGTGGGCGCCGTGCGTGGCCTGCTCCGCAGCCTCGCAGCGCTCCTCGCCGAGCCGGGTGTCACCCACCTCGCCTGCGCCTTCGACACGGTGATCGAGTCGTTCCGCAACGATCTCTTCGCCGGCTACAAGACCGGCGAGGGGATCGATCCCGCGCTCTGGGCGCAATTCCCCCTCGCCGAGGCGGGGTGCAGGGCGATGGGGATCGCCACCTGGTCGATGCTCGAATTCGAGGCGGACGACGCCCTCGCCACCGCGGCTGCGCGATTCGCCGAGGATCCCGCGGTGGAGCAGGTGGTGATCGGATCGCCGGACAAGGATCTCGCCCAATGCGTGCGCGGCGATCGCGTGGTGCTCCTCGATCGCCGCAAGGGCCTCGTGATCGACGAAGCCGGCGTGCGCGAGAAGTTCGGGATCGGCCCCGCCTCGATCCCCGACTACCTCGCGCTCGTCGGCGACACCGCGGACGGCATCCCGGGCATCGCGCGGTGGGGTGCGAAGTCGGCAGCGGCGGTCCTCGCCCACTACCGCCACATCGAGGTGATCCCCGACGACGCCGCAGCCTGGGAGGTACCGGTCCGCGGCGCCGCTGCGCTGGCTGCGAGCCTGCGCGAGGGCCGCGAGCAGGCGCTGCTCTACCGCACCCTGGCGACCCTTCGCACCGACGTGCCGATCGACACCAGCACCCTCGCCTGGCAGGGCGCGGACGGCGGCGCCTTCGCCGCCTTCTGCGCCTCGATCGGGGAGCGGCAGCTCCCCGGCCGGATCCGCTCCCGTTAGCCCGGGCGCGGCTTGCCCCGCTGCACGCGCCACGCCCGGATCCCGAGGAGCACGAGGGTCACGGCGGTGAGCGGCAGCACGAAGAGCAGCATCACGCTGTTGAAGAGCGGAAGCGCGTCGTGCTCGGTGGCGGCGAGGACGAGGAAGAGCGTGTAGGCGGCGTAATAGCCGAGAAAGAGCGCCCCTTCCCACCGTGCGATCAGGTGATCGGTGAAGAAGATCGGCAGGCACGCCACCGCCACGGCCAGCATCACCGGCAGATCGAAGCCGATCATCGACTCGGGCACCGGAAGGCCCGCCGGCGAGACGACGGCGCCGAGGCCCAGCACCGAGAGCAGGTTGAAGAGGTTCGAGCCGACCACGTTGCCCACCGCGATGTCGCGCTGGCCCCGGATGCTGGCGAGCACGGAGGTCGCCACTTCCGGTAGCGAGGTGCCGCCGGCGATGAGGGTGAGGCCGATCACGACCTCGCTCAGGCCGAGGCTCCGGGCGATCGCCACGGCGCCGTCGACGAGCCAGCCGGAGCCGAGCACGAGGAGCCCCAGCCCCGCCGCCATGAAGGCGAGGTCGACGAGGAGTCCCCTCGTCCCCCGGCGCGGCGGCGCCTCCTCCGCCGGCCTGCCCGCTGCGGCGGCCCGCTCCTCCGCGCGGCTCTTGCGCACGAGGTAGACGACGTAGATCACGATGCCGGCAAAGAGCACGAGCCCGTCCCACCTGCCGATGGTGCCGTCGAGAGCGAAGAGCCAGGCGAGGATCGAGGCGCCGATCATCAGCGGCACGTCGAGGCGGACGAGCTGCGCCGAGACCACCAGCGGCGTGACGAGCGCCGAGAGGCCGAGGATGAAGAGTACGTTGAAGACGTTGCTCCCCACCACGTTGCCCAGGGCGAGCGCCGCCTGGCCGCTCCACGCCGAGCTCGTGGTCACCGCCAGCTCCGGTGCGCTGGTGCCGAAGGCCACCACGGTGAGACCGATGACCAGCGGCGAGATCCCCGCAGCAGCGGCGATCCGCGAGGCCCCCTGGACGAGAAGCTCGGCACCGCCGATCAGGGCGACGAAGCCGACGAGGAAGAGGACGAGGGTGAGCGTGCTCATGGGACGCTCGATGTAGAGCGGCGGCGTGGCGCTGTCACGCCGAACCGCCCCTGCCCCGCTTCGGCTTCGTCGAGAGGACGACCGCGTCAACCTGCGGCGGCGCGGCCCAGCCCCGCCACCACGGAGGTGAAGGCGTCGCCGGAGCGGATCCGGTCGGCGCCGAAGCGTTCCTCGAAGATCCGGCGCACCGCAGGGATCTTCGAGGTGCCGCCGGTGAGGAAGATCGCATCGGGCTCCACGCCGCCCGCCTGCTCGAGGACCCGATCCACGGAGGCCTCCAGCTGCGCGCGCAGCGGCGCGGTCCAGGACTCGAAATCGGCGCGGGTCACCAGCTCCTCCACCTCGATGCCGCCCTCGTGGAAGGAGACCGCCGCCTCCTCCTCCTCGCCGAGCCTGCGCTTCGCCGCCTCGACCGCACGGTAGAGCTGGTAGGCGAGGTTGTCCTCGATCAGCGTGACCAGGTTCTGCACCGCGGTCGGATCATCGGCGGTGACCACCGCCTTGCGGAGGAACTCGAGGGTGCTCCGTTCGCGGAGCAGCGCCAGCTCGTGCCAGGCGAGGAGCTTGCGCGGCATCCAGGTGGGCATGGGCATCCGCTGGGTGAAGGCCTTGTAGGTCGTGCCCTCGCCGAAGCGCTGCAGGAGGCGGTTCTCGACGATGGCTGCGTCGAAATTGTCGCCGCCGACGTAGACGCCGGTGGAGGCGATCACGTCCTCCCGGCGGTCGACGTTCTCGGTGCGCGAGGGGCCGAGGCGCATCAGCGTGAAGTCGCTGGTGCCGGCGCCGAAGTCGCCGACGAGCACCACCTCGTCGTGGTCGAGCCCCGCCTCGTAGCCGAGCGCAGCGGCGATGGGCTCGATCAGGAAGGTCGGGGTGGGGAAGCCCGCGATCTCCGCTGCCCGGCAGAGGCGCTCCTCGGCGATCCGATCCTTCTCCGGCTCGGTGGAGAAGACCGCGGGCCTGCCGAAGACCACCCGCTCCACCGGCCCGCCTGCCTCCTCCTCGATCCGCTCCCGCATCCGCCGCAGGACGATCGCCACCAGCTCCTCGAGCCGCAGGCTGCGTCCCCTTACCTCGGTGGCGTGGAAGCTGGTCGAGGGGAGGAAGCTCTTGGCGGACTGGATGAAGCGGCCGTCGATCTCGTCGAGGTAGCGGACGATCGCCTCGCCGCCGGCCAGCGTCTCGCGGCTCCCGTCGGGGAAGTAGAGGACACTGCGGAAGAGGCGCGCGTCCTCGCCCGCCGGATCTACGGCGATCACGCGGGCGGGCGCCCCGGGCCGGGGCCCGGGAAGCGCCGCCGCGCTGTTGGAGGTTCCGAAATCCACGCCGACCCGCACCCCTGCCACTCGAGACCTCCGCGAAAAAAAGCCGGCAAGGTAGTGGCGTCGGGGTGCGGATTGCAAGCCGGGCCCCGGGGTGCTCCATGACCTCCGCACTTGCCGCCGGAAAGCCGCCGGTGTGGCGCTCTGGCGTGCACTCGACAGGTCGCTGGCGCATCGTGGGGCATGGCACCCGCCTGCGGGCTGCGCACCGGTCGCTCGTCGATTAGGTAGAGGTGATGAAGAGCCGCTGGATCCTCGCCTGTGCCGCGCTCCTCGCTGGCGCCGCCTGCGCCGCGCTGCACCGCCCGCCCGCCGTGCAGGGCCTGCCCGTGGACGACCCCGAGGTCGCCTTCAGCGCCGTCTGGATCGGGCACGCCACGGTGCTGCTCCGCTTTGGGGGGGTGCACCTGCTCACCGATCCCAACTTCGCCGGCACGCTCTACGTGGTGCCGCGGGATACGCCGCCCTCCGCCACCGTGCGGGAGTTGCCCTTCGTCCACGCGGCGATCGCCAGCCACATGCACTTCGACCATTTCGACAGGCCGACGCTGCACCAGCTGCTGCCCACCACCGCGCTCTTCTATCCGGCTGGCGGCGAGCCCTACGCGGGCAGCCTGCCCCAGCGGCGCCGCGAGGCCCTGGCGCCGTGGCAGAAGGTCGAGGTCTCCGGCGTCTCGATCACCGCGGTGCCGGTGCAGCACTTCGGCGGACGCTACGGGATCGATTCGGCCTGGAACGACGCCTACAGCGGCTACGTGATCGAGGGAGCGGGACGCACGGTCTTCTTCGCCGGCGACACCGGCTACCACCCCGAGATGTTCAAGGAGATCGGCGCGCGCTTCCCAGGGATCGACGTGGCCTTCGTCCCGATCGCGCCCTACCGCGGCAGCACCTGGGGCAATCCCAAACACGCCAATCCCACCGAGGCGCTGGCGATCTTCCGGGACGTGGGCGCCCGGTTCATGATCCCCATCCACTTCGAGGCCTACTACGGCAACTGGTCGGGCTACGACACGCCGCGCGAGGACCTGGTGCGCTCGGCCAGCTGGCAGGGGCTCACCGATCGCGTCTACGCGCTCTTCCCCGGCGAACGTTTCCTGCTGCCGGACGAGGCCCACGTCCGGCCGCGGGTGAGCCGCGAGGTGAAGAGCCGCGGCCTGCTCTCCTCGTGGTAGACCGAGACACCATGAAGCAGCCGGACAACCAGCCGAACGAGAGCACCCAGCCCGCAAGCGAGCACGAGCGGACCAGCAGCTGCGCCGTCCCGGACACCGAATCGATCTGCCCGGTCTGCGGCGCGCAATACCACTGGGAGCACGCCCACATGATCTGCCCGCGCTGCAAGATCCCGCAGAGCTGCTGCAACTGAAGGACGCAGCCCGCGGTCAGCGCCGCAGCGCCCGGACCAGCTTCGGCAGCGAGACCTCGTAGCGGTAGCTCGTGCCCCGATGCCCATCGTCGAATTCCTCGTGCTCGTGGGGCACGCCGGCGGCGCGTAGCCTCGCCACGAGCTGCCGCAGCCCCCACTGCAGGTGGTACTCGTCGCGGCTGCCGCAATCGAGGAAGAGCAGGTCGAGCTGCTTCAGGCGCTCGAGCACCGCCGGATCCTGCGCGAGCCGGACGGGATCGAAGGCGAGCCACCTCTCCCAGACGTCGGGCAGCAGCGCTGCCGTGGCGGGGTCGAAGGGCAGGCCGATCCCCCGTGGCGCCTGCGGATCGGGCGAGTAGACCGCCGCCATGCAGAGCACGTTCAAGGGGCCGATCCACTTGCCCTCCCGCCTCTTCGGGTCGCTGGCGAAGGCCGCGAGGAAGGCTTCGACGCCGCCGTACTTCTCCAGCGTGCCGGCGAGCTTCGGCAGGTCGGCGAGGTAGGCGTATTCGAAGCACATGTCGCCGGAGTGGCAGGCCACCGCGTGCACCTGCCGCGGGTGGCGGATGGCGTGGAGCAGCGCGCCGAAGCCCCCGGACGATTTGCCCGCCAGCCCGTTCTTCCCGGCGGGGAAGCGCGCCTCGACGGCGGGGCGGAGCTCCTGCCAGAGGTGCTCCTCGTAGCGGCCCACCGCAGGGCTGCTCAGGTATTGGCAGCCGCCGAGGGAGGTGAAGAAGTCGGGCACGGCGATGATCGCGTCGGGCATCCCCTCTGCCGCCAGCTTCTCCACCCGCTGGTGCAGCCCCGGGCTCCAGGGATCGGAAGCGAGCTGCGCCTCGGCGGTGCCGCTGTAGCCGGGGAGAATCCAGATCACGGGCAGCGGATCCGCGCCGACCTCCACGGGCGCCAGGAGGTGGAGGGTGCGCTCGGTCGGATCGCCGAGCGGGTTGCCGCGCAGGACTTCGCTCTGCACGGGGACGCGGTGGTGGTGGTAGCGCATGCCCGCCAGCTTAGGGACCGGGCCGCCATCCGTCGACGGTGCGGGCCCTCCGGTTCCGATCCCCGCCTCCGTTGCCGGCGCCGCATTCCGATCCCACCCTGTGGGTAGGAGCGGGGCGACCCGCATGGAGAGGAGCGAGACGATGAAGCGCCGGGATCCGCTGCTTCCGACCGGTGACCGCGGTGAGGTCACCCGCGAGCTCACCGGCCGCGACGCCAACATGGGTGAGGCCGACGTCGGCGATGCAGGCAATGGCGTCGACTATTGGGGCGCCGACCTGACCGGCGGCCTGCCCCGGCCGATCGAGGACGAGCCCGACCGTCCGGACGACATCGTCCCGGACCGGGTCGAGCGCTGGCCGGGCCAGCCCGCCGACGAGGATCGCGAGCTCACCGCCCAGCCCACGGAGCGGGACACGATCGATCCGGCCGACCTGCCCTGAGGCAGGCCACGACCGCGAACGCAGGAACGGGAAACGGCGCCTCCCCGCGAGGGAAGGCGCCGTTTCCGTTCGGCTCCGGGGCCGGCCGCTAGCGGCAGACCCCGACGCCGCTGCTTACTGCACCGTCACGGTGGTGGTGCTGCCACCGACGACCGTCGAGGTGCCCGTGAGCACGAGCTCCGCCGCGAGGGTGTAGGTACCGGCGGCCGGCACCAGCACCGAGAACGGATAGGTCTCGCCGGCTGCCGTCTGGAGCGCGGTGCTCGAGGCGGCGAAGGCCGGGAAGACCGCGGCGCCGTCGATGTCGGTGACCTCGTTGGTCATCCAGCTGGTGTGGTTGAAGCCGTCGCCGGGCACCGGGTAGTAGAAGGTCACGCCCTGGACGCCGGCGGTGCCGTTGGTCACCGTGAAGCGCCACTCGACCGACGCCGTCGAGTCGAACGAGCTGTGGAGCGTGGCCACGTGGTTGGTGGCGCCGCGCACGTTGGCGGTGAGGCCGTAGCCGCTGAAGCCCACCGTCACCGAGGGGGCAACCGTCATCTCGACGCTGTCGCTGTCGATGGCCACGTCGGTGGTGGCGTCGACCAGCGTGAAGCGCACGGTGCGGTCACCGGTGCCGGGGATCGCCACGCTGAAGGCGTAATCGGCGCCGGCGCCCTGGATGCTGGTGATGGCGAAGCCGCTGTCGAAGGTCGCCACACCGGTCGTGTCGGTGGTCACCACGTCGATCCAGTCGGCGTGGTTGGTCGAGCTCGAGGTCCCCTGGAAGTAGAACTTCGCACCGGCCACCGGGGCATCGCTGCCGTCGGTCACCGAGATGAGCCACTTGCCGGTGGTCGCCGCGGTGTAGCGGTCGTCGAGATCGAAGTGGACCGAGGCCGCCTTGCGGATGCCGTCGCCGAAGCCGCTCCAGTCGGTGAAGGTGGAGACCAGCCGCTCGTAGCTCACCGTCACCGGCGAGGTGGCGTGGCCGAGGAGCTCGCCGGTGACCGCGTCGCGGAGTTCGAGGCGGAGGGTGTAGTCACCCGCCGTCTGCACCAGCAGGCTGAACTCGGTGGTGATGCCCGCACCCTGGAGGCCGGCAGCGGGGAAGCCGCCGGTGGGGCCGAAGGTCGCCTCACCGTTCGCATCGGTGGTGAAGACGTCGGTCCAGGTGGTGTGGTCGGTCGAGGTGCTGGTGCCCTGGTAGTAGGCCTGCACGCCGGCGACGGGGGTGGTGCCCTCGGTCACGGAGGCATGCCACTGGACCATGCGGGTCGGGTCGATGCTGCTGTGCAGCGTCGCGGCGACCGAGGTCAGGCTGCGGACCTGCTCGCGGACCGAGTCGAAGCCTGCGAAGGTGACGTTCAGCTTCTTCTCGCCGACGGTGGCTGCGGTGGCGCCGCTGCCGACCACGACGTTGCTGGCCGAGGTGTTCACCAGCTCCACCGCGACGTTGTAGCTGCCGGCGGTGTTGAAGAGCGCGCTCAGGGTCACCGTGGCGCCGTTGGCCTGGTCGAGGCCGAGGTCGGCGGCGGTGGCAGGAGCTGCCGGGTAGAGGATCACGCCGGAGGCGTCGGTCTCGAGGTAGTCGACCCAGTCGGTGTGCGTCGTCGAGGGCGAGGTGCCCGGGTGGAAGGCGCGAACGCCGGCCACGGGGGTGGTGCCGTTGAGGACGGTGACCTTCCACTGCAGGAGCGCAGCGGCGTCGAAGGTGCTGGGCACCTGGGTCTGGTAGCTCACCGCACCGCGCATGGTCGCCTCGAGGTCGGCGAAGCCGGCGAAGACGAAGGGCGTGGTGGCGGGGGTGCAGCTCGGCGAGAGGCAGCTGTCGTTGTTGTCGGTGTTGCCGTCGTCGCAGAGCTCGACGCCGGTGTTGATCACGCCGTCGCCGCAGACGTTGGGCACGCAGGTGGCGCGGCAGCCGTCGGTGTCGACGGTGTTGCCGTCGTCGCAGGTCTCGTTCGCGTCGATGAAGCCGTCGCCGCAGACCGGGATGGTGCAGGGCGAGGCGTGGGTGGCGTCACGGCAGTCGGCGGGAGCGCCGGGGGCAGCCGGGTCGCACTCCTCGACGTTGGCGCGGACGAAGCCGTCGCCGCAGGTGGCGATCATGCAACCGGTGACGCAGGCGTCGGTGTCGCTGGCGTTGCCGTCGTCGCATTCCTCGACGCCGGTGTTGAGGAAGCCGTCGCCGCAGGTGTTGAAGGCGAGGCAGGTGCCGAGGCACTCGTCGTTGTTGGCGGTGTTGCCGTCGTCGCAGACCTCGCCGGTATCCTGCACGCCGTCACCGCAGGTCGGGAGGCGGCAATCGGTGCGGCAGGTGTCCGGCGCGGTGTCGCTGTTGTCGACGCCCTGGTCGCACTGCTCGACGCCGGTCCACACGTGGCCGTCGCCGCAGGTGTTGACCTCGCAGGTGCTCAGGCAGCCGTCGTTCTCGTTGGTATTGCCGTCGTCGCACGCCTCACCCTCGTCGACGATGCGATCGCCGCAGCGGGGGATGGTGCAGTTCTGGCGGCAGTTGGCGGGTGCGTTGGGATCGAGCGGATCACACTGCTCGACGCCGGTGCGGGTGTTGCCGTCGCCGCAGACCGCCCAGACGCAGTTGACGCAGGCGTCCGTCGGATCCTCGTTGCCGTCGTCGCAGGCCTCGCCCTGTGCGCTGTCGGGGATGCCGTCGCCGCAGTTGGGGAGGGTGCAGTTCGAGCGGCAGTCGCGGTTGAGGCTGGGCTCGCAGGCCTCGACGGTCGGGTTCGGATGCAGGAAGCCGTCGCCGCAGACGTTGAACTCGCACGCCGTGGTGCAGTCGCCGTTGAAGGACGGGTCACCCCAGTCGCAGGCCTCGATGCCTTCCCAGGTGTGGCCGTCGCCGCACACGTTGTTCCGGCAGCTGTCGGTGCAGGAGTCGGTGTTGTCGTCGTTGGCGTCGTCGCAATCCTCGTTGAAGTCGACGATGCCGTCGCCGCAGACCGGCGCGCTGCAGTCGTTGCGGCAGGCGTCGTCGTTGTCGAGGTTGCCGTCGTCGCAGCTCTCGCCCGGATCCACGACGCCGTCGCCGCAGAAGGCAGCCCGGCAGTCGGTGCGGCAGGCACCCGCCTCGGTGTCGCTGTTCGCGTCACCGGCGTCGCAATCCTCGCCGTCGTCCATCACGCCGTCGCCGCAATAGGCGAAGCGGCAGTCGGTGCGGCACGAGTCGGGCTCGGTGTCGCTGTTGGTGGCGCCGCCGTCGCACTCTTCCGGGTCGTCCCCGGCGGTCCGCACGAAGCCGTCACCACAAGAAGCCAGCCGGCAGGTGTCGAGGCACGCGTCGGTATTGTCCCGATTGGCGTCGTCGCACTCCTCGCCCTCTTCCTGGATGCCATTTCCACAGAACGGATCGTCAGAGCCGCCGGTGCCACCCGTGCCACCGGTACCGCCGGTGGCGCCGGTGCCGCCCGTGCCGCCACCGTTGGCCTCTTCGCCACAGGCGAAGAGACCCAGGCAGGCGAGGAGGACCGCCATTTTCGCAAAAGATCTCGACATCTTTCTGTCTCCTCCCGAGGGCACACCCACCCCCTGGAACAAGAAAGTCGTTCGGCTACTAACCGAGAGAGGGGGGAATGCTACTGGGGATGCCGGGTTGTGATCAATCTTCCACTGGTGGAGCACGGTGGTCCGAATCGTGGCAGCCCTGCTGCCGGATGGTCCCCAATGCGCCCCGGGACGGTGGCGAAAGCCCGTGCCCGGGGGGCGCATGCGCAGGGCAGAAGCGCCTGATCCCGGGGACTTGCATACGGAGCGGGCGAGCACCATGGTGCCGCCGGACGGCAGCGCTCCCGCCCTGAAAACTTTCTGGCGACCCCTGCCAAAAGGCTGTCAGGGAGGCGACCTCCGACGGGCTCGGGCGGTGTCGGGAAGCCGCCTGCCAGCGCGCAGGGCGGCCCACCCGGCGCCCCTTCGCCGATCACGCGTACTTGCATCGACGCGACTGAGTGACCATTCAGTCGGGTTTGACGCGGGGCGTTAGCCGTGCCTAGAACTACCCCTTCCCCGCGCATTGGAGGAACCATGGCCGCCAAAGGCAAGGCAGGCGGGCAGACGACGAGGCGGGTCGCCATCGTCGCCGGCCTGCGGACGCCCTTCGTGAAGGCGAACGGCGTCTTCGGAAAGCTCACCGCCCTCGATCTCGGCAAGACGGTGGTCAGCGAGCTCGTCGCCCGCACCAACCTCGACCGGGACTCGATCGATCTGCTCGTCTACGGCCAGGTCGTTCCCTCGGTCAGCGCCCCCAACATCGCCCGGGAGATCGTGCTCGGCACCGGCCTGCCGCAGGAGGTGGACGCCTGGTCGGTCTCCCGCGCCTGCGCCACCTCGGTGCAGTCCTTCGTCTCGGCTGCGGACCAGATCGCCCTCGGCAACGCCGACGTGGCCATCGCCGGCGGCGCCGAATGTCTCTCGGACATCCCCTTCACCGTCTCGCGGCCCCTGGCGGACGCCCTCGTCGCCGCCTCCCGCGCGAGGGACATTTCCTCGAAGCTGAAGAGCTTCGCCCACCTCTCCGCGAGGGACCTGCTGCCGATTCCGCCGGCGCTCAAGGAGCCCTCCACCGGGCTGACCATGGGCGAGAGCGCGGAGAAGATGGCGCAGGAGAACGGCATCTCCCGCGAGGCGCAGGATCGCTTCGCCAAGCGCTCCCACGACAACGCGGCGAAGGCGTGGGCAGAAGGGAAGTACGCGCAGGAGGTGATGCACGTCGTCGTGCCGCCGCGCTACACCCACGCCGCCGCCGAGGACGACTTCGTCCGCAAGGACACTGCCCTCGAGAAGATGGCGCAGCTCAAGCCCGTCTTCGACCGCAGATACGGCACCATCACCGCCGCCAACGCCTCCGGCCTCACCGACGGCGCCTCGGCGCTGCTGCTGATGAGCGAGGAGAAGGCGAAGGCCCTGGGCTACGAGCCCCTCGGCTACCTGCGCTCCTACGCCTTCACCGCCCTCGATCCGAAGGGGCAGATGCTGCTCGGGCCCGCCTTCGCCACGCCGAAGGCCCTCGATCGCGCCGGCCTCACGCTGCAGGAGATGGACGTGGTCGAGATTCACGAGGCCTTCGCCGCGGTGGTCCTCTCGATCCTCCAGGCCTTCGAATCGAAGAAATTCGCCGAGGAGCGCCTGGGCCGCAGCGAGGCGGTGGGCAGCGTCGACGAGAGCAAGCTCAACGTCAACGGGGGCTCGATCGCCCTCGGCCACCCCTTCGCCGCCACCGGCGCCCGGATGATCCTGAGCACCCTCAACGAGCTGAAGCGCCGCGACCGGCAGTTCGGCCTCGTCACCCTTTGCGCTGCTGGCGGCCTCGGCGCCGCCACCGTCCTGGAGCGGCAGTGATGGCACGTGCCACCCGCGATATCGAGTACCGCTTCTTCCGCGTCGCGATCGACGGCGACGGGGTCGCCGTCGTCACCCTCGACGAGCCGGGCGAGTCGGTGAACACCCTCTCCGACGAGCTGCAGGAGGAGATGCGGCGGCTCTGGCCCACGTTGCAGGACGATCCGAAGGTGAAGGCGATCGTCCTCACCTCGGGCAAGAAGGACAATTTCATCGCCGGCGCGAAGATCGAGATGCTCCAGCGCTGCCAGTCCGCCCGGGAGGCGACCGACCTCTCCCGCGGCGGCCAGCAGATGCTCGACCAGATCGCCGCTTCGCCCAAGCCGGTGATCGCGGCGATCGACGGCGCCGCCCTCGGCGGCGGCCTCGAGCTGGCGCTCGCCTGCCACTACCGCGTCGCCACCGAGAACAGGAAGACCGCCCTCGGCCTCCCCGAGGTGATGCTCGGCCTGATCCCCGGCGCCGGCGGCACCCAGCGGTTGCCCCGGCTCATCGGCGCGCAGCAGGCGCTCGGCCTCATCCTCACCGGCAAGCAGCTCAAGGCGAAGAAGGCCTGGAAGCTCGGGATCGTCGACGAGGTGGTGCCGCAGCCGCTGCTCCTGCAGGTGGCGAAGGAGCGCGCCGCGGCGTTCGGCGGCGGCAGGCGGCTGCCGCTCCGGGGCCACGAGGCGCTGATCGCGCAGCTCAAGAAGGGCAAGGCGGATCAGCAGGCGCTCATGGCGCTCGCCCTGGAGGAGAACCCGGTGGGCAGGCGCATCCTCTTCCGCCAGGCGGAGAAGCAGGCGCTCAAGAAGAGCCGCGGCAACTACCCGGCGATCCCCGCTGCGATCGAGGCGGTGCGCACCGGCCTCGAGTCGGGGATGGAGAAGGGCCTGCAGAAGGAGGCGGAGCTCTTCGGCCAGCTGGTCACCACCGACGTCTCGAAGCAGTTGGTGCGGGTCTTCTTCGCCCAGAACGCGCTCAAGAAGGACAGCGGCGTCGACGACCCCTCGGTGCAGCCGAAGGCGGTGAAGCAGGTGGCGGTCCTCGGCGGCGGCCTCATGGGCGGCGGCATCGCCTACGTCACCAGCGCGGTGGCCGGGAAGCCGGTCCGGCTCAAGGAGCGCGACGACGAGGGGCTCGGCCGCGGCTACGCCTACGTGCGCGGCATCCTCGACGAGCGGGTGAAGCGAAGGAGCATCACCCGCCTCGATCGCGAGGAGGTGATGGCGCGCCTCACCGGCACCAGCGGCTACGAGGGGCTGCAGGGCGCCGACGTGGTGATCGAGGCGGTCTTCGAGGACCTCGCCCTCAAGCACCGCGTGATCCGGGACATCGAGGCGGTGACGCGCGACGATGCGATCTTCGCCTCGAATACCTCGACGCTGCCGATCACCAAGCTCGCCGAGGCGTCGAAGTGGCCGGAGACGGTGGTGGGGATGCACTACTTCTCCCCGGTCCACAAGATGCCGCTCCTCGAGGTGATCAACGGGGAGAAGACCGCCCCCTGGGTCACCGCTACCGCGGTGGCGCTGGGCAAGGCCCAGGGCAAGACGGTCATCGTCGTCAACGACGGGCCCGGCTTCTACACCTCGCGCATCCTCGGCCCCTACGTGAACGAGGCCGCCTGGCTCCTCTCCGAGGGCGCCGACATCCACCAGGTGGACGAGGCGATGGTCGACTGGGGCTTCCCCGTCGGCCCGATCATGCTCCTCGACGAGGTGGGGATCGACGTGGCGCAGAAGGCGTCGAAGACGATGCTCGAAGCCTTCGGCGAGCGGATGCGGCCGCCGGAGGCGCTGCAGAAGGTGATCGACGATGGCCGCCTCGGGCGCAAGAACGGCAAGGGCTTCTACACCTACGGGGAGAAGAAGAAGCACGTCGATCCCACCGTCTACCGGCTCCTTCCCGGTGGCGAGAAGCGCAAACGCTTCGACAAGCGGGAGATCCAGGATCGCCTCGGCTTGCAGTTCTGCAACGAGGCGGCCCTCTGCCTCGAGCAGCGAATCCTCCGCAGCGCACGCGACGGCGACATCGGTGCGATCTTCGGCCTCGGCTTCCCGCCCTTCCGCGGCGGCCCCTTCCGCTACATGGACGCGGAAGGCGTCGGCGAGATCGTCCGGCGGATGCGCGAGCTGGAGCAGAAGCTCGGCCAGCGCTTCAAGCCGGCGCAGCTCCTCGTCGACATGGCGGCGAAGGGCGAGTCCTTCTACGCCGACTGACACGGCGCAACTACGGCGCAACCACGGCCCGGCCAGCTACCGCGCTGCGCCGGGCCGTGTCGCGCCCGGAATGCTTGGCGGTCCGATCGTCGCCGCGCCCGGATGGCTATCTTGAGCGGGTGCGCCCGGGATCTGCTCGCGGCGCCCGCATCGATGTGGAAGACACCGGAGACGAGAGGCTCGCTGCAGCTCACGGGAAAGCTGGTGCTCGGCGTTCTGCTCGCGCTCCTGCCGGTGCTGGTCCTGCTCGCCCTGGGCTGGCGGGCCGATGCGAACGAGCTGCGGCACGAGACCTTCCGCGGGATGCGCGGCGCTGCGGATGCCGCCTCGATCCTCGCAGACGAATACCTCGCCGAAGCACGGAAGAGCGCCGACCTCCTCGCGACGCACGCTGCGGTCCGCTCCCTCTCTCCGCTGCAGATCGAGCCGCTCCTCGACGAGGTGCTGAACGGCGATCCCAACCTCCACGCGATCGCCGTGGTGGACGAGGACGGCAGGCCGATCGCCAGCACCAGCGACGACCTCCTGCCGGCACGGGGCTCGGAGGTGGGCGAGCTCCTCGTCGACGCGGTGGAGCTCGCCAACCGCGGGGAGGGGCTCGTCTCCGGCGCTGCGTTCTCCCGGGGCCGCGGCCTGCCGCTGGTGGTGGCCTCGGCGCCGATCCGGCAGGGCGATCGCACGGTGGGCGCGGTGCTGGTGGGCTACGACCTCGGCACGCTGGCGAGCCGGCTGCAGAGGTTGCCGCTCCCCGACGATGCCGAGCTCTTCCTCATCGACCCGGCGGGCCGCCTCGCCTTCCGCTGCGACACCGTCCACGTGCTCGCTGGCGACGCCGCCGTCGACGTGAGCAAGCTCGCCGCCACCAGCAGGGCTCTCGGCGGTGAGCGGATCCTCGTGGCCGAGGAGTTCGCCGTCGCCGACGCGGTCGGCCTGCAGCAACGCCCGGTCGCCCTGGCGCTGGTGCCGACGCCGACCTGGCGCTGGGTGGTCGGGGTGGTGCGGCCCACTGCATCGGCCCTCGCGCCGATCGAGCGCCGGGAGCTCGATCGCCTCGTGCTCATGGTGGCATTGAGCCTCGTCGCCATGGGCGGCGCCGCGCTCGTGGGGCTCCACATCGTCCGGCCGATCCGGCAGCTGGCGGTGCAGCTCGAAGCGTTCGGCAGGGGCGATCTGCAGGTGCGCAGCGACCTCCACACCGGCGACGAGCTGGAGAGCCTCGCCGGCACCTTCAACTCGATGGCGGGCCGGCTCCAGCAGGTGCTCGGCACCCTCGAGGCACAGAATGCCGAGCTCCAGGCGATCGCGGTCGCCTCCCGGGCGGTGGTGCGCGAGCTCGAGCTGGGCGGCGTCGCCCGGGTGATCGTCGAGCAGACCGGCGCCGTGCTCCGCCCCGACTTCGTCGTGCTCTGGCTCGCCGACGGGCGCCGCCGGGAGCTGGTGCTCCTCGACCACGCGGGCCTCGACGAGGGCGAGATCGCGGACGTCGCGGTGGTCTCCTTCGATACGCAGGTGGCAGCTGCCCGCGCCGCGCGGGAGAAGCGGCTCCTCGTCCTCGAGGATCCCGCTGCGCTCCCGCCGCTCCGCCCGCTTCCGCGGCTCCAGAGCGGGATCTGCCTGCCGCTCCTCCTCCGCGACGAACTGGTGGGCGAGATCGTGGTGGGCTCCGCGAGCCCGCGCCAGTTCGGCCCCCTCGAGGTCCGCCTCCTCACCGCCCTCGGCGACATCTTCTCCGCAGCGGTGGAGAACGCCCGGCTCCACGACCGGGTCCGGCAGACCCTCCGGCTCCGGGACGAGTTCATCGCCGCTGCCGCCCACGAGCTGCGCACCCCTGCCACGGCGCTCAAGGCCTGGGTCCAGATCCTGGCGCGGGATCCCCGCGACGACCGCGACCGCAAGATCCTCGAGCGCCTGCACTTCGTGGCGGAGCGGGCCGCGCGCCTGGCGCGGGAGCTGGTGGCGGTCCACGGCCTGACCGCGGAGCAGCGCCCGCTCGAGTGCAGGCCCGTCGAGCTCCACGAGCTGGTCCGCGCAGCGGAGCAGGCGGTGCGCGCCTTCGGCTCCGAGGCGACGGTGCACTTCACCAGCGAGGGGGCGGTGGAGATCGAGGCGGACGCGGAGAGCCTCGCGCTGGCGCTCGGCGCCCTGCTCGAGAACGCCGCCCGCAACCAGGGCGGCAAGGGGGCGATCGCCGTGGAGATCCGCGATCGGGGCGGCTTCGCCTCCGTGCGGATCCAGGACGCCGGGCCTGCCATTCCGGCGGGGCGCCTGCCCCATCTCTTCGAGCCCCTCTTCGAACCCTGGCCCTCGGGCTCCCCCCACTACGTCGGACGCATCGGCCTCGGCCTCCATCTCGCCTCGATCGTCGCCGCGTCCCACGGCGGGCGGATCGACGCGACGAGCGGGGCAGGGGGCACCACCCTCGAGCTCCTCCTGCCGGCGCGAAGGGGCAGTGGGGTCGCTCCCCTGCCGGCAGGAGGGGCCGGCGCCCCTGCGCCCGACGTTTGGAATCCACGCGCGCGGGGCCTACCGTTAGGAACGTGACGCGCGAAGAGATCCTCGAGAACATCCGCAAGCAGGCGGACCTGGACGACGACGAGACCACGATCCGCGCAGCCCGCGCCGTGGTCTGCAGCCTCCGCGACCGGCTCTCGCCGGAGGAGGCGCAGGACTTCCTCGAGTCGCTGCGGGGCGATCTGCCCGAGCTCCTCCACTGCGAGTCCCACCCCCACCGGCGGCCGGAGAAGGCGAAGGAACGCCTCACCGAGCCGGAGGTGGTGGAGCGGGTCCGCGCCGAGGCGGGGCTGAAGGACCAGGCCCACGCCCGCCGGGTGATCCGGGTGGTGCTCGCCTCGCTCTCCTCGCGGATGGGCGGCGAGGAGGAGGCGACCCCGGGCAACGTCGCCCGAGGCATCGGCTCGCTGGCGAGCAGGCCGCGCTCCCGCCGGGAAGAGGGCGAAGACGAGTAGCCGCGCTCCCCCGATCCGGCAGGGACCCCGTCGCTTCCGGCCGTGATTTGCTCGACTGGCACGGCCCCGCGCTTTATCACTGCCGTTTCCCTGCCTTGACCCGGTGTCGGCGGGGGGACTAACCTGCGCGGCCTTCGCCGTTCCATGGGGCGAACGGGCCTGATTTCCTAGGAGATTCCAGATGCCGAGGGATTACGTGTTCGCCTCCGAGTCGGTGACCGAAGGCCATCCCGACAAGCTTTGCGATCACGTCTCGGACGCCGTCCTCGACGCCCTCCTCGAGCAGGATCCCAAGGCCCGTGTCGCGGTCGAGACCCTCGCCAAGACCGGCTTCGTCACCCTCGCCGGCGAGGTCACCTCCACCGCGAACGTGAACTTCCCCGCGGTGGTCCGCAGGACCGTCAACGAGATCGGCTACACCGACTCCTCGATGGGCTTCGACGGCGGCACCTGCGGGATCCTCGTCGCCCTCGAGCAGCAGTCCCCCGACATCGCCCAGGGCGTCGACTCCAGCGAGCAGAAGGAGCAGGGCGCCGGCGACCAGGGCATGATGTTCGGCTACGCCTGCACCGAGACCGACGCCCTCATGCCGGCGCCGATCCACTACGCCCACCTCCTCACCAAGCGCCTCACCGACATCCGCAAGTCGGGAGAGGTGCAGTGGCTCCGCCCCGACGGCAAGGCCCAGGTCGCGCTCCGCTACATCGAGGGCAAGCCGGTCCACGCCGACTCGATCGTGGTCTCCACCCAGCACAGCCCCGAGGTCTCCAACCAGGAGATCGAGCAGGTGGTGCGCGAGCTGGTGATCGCGAAGGCGTTGCCTTCCTCGCTGATCGACGCGAAGACCCGCTTCTTCATCAACCCCACCGGCCGCTTCGTGGTCGGCGGGCCGATGGGTGACTCCGGCCTCACCGGCCGCAAGATCATCGTCGACACCTACGGCGGCATGGGCCGCCACGGCGGCGGCGCCTTCTCGGGCAAGGATCCCTCGAAGGTCGATCGCTCCGCGGCCTACATGATGCGCTACGTGGCGAAGAACGTGGTCGCCGCCGGCCTCGCCACCCGTTGCGAGGTGCAGGTCGCCTATGCCATCGGCATCGCGGAGCCGGTGAGCGTGCACGTCGAGACCTTCGGCACCGCGCAGGTCTCCGAGGAGAAGATCGAGCAGGCGATCCGCCGCGTCTTCGGCCTCAAGCCCGCGCAGATCATCGAGAGCCTCGATCTCCTCCGCCCCATCTACAAGAAGACGGCGGGCTACGGGCACTTCGGCAGGACCGAGCCGGAGTTCACGTGGGAGCGGCTCGACAAGGTCGACGCGCTTCGCGACGCCGCCGGCTTCACCGGCGTCCGCATCGCGGGCTGAGCGGCCAGGAGTACCGAGGGGCCGCCCACCGGCGGCTCCGAGCTGCCGCCGCACCCCGCAGGGCGGGGAAGCGGCGGCCCGGGAACCTGGTTGGAGGGCCGGGGCTTCCCTGTTCGTGGGCGCGTGTCGATCCTTGCCTCCGGTCGCCCGTCCTTCTCACCGTGGGGCGCGCCTGACGGACGCATGACGCTTCTCGAATCGATCATCCTCGGCATCGTGCAGGGCCTCACCGAGTTCCTGCCGATCTCGTCCACCGCGCACCTCCGCGTGATTCCCGCGCTGCTGGGCTGGAACGATCCCGGCGCCGCCTTCTCGGCGGTGATCCAGATCGGCACCGTCCTCGCGGTCCTGGTCTACTTCCGCAAGGATCTCGCCGAGATCATCCGGGGCGTCTTCCGCGGCCTCAAGGCCGGCAAGCCGCTGCAGGATCCGGACGCGCGCCTCGGCTTCTACATCTGCGCCGGCTCGGTGCCGATCGTGGTGGCGGGCCTCCTCTTCCAGCAGGCGATCAAGACCGAGCTCCGCAGCCTCTACGTCATCGCCGGCGCGCTGGTGGTGGTGGGCGTGCTGATGGGCATCGCCGATCGCTTCGCCGGCAAGCGCGCCGGGCCCACCGAAGGCAACCGCTCGATCACCCTTGCCGACGCGCTGCTGGTGGGCACCGCCCAGATGTTCGCGCTCATCCCCGGCGTCTCCCGCTCGGGCTCGACCATCGCGGCGGGGCTCCTCCGCGGCCTCGACCGGGCGGAGGCCGCGCGCTTCTCCTTCCTCCTCTCGATCCCGGCGATCTCCGGCGCGGGTCTCAAGGAGCTCCTCGAGCTCTACCAGGCGGGGATCAGCAGCGACGGCGTCCTCACCCTCGTCGCCGGCACGGTGGTCTCCTTCGTCGTGGGCTACGCCGCGATCGCGGGGCTCATCGCCTTCCTCAAGAAGCGCTCGGTCATGGTCTTCGTCGCCTACCGCATCGGCCTCGCCGTGCTGCTCCTGGGCCTGCTCGGTGCGGGGATCCTGGTGCACGTGTGACCGCCGACGCCTTCCTCGAGGCAGTGCGCCACGCGGTGGAGGGCAGGGCGGTCGGCGGCCTGGCCGATGCCGGCGCCGATCCGGAGCGGCAGCTGCGCCCGGCCTCGGTGCTCATCCCGCTCTACGAGGAGCGGGGCGAGCCCGGCGTGGTGCTCCTGCGGCGCAGCGATCACCTCGGCAAACATCCCGGCCAGATCGCCTTCCCCGGCGGCGGCCGCGACGGCTGCGAGGACGAGCTCGCCTGCGCCTTGCGCGAGTCGCAGGAGGAGGTGGGCCTGCGTCCCGAGCAGGTGGAGATCCTCGGGCGGCTCGACCGCTACGCCACCATCACCGGCTACCTCGTCTCCCCCTTCATCGGCAGGCTGCGGCGCTGGCCCCTCGACCTCGTCCCCGATCCGAGCGAGGTGGCGGCGATCCTCCACGTGCCCATCGCCAGGCTGATCGAGCCCGGGGCCCTGCGGGTCTCGACCTTCGGCGGCACGAGGACGGTGAACTTCTTCGAGTGGGGCGGCGAGCACGTGATCTGGGGCGCCACCGCGCGCATGCTCCGGCAGCTCCTCGAGCTCGCGCTGGACAGGCCGCTCGAACCCAGCGGCGAAGTGCCCTGGGAGAAGGTGCGCTGGTAGGGCGCCGCCGCGTTTCGAAGTAGAGTGCGCCCCGCCATGGCGACGAAGAAGCGCATCCATCCCGTGATCCTCGCCGGCGGCAGCGGCACCAGGTTCTGGCCCCTCTCCCGCGAGAAGAAGCCGAAGCAGCTCCTGCCGCTCGCCTCCGACAAACCCCTGGTCGCCGACACGGCGGCGCGGCTGGTGGGACTCTCACGCCTCGAAGACATCGTCACGGTTTGCGGCAGGGCCCACGCGCCGGCGATCCGCAGGATGCTGCCGGAGGAGGCGCGGGGCGGGGTGGTGGTGGAGCCCGCCGCACGCAACACCGCGCCGGCGATCGGCCTCGCCGCCACCGTGGTCGCTGCCCGCGATCCGAAGGGCGTCCTCCTCGTCCTCCCCTCCGATCACGCGATCCTCGATCTCCAGGCCTTCCGGGAGACGGTGCAGCGGGCGGTGGATCTCGCGGGGCGGGGCTCGCTGGTCACCATCGGCGTCCAGCCCACCCGGGCGGAGACGGGCTTCGGCTACATCCAGGTCGGCGCACCGCTGGCGAAGGGCGGGGGCCACCGGGTCACCGCCTTCCACGAGAAGCCCGATCGCGAGCGGGCGAAGGGCTACCTCGCCGCCGGCGGCTACCTCTGGAACGCGGGCATGTTCGCCTTCCGGGCCGATCGGATCCTGGAGGAGCTCCGCGAGCACCTCCCCGACTGCGCCGCGGCGCTGGCGAAGATCGCGCCTTCGGTCGGCACCGCGGGTTTCGCCCGGGCGGTGGCCCGGCATTTCCCCACCTGTCCCTCGATCTCGATCGACTACGCGGTGATGGAGAAGGCGCAGGACATCGCCGTGGTACCGGCCTCGTTCACCTGGTCGGATCTCGGCTCCTTCTCCTCGCTCCCCGAAGTCCGGGAGGCGGACGCGGCAGGGAACGTCACCTCCGGCAACGTGATGCTCTTCGACGCCCTGCAGAACGTGGTGCTCGGGCAGGGGAACAAGCCGGTGGCGCTGATCGGCGTCTCCGACCTGATCGTGGTCGACGCCGGGGACGCCCTCCTCGTCTGCAACCGCGACCGGGCGCAGGAGGTCCGCAAGGTGGTGGAGGCCCTCCGGGCCAGGGGCGACGGCAAGTTGCTCTAGAACGCGGCTCGGCCGCGTTGCACGGAAATTCCTTCGATGCTATCAGCCGTTCGGAAGATCGAACGGAGATTCAATTCGATGGCAACGACCCCTCGACGCGCCCGCGAGATCGCCCGCACCCGCCAGGACATCCTGGAGGCAGCTGCCCGGGCGTTCGCCAGCCGCGGCTTCACCGGCGCCACGATGCAGGACATCGCCCGGGAGGCCGGCTACACCGCCGCGTCGCTCTACAGCTACTTCTCCAGCAAGGAGGAGATCATCCGGGGGCTCTTCGAGTCGATCCGGAACGAGCGCTTCTCCGCCCTCGAGCTCCCGGTCCCCGAGGGGCTGACCCTGCGCCAGAAGCTGGATCTGCTCGTCCGTCGGCAGACCGAGGTGGCCAAGCGCCACCGGGACGCGATCCGCTTCTTCTACTTCTCGAGCGACGGGGCGATGTGCAACGCCGCCCGGGAAGAGGCCCTCACCCCGGTGGAGATGTCGGCCCTCGACTTCGAGCAATTCTTCCGCCAGGAGGCCCGCCCCGAGGAGCTCGGCGGCTGGGAGCCAGCGGATCTCGCCCTCGCCTTCGCCGGCATGACCCACGGATTCTTCGTCCGCTGGCTCCGCGGGCCCTCGGATTCGAGCCTCGAGGAGGGGATCCCCCGGCTCCTCGACCTCTTCTTCCACGGGCTCTCGGGCTCCGGGAATTCCAAGTAATTCCAGCGGTTCGACGCACCTCGTCGAGCGATCGGCCGATCGACTTGACAAAGGTCCGCTTCACCGCAAATAAACGCGCATTCGAAATGGCCGAACGATGATTCGGCGCAGTGAAAGGCCCCGCATGAGCCACGCAATCGGACGCATCCTGGTCCCAGCCCTTGTCGCAGCCGGTCTCCTCGCAGGCTGCTCCGGCGCAGCAGAGAAGGCAGCGCTCCCCGAGCGTTCCGCCGACGTGGCGACGGTCGGCGTGCGGGTGGTCCAGCCGCGGACCGAGCTCGCCGGCGATCTGGTGAAGGCCACCGGCAGGCTCCTCGCCCGCAACGAGGCGATGCTCAGCGCCAGGGCGAGCGGCAGCATCGCCTCGATCGCGGTGGAGGTCGGCGACCGGGTGAAGAAGGGCGACGTGCTCCTCCGCCTCGACGCAACCAGCGCCGCCATCGGCGTGGAGCAGGCGAAGGCCGCGGTGGCGATGGCGGAGGCGGGCCTCGAGGTGGCGACCCAGGACCTCGAGCGGGCCCGCTCGCTCCGGGCCTCCGGCGGCGTCTCCCCCGCGGGCCTCGAGAAGGCCGAGGCGGGGTTCAAGCAGGCGGAGGCGAGCCTCAAGCAGGCCCGCGCCGCAGCGCGGAACGCCTCGAAGATGCTGGCCGACCACACCCTGCGGGCGCCCTTCGACGGCACCGTGACCGCCAAGCTGAAGAACGTCGGCGAGTACGTGGCGATGATGCCGCCCACGCCGGTGATCGGGCTGGTGGACGCCACCAACCTCGAGGTGGTGCTGCCGGTCCCCGAGACGGTGGTCTCCACCGTGCAGCCCGGCGCCATCGTCCGCGGGGTGGTCCACCCCACCGGCACCGCCTTCGAGGCGAAGGTCCGGACCGTGGGCACGGTGGTCGAGTCCGGCGCCCGCACCGTCGAGGTCCGGGCGGATCTCGTCGGCGAGCGCAGCCCGGCGATGCGGCCCAACGCGATGGTCGAGGTGGACTTCTCGGTCACCGCCGACGTCGCAGCGGCTGGGCTCTACCTGCCGGCGCAGTCGGTCCGCAAGGAAGGCGAGAAGCGCTTCGTCTGGCTGGTGAACGAGGGGAAGGTCGTCCGCGCCGAGATCGAGGCGGAGGCCGTCTCCCCCGGCGTGGTCCGGGTCCTCGGCGGCCTCGACGGCGCCGCACAGGTGGTGGCCGACAACGGCGCCAACCTGAAGGACGGCATGGCCGTCCAGGTGCTCCAGTAACGGTACGAACGGATGGATCGCGGCGCCCTTCGGGTGCGCCGCAGGGCGCCGGCGGCGCAAGCGCGCGGCGAGTGTGAAGTTCGATGGATCCGATCAAAACCTTCATCACGCGGCCGGTCTTCACCACGATGCTCGTGGCGGCGTTCGTGGTGTTCGGCATGTTCGCCTATCCGCGCATCGGCGTGGACCAGTTCCCGGAGGTCGAATTCCCGGTGGTCACCGTGCTCACGGTGATGCCGGGCGCCGATCCGGCGACGATGGAGCAGGACGTCTCCGACCCCCTCGAGGAGTCGATCAACACCCTCTCCGGCCTCGAGACCCTGCGCTCGGTCAACGTGGAGTCGGTCTCGCAGGTCGTGGTGCAGTTCGACCTCGACAAGGATCCGGACATCGCCGCGCAGGAAGTGCGCGACAAGGTCCAGGCGACGCTCCGCGATCTCCCCCAGGAGATCGAGACGCCGGTGGTCGAGAAGTTCGACATCGGCGCGGCGCCGGTGATGACCTTCGCCCTCGCCGGCCCGGTGCCGGTGGAGGAGCTCACCCGCCTCGCCGACGACGTGGTGAAGCCCGCGCTGCAGCAGAAGGCCGGCGTCGGCGCGGTGGACATCGTCGGTGGCCGCGAGCGCCAGATCCAGATCGAGATCGATCCGGATCGCCTCCGGGGCTACGGCCTCGCCGCCAGCGACGTGGTCGCTGCGGTGCAGGCGCAGAGCATCGAGATCCCCGGCGGCCGCACCGCCGAGGCCGCACGCGAGCGGACCATCAAGCTCACCTCCGAGGCGAAGAGCGCCGACCAGATCCGCGAGCTGATCATCCCGGCGCCCACCCC
The DNA here is from genome assembly GCF_041687135.1 of Vulgatibacter sp. Classification (NCBI taxonomy): domain Bacteria; kingdom Pseudomonadati; phylum Myxococcota; class Myxococcia; order Myxococcales; family Vulgatibacteraceae; genus Vulgatibacter; species Vulgatibacter sp. Next base: position 334,475 of record NZ_JAWLCN010000004.1, on the reverse strand, counting down.
TTCGCCGGTGCGCATCCGCGACGTGGCCAACGTGATCGACGGCCCCGAGGAGGCCCGCTCCGCCGCCCGCTTCATGGGGGAGTCCGCGGTGGCGCTGCAGGTGAAGAAGCAGTCCGGCGCCAACACCGTGGCGGTGGCTGACGAGCTCAAGTCGGCGCTGGCCAGCGTCCAGTCGCAGCTGCCCGAGGGTGCGGTGCTCTCCACCGTCTCCGACAACTCGCGCTTCATCCGCTCCTCGATCGAGGGCGTGCAGCACGACATGATCATCGGCGGCCTCCTCGCCGTCGTCATCGTGCTCCTCTTCCTGCGCAACGGCCGCTCCACCATCATCTCCGCGGTGGCGCTGCCGGTCTCGGTGATCGGCACCTTCGCGGTGATCGAGGCGCTCGGCTTCACCTTCAACATCATCACGATGCTGGCGCTCACCCTTTCGATCGGCCTCTTGATCGACGACGCCATCGTGGTGATCGAGAACGTCGTCCGTCACATGGAGGAGGGCAAGTCGCCCTTCCGCGCCGCCTGGGAAGGCACCAAGGAGATCGCCCTCGCGGTGCTCGCGGTGACGCTCTCCATCGTGGCGGTCTTCGTGCCCGTGGCCTTCATGGAAGGCATCATGGGCAAGTTCTTCTACCAGTTCGGCATCACCGTGGCGGTCTCGGTGATCATCTCCTTCTTCGTGTCGCTGACGCTGACGCCGATGCTCTCGGCCAAGCTCCTGCGCCACCACGGCGAGGGCGGGAAGATCAGCCAGGCGATCGAGCGGGTCCTGCGCTCGATCGAGTCCTTCTACAAGGTGACCCTGCGCTGGATGCTCACCCACCGCGCCGCGATGATGGGCCTCGCCTCGGTGGTCCTCGTGGGCACGGTGATGCTCGCCGGCATGCTCAAGGCGACCTTCATCCCCGAGCAGGATCGCGGCGAGTTCAAGGTCTCGGTGGAGCTGCCGGTGGGCTCGAATCTCGAGCTGACCCAGTCCCGGGTGCGCGACCTGGCGGCGCAGCTCGAGGCGGTGCCCGGCGTGGCGAACGTCTTCACCACCGTCGGCGCCGGCGCGCAGGAGGAGGTGCACAAGGGCGAGATCCTCGTGGCGCTCCAGCCCCTCGCCCAGCGCGGCTACAAGCAGCAGGAGCTGATGCGCTGGGCCCGCGAGAGCCTCGTGCGCAGCGCCGACACCACCATCGGCGTGCAGGAGATCGCCGCGGTGGGCGGCGGCCACACCCAGCAGGTGCAGCTCAACATCCGCAGCAACGACTACGAGGCCCTCGGCGCCGCGGCGGAGAAGCTGGGCGCCGTGATGAAGGCGAAGGAAGGCTTCGTCGACGTCGACTCCACCTACCGACCCGGCAAGCCGCAGATCGACGTGCAGCTCGACCGCGAGCGCGCCGCAGCGGTGGGCATCCCCGCGGCGAGCGTGGGCCAGACCCTGCGCGCCCTCCTCGGCGGCGACAAGGTCGGCGACATCCGGATGGGCAACGAGACCTACGACGTGGTGCTCAAGCTCCCCGAGGCGGTGCGCGCCGACGCCGGCAGCCTCGGCAGCCTCACCATGCGCTCGGCCACCGGCCAGCTGGTGGAGCTGCGCAGCATCGCCGACCTCGAGGAGAGCGCCGGCCCCTCGCAGATCGATCGCCAGGCCCGCATGCGCCAGGTCACCATGCTCGCCAACCTCGACGGCATGAGCCTCAGCGAGGCGATGACCTTCCTGCAGCACTACGCGGCCACGGAGCTTCCCCAGGGCGTGGTCGCCGACTTCGAGGGCAACGCCAAGCAGCTCGCCGACGCGGGCAAGGCCTTCGGCCTCGCGCTCCTCCTGGCCATCGTGCTGCTCTACATGATCCTCGCGGCGCAGTTCGAGAGCTTCATCGACCCCCTCACCATCATGATGTCGCTCCCCTTCGCGGTGATCGGCGCCATCGGCGGCCTGCTCATCGCCGGGCAGGAGATGTCGATGTTCGCCATGATCGGCATCATCATGCTGATGGGCCTGGTGGCGAAGAACGGCATTCTGCTCGTGGACTTCACCAACCAGCTCCGCCGCGAGGGCAAGTCGGTCTTCGACGCGCTGATGGAGGCAGGGCCTTTGCGGCTCCGCCCGATCCTGATGACCACCATCGCGATGATCGGCGGCATGGTCCCCGTGGCCATGGCCCGGGGCGACGGCGCCGAGACCCGCGTGCCGATGGCGATCGCGATCATCGGCGGCCTCGTAACCTCGACGGTGCTCACCCTCGGCATCGTGCCGGTGGTCTACTCGCTCTTCGAAGGGGCGAAGGCCCGGGTCGACCGCGTGCTCAAGCGCAAGCCCCGGCCCGTCGAGGCCCACGAGGACCTGGCCGCCTGAAGGCCAACGGGCAGCACCCGGGCCGGGGGGCCGGGTGCTGCCACTCGCATCTCATCCAGCCTGCATCCATGCGGTAGGCTGCGCCCCCGATGCGGTGGAGCGCAGTCCCCGGGGGGCCGCGCAAGGTTTCCACGAAAGAGCCCTGAGATGATTCCCGATCGGTCCAAGAACCACTCCCTGCGTCGGCCCCTTGCCCTCGCTACCGCTCTCGCTCTGCTCGCGCCTGGCTTCGCCGTGGCGCAGGAGGAGCAGCAGCCCGCACAGCAGCAGCCCGAGACGCGGCCGGTGCAGCCGGGCTCCAACGTGCAGGCGCCTGCAGAGGCGCCCGAGCTCATCATCGATCCCGACGAGGTGGTGCCACAGGCCGACGCGCCGGTGCTCACCCTCGAGGAGGCGGTGCGCCGCGCCGACCTGCCGGAGGGCGCCCTCGACCTCACGGTGCTCCGCGAGAACCTCGAGCGGGCGAACATCAACGTGCAGCGGGCCTGGGCCTCGCTCCTGCCGGTGGTGAACCTGGTGGGCAGCTACACCCGCAACTCGGTGGCGGCGGAGATCGCCTTCCCCAACTTCGCCGCGGGCCTCTCCGAGCAGCCGGCGGGCAGCGGGGTCTTCGTCCCCAACGAGTTCGTGCCGGTCGACATCCAGCCGGAGAACCAGTGGGGCGCGCAGCTCGAGGCGACGATGCCGCTGCTGGTGATGCCCGCCTACTACGGCATCGCCAACGCCCGGCAGGCCACCGAGCTGGTGGAGAACCAGATCACCTTCGCGCGCAACGAGCTCATCTTCGGGCTCACCCAGGCCTACTACGGCGCGGTGGCGGCGAAGCGGATCATCGAGGTCTCCGCCGCGCAGCTCGCCTCCGCCAGGGAGCAGGAGCGCGTGGCGCAGGCGCGCTTCGACGTCGGCGAGATCCCCAAGGTCGGCTACCTCCGCGCAGCGGTGCAGCGCTCGCGCTTCGAGCAGGACCTGGTCCGGGCACAGAACGCGTACGTCTCCGCGAAGCTCGCCATCGCCGCGCTCATCGGCGTGGAGGAGCCCTTCACCGTGGTGGCGCCGCCGGAGGTCGAGGTGCCCGCCGCGGGCTCCATCGACGAGTACGTGCGCGCCGGCCTGCAGCGCCGCAGGGACCTCGCCGCGCAGCGGGATGCGGTGGAGATCGCCGAGCGGGCGGTGAAGGCCGCCTACTGGCAGTTCGCCCCGGTGATCGCCGCCAACGGCGCCTACCGCTGGGCCAACGTCGGCGGCTTCACCGGCGAGACCGAGACCTGGGCGGTGACGGTGAGCGCCATCTTCACCATCTTCGACTGGAACCGCTACGCGGACGTCGACGAGGCGAAGAGCCAGCTCGCGCAGTCCCGGGCCGAGCGCGAGAACCTCTCGCGCACCGTGAGCCGGGAGGTGAAGACGGCGCTGCTGGAGCTCGAGAGCGCCCGCGCCAACCTCATCTCCGCCGAGGAGGCCTCGCGCCTCGCCAAGGAGAGCGCAACGCTCGTTCGTGCACAATACGAGGCGGGCGCCGCCACCTACCTCGACGTCATCGACGCCAACGCCACGGAATTCGCAGCGGACGTGAGCGTGGTCACCGAGCAGCTCAACGCCGCCGTCGCCGCCCTGCGGCTCTCCCGGTCGATGGGCACGTTCGGAGTGGAACGCTTCCCCTGATCTCCCGGGCAGGTGGCCGTTGCCGGGGTGGGCGCGGGGATCTATAGATCCCCGCGCTTTTCCAACCCGAGGACCGAAGGCCACCCATGGCGCAGATCAACCCGCACATCTTCCGCGAATACGACATCCGGGGTCTCGTCGACAAAGACCTCCACCCGGACAGCGTCTCCCTCATTGCCAGGGGCTTCGCCCGGATGATCAAGGACCGCGGCGGCAAGCGCGTGGTCCTGGGCCGGGATTGCCGGACCTCCTCCACGGTCTTCCGGGGCATCTTCTCGCGGGCCCTGAACGATTCCGGCATCGACGTGGTCGACATCGGCGTCGTCCCCACGCCGCTCACCTATTTCGCCGCCCACGTCCTCGAGGGGATCGACGGGCTGGTGATGATCACCGGCTCCCACAACCCGCCCGAGTACAACGGCTTCAAGATCGGCGTGGGCAAGACCACGCTCCACGGCAGCGAGATCCAGGCGCTGCGGCGGATCGTGGAGCAGGGCGACTTCCCCTCGGGCCACGGCATCACCGAGGAGCTCGACGTCGTCCCCCGCTACATCGAGCACGTCACGAGCACCCTGAAGATGGGGCCGCGCAAGCTCCGGGCGATCGTCGACGCCGGCAACGGCGTGGGCGGCGACGTGGCGCAGCGGCTCTACACCGCGCTCGGCGTCGACTTCACCGGCATGTACCTCGAGCCGGACGGCACCTTCCCCAACCACCACCCGGATCCGACGGTGGAGGAGAACGTCGCCGAGCTGAAGGCCAAGACCACCGCCGAGCGGGCGGACCTCGGCATCGCCTTCGACGGCGACGCGGATCGCATCGGCGTGGTCGACGACCAGGGGAGCATCCTCTGGGGCGATCAGCTGATGATCCTCTACAGCCGCGCGGTGCTGAAGGAGGAGCCGGGCACGGCCATCGTCGGCGAGGTGAAGTGCTCGCAGACGATGTACGACGACATCGAGAAGCACGGCGGCAAGCCCGTGATGTGGAAGGCGGGCCACTCGCTGATCAAGGCGAAGATGAAGGAGACGAAGGCCTCCCTCGCCGGCGAGATGAGCGGCCACATCTTCTTCCAGAACCGCTGGTTCGGCTTCGACGACGGCATCTACGCCGGCGCGCGCCTCCTCGAGATCCTCTCCCACGAGAAGCGGCCCCTCTCCGAGATGCTCGCCGATGTGCCGAAGACCTGGGCCTCGCCCGAGATCCGCCGGGACGCGGAGACCGAGGAGCGGAAGTTCGCGCTGGTGAAGATGGCCACCGAGCACTTCCGGTCGAAGGGCCACGAGGTGATCGACGTGGACGGCGTGCGCGTCGTCTTCCCCGACGGCTGGGGCCTGGTGCGTGCGTCCAACACGCAGCCGATCCTCGTGCTCCGCTACGAGGCGCAGACGCCCGAAAGGCTCGAGGAGATCCGCCAGCTCATCGAAGGAACGCTGACCGAGCTCGAGAAGAGGGTGGGCTGAAGATGAGCGCTGCCGCCATCGCCCTGGGTTGCGACCTGGGAGGCACCAACGTCCGCGTCGCCGTGGTCGAGGCGGACGGACACGTGCGCTCCTCGGTGAAGCGCAAGCTCACCGATCGTTCGCCGGAGGCGGTGGCGAAGGAGCTGGCCGAGGGGGCGCGCGACGTGCTCGCCAACGTGGGCGCGTCGCTCGAGCAGGTGGGCGGCATCGGCGTCGGCGTGGCGGGGCAATGCCTCGGCTCCACCGGCATGGTCCTGGTCGGCCCCAACCTCGGCTGGCGCAACGTCCCCTTCGGCGCGCTGGTGGAGCGCGAGCTGGGGCGGCGGGCGCGGATCGTCAACGACCTCTCCGCCGCGGCGTGGGGCGAGGCGGCGGTCGGCGGGGCGCGGGGCGCCCGCGACGTGATCCTCGTCTTCGTCGGCAGCGGCGTGGGCTCGGGGCTCATCCTGAACGGCGCGCTCTACGAGGGCGCCGGCGGCATCGCCGGCGAGTTCGGCCACGTGAAGGTGGTGGCCGGCGGCAGGCCCTGCGGCTGCGGCGAACTCGGCTGCCTCGAGGCCTACGTCGGCGGCCACAACATCACCCGGCGGATCAAGGAGCTCGAGGCCGGCGGCAAGGCGCAGGCGATCCTCAAGGCAGCGGGCGGCGATGCCACCCGCATCGGCGGCTCGGCGCTGGAGCTGGCGGCGGAGGAGGGCGACACGGAGGCGCAGCAGCTCCGCTCCGAGATCGCCCAGATGCTCGGCGTCCAGGTGGGCAACCTCGTCACCGTGCTCAACCCCTCGAGGCTGATCCTCGGCGGCGGCGTGCTCACCGGCATGCCCGGCATGAAGAGCGAGGCGATCGAGTGGATCCGCCGCAGCGCCCAGCCTGCCCACATGGCGCAGGCGACCATCCTCGACGCCGCGCTGGGCGACGACGCCGGCGTGATCGGCGCGGGGCTGCTGGGGCTGCTCGTCGCGAGCTGAAAAGGGTCTGAAGGCCGAACCGACAGCACCGCCCCGGCCTTTGACTACTTACAATATTCCTGTAATGTTCCTGCGAACCTTACAGGGGTGCTGTAATGAACCAGTTGCCGGGGAAGAACCCGTTCCGCCCAGGCGTCGGGACGCGGCCTCCCTACCTCGCCGGCAGGGACCTGCCGCTGCGCCGCTTCGACTCCATGCTGCGTGCAGCACCGGAGCAGCCGGCCAACATGCGTCTCACCGGCCTGCGCGGAGTCGGCAAGACCGTCCTTCTCCAGGAGTTCGCAGACCGGGCGACGCGCGCAGGTTGGGCCACCGGATCGCTGGAATTGGGGCCTGGCCACAATACCGATGACGGGATCACGCGCGCGGTCACCCAGGTCGCCGAGCAAGCACGCCACCGCATCTCGAAGATGGCCCGGCTTCGCGCCGTGGTCGGCGACGCGGTCCGAGCGGCGGGGACGTTTTCCGTGACGCTCAGCGACGTGACGCTCGCCATCGATCCCGCCTCCCGTGGAGCGGGGAGCGAGTCCATCGCGAAGATCCTGCTCGAACTGTGCGAGCTCGCGCTCGGCAAGGGGATGAGCGGAATCGTCCTCCTGCTCGACGAGGCGCAGGTCATCCGGGACGACCGGGATCGACATGGCGATCATCCGCTGTCGATTCTCATCGCATCGGTCGTGGCGTTGCAGCGGCAACTGCTGCCAATTGGGCTCGTTCTCTGCGGTCTGCCGACTCTCACCGGCAACCTGCTCAAAGCGCGGTCCTACACCGAGCGGATGTTTCGAGCGGAAGAGATCGGCTCGCTCGAGCGGATCGAGGCGTGCCGCGCACTCACCGAGCCTTTGAAGGACGGAGCGGTCGACATCACCCAGGAGGTGGTTGACCGCGTCGTCGACGAGGTCGAGGGCTACCCCTACTTCGTGCAGCTTTGGGGAGCTGAGCTGTGGGACGCGGCCCACCACGCATCGACCTCCCAGATCAACTCGGTGACGTTCGATGCCACGACCGATGAGGTCTACCGAAGGCTCGACCTCGAGTTCTACGAGCCCAGAATCTCGACGCTGACCCCAGCCGAGCAGGATCTTCTGCTGGCAACAGCTGCAGCGCCCACCTACCCGCCGCTCCTCGTCTCGGAGATCAACGAGGTCAGCGACAAGAGCGCCGGCAACATCAACGTCCTCCTGGGGCGGATGGTCGAGTCTGGCGTCATCTACCGGGTTCGGAAGGGGCAATACGACTATACGGCACCGAAGTTCCGCCAATACCTGCTGCGCCGCGCGAAGAAGGCGAACTGGCATCCCTCTCCCTGAGCGCAGCCTGGCACTGCGAAGGTCCGCGCGGATGGCAGGCGCGTCCGCGACATGCAGGGGCCGCCGGTCAGCCGCCGATCGTGTGCTCGACCACGACGGAGCCCTGGTCCGGGACGACGAAGGGCACGGTGTGGCAGGTCGTCTCCTGGGGGATATGCGGCCATTCGGTCGAGCGCGTCGCTCCCCAGCAGAAGGTCGCGCTGTAGGGCCCGGGCTCGATCCAGCGCTGCACGTCGCAGTAGGGGCCGTACCAGCAGCCGAGCTCCTCCCAACGGTGGCGCCACGTGGCCTGGCGCTCCTCACCCGGCTGGAGCTCGTAGGTATCGGGGACGACCTGGCCCTGGCTCATGCCGCTGCCGCACGCGGTGCATTGGTCGAGGTAGGCGTCGTCGAAGGCAGCCACGGGCTCTCCACCCTCGCCCGCTACACGTACCCAGCCGGTGAAGCGGTCGTTTGCCTCGTAGATGAAGACGGGAGTCCCTGCGCTCGAGGCGAGGCGCAGCTTGAAGACGACGTGCGCCGTGGGCGCCGGACGTTCTTCCATCACGACCGACGCCCGGTACGTGGGGCAGCCGGGGTGGAGCTCCGCTTGCTCGACATCGAGCGCACCGGTCGCAACGAACCGGCCGTCCCGCGAGGCGAGATCCAGATGCGCCGGTGGCGAGAGGTCGCCGCGGGGCGCGACGACGATCCGGCCCTCTTCGCAGCGGTAGGTCCCGGGGGAATCCGGAGCGACGTCCGGTCCTGCGAGGCAGAGGATGTCCAGTGCGCCATCCTGGAAGCGCAGCGTTCCAGCAAGGTCGGTTGGTACCGCGCCGCTCGGCGAAGCAAGGTCGATCGCCAGCTTCCCGCATGCGTCGGTCCCTGCGTTGCCTCCGGCGCCGCCATCTCCGCCGCCACCGCTGCCTCCCGCAGGTAGTGGAACGCGCCCGCCCGAACCGCCGGCTCCCCCAGCTCCGGCAGAACCTCCACCGGAGCCGGGACTGTCGAAGGGTGCCGGACGATCCGCGCCGCTACACGCCGCCAGGCAGGCGATCAGACCGAGCCGAAGGATTGCTGTCATGGCCACCCTTGTGTCAGCGACAGGCTGCGTCGATCACCTCGAGAACACGTGTCTCGCACAGCGATCGCGCAAACGCGCGGTTCACGTCGCCACGGCGAAGTCCTGTCAGTCGATCCGCACCTCGCGCTTCGCCCAGGCGATGCCGCCGCGGGCGTCGCGGACGACGCTGTAGAGAAAGACGCGGCGGTGGGCGGGGACGGGGTAGTCGGCGTCGTCGCCGGGGGCGGTCCACTCCTGCGCCTCGTCGAGGGCGCGGGTGCGGTCCTGCTCGAACTGGCCGCCGGTGGTGAACCAGGACCACAGCCACGCCTCGCGCTCCTCGCGGAGGAACTCCCCCTCGGCGTCGTAGCGGGTGTAGGGCTGGTAGACCGCCTCGTCGGTGAGGGGCTGGCCGTCGCCGCCCAGGGGCAGCGCCGGGAGCAGCTTCGCCTTCTTCGCCGGCGCGAAGCGCGCCTCGGCCTGCACGGGCTCCGCGAGCTCGGCGGGCAGCGGCGTGCCGTTGGCGGAGAAGCCCTCGATCACCGGGTTGACGTTCACCTCGTCGCCGTTGTCGGGGCCGCGGACCTGCACCCGCTTGATCGCGGTGATCCGCTCGCGGCTCTCCAGCAGCCGCCCGAGGTTGGCGCTGACGCGATCGGCGAAGGCGCAGGCGTCGGCAGGATCGGCGCCGTCGAGGAGCTCCGCGGGGGTGGCCACCACCGCGATGGCGATGGTGAGCACCTGCACGCCGTTGGTGCGCTGCGGGTGGCCAGCGGGCAGCGCCTCGAGATCGAAGTCCTCGGGGAGCACGTAGGTCGGCGCCGGGAAGGTGACGGGGGTGCCGCCGACGGTGGTCTCCACCGGCCTGCAGCCCAGCTCCTGATCACAACGCTCGAAGCCGGCGAAGCTGATCCCGCCGGTGATCCCCTGGCCGAATACGCCGGGGGGCGTGCCGCCGCCACCACCGCAGGCGCCGCCGCCCTGTTGGAGGAGCTCGGGCAGCTGCGTCGGATCGGCGTAGGTCTCCACCAGGCTGCAGATCCCCGCCTCGAGGCTGCCGGGCTCCGGGGTGCAGGCGAGGTAGACCACCACCGCCTCCCGGGCGGCGTCGTCGATCTGCAGGGGATCGGCGATAAGCGACGTGATCGTGGTGCGATCCGGCGCGCGCCCCTCGGGCTGCGGATCGAGGGGCGTGCCGTCCTCGCCGCGGGCAGGCGTCTCGATCTCCGGCGCGTCGGCGCGGATGGCGAGGAGCCGGAGCTTGTTCACGTAGGAGGGCGGATCGAATTGCTCGCCGCAGGCGGTAAGCAGCAGCGCTGCTGCGAGAAGGGTCGGAAGGCGCCGCATGTCAGTACTCCCACCGGATGCCGAAGGAGGGGAAGAGCGGGAGGCCCGGCTGGTTCTGGACCTCGGTGAAGTCGTAGTTGTAGTCCGTCCCCTCGCTGTTCTCGCGATTGAGGACGTTCTGCACGTCGAGGTAGGCGGTGAGCGTGGCGGTGTCGAAGGTCCACTTCTTGTCCACGCGCAGATCGAGCTGGAAGAAGTCGGGGAGCCGCTCGTCGGAGCTGCGGCCCCGCGGCAGGCTCCGGTAGTCGTCGGCGTCGACGTCGTAGAGGCCGCCGGCGGTCTGCCACTTCGGGCCGCCGGTGGTGTAGCGGGCGCGGAAGCCGAAGGAGAGGCCGTTCCAGATCTCCGGCAGCTCCAGCGAGCCGAGGGCCACCAGGTTGTGGGGCTGGTCGAATTGATCGGCGCCGTCGCTCCGGGAGTTGGCGCGGCCCTCCTCGTACTCCACGCGGGAAATCGAGTAGGCGATCCAACCGAAGAAGCGGCCGTCGGGATCGTAGCGGAGGAGCACCTCCGCGCCGTAGGAGCGGCCGGTGCCGTCGTTGGTGTAGCGCTCGGGGACGAGCTCGCCGCCGCGCTCGACCAGCCGGTCGGACTGCGCCACCGCGTCGAAGAGATCCTTGTAGTAGAGCTGCAGATCGGCGCTGACGGGACCTGCGATCCGGCGCTCGGCGCCGATCATGTACTGGATCGCGCCCTCCTCCTTCACGTCGGGATTGCCGAACTCCACCGTGGCGTACTGCGGCGTCGGCGCCTGGTGGTAGATGCCCACCGCGCCCTTGAGCACCGTCTGCTCGTCCAGGGTGAAGCGCGCGGCGAAGCGCGGATCGATCCACGCCGAGTCGATGAAGGAGTCGTAGTCGAAGCGGATGCCGGGGACGAGCTTCAGGGATTCGATCGGCTGCCAGATCGCCTCGGTCCAGAAGCCGGGGCCGACGTAGGTGATCTCCAGGTCGGCGGCGACGAGATCCTGCCGGAAGTCGGGCGGCGGGATCTGGCCGCGGGGCGTGGGGCGGGGCAGCTGGGTGCGGACCCGTTGCTCGCCGAAGGCGAGGTCGAGGCCGCCGCCGATGGAGAAGCTCTCCGAGACGTCGTGGAAGATCTCGGCGCGGGTGTTGGCGGTGGTCTGCTGGATCTGGAAGAAGAGCGGATCGAAGTTGAAGCCGAAGTCGTCGAAGCCCGGCGTGAACTGCAGCCGCGCCCTGGTGCTCTCGCTCATGCGGTGATCCCAGGTGAGACCGATCCGGACGAAGCGGGTCGAGGTGTCGAAGGCGCTGGAGTTCTCCACGCCGCCGCTGTCGACGCCGACCACGGCGAGGGCGTCGTCGGAGCCGTAGACGTCGAGGCGCAGGTTGTTGGCGTCGTCCGCCTCGTAGTTCAGCTTCGCCTGGTAGTCGTAGTAGCGGGGCGCAACCGCGAAGCCGATGTCGCCGAAGGCATCCGGCGAGGCGGCTGCCGCCGCGTTGATCACCGCGTCGACGTAGGAGCGGCGCGCCGCCACCGCGACGGTGAGGTTCTCGGCCACCGGCGTCTCCACCAGGGCGGTGGCGTCGAAGAGGTCGGCGTCGGCGACGAGGTGGAGTCGGTCGATCTGCGGCTTGCGGGTCTTGAGCTCGACGCGGCCGCCGATGGCGCGGCCGTAGCGGGCGCCGAAGTTGCCGGGCTCGAACTCCACCTCTTCGACGAGCTCGCTGGCGTAGACCGAGGTGAGGCCGCCGAAGTGGAAGATGAGCGGCACTTCGGTGCCGTCGATGTAGGTCTTGGTGTCGTTGGGGTTGCCGCCGCGGATGATGAGCAGGCCGCTGCCGTAGGGGGCGCGGGCGACACCGGGGAGGTTCTGCACCACCTTCACCGTGTCGCCGGAGGTGCCGGGAATGCGGGTGAGCTCGCCGGCGGAGATGGCGACGGTGGAGACCTCCTTCTTCTCCGCCTTGCCGATCACCACCTGCTCGAAGGGCGAGGTCGGCTTCGCCTGCACGTAGTAGACGACCTCGGTGACCTTGCCGTCCTCGATGGTCTCGGTGGTCTCGTACTTCTCGTGGCGCACGTCGACGACGACGACCTTCGCCTCGCCCAGCGGCACGCCCGCCGCCTCGAAGAAGCCGTCCTCGTCGGAGACCGCCACCACCGCGCCGTCGTTCACGTCGACGGTGGCGCCCACCAGCGGCGCCTTGCTGCCGCGCTGGAGGAGCCTGCCGCGGAGGTTGACCACCGCGGGCTCCTCGGCCTCGGCTTCGACCGTCTCCTCCTGCTTCGGGCGGAGCTGGAAGTCGTAGCGGTACTCGATGGTGACCGCCGCGGGCTTCTCGTCGATCTCGGCGGGCGAGAAGACGAATTGCTTCACCGCTGCCACCGCCGCCTCGTCGAAGCCGTTGCCGGCGGGCCCGATCACCCGGGCGTCGAGGACCTCGCCGGCCTCGCCGATGTCGATCTCGAGGAGCACCGAGCCGGTCATCCCGGCGGCCTCCGCGTCGGGCGGGTATTCGGCCTGCACGAATTGCTGCAGCTCGGGAGCGCGCGTCAGCACCTGCGCACCGGACCAGGCCGGGGCGAGGACGAGCGCGCAGAGCAGCGCCGTGCGCAGTTTGAGCATCTTCACGAAACACCCCTTAGAAAGCGCGCGATCCGCGCTCAATCCTGCAGGAAGAAGGTCAGCGTGTAGCTGATCTCGGTGGCTACGTTGCGGCCGTCCGCCATCGCCGGGCTGAAGCGCGCCTTCCTCATCGCGGCGACGGCGCGCTCGTCGAGGCCGTAGCCGAGGCCCTTCACCACGCGCACGCTGGTCACGCGACCCTCCTCGTCGATCTTCACGCGGAGGATCAGCTTGCCCTCGACCCGTTCCTTCCGGGCCTCCTCGGAGTAACCGGGATCGGGCACCCGCGGGTTGCCCGGCAGCTTGCTCACTCGTGACGACGGCACGAACGGCGCCTGCTTCGTCTCCTCCGCGCGATAGGGCCGCACCTCGTTCGGATCGGCAGCCTTGTCGTCCGCCTTGCCGTAGAGCGTGTTGCCCACGCCCACCGCGAAGTCGCCTCCCTGCGTCGTCGAGGAGAGCGAGATGCCGATCTTGATCGGCGCGGGCTTCGCGTCCGGCGGCGGCGGCTCCGCTGGCGGCGGCGTGTTGGGCGGCGGCGGAGGCGGCGGATCCACCTTCGCCACCTGCGGCGGCGGTTTCGGCGCGGGCTTCGGGGGCGGCTCCGGTTCGGGTTCCGGTTCCGGCTCGGGTTCGGGCTCCGGCGGCGGGGGAGGCGGCGGTGGTTCCTTCTCCACCAGCACGAACTCCACCGTCTCGTCCTTCTTCTCGGGCGGCGGCTCCTGTGCGAGCAGGGCGAAGAGCCCCAGGTGCACGCCGACCGAGACCGCCAGCGCGGCGGGGATCACCCAGCCGCTGCGGTTCTGCTCGGGCGCGTTCACGATCGGCTCCTCAGGGCGCCGCAGCAGCTGCCGCGTCCTTCTCGATGTTGATCGCGAACTTCACCAGCCCCTCGGTCTTCACCAGATCGATGAGCTCCACCACCTGGCCGTGCGAGAGGCTCTTGTCCGCGCTGATGATCGCCCGCGCGTCCTTGTCCTCCGCCACCGCGGTGCGGACCGCTGCCCGCGCCTTGTCGAAGCTCGACTCCTCGCCGTCGACGTAGAGCTTGCCCTGCTTGTCGAGGACGAAGGTGAGGGTGGTGCCCACCGCCTGGCCGCCGGAGGCTGCCTTGGGCAGGTCGACGTTGATGGTCTCCTTCACGATGTACGTGGCGGTGACCATGAAGATGATGAGCAGCACGAGGGTGATGTCGACGAGCGGGGTGACGTTGATCCCGCTGATCATCTCCTCGTCGTTGTCCTGCGCTCCGCCCGCCATGGCTCACGCCTCCTCGCGCTTCAGGTAGGCCACCACGGCGTGGCCGCAGGCGTTGGTGCGGGCGACGATCGTCTTGAGCCAGCGGTTGTAGCCGTTGAAGGCGACCACCGCCGGGATGGCGACGAAGATGCCCACCGCGGTGGCGACGAGCGCCTCCGAGATGCCCGCCATCACCACCGACGAGCCTGCGCCGGCGCCACCTTCCGCGGTGCCAACCGCCAGATCGGCGAAGGCCTTGATGATGCCGATCACCGTGCCGAAGAGGCCGACGAAGGGGGCGTTGTTGCCGAGGGTGCCGAGGAAGGCGAGGAAGCGCTCGTAGGGAGGCCGGTAGCGGACGATGGTGCCGGCGATGACCTCCTCCACCGACTCGGGGCCGTTGGGGGCCGCCTCGATCGCCGCCCGGATCACGTTGGCCTCGAGGCCGTGCTTGCCCTCGAGGAGCGACCGGGCCTGGTCGAATTTGCCCGCCGCCAGCATCGGCAGCAGCTCCGCTGCCTCGGGGGCGCTGTTCTTCCGGAAGAAGATCAGGCGCTCGACCACCACGGCGATGGAGATCACCGAAAGTGCAACCAGAAGCCACAGCACCCACTCGGCGCCGACATAGGTGAAGACGTTGAACAGCTCGTGGGTCAGCATGTGACCTCCTTTGCGACCGCGGACTCTGACATGAGGTTCCTCTCGCTTTCCAGCGGGGCCGTGCCGTTCGCGCTACGGGGAGACGACCCGATGCGCGAGCGCTTACAGCGTTCCGCGAGAGGAACACCGGGACTTTCCTCAAGTGTCACCTTGCTGCATCGAAACACGACGACCTAGATTGCCGCGTTTCGCTTCGGCGGGAGGAACGCAAGTGGGAAAGCTGGTGGAGAGGCTCGCGGCGCCGGAGAACCGGCGGGCGGTGGTGCAGGACGGGGTGCGGTTGGTCCAGGCGGAAGTCGAGAAGAAGGGCGGCCTCTCCGGGCTGGCTCTCAAGGGCGCCTTCGCCGTGATCCAGAAGGTGAAGAGCGACTTCGTCCCCCACGTGCTCGACAAGCTGATCCCGGCCTTCGCCGAGAAGCTCGAGCCCTTCTACGAAGAGCGGGAGCGCGAGGCCCCCGGGCAGCCGATGGAGAAGTTCCTCTCCACGCGGGCGCCGGCGGTGGCGAACGCGCTCCTCACCATCACGGACGGCCGGATCGCCAAAGCGGAGAAGGGGCCGGTCAAGGCCACCTACGAGAAGCTCCGCCCGGCGGCGCAGCGCAACGTCGAGGACGCGGTGCCGGGCATTGGCCGCCTCGTCGACAAGCATGTAGGCTGAGTTTCATCGCACGCGAAGTTGTGACCGTCGCATCGTCGGTCGTTTCAAATGTAGGACGAACGATGCATCGCAGGATGTGTCGGGAAGGCGGATCCCTTGGGATCAACTAGCGCTTTCCTTGACACGTCAGATTTCACCCAAATACATTGGCGCAGGTTTCTGGCCCCGAATACCCAGGAGGGACGTATGGCCACCCGCAAGCCCGCAGCGAAGAAGACTGCCGTGAAGAAGCCGGCCGCTGCCAAGAAGACGAAGAGCACCGCCGCTCGTGCAAAGACCGCAGCAGCGAAGAAGCCCGCAGCCCGCGCTGCCGGCAAGAAGGCCACCGCTGCGAAGCCCGCAGCGAAGACCACCGCTGCCCGGGGCCGGACCGCCACCCCGAAGGCCGCCGGCGCCAAGAAGGCTGCCAAGGCCGCCACCAGGACCGTGAAGGCCGCCGCCAAGAAGGTTGTCGCCAAGAAGCCGGCCACCACCAGGGCCGCCGCCGCGAAGAAGGCCACCGCCAGGAAGCCGGCCGCCGCCAAGAAGACCGTGGCGAAGAAGGCCGTCGCCCGGAAGCCGGCAGCCGCGAAGAAGCCTGTCGCGAAGAAGGCCGTCGCGAAGAAGACCGTCGCGAAGAAGACCGTGGCCAAGAAGCCGGTCGCCGCCAAGAAGACCGTCGCCAAGGCGCCCCGCGCCGCGGCGAAGAAGACGGTGAAGACCGCCGCCGCCCCCAGGACCGCCCGCAAGCCCCGCGCCAAGAAGGTCGAGGCTGCTCCGGTCGTCGAGACGGCCCCCGAGTCCAAGGCGGAGTAATTCCCTCCTTCGGTTCGCACCAGGGCGGCAGCTTCCCGAAAGGGCGGATGCCGCCCTTCGTGTTCCTGCGCAACGCCGGTCCCACGCATCGGGTAGGCTTGCTGCCATGTCGCTCTCCGCCGAAGAGATCGCCGATGTGGTCGCCGAGCTGCAGCCGCTGGTCGGCGGCACCATCCAGAAGATCTACGCGCCGACGCCGCGCACGGTGATCCTCGAGCTCCGGATCCCCGGGGCCACCCACCAGCTCCTCCTCGCGGCGGACCCCGACGAGACCCGGCTCCACCTCGCCACCTCCCGCCCTGCCTCGCCGCCTGCGCCACTGCCGATCCAGAACCTCCTCCGCGCCCACGTCCTCCCCTCGCGGATCGCTGCGCTCGAGCAGCTCGCAGGCGAACGCATCGTTCGGATCCGCCTCGACACGCAGCAGGGCCCGCGGGTCCTGGTGGCGGAGCTCACCGGACGGCACGGCAACCTCCTGCTCCTGAACGACGGAGGCCGCGTCCTCGGGCTGGCGGCGCCGAGCCCGTCGACGACCCGCGCCATCCTGCCCGGCCACCTCTACGCGCCGCCGCCACCGCCGCCAGCAGGCACCAGGCCGCAGCGCGAGCGGCGCCGCTTCGCCGCCGATCCTGCCCGCGGCCCCTTCTCGATCTCCGAGGGGATCGAGGCGGTCTACGCGCCGAAGTCGCGGGAGCGGCTCCTCGCCGACAGGCGGCGCGACGCAGCCCGCGGCATCGCGGCCGCCCGCAAGCGGATCGAGTCGGCGCTGGGCAAGCTCGAGGACGAAGCCTCCCGGGCCGCGAAGGCGGAGGATCTGCGCCGCTATGGCGATCTGCTCAAGACAATGGTGAACCGCGTCCCCCGCGGCGCCTCGTCGGTGCGGGTCACCGAATACAGCGAGGCCGGCGTCGAGGAGGTGCTGGTCCCGCTTCGCCCCGAGCTCTCGGCGAAGGCCAACCTCGATCGCTACTACAAGGACTACCGCCGCATGCGCACCGCGCAGGAGCGGATCGGCGAGCGCCGTGCGCAGCTCGGTGAGCAGCGCGAGCGCCTGCAGGATCTGGCGGTGCGGCTCAACGCGGCGGACACCGAGGCGCTGATCGACGAGATCGCCAGGCAGGCGGCGGCGCTCGGCGCCAGGCCGCGGAAGCAGGGGGCGAAGCTCCGCGACGAGGCCCGGCCGCCCTACCGCGCCTTCGTCTCCGCCACCGGCAGGCCGATCTGGGTGGGCCGCGGCTCGAAGGAGAACGACCAGCTCACCTTCAAGGTGGCGAAGGGGAACGACCTCTGGCTCCACGTGCGGGGATTGCCGGGCGCCCACGTGGTGGTGCCGCTGGCCCGCGGCGCCGAAGCAGACCCCGACACCCTCCTCGATGCCTGCGCCCTCGCGACCCACTACAGCGGCGCGAAGGGGGAGGCGGTGGCGGAGGTGGCCCACACCCAGGCGCGCCACGTCCGCAAGCCGAAGGGGAGCGGTCCCGGCGCGGTGCTCTACGTGCAGGAGAAGGTGACGCCCTACCGCCACGACGACGGGCGGATCGCGCGGCTTCTCTCCCAGCAGGCGGAGTAGCCGCCGCAAAATCGTCGATGCGCCAACGTAACCAAAGGGGCGCTCCGTCGTCCTCCCCGCGAATCCGCCGCATCCAGCTGCCGCGATGCCCGTGCATCGGTGGCATGGGTGCGTTCGGGGATGGGGGAGCCGCCGATGCCAGACCGCCGCTTGCTCGCACTCGTCGTGCTGGGCGCGACCGCTTGCGCCGACCGATACCAGCCGGCCGCTGCGGATCTCGAGCCGCCGCAGGTCCTCGCCACCGAGCCCGCCGCAGGGAGCGGCGACGCGGGGCGCCTGCCGGAGGTCCGGATCACCTTCTCCGAGCCGATCGACCCCGCGTCGATCACCGCCGCCTCCTTCCGCCTCCTCGGTCCCGACGGTCCCGTCGCCGGTGAGCGGCGGGTGGAGGGAGCCGAGGTCGTCTTCACCCCATCGACGGTGCTGCGCGAGGGCGCCAGCTACCGGGTGGTGATCGGCAGGCAGGTCCGCGACCTCGCCGGCGTCCCGCTCGCCGGCAGCGGCGGGGTGGAGAGCGATTTCTCCTATCTCTTCGGCACCGCGGCGGTGCCGCCCACCGTGGTCTCGATCGAGCCGGCGGACGGCGCCGACGGCGTGGCCTACGACCCGGCTGCTCCCGTGGTGGTCCGCTTCTCCGAGCCGATGGACCCCGCCACGGTCGACGTCCGCACCTTCACAGTGCGGGACGAGGCGCTGCTGGTCGAGGGGCGGATCGCCTGCGACGAGAGCTGCACCGCCCTGACCTTCACCCCGAAGGCGCCGTGGCGGGAGGGCCGGGTGCACCGGGTGGAGATCGCCGCTGCAGCAGCCGACGTCTCGGGGATCCCGATGGCGGCGTCGGTCGCCGCCAGCTTCACCACCGCCGCCGACGCGCCGCTCCTTTCGCCGGTGCAGCCGCTGCAGGATGCGACCGGCGTGGGGGTCGCCGGGCTCGACGTGGTGGTGCAGGCCGACGAGCGGCTCGAGCCGGGGAGCGTCGGTGCCTGGAACGTCGCAGTCGAGCCCCCCGCCGATTTCCGCGTCGACTGGAACGAGGCGACGCGGCAGATCGTGGTGGCCTTCGCCGAGGAGCTCGTCTCCAACGTCACCTACCGGATCACCTTCGGCACGGGGATCGCGGACGACGACGGGCACCGGATGGCGGCGCCCTTCGTCCTCGCCTTCACCACCGCAGGGACGCCGGACAACAACCCGCCCGGACCCATCGTCGATCTCGGCGCCACGAGCAGCAGGCGCGCGCGCCTCACGCTGCGGTTCACCGCACCGGGGGACGACACCGAGGGTGGGGTGGCCAAAGGCGTCGCTGCCGGCTACGAGCTGCGCCGTTCCCTCTCGCCCATCGCCGACTTCGGCGCCTTCGACCGCGCCGAGGCGATCGGCCCCGTCCTCGTGCCGCAGGCTGCAGGCGCCACGGAGAGCGTGGAGCTCGAGGTCGGTCTCGAGGAGCCCTTCCACTACGCGGTGGTCGCCGTCGACGACGGCGGCAACTCGATCCTCTCCGGCGATCGGCTCGCCTCCGCCTCGCTGCAGGCCACGGTCGCCAGGGGTACGCCCGCCGATCGCCTCGGCGCCGCGCTCGTCGTCGCAGATCTCGACGGCGACGGCGCGATGGAGCTGGTCGCAGGCGCCCCGGGTGCGGACGAGGTGCGGATCTACGCTGCTGCAGGTGACCTCGCGCAGCCGCTCGCCGTGCTCACGGGCCCCGCAGGTGCGGGCTTCGGCAGCAGCCTCGCTGCAGGGGATCTCGACGGCGACGGCGCCGCGGAGCTCCTCGTCGGCGGGCCCCTGCACGACGGCGAGCGCGGCGGCGCCTGGCTCTTCCGCGGCGGCCCGCTCGCGAACGGCGACGCCACCGCAGCAGCGGCGGCGATCGCGGGCACCGTGATCCGGGACCGGCTCGGCACCGCGGTGGCGATCGGCGATGCCACCGGCGACGGCGTCGCCGACGCGATCGTCGGCGCGCCCGGCGATGGCACGCTCAACGAGGGCGCGGTCTTCGTGATGCCCGCAGGTGTGGACGGCTTCGCCGATCCGCAGATCCGCCGCGGCGGCCTGCCCGGCGATCGCTACGGCGCGGCGCTGGCCGTCGGGGATCTCGATGGAGACGGCAGGGCCGACCTCGCGGTGGGCGCCCCGGGCGCGGATCCGGCGGGCTCCATCGACGCGGGGCAGGTGGTGATCCACGGGGCCGGCGGTGACGTCGTCCTCGCCGGCGCACAGGCCCGGAGCCTCTTCGGCGCTGCCCTCGCCGTCGGCGACGCGAACGGCGACGGCACAACCGACCTCCTCGTCGGCGCACCCTTCCACGACGCCGACGCAGCGGCAGATGCAGGTGCGGCGCAGCTCTTCGCCGGGCCGCTCGGCGCAGGCGCGCAGCCGGCGTTCGCCGCCACCGGCCAGGAGGCGGACGAACACTTCGGCCATGCGGTGGTGATCACCGGCCCGCTCCTCGACGGCACGGTGGGCGGTCTCGCCATCGGCGCACCGGCGGGCCGCAACCGCGGCGGCGTGATCCACGGCGCCGTCCACCTGATCCACGCCGGCGCGGACGGCAGCTTCACCGCCAACGGCGTGCGCTACGGCCCCGAGGCCTTCGACGACTTCGGCGCCGCCGTGGCAGCCGCGGGGGATCTCGACGGCGACGGCTTGCACGACTTCGCCGCGTCGACCCCCCACGCAGACGGCGCAGGCAGCGCCGCCGGCGCCATCCATCTCCTCCGCTGACGGAATGACGGGAGGCAACGTGTTCCGTGCGCTCTTTCTCGTGGCCCTGATCGCCCTGCCCGCAGCAGCGGGTGCGGCGGAGAAGCCCTTCGCCGTCGGGCTCAAGGCCGACCTGCTCCTGCCGGTCTCGGACGTCTCCGCCACCGGCGCCCTCGCGCTGGAGATGCGCTACCGCCTGCCCTTCCACGAGCGGCGGCTCGCAGTCGGCGCCGACGTGGGCTGGTACCAGATGGGCGGCGTCGGGGATCAGGTCGACCCGCAGCTCGGCGTCTACCAATTCGATTGGCGGCTCCACACGCTGCCGATCCACCTCGGCCTCGAATACATGCCGCCGCTGCCGGAGCTTCTCCCGGGTCTGCGGCCCTTCGCCGAGGCCGGCTTCGCGATGTCGTTCCTCTGGTCGAGCGCCAACTACGTGCGCGGGGACGGCTCGCGCTTCATCGAGGAGAACCCCGGGGAGGGCCTCGCGACCGGCCTCTACCTCGGTGCCGGCGGCGCGTGGCGCCTGGGTCCCGGCGATCTCGTGGGCCAGTTCCGCTGGGTCCGCCTGGTCACCGACATGGAGATGCCCTGGCGCAACGGCGACGGCGGCGACGTGGGGGGAAGCAATGTCTACGCGGGATACCGCCTGCTCTTCTGAATTCACGACCGGCGCCTTCCGCGCCGGAGGGGAAGCGATGCGCTCGATCGGATCGATCCTTGCCGCCCTGGCGGTGCTGCTCGCCTTCACGGCCTGCTCCGATCAGGAGTTCACCGTCAATCTCGATCAGCCGCTGCGGGTGCTCGCCCTCGAGCCCGGCGGCGAGGCCACAGGCGTGCACATCGATGCAGCGCTGCAGGTGAGCTTCAGCGAGGCGGTGAAGCCCGGCTCGGTGAACGCCGGCACGGTCTACCTCGAGGCTCTCGATCCGGCAGGCGCCGGCACGAAGGTGGACGCGGCGATCGCCTACGACGCCGCCACCTTCACCGCCACGCTCCAGCCTGCGGCGCCCCTCGCCTATTCGGTGCGCCACCGCCTGGTGGTGACCACCGGGATCGAGCGCGTGCGCGTCCCGGCAGCTTCCCTGCCGCAGCGGGTCGAGGTGGTCTTCACCACCGAGCACCCGCCCGCCTTCCGGCTGGTGGGGCTGCTGCCCGGGGCCGGGACCAACGCCGCCGCCATCGACGCGCCGATCGTCGCCACCTTCAGCGAGCCGATCGACGAAGCCACCGTCACGGCGGAGAGCTTCCGGGTCGAGGACGCCGACAGCGGCAGCGCCATCGCGGGCGACCTCGCCTCAGACGGCGCGGTGGTCACCTTCGTGCCGGCGGCGCCCTTCGGCTACTCGCGGGAGGTGCGGGTCATCCTCGGCACCGCGCTCGCATCCACCCGCGCCACCGACGACGGCGGCCACCTCGAGCACGACCTCACGCTCACCTTCGGCACCGTCGATCCGGCACCCCTCGCGGTGATCAGCGCCGATCCCGGCGACGGCACCGACGACTTCGCCCGCGATCGCACCTTCAGCGTGCGCTTCTCCGAGCCGCTCGATCCGGCCTCCGCCACCGCGCAGACGGTGCGCTTCGAGGACGTGACCGATCCCGCGGCGCCGGTGGCGCTGCAGCCCGAGGATCCGGCCAACTACCTCACCTTCTCCGAGGGCAACGCCCGGATCACCTTCGATCCCGCAGTCGAGCTGGGCTTCACCCGCCTCGTCCGCGTCACCCTCGCAGGCTCGATCGAGCCCGCAGCGCCGGCGCTCCGCTCGGCCCGCGCCACCGACGACGGCGGCAGCCTCCCGGCGCCGATCACCTGGGAGGTGAAGACGATCGATCCGCCGCAGCTGCGCATCATCAACGCCATCCCCGGCGCGGGCAGCGTCGGCGCGCCGATCGAGGGCGCCGTCGCCATCACCTTCTCCGAGCCGATCGTCGACTTCACCGCCGATCCGGTCGGGAGCGCGCTGGTCGAGAACGTCGCCGATCCCCTTGTGCCGGTGGCGGTGGACGGTGTCTGGACCCTCTCCGGCGACGGGCAGACCGCCACCTTCGACCCCTTCGTCGACCTGGCCTATGCCACCACCTACCGGGTGACGCTCACCGAGCGGATCCGCTCGCAGCGCGCCACCGACGAGGGCGGCTTCCTCCTCGGCACCACCGACTGGACCTTCACCACCGAGCCGCCGCCGGCCTTGGGCCTGGTGGCCCACGTGCCCTCGGCCGATTCCGGCGGCATCGCCCGCCTCACCACCGCGGGCACGCCGCAGCCGATCGTCCTCACCTTCGGCGAGCCGGTGGATCCCACCACCGTCGCCGACAACGTCGTCGTCTCCGACCACTTCGGCGACGCGGTGGCGGGCAGCGTCACCGTCGACGGCGCCCACGTCACCTTCGAGCCGGCGCTGGCCTTCGCCTACTCGGCGCAGTACCGCGTCACCTTGCTCCCGGCGATCACCTCGGTCCGCGGCGGCCCGATGGAGAACGGCTTCGTCTTCGTCTTCGACACCCTCGACCCGCCGCCGTTGCAGGTGGTGGCCACGCTGCCCTCCGGCGGCGCCGCGGGGATCGAGCGGACGCAGCCCGTCGTCCTCACCTTCAGCGAGGGCATCGATCAGGCCCTCGTCGCCTCGAGCATCGAGGTCTTCGACGTGACCTCCGGCGCCACCATCGCCGGCACCTTCGACTTCGGCGGGATCGGCGACGAGAGCGGCAACCTCGATCTCGCCGGCGTCGACGTCACCGCCACCTTCCGGCCCACCGCCCCCGACGCAGCCTGGCCCGACGTGCTCTGGCCCTACAGCCGCCGCATCGGCGTGCGCATCGCCGCCACCCTCGGCTCCGATCGCGCCACCGACGGCAGCGCCAATCCCACCGGCCACCGGGGCGGCTGGCTCGAGGGCGGCCACGAGATCGACTTCCGCCTGATCGATCCGCCGGCGCTCCTCGTGGGCGACCGCATGCCCGGCGCAGGCGACGTGCAGGTGGCCAGGGGCCAGCCCCTCGTCCTCACCCTGACCGAGGGCGTGGAGCAGGCCTCGGTGGTCCTCTACGACGGCACCAACGGCGCCGCCGCCACCTTGCGCGTCACCGACGCCGACACCGGCCTGCCCATCGCCGGCACCCTCGCCTTCAACGCCGCCGACGAGGCGGTGCATGCGGAGGGGCGCGGCGCCGACACGCAGCTCACCTTCACGCCGGACGGCGGCCTGTGGGGCTGGTCGCAGGACGTGCAGGTGCAGCTCTCCACCGCCATCCGCTCCGACCGCGCCACGCTCTACGAGGGTGTGGAGCACGGCCACCTCGCCGACCCGACGCTCACCTGGAGCTTCCACGCGGAGGATCCGCCGGAGCTGCTCATCGTGAGCACCGACCCCGGCGCCTCCGAGATGAACGTCGCCCCCGACGCGGCCGTCGTGGTCACCTTCAACGAGGTCCTCGATCCGGCCTCCGTCCACGCCGCCAGCTTCCTCGTCGAGGAGGTCACCGGCGGCGGCGCGACGCCGGTGGCGGGCAGCTTCTCCTTCGACGGCGGCGGCGCCTCGGTGATCTTCACGCCGGCGGTGGAGCTGCCCCTCGCCTCCCGGATCCGGGTGACCCTGACCACCGCGATCTGCTCGGCGATCGCCACCTCGGACCGCGGCTGCCTCGCGCAGGACGTGAGTTGGCACTTCGACGTGGTGCCCGTGCCCCGGCTGCAGGTGGTCTCCACGGCCCCCGGCGATGGCGCGCAGCTGGTGCCGATCACCACCGGCCTGTCGATCACCTTCAACCTCGACGTGCTCCAGAACAGCATCGATCCCGCCGTGAACGCAGGCGTGGTCCGGATCGAGGACGTCACCGATCCCGCCAACCCCCGGCCGGTCGACATCACGCTCGTCTCCTACGACGGGCAGGACAAGACCGGCTGGTTCGCCATCTCCGATCCGCTCGGCCCCAACGCCGGGCAGCTCGCGCCGCTCACGCCCTACCGGGTGACGGTGCGTGGCGGCGCCACCGGGGTGCTCACCGGCGCAGGCGGCGAGCTCCTCCTCGACTACGTCTTCGACTTCGCCACCGGCTCGAACAACCTGGTCTTCGGCACCAGGCCCGCTGCCGGCGCCGCGGACGTCGACATCGGCACGCCGATCTGCGCCATCTTCAACGCGTCGGTGATCGAGTCGACGGTCGACTCCACCTCCTTCGCCCTCACCTTCGTCGACGCCTTCGGCAGGACGCAGGCGGTGCCGGTGGCTGGCTTCGACTTCAACGTGGTCGACCCGATCACCTTCGCCCTGATCGACGCCAATCCCGCCACCGACACGGCGAACGAGGTCTGCTTCCTCCCGGACGCAGGCGCCTGGGATTGCCACGAGGACCTGCGCACGCTCCTCTACGAGCAGGGTTACAGCGTCACCCTGGTGAGCACGATCCAGACGAGCGCCGGCCCGCTGGTCGGCGGCCACACCTGGTCGTTCACCACCGGCGCCCCGCCGCTGATCGAGGCGGTCACCGCCGCCAACGACGTGGTCACCGTCGCTTCCCTCGCCGGGGCGATCGAGGTGCCGATCGACGCCAGCTTCGCCATCACCTTCGCCGCGCCGATGAACCCCGCCACGATCCACGGCGCGTCGGTGATGCTCCACGCCCTGCCCGGCGACGTGCAGGTGCCTGCCACCGTGACCCTCGCCGCCGACGGCCGCACCGCGCTGCTCACGCCCGACGCGCTGCTCGGCTACGCGGCGACCTGGGAGTTGCGCGCCCATGGCGGCATGACCGGTCCCACCGATCTCGATGGCAACTACCTGGAGAGCGACGTCTCCTGGCGCTTCAGCACCTCGCCTGCGACGCAGCTGCTGGTCTCGGTGCCGCAGGGTGGTTCCAACGCAGTCAATTCGATCGTGGTGGCGGAGCTCTCCCGCGCCATCCACCCGCCCAGCCTCTCGCCGGCGACGCTCTTCGTCACCGCGGGCGGCAACCGGGTGCCTGGCCTCACCGCGCCCCGCGAGGACTACCGCGGCGTCGCCTTCATCCCCTCGGTGGAGCTCCTCGGCAATACCACCCACGAGATCCACGTCACCACCGGCCTCCGCGACCACCGCGGCAACCCGATGCCCGCGGCGAGCCCGCTGCCGCTGGGTGGCATCGCCGGCGACGCCTTCGTCGGCAGCTTCTCCACCTCCAACGGCAACGATCCCAACAGCCCCTCGCTCTCCTCCTCGACGCCGGGCAACGGCGGCGTGCTGGCAGGTGGCGGCAGGGCGATCGTCCTCAATTTCTCCGAGGCGATGAACATGGCGTCGTTCACCGCGGGCAGCGACGCCGCGAACGCCTCGGCGCACCTGGTGGACGATCTGGGCAACCGGATCACCGCCTCGTTCCGGGCGCTCTCCTCGACCTCGGTCGAGATGCAGCCGGACAGCTTCCTGCGCAACGGCAGGAGCTACACCGTCACCCTCGACCGGGAGATCTCGGACGCGGCCCGCAACTCGCTGAACGCCACCGCCTTCTCCTTCACGGTGGAGGGGATCGCGCCAGCGTCGAGCGGGATGGTGCCGGCGAACGGCGCTGTCGGCGTCCTCGGCGACGCGGTGCTCGCCGCGAGCTTCTCCGAGCAGATGGATCCCGACTCGATCAACGCCGCCACCTTCACGCTCACCTGCGACGGCGCTCCCGTCGCCGGCGTGATCACCGTGGCAGCGGACGGCAGGAGCGCGGCCTTCGACCCAGCGGCGCCGCTGCTCGCCGCTGCCTCCTGCACGGCGCGGCTCGACGGCCCCACCGACGCCGCAGGCAACGCCCTGCCGATCGCCACCTCCACCTTCACGGTGGTGAGCGGCCCGGTGGCGGTGGCCCTCTCGCCGGCGACCGGCAGCACCGTCGCCGTCGGCACGTCGCTGGTGGCGGACTTCGGCAGGGCGATCGATCCCGCGACCCTCGTCCCCTCGAGCACCACCGGCGCCGGCACCGTCCGGCTGGTGGATACCGCTGCCGGCAGCGAGGTCTTCGGCTGCATGGAGATCGACCCCGCGGACCCGAGCGTGGTGACCTTCCACCCGGTGGAGGCGCTCACCGCCGGCGCCACGTACGAGCTGCAGGTGACGGCTGGGGTGACGGATTGGGCTGGCAACGCCAGCGACGTCGTCTCGACGATCTTCACGATCGCTCCCTGACCGGCGCCTCGTAGCGAACAAAGCGAAGGCCCGCCGGGTTGCGCCCGTGCGGGCCTTCGCTTTTCGTGCGCCGGCGGAACGTTCCGGCACGGACCGTGGGCCAGCGCGGCACGCTGGGGTGTGGCGCTCCGTTGCACGGCCGCGCGCGTCTTGACGGTCGAGGGCGCGCTGTTTCAGGCTGGGGATCCAATCTGCCGCGAGCGCGCAGCCAGGTTGACGGCGAAGTCGAAGCAGCAGCGGGATGTGGGTAGCAGCGTCGTAGCGCGCGCGGACCTGTCAGGCCACGGGAGTCCTCCGCATGAAGCTGTCCATTTCGGCCCTGGCCTTCACGGCAGCGCTCGCCCTCGTCGGCACGCCGTACGTTGCCGCCGCACAGTCGCCGACCAGCACCGGTGTCGTCGTCGAGCACGACGAAGGCGGGAGCCGCTGGGGCGCGATGGTGATCGCCGACACCATGCTCGGCTTCGGCAGCTTCGTCACGAGCGACTACTCGGACGACCCCTACGTTGCAGAGGTGCTCTCGCTGCGGCCGTCCTACCGGATCGAGGAGATCCCCGGCGGCGCCTCCCTGATCCTGCGGCAGGACCTGAGCTACGAGTTCACCGATCCCGGCAACGTCGAGGGGCGCAGCTTCGACTGGGCGGATACCTGGCTCTGGCTCATCGCGCCCAACCTCTGGCAGGAGGAGGCCACCGGCATCCGCTTCGGCGGCGAGGCCCGGGCGACGCTGCCGATCTCCAGCGCGTCGCAATGGATCGGCAAGATCACCGGCACCACCCTGGGGCTGCGGCTCACCAGGCCTGCGGGCGATTTCATCCCGCAGCTCCGCTTCCTCGCCACCAAGCACTTCTACACGGACCGGGCGCCCGCCCACGGCGACGAGGACTTCGAGGATGCGGAGACGCCCTCGACCGCCTGCCCGTCGGGTGAGGACTACTGCAGGGGCGGCGCATACTTCACCAACTGGTCGATCGCCGCGTACGGCTCGCTCACCTATCTGATCAGCGAGAAGTGGAGCACCACGCTCGTGGGGCAGCTCTCCACCGGCTGGCGCTTCGAGGCGCCCGACGACGCGTTCACCTCGCAGGCGGTCGACACCACCGGGGAGCGGGTGGTGCAGACCGGCGCGCAGCGCTCGGCGGACATCGTCACCACAGCCATCGACGTCTCCTACCAGCACAACGCGCGACTGGCCTTCTCCGGCGGGATCACCACCACGCAGCCGCTGCTCAGCGCCGACAACCAGTCCGTCCGCTTCCTTCTCGCCGACGTGGACACCCCGGCGAACAACTACTCGGGCTTCTATTTCGACGTGATCGCGACTTTCTGAATCGGCAGGGACCAAAGCCCGCGCGAGAGCGCGCGGGGGCCGGAGGGGCAATGAAGTTCTCGTGGACGAGACGGCTCCTCCCCATGCTCGGCGCAGTGACGTTGGCTGCGTGCGCGGATGGGGCGGGGGACATCAACCGGGTGCAGCCCAATTACCAGGAGAAGAGCCAATTCCAGGGGGATTGGTACTTCCGCCAGACGGCGATCGACGTCCCCTACGAAGCCGGCTGGATCTTCGAGGGCCTGGCGAGCGACATCGAGAAGATCCACTGGGAGATCCAGGAATCGGCCCTCGTCGCCTATCGCAAGAACCACCTCGTGCCAGGCGCCGAGCAGCCCGGCGACACCGAGGATCCCGAGTTCGTTCCGGTTGCCGCCTGGGCGATCACCAGCCACTTCGACATCGTCCGTGACTACAACCCGGCCACCGGCGAGCAGACCAACGTCATCGTCGAGAACACCACCGATCGTCCCTGGTACCAGCGCGACTACATCCGCGTCGACTGGTCGAAGAACATCCTTCCCAGCGCCATGGGCCTCGACACCTACATCACCACGGCGTTCGTGACCGGCGCCGACTACTACGTGCAGGAGCACGAATACGACAACCCGGACCGCTTCGAGCTCGGCGAGGCGTACATCGGCGTGGTGGGCAAATACCACGTCGAGCCGGACTACCGGTCCTGCTACGCCATGTTCAACGACATGTGGGGAACGGGCAGCGGCTACAACTGCGGCGCCGCCACGATCAAGGTGCGCTCCTCCTTCGTGAAGGTCGACCCCGACAAGCCCGCCTACGAGCCGCTGAACTATCCCGACATGGTGCCGCTCGTCGGCACCACCGACGTCAACGGCGACGGCAAGGTGGACGGCGACGACGCGGTGAAGAAGACGGTCTCGATCTGCTCGGGCGTCACCGTGCAGAACAACCAGGGCAGCTGCACCAGCTACACCGAGATCGCCTGCAACCAGGACGTGATCGACGCCCTCAACCGCGATCCCTTCTACGAGCAGTTCGGCTACACCTACGACGACTGCCGCCCTGCCGGCGAGGAGATGTTCGGCAAGTTCGGGTATTTCCGCACCGAGCGGATCACCTACGACCGGCAGTGGGGCCACACCGAGTCGGGCCGCCTCAACTTCGCCAACCGCTGGAACATCTGGAAGACGAGTTACGACGCGAACGGCCAGCCGATCCCCTACGCGCAGCGGGAGGTGAAGCCCATCGTCTACTACCTCAACCCCGACTTCCCCGAGGACCTCTACGGCGCCGCGGACGAGATCGGCAGGCAGTGGAACGAGGCGTTCCAGCGCACGGTGGCGGCGCTGCAGGGCAAGGAGATCACCGAGGTTTCCGACGTCTTCGTGGTGAAGCGCAACAGCTGCTCCCCGGAGAACCTGCGCGCCTTCGTGGCGGGCAACCGGGACGCGGCGAAGATCGCCGACGACGTGATCGGGGGCATGGGGCGGCTCGACTTCGAGAACCAGGAGCGCCTCTGCGCCGCCCTCGAGGCGAAGCTCGGCTTCACCTGGCAGAAGAACGGCGATCTTCGCTACTCCTTCATCTACTGGGTCGACCGCCCGCAGCTCGCGGGTCCCCTCGGCTTCGGTCCCTCCTACGCCGACCCCGACACCGGCGAGCTGCTGAACGGCACCGCCTACGTCTACGGCGCGGGCGTCGACACCTACGCCAACTCGGCCACCGAGATCGTCGAGCTCCTCGCCGGCAGGATCACCGAGGACGAGGTGATGGACGGCGACAACATGCGCCGCTTCGTCGCCGCCAACCTCGAGCGCTCGCGCGAGGCCCGGGAGCAGCACTTCCCGCAGGAGTTCTTCGATCGGATGAACGAGAAGGCGGCGATCTTCGACCGGATGCCGCAGGGCCGGCTCGTGCCGATTCCCGCGGACCACTACGACGCGCGACTCGACAGGATCAAGGGCACCTCCTGGGAGCGCGAGATCTTCATGGACGACGACCTGCTCGCTGCCTACGTGCCGGGCTGGCGGCCGGGGATGGAGCTCTCGGAGGAGGAGCTCTCGAAATACTCCCCCGCCAGCCTCTTCTCGAAGAAGGCGAAGGATCAGCGGGAGGCGCGCATCGCCCGTTTCACCTCGAAGCATTGCGCGCTGATGGCCGATTTCGTCGACGCCTCGATCATCGGCCTCGCCATGGAGTACGACGCTGCCGGCAAGACCCGCGACGAGATCTACCGGGATCTGCGCGAGAAGATCTTCGTCGGCGTGATGCTCCACGAGGTCGGCCACACCGTGGGCCTGCGCCACAACTTCAACGGCAGCACCGATGCCCTCAACTACGACGACGATTATTGGCGCTACGCCACCCTGCCCAGCGATCCGGCGCAGGCGCGGAGCCTGGTCGACGCGGAGGAGGTGGCGCGGATCGATGCCTGCCTCGCCAAGGCGCAGGAGTGGAGCATCGGCGTCTCGACCCTCGAATGCCTCCGTGGCAGCGAGCTCAAGCAGGCGTCGATCATGGACTACGGCGCCAAGTTCAACTCCGACTTCCTCGGCCTCGGCAAATACGACAAGGCGGCGATCGCCTTCGGCTACGGCCAGCTGGTGGAGGTCTTCGAGGACGACGTCGAGGTCCCGCCCTTCCTCGCCTCGACGCTCTTCCTCAACGACTACACGAAGATCCCCGAGATCCTCGGCACAACCGAGAACATCGCTCGCCGCAAGCTCGCGCCGTGGAGCGAGCTGGTCCGCAGCGAGGCGGACGCGATGCGCCACCGGGCGCAGAACCTGCCGGTCTTCGATTCGCAGCTGCGCTGCACCGCCAACTGCGACTACGCGCAGTCGCGGGAAGTGCCCTACAAATTCTGCTCGGACGAATTCGCCGCGTGGAGCCTCGACTGCAAGCGCTGGGACGAGGGCGCGAACCAGCAGGAGATCGTGCAGAGCGCGATCGACAGCTTCCGGAACTACTATCCGTTCTGGGCGTTCAAGCGCGACCGCTTCAACTGGAATCCGAACGGCTACCTGAACCGGATCTCGAGCCGGGTCTTCGACCACTACACGGTGGCCTTCCAGTACTACTTCTTCTATGGCGCCTACTACGGCAACACCGACTTCGGAAGGGACCTCGCCGCTGCGGCGGTGAACGGCCTCAACCACCTCGCCGAGGTGATCCAGACGCCCGAGCCGGGCCGGCACGTCTACTGCCCCTCCAACAACACCTACCAGCCGGCGTACTACGGCTCGGAGGATCCCCAGGGCAGGCCTTGCGGCAACTCGATCAAGCGCCCGGTGGACGTGCCCTTCGGCGAGGGCCGGCCGTTCTGGCTCGAGTTCACCGACGACTACCACTACACCTTCAAGCGGATCGGCGCGTACTACGAGAAGATGATCGCGCTGGGAGCGCTCGCCGATTCGCAGGCGCGCTTCTACCGGGTCGACTCCGCCGACTCGAGCAACTACAGCATCAACTACTACCGGATCTTCAAGGACGAGATGCTCGGCCTGATGGGCGGCATCATCCTCGACGACCACAAGCGCTTCGGCGGCAAGGTGAGGGATCTCGGCGGCAACAAGCTCGCCTACGAGCCGGCGAAGGTGATCGATCCGGCGACGTGGGGCCTGCCCCGCACCGGGAGCGACGAGACGCCGGTCCTGGTGCCGCGGATGACCTACCAGTTGCGGTGGTACGCCGCGCTCTACGGCATGGCCTTCCTGAACTCCACCGTCGACAACACGATGGACTTCCGGAACTACTTCAAGGTCTCGCTCAAGGGCTCGCAGGACGACATCGACTTCGGCCCCATCGACTACGGGGATCCGGACGTCTATGTCGAGGTCACCGATCCCAACACGCACTACACCTACCGCGCCGCCAACACGGTAGACGGCAACGGTTTCGGCTACGAGCTGGTGAAGGCGGCGAAGGCCCGCCACGACGAGGCGTGGGTGCCGGCGAAGATCGCGCTGGACGAGGCGGCGAACGCGCTCCAGGCGGCGCCGGACGACGACGAGCTCCGCGGCGCGTACTACGACGCGCTCAACGAGTTCCGCTACGAAGAGCAGATGCTCAACGACAAGCTGGAGTTCATCAACGACTTCCGGCTCTTCCAGAGCGTCTTCGAATACGGCGGTTGATGGGATAGCTTCGGGCTCTCCGGAGGCATCGCATGGTTCGCTTCTCGTTCGCCCTCGCCTCGATCGTCTTGCTGGCCATGCCGGTGCTGGCGGAGGAGCGCGAGACGGCGGAAGCGAAGCAGGCTCTTCCGGAGAGCGCTGCCCCCGCAGCAGAAGAGGCCCGGGTCGGGACGCCGTCCGCGACGTCCCGTTCCCGGGCCGAGAAGGAGGACGCGCAGCTGGGCCCCGCCGCGATCGCGAAGCTGCGGCGGGATTGCTACGGGGGCAGGAAGAAGGCGGCGAGCCCGCTCGCCAGGGAGTTCCGCCTCCACCAGGCGCAGCAGGCGCTGCAGTCCCGGGATCCGGTCCGGGCCCGGGATTCCTGGCGCCGGCTCCTCCAGGGCGGCGTCGAAGAGGCGAACGCGGTCCCCGGCCTGATCAAGGCCCTGGAAGCGACCGGGCAGGCTGGCGACGGCCAGGCTGCCAGCTCGTGTGCGGAGCTACTCCACAGCCTCCCGCGGGCCCGATCGAAGGATCGATAGCGGCGCCTCTTGAGCGGCTCCGACCGATCCGCTTACGATTCGCCGCGTCCATGGCTTCTCCAACCGGTCGTCAGCTAGCACCAACGCTCGCGAATCGCGCGACGAGAGCCCGGCGGCCCTCTGCAGCAGCCATCCAGGCAGCGCCCGAGCGCGGCGCGGCACGCAATGCCGCGCGCTCGGCTGCCAGGGAGGCGCTCGATGCAGAGCGCCTCCGGCTGCTCGACGGCGCCTCGCAGCTCGCCGACAGGCTCTCCCTCCTCCTCGCGGAGCGGGTGCGTCTCACCGTGACCGACAACACCTCGACGATGGTGTCGTTCCGGCGCACGCGGGGGCAGGTCGCCTTCCGGGTCCACCAGATGTTCCTCGAGGCGCCGCCGGTCGTGGTGGATGCCCTCGCCGACTACGCCGCCCGCGGGAAGCGATCCGCCGGCTCGGTGATCGACGCCTTCGTGCGGGCGAACGAGGATCTGGTCCGGCGTAGCCGGGTCGAGCGGCAGGTCCGCAGCCTCGATCCCATCGGCGCGGTCCACGACCTCCAGGCGATCTTCGACGAGCTCAACCACCGCTGGTTCGGCGGGCGGATCGACGCGCGGATCGGCTGGGGCCGCGAGGCGCCGGGCCGCAGGCGCCGCTCGATCAAGATGGGCACCTACTTCCACGACGCGCGGGTGATCAAGATCCACCCCTCGCTCGACCGGGAGGTGGTCCCCGAATTCTTCGTGGCCTTCGTGGTCTTCCACGAGATGCTCCACCAGGCCGAGCCCCCGAAGATGATCGGCGGCAGGCGCGTCTCCCACACCCCGGAGTTCCGCCGGTTGGAGCGGGCCTACCCCGACTACGGGAAGGCGATCGCCTGGGAGCGGGAGCACCTCACGCTGCTGCTCGGCGACAGGCTGCCGCCCCGCAACAAGGTGATCTTCGACCCCGACGACCCGCTCGCCTGAACGGCTGCTCGCCGGCCTGCCCCCCTGGCGGGCCGTCGGCGTGCAGCAGGGGCCGGGTCACGACCGGTCGAATAATCTCCGGCACTTCTCGGTCTCCTTGTCGCCGCGCTCTCCCGGGCGCGGCAGCCAGGGCGGTGTGGTAGGAGTGCCGGGTGTCCGTGGTCGTCGGTCTGCGACAGCTCGTCTTGGTCGCTCTCTGCGTGGGGGCCTTCGCCGGCTGTGCCCACGTGGAGCCGGGCCGCGAGGTGCTCGAAGAGATGGAGTTCGAGGGGAACGCGACCCTCTCGGACGCGGAGATCGAGGAGCGCCTCGCCCTGAGCGAGACGCCGATCTGGCCCTGGGCCGACCCCCGCTACTACGACGCCGGCACCCTGACCGGGGATCGCCGCCGCCTCCTTCGCTACTACCAGGCCAACGGCTTCTACGAGGCGCGGGTGAAGAGCCGGGTGCGCCGCGGCGACGGCGAGGCCCGCGTCACCTTCGTGGTGGAGGAGGGGCCCGCCTCCCTCGTCGAGAGGGTCGAGGTCCAGGGGCTGGAGGATCTGCCGCAGCCGGTGAGGCAGGCGGTGCTCGCCAGGCCGCTGCCGCTGCGTAAGGGCGCGCGGATCACCGAGGCGGCCTGGGACGCCACCCGCAGGGAACTCGCGCAGCGGCTCCGCGACCAGGGCTACGGCGACGTCGAGGTCGCCGGATCGGTGCAGGTCGACGTCGACGCCCGCAAGGCCGCCGCCGTGGCGCAGGTCGAGCCGGGGCAGCGCCTCGCCTTCGGCAGGACGGTGATCACCGGCGGCGTGGAGATCCCCCGCAAGACGATCCTCGAGTCGGTGCGCCGCGACATCCCCGAGGGGAGCCGCTATTCCGACGCGCGCCTCGCCGAGGCGGAGGCGAACCTCCTCTCGATGGGCGTCTTCGGCGCGGTGCGGGTGAGCCGCGGGCCGACCAACCCCGAGAACGGCACCGTGCCGGTGATGGTGGCGGTGCGCGAGGCGCCCTTCCAGACGGTGCGGGCCGGTGTCGGCGCCGGCATCGACGGCAGCGGCGTGACCATGCGCGCCACCGGGGACTACGCGCACCGCAACTTCCTCGGCGGGCTGCGCACGCTGCGCTTCGAGAACGAGATCGGCTACGCGCTCCTCACCGGCGAGGCGGCGGAGATCGTGGAGCAGGGCGTGGTGGGTGAGAGCGCCCTCGACTTCACCCAGCCCGATCTGATCCGGCGCCTCGACGCCAACCTGCGCCTCGAATACGAGCACGACCTCGAATTCGCCTACACCTTCGACGCGGTGAAGGGCCGCGTCGGTTTCCCGATCCGCCTGCACCGCTCGCTCACCTTCACGCCGAGCTACAACGTG
Source organism: Vulgatibacter sp. (assembly GCF_041687135.1). Taxonomy (NCBI): domain Bacteria; kingdom Pseudomonadati; phylum Myxococcota; class Myxococcia; order Myxococcales; family Vulgatibacteraceae; genus Vulgatibacter; species Vulgatibacter sp. Next base: position 299,716 of record NZ_JAWLCN010000004.1, on the reverse strand, counting down.
CAGCGCTTCTGGCTGGAGCAGAACGAGGGCGTGGAGAGCTCCGGCGAGAGCGGCAATTGCCAGCTGGAGCAGGGCGATTGTGTGCTCGCCTACGTGGAGGAGCGCCTCGCCTGGGATCGCCGCGACAACCCGATCGAGACCACCTCCGGCTGGTATACGGCGCTCTCGGTGCAGCAGGGGCGCAGCTGGCTCGGCAGCGAGTCGAATTACGATCGGGTGCTGGGCGAGGTGCGCTGGTACCAGCCGATGCCGTGGGATTGGGTGCTGGCGCTCAAGGTCGAAGGCGGTCTGCTCTTCCCGCACGAGCTGGAGCCCGGCGTCCGCGAGTCCTCGCCGATCATGGAGCGCTTCTACGCCGGCGGGCAGAACTCGGTGCGCGCCTTCGCCAACCAGCGCCTCTCGCCGGTGGCGCGGAGCACGAGCGCTGCCCAGGACACGGTGCCGATCGGCGGCGACGCGCTCCTCGAGGGATCGGCGGAGCTCCGCGTGCCGCTGGTCGGCGACCTCGGCATGGCGCTCTTCGTCGACGCGGGCAACGTGGCCCGCGACGCCTTCACCGACGCCGGCGAGCTCCTGCGCCCCAACGTCGGCGTCGGCGCCGGCATCCGCTACAAGACGCCGTTCGGTCCCGTGCGCCTCGACGTGGGCTGGCTGGCGGTGAAGAACCTGCCCTGCCTCGTGGAGGACGGCGCCTGCAGCGACGTCGCCGTCGAGGAGGATCCCTTCGCGATCCACTTCTCGATCGGGGAGGCGTTCTGATGCGGCGCCGGCTGCTGATCGGAGCGGCGCTCCTCCTCGTGGGCGTGCCGTTGCTCCTCCTCGGGGCGGCGGCGCTGATCTTCTCCACCGACGGGGGCCAACGCTGGCTCGCCGCGCGGGTGGTGGCGCAGGTCAACCCGCGGATCGCCGGGCGCGTGGCCCTCGAGCGGGCAGCGCTGGGCCTCGACGGCGTCCGCCTCGAGGGCGTGCGGATCTGGGCGCCCGGGGCGGCCGAGCCGGCGGTGGAGGCGGGCTCGCTCTACGTGGCGCCGGCGATCACGGCGGCGCTGCTCCAGGGGCGGGTGCGGATCCACGACGCGCTCCTCGAGGAGGCGCGGGTGCTGGTGGAGTCGCCTGCGGACGGCGGGCTCCCCGGGATCGCCAGGGCCTTCCAGCCCCGCGACCCAGCGCCGCCTGCTCGCGATGCGGGTGACGAAGGCGGCGGCGGCTGGGAGATCCTCGTCGACCGGATCGCGATCGAGCGGAGCGCGCTGGTGGTCCGCACCGTTGGCGCACCGCCGCAGGTCGATCTCGACGGGCTCTCCCTCGAGCTGCGGGGCCGCGTCGATGCGGACGGCGTCCGGGCCGATGGCTCGCTAACGGCGCGGCTGCACGCGCCGGTCCAGGGGCCCGCCGCGGTGGAGATCGGCGCCACCCTCGGAGGCGGCTACCGGTCGCTGCAGGTGCGGCGCCTCGAGGGGCGGATCGGCGGATCGACCATCGCCTTCCACGGCAACGCCGCCCTCGATTCGCTCGCGGCGGAGATCCCCTCGCTGCAGATGCGCCTGCTGCCCGCCGACGTGCCGGGCCTGGTGGCGGGCTGGTCGCCGACGGTGCCGCTGCGCCTCGAAGGCAGCGCGCGCTTCGCGAGCGGCACCCTGGCCACGAAGCTCGAGGTGGTGCAGGAGGCGCCCGGTGCGCCGGCGCCGCCGCCCGACGACGCTATCGCCCGAGCCGACGCGAAAGATGCCTTGCCCGCGTCCGATCGGCCCGTTGCCGGTGATCCCGATGCGCCACCGGCGCCACGCCACCTGCGGATCGACGCGGAGCTCCAGCCCGTCGCCGGCACCTGGCGCCTCGATCTGCGCGGCGCCGCCCTCGATCCCCACGGCTTCGACGCCCGCGCGCCTGCAGGTGCGATCGATCTCGGCCTCGCCCTCGAGGGCGCCGGCCTCGACCAGGCAGACGGCACCATCGAGCTGCCGGCGGTGGAGCTCGGCGGGGGGCGCGCCGGGCCGATCCGGATCGCCGGCAGCTTCCGCGAGGAGCGCCTCGAGTTCCGCTCCCTCTCCGCGACCCTCGCCGGCGGCAGCCTCGAGGCCAGCGGCTGGAGCGGCGCGGAGCGGGCCGATCTCCGCTTCGATCTCGACGCGCGCAACGCCCGCCAGCTGCTCCGCGAGGTGGAGCGCATCGCCGCAGGTGCAGGCGCGGAGCTGCCCGCGCTGCCGGCGATCACCGGCGCCGCCCGGATCGACGGCAGGGTGCAAGGGCCCTTCGCGGCGCCTGCGGTTGTCGCCCGGATCCGATCCCCCGATCTCACCGTCGCCGGAAGCCGCCTCGTCGGCCTCGACGGCGACGTCGACCTCGCCGGCCCGCCGACGAAGCCCAGCGGCAAGGTCTCGCTGCGCCTCGAGCGGGCGGCGCTCGGCTCCACCCGGATCGACGCCGTCACCGCGGATCTCCACCTCGGCGGCACCCGGCTCCGCGGCACCGTGGACGGCAGGACCGTCGCCGGGCGGATCCGCGCCGACCTCGACGTGGAGGGGCGACGGGCTTGGCAGGAGCTGGCGGTGGGCCGCCTCGACCTGCGCTGGCCCCGTGCGGCCTGGAGCCTCGCATCGCCGGCCCGCCTGGTGCTCGCCGACGGCATCACGGTGGAGGGGCTCGCGCTGCGCAGCGATCACGGCGCCCGGATCGACGGCAGCGGCAGCCTCCGCGCCAGCGGCGCCCTCGCCCTCGATCTGCGGGCCGCCGGCGTCGATCTCGGGCGGCTTCCCCCTGCGCTCGCGCCGGCGGAGCTCGGCCTCGCCGGCACCGCCTCGCTCAGCGCGAAACTCGGCGGAACCGTGGGGCGGCCGAAGGGCGAGGTGCAGCTCGCCCTGGCGGACGGCGCCCTCGGCGGCGTGGAGGGGATCGCGCTCGACACCTGGCTCCTCCTCGACGGAAAGACGGTCGAGGCGAAGCTGCGGGGCGGCCACGGCGGCGCGCAGCTCGAGGCGACGGCGACCGCCGCCTGGCCGATCGCGCCCCGGGGCCGCTTCGGCTTAGACGGCCGACTCACCGGCCTCGATCTCGCCGAGCTGGTGAGGCTGCTGGCATTGGACGAGGCCCTCGCCGGCAGCGTCGCCGCCGAGCTGTCGCTCGAGGGCAGCCTCGACGATCCGCGGGGCACGGTGGAGATCCGGGGCAGTGCGCTCGCCGCCCGTGGGGTCGAGCTCACCGCAGCCCGGATCGGCGCCGTCCTCGGCGAGGAGATTCGGATCGAGGCCGACGCTGCAGGCGGGGCGGGCACGGTGGAAGGCGCCGTCACCTTCGCCCTCTCGCCAGCAGCGCTCCGCCGCCATCCCGAGGCCCTCCTCGCCGCGCCGCTGCAGGGCCGGGTGCAGGCGAAGGGGCTGGAGCTCGCGCGGCTCGCAGCAGCTGGTGGCGCCGATCCCCTGGCCCTGCGGGGCAGCGTCGACGTCGACGCGGCGCTCACCGGATCGATCCGCGCGCCCCGCGGCACCGCCACGCTGCAGCTCGTCGACGCCTGGAACGGCGAGGTCGGCCCCCTCGACGCAACGCTCGTGCTCGCGGCGCAGGATGGCGGCACCGAGCTGCGCGTCGATTCGAAGATCCTCGGCAAGCGTTTCCTCGCGGGATCCCTCGGCGTCGCCGCAGCGCTGGAGCAGCTCGGCGATCCCGAGGCGCTGCGGCACACGGCGCTCCGCGGCGAGGTCGCTGCCCGCTCGCTGGAGCTGGCGGCGGCGGCCTGGGCCTTCGGCTTCCGGGGCGAGACCGCCGGCACCGTGGAGGGCACCCTCCGCCTCGCCGGGACCACCGGCGCGCCGCGGATCGATCTCGATGCGCAGGTGGCGGATCTCGCCCTCGGCGGCGTCGCCTTCGGCGAGGTGGCCCTCGACGCTTCCTACGAAGGGCGCAAACTCGGGGCAGCCGTCGCATTGCGCGGCGCCTCCGGCGGGGAGGCGTCGCTCCGCGGCGCCTGGCCCGTCGATCTCGCGATCCCCGCCGTCGCCGGCGGCAGCCTCGCCGCCCTGGCGGAGGCGCCGCTCGATCTCGCCTTCAAGGCCACCGCCCTCGACCTGGCCTTCCTCGAGGGGCTCTCGCCCGATCTGCGGCAGGCGGAAGGAAAGCTCGACGGCACGGTGCAGGTCGTCGGCAAGCTCCCGCTTCCCACGTTCGAGGGCGCGCTCGCGCTGCGCGACGGGCGCTTCGGCTACACCGGCTACGGCGACGTCCGCGAGATCGCCCTCGAAGTCGAGCTGCGGCCCGAGGTGATCCGCCTCCGCCGGATGAGCGCCGAGGCAGGCGGGACCATCACCGCCAGCGGCGCCGCGACCCGTGGCGGGCCGGGCGAGCCCTACGCGATCGATCTGCAGCTCGACTCGAAGCGCTTCGCCCTCACCACCGACGATCTCGTCCGGGGCTGGCTCGACGCGCGGGCGCAGGTGACCGGCAGCGCGGGCCTCGAGGGTGTCGACGCCCGCCTGGCGATCGAGCGCGCGGCGATCGAGCTCGCCGACACGCCGAGCAAGGCGGTGCAGTCGCTCGATCCCCATCCGGACTTCGTCGTCGTGCGCGGCGGGATGGCGCCGCTCCGCGCGATTCACAAAAGGGTGAAGGCTGTGCGCCGGCGCGACGACGGCGGTTATCCGATCGCGCTGGCGATCGCCTCGGAGCGGCCCGTCCGGATCGAGGGCACCGACGTGCAGCTCACCGCCGGCGCCGATCTCTCCATCGTGGTCCTCGACGGGAGCCCACAATTCGCCGGCACCATCTCGGTGGAGAAGGGGCACGTGATGGTGATGAGCCGGCGCTTCGAGTTCGCCAGGGGCCGCGTCTACTACACCGGCGCGGAGGCCCCCGGCGATCCCAGGCTCGACGTGGTGGTGCGCCACGAATCGCAGCATGCGCTGGTCACGGTCACCGTCGGCGGCACGGTCCAGAAGCCCACCACCAACCTGCGCTCCAACCCGCCCTACAGCGAGGCGCAGATCGCCGAGCTCCTCGCCACGGGGCGTCTCCAGGGCAGGGTGGGCGCAGCGGGAGCCGCCGGCGCCGGTGGCGCTGCCTCGGCGCTGGGCGCGGTGCTGACCACGCAGCTGAAGAAGGGGATCGCGGCGAAGCTTCCCCTCGACGTGATCTCCTTCCAGGCCGGCGACGACGAGACCCTCGTCGACGGCAGCAGGCTGGAGGCGGGGAGCTACCTCTCCGACCGGCTCTACCTCGGCTACGCCCGTCGCTTCGAAGTCACGAGCGGCCCCGAGGAGGACGAGAAGAACCTCAACGAGGTGCGCCTCGAATACCAGCTCGCGCCCCGCTGGACCCTCGAGATGACCTACGGTGACGCCAACGTCGGCGGCGCCGACCTGGTCTGGAGCCGGGACTTCTGACAGGCGCTGCGCACAGGAACGAAGAACGCCGCCGGGGGCCATCCGGCGGCGCTTCGTCTTCCTGCGCTCGCTACCGCTCCGCCTCGATCCGCGGCGGGAGCGGCGGGGGCAGATCGTGGAGATCGTCCCGCGGCTCGTCGCGCTGCTGCACCGGCTGGCGCACGGTGTTGGCCGGCCGGTCGAAGAGCTCCTCGAGCACCGAGGTATTGCCGTCCGCCCTGGCGATCCGGTAGCGCTCGAGCTTGTTGTAGAGGCTGCGCCTGCTGATCCCGAGGATCTTGGCGGTGCGGTTCTTGTTCCAGCGGTAGGCCTCGAGGGTCTTGGCGATCACCGCCCGCTCGATGTCCTTCATCCTGGTGCCGATCGGGATCCGCAGGCTCCCCTCGTCGTCGCGATCCCTGTGGAGCATCCGGGGCAGGAGCTCAGGCCGCAGGTGCCCATCGGTGCAGAGGATCACCGACTGCTCGATCACGTTCCGCAGCTCGCGCACGTTGCCGGGCCACGGATAGCGCATCAGCAGATCGATCGTCTCCTCGGGCACCATCGGCACCGGCTTCTTGTAGCGGGTGGCGAATTGCTCGAGGAAGTTCTCGGTGAGGAGCGGGATGTCGTCGCGGCGCTCGCGCAGCGGCGGCAGGTCGATGGGGAAGATGTTGAGGCGGTAGTAGAGGTCCTCGCGGAAGCGGCCCTCGGAGACGAGCTCGGCGAGATCGCGGTTGCTCGCTGCCACCACCCGAACGTTCGCGGTGCGCTCCTCGCCGCCGCCGACCCGGGTGAAGCGGAAGCTCTCGAGGACGCGGAGGAGCCCGACCTGGGTGCGGGCGTCCATGGTGTTGATCTCGTCGAGGAAGATCGTGCCACCCTGCGCCTGCTCAAATTTGCCGGGCTTTTGCTCCACCGCGCCGGTGAAGGAACCGCGCTCGTGGCCGAAGAGCTCGCTCGCCACCAGCTCCTGCGGGATCGCGCCGGTGTGCACCGGGACGAAGGGGCCCCGGGCCCGCGCGGAGCGCTTGTGGATCGAGCGCGCGCAGAGCTCCTTGCCGGTGCCGCTCTCCCCCCGGATGAGCACCGTCGTATCGGTTCCTGCAGCGAGCTGGATCTTCTCGAAGACCGCCCGCATCCGCGGCGAGCGGGAGACCATCCCGTCGAATTCGATGGTCCGCTCCCGCCCCTCGGTGAGCAGGCGGTTGGGCACGTAGAGCGGCCGCCCCTCGAGGATCCGGGCCACCTGCGTCTTCAGCTTGCGGGGATCGACCGGCTTCTGGAGATAGTCGACGGCACCGGCCTTGAGGGCGGTGACCGCGGACTGCAGCGAGGCGTGGCCGGTGACCATCAGCACCACCGCCTGCGGCAGGTTCTCCTTCACCATGGCGGTGAGCTCGATGCCGCTCTTGCCGGGCATCACCAGGTCGGTGATAACCAGGTGGTAGCTCTCCCGGTGGAGCAGCTCCTCCGCCTCCTCGGCGCTGCCGGCAGCGTGCACCTCGTAGCCTTCACCGCGAAGCATGTCGACCACCGCTTCGAGCGCGGCGGCGTCGTCGTCTACAGCGAGAATCTTGTAGTCGACCAAGGTTGGCCCCCTTTCTTTCCCCTTGTGGGAAAAGGCCTGCCAACGATAAGCACCGCCGTTCACCCGCCAAGTGCAGCAGGGGTACGGCGGGGCAGGGCTGCACGGTCCAGCGGGGGCGCGGAGCGCGGCGTGCGCATGGAAGAGGCACTGGTCGAGCTGGTCCGGGAGACCGGGCCCTACGCGCTGGTCGCGCTCTTCGGCGCTTCGCTGATCGAGTACGTCTTTCCGCCGTTTCCCGGGGATTCCATCGTGATCCTCGGGGCTTTCTACGCGACGCACGGCGAGCTGCCGCTGGCGGCGGTCTTCCTGGCGGTGACGCTGGGCAGCGTCGTCGGCTCGGCGATCGACTACGCCATCGGCAGGCGCCTGGGGTCGGCGGCAGAGCGTCGGGTACCGGAAAGTCCCCGCCGCTTTCGCTGGGCGGGGCTCGATCGACTCCACCGGGTCGAGGCCGCCTACCGCAGGCACGGCGACCTCTACATCCTCATCAACCGCTTCCTCCCGGGTGTGCGCGGCTTCTTCTTCGTCGCCGCGGGAATGGCGGGCATGCCCTTTCGCCGGGTGATCCTCCTCGGCGCCCTCTCGGCAGCGCTCTGGAACGCGCTCCTCCTCGCCGCCGGCTGGGCGGTGGGGGAGAACCTCGACCGGCTGGTGGCCCTCTTCCGCACCTACAGCTTCGTGGCCTGGGGCGGGCTCTTCCTGGTGGCGACGGGGCTGCTGGTGCGATGGGTGCTGGGGCGCAAAAAGAGCGGGAAGCGCCCTTCTTCCCAGTAGATCGGCCCTCTGGTAGCCTGCGCGCAATCACCCGGACCCACACCGGTGCCCGCCGTGGAGGCTCTCATGCGCACGTCCATCGCCCTGGCCCTCGCCCTTCTCGCCGCCCCGGCGGTCGGCGGCGCCGAGAGCCTCGCGGTCACCGAGGCTGCAGCCATCTCGCCCGGCATCGAGAAGTCGGACGTGGCGAAGGTGCGCGCCCTCTTCGAGCAGGCCCTCCGGGAGACCGGGATCGAGGTCGCCGGCAGGGGAACGAAGGGCAGGAACGCCGAGTTCGTCGCCTCCCTCACCCTGGCGAAGGAGGGGACCGACGTGATCCTCACCGCGCAGGTGAGCCGCCTCCGCATCGACCTCTGGGCAGCGCGCTCCGAGGTAAGGGTGCAGGAGGCCACCGAGGCTGCGGTCGCTGCCGCCGTGCAGGATCTCGCCGGCCAGGTCACGCTGGCGGTGCAGACCGCCCCGGCCCGCAACACCACCCAGCCCAGCGCGAGGCCGCCGGCCCGCAAGCTCGAGCGGAAGCTGGCGGTGCCGGCGGTGGGCAAGAAGGGCGCCGCCGCCACGCCCGCCTCCGCCGCTGCTGCCGAGCCGGTCCCCGTCGCCGAGTAGCCCCGGCCCCACCACGGTCACCTGCCCAACCCTCGCCCCTCACCCCGGGGTGGCGGGAGCGCCGCCGCTCGCCTACTCCTCGCAAGCGGAGGTGACTCTCGTGGCCGAAGGCAATCGTCCCACCAACCGATTGGCGAACGAGGCTTCGCCCTACCTGCGCCAGCACATGCACAACCCCGTGGATTGGTATCCCTGGGGTGACGAGGCGCTGGAGAAGGCCCGGCGGGAGGAGAAGCCGATCCTCCTCTCGGTGGGCTACGCCGCGTGCCATTGGTGCCACGTGATGGAGAAGGACGCGTTCGAGGTGGAGGCGGTGGCGGCGGAGATGAACCGCCACTTCGTCTCGATCAAGGTCGATCGCGAGGAGCGGCCCGACATCGACGCCCTCTACCAGGGCGTGGTCCAGCTCATGGGCCGCGGCGGCGGCTGGCCCCTCACCGTCTTCCTCACGCCGGAGGGCAGGCCCTTCTTCGGCGGCACCTACTTCCCGCCGGAGGATCGCTACGGCCTGCCCGGCTTCTCGCGCCTCCTCGGCGCATTGGCGGAGGCGTGGCGGACGCGCCGCGCCGAGGTGGAGCAGAGCGCCGCCTCCTTCGCCGAGGGGCTGGGGAAGATCGCCGCCGTCGGCATCGGCGCCAGCGAGGGGGAGATCGGCGCTGCCGATCTCGTCGAGGCCGGCGCGCGGCTGGTACAGGAGCTCGACCAGGCGAACGGCGGCTTCTTCGGCGCGCCGAAATTCCCCCACCCGCTGGAGCTGGCTTTTCTGCTCCGGCTCGCCGGCCGCGGGATCGAGGGGCTCGGCGCCACCGACCGCGCCACCACCGAGCGGGCCCTGCGGCTCTCCCTGGATCACATGGCGCAGCGGGGCCTCTACGACCAGCTCGGCGGCGGCTTCCACCGCTACAGCGTCGACGAGGCGTGGGCGGTGCCCCACTTCGAGAAGATGCTCTACGACAACGCGCTGCTCGTGCGCCTCTACGCCGAGGCGGCGGTGGCCTTCGGCAGCGGCGCGTACGAGCGGGTCGCCCATGAGACCGCGGGCTGGCTCGCCCGGGAGATGACCGATCCCGGCGGCGGCCTCTACGCCTCGCAGGATGCGGACAGCGAGGGGGTGGAGGGGAAGTTCTTCGTCTGGACGCCGGCGGAGATCCGCGCGGCGCTCGGCGACGACCTCGGCGAGCTGGCGGCGGCGCATTTCGGCGTGACGCCTGCCGGCAATTTCGATCACGGGACGACGGTGCTCCACGTGGCGAAGCCGGCGGATGCGCTCGCATCGGAGCGGGGCCTGCCGGTGGAGGACGTGCGGGCGCGGCTCGCTGCGGCGAAGGAGCAGCTCCTCGAGGTGCGCATGGCGCGGATCCGCCCGGGCACCGACGACAAGGTCCTCGCCGGCTGGAACGGCCTCGCCATCGGCGGCCTCGCTGCGGCGGGCAGGCTCCTCGGTGCGCCGGCGATGATCGAACAGGCGCGGCGGGCGGCCTCCTTCGTCCTCGGCACGCTGGTGGTGGAGGGCAGGCTGCAGCGGGTCTACCGCCTCGGGCAGGTGAAGCAGCCCGCCTTCCTCGACGACCACGCCTGGCTCTGCGAGGGATTGGTCGAGCTCTTCGAGAGCACCGGCGAGGGGCAGTGGCTCGACGCGGCGCGGGGGCTGGCGGGGGAGATGATCGACAGGTACTGGGACGAGGCGCGGGGGATCTTCTTCCTCGACCCAGCGGACGGCCCGGGCCTCCTCCACCGGGTGCCGGCGGTCCACGACAACGCCACGCCCTCCGGTGGATCCAGCGCGATCCACGCTTTCCTTCGCATCCACGCCCTCACCGGCGACGAGCGGGTGGGGGCGGTGGCCTCGCGCTACCTCCGGCTCCAGCGGGACGAGATGGGGCGCAACCCCTTCGCCTTCGGCCACCTCCTGGCCGCGGCCTGGCTGCAGGTCCGGGGGATCGTCGAGGTGGCGGTGCTGGGGCCCGCAGGCCCCGAGCGCGAGGGGCTCCTCGCTGCGGCGCGCCGTGGTTACCGTCCGGAGATCCTCGCCTTCGCCGCGGAGCAGGGGGTGGGGGAGATGGTTGCCGGGCGCGGTGCCCTGGGCGGCAAGGCGGCTGCGTACGTCTGCCGAAACTTCGCGTGCGAGCGGGCGCGGACGGGTGCCGACGAGCTGGCGCAGGCGCTGGAGGAAGCATGAGAGGGACGATCGCGGCGGTGCTGGCTGCAGGGGCGGCGCTCTTCGCCACGGGCTGCGCCGACGACTGCGAGGTGGCGTGCGGCAAGCTGCAATTCTGCGAGCTGCTGCCGGACCTCACCCTCAACGAATGCGTCGATCGCTGCGAAGATCGGGAGGGCACGACGGGGGAGCTGCCGCAGCTCTGCGCCGACTGTCTCGACCAGGCCTCGTGCGGGGTGATCGCCAGCCAGGCTTGCGCGGAGCCGTGTGCGCCGGTGATCGGTGCAGGTGGCGCTGGGGGAACGGGCGGGGCAGGTGGAGCGGGTGGTGCAGGCGGTGCCGGTGGCGCTGGTGGTTCCGGTGGCGCTGGTGGCTCCGGCGGCGCCGGTGGTGCTGCAGGCGGTGGCTGAGCCCGGCGCTTCGATTCGCGTTCCGCCCTGACGAGAAGAGGCCGGTGGGGTATGGAACGCCGGCACGACCGAAGGTCCGTCGTCCGAGGCTTCCATGGAAACGCACCCGCTCCTCTCCCTCGCAGGCCTCTTCGGCCTCGGCATCCTCCACGGCCTCGGGCCGGATCACCTCGCCGCCCTCGGCACCCTCGCCAGCCGCGACGGCAGGCTCCGCGACGCGGTCGCCGTCGCCGCACGCTTCGGCGCGGGGCACGCCGGCCTCCTCGCGGTGGGGGCGATCCTCGCCACCGCCTTCGGCTTCCTCGTCCCCGAGGCCTTCGAGCGCACCGCCGAGATCTTCGGCGGCTCGGTGGTGGCCCTCCTCGGCTTCGCCGCCCTGGCCGATGCCCTCGGCTTCAAGGTCCACACCCACCGCCACGAGCACGACGGCGAGGAGCACGAGCACGTGCACGTCCACGTGGGGCCGCGGCACCGCGCGCGCACCCACGCGCTCCACGGCCACGGCGCCACCCTGGTCGGCGCGCTGCTCGCCGTCTCCGGCCTCCGGGGCCTGCTCCTCCTCCTGCCCGCCGCAGCCACCGGCTCACCCCTGCTGGTGGGGCTCGCGGTCCTGGCCTTCGGCTTCGGCGTGGTGATCTCGATGATCGGCGCCGCGCTCCTCGGCGGCGCCGTGGCCCTCGCCGGCAGGGGCGCCGGGCTGCACGTCGATCCCCGCTGGACCCGCGGCATCGTCGGCGGCGCCTCGGCGTGCGTCGGCTGCGCGTGGATCGTCCTCGCCTGGTAGCGAAGCCGTGCAGGAACGAGAAGAGGCCTCCCACTTCGCGTGAGAGGCCTCTTTCTGCGTCAGCCTTCCGATCGCGCGATCAGAAGTAGAGCCACATCCCGACGGTGGGGACGATCTCGAGGTCGAAGCGGGTGTCGCCGCCGAGCTGGAGATCGAGGAGCGACGTGTAGAAGGCGATCGAGAGCGGATCGGCCACGCGGGCCTCGACGCCCGGGCCCGCCCAGAGGCGCACGCCCAGCTCCTGATCGTCCGGGCCGTCGTCGTCGCGGGGGATGAACTGGAGGCCGCCGCGGAAGAAGAAGGCGGTGGGGCCGCTCTGGATCAGGTTGAACTGGCCACCCACACCCACCGAGTAGCGCGCCGCCGGATCGTCCTGGTCGTCGGCGACCGTCACCAGGCTGAAGCCCAGGGTGCCGATGAGGGCGAGGCGGTTGTCGAAGGCGTAGCGGAGGTTGAAGCCGGTGGAGGGCGTGGCGCCGTTGTCCGAGGTGGCAGCGAGGAACTGCGCGTTGATCACGTCGGCGGGCAGGATCTCCGCGCCCACGCTGAACTCGCCGGGCTGGAGGACGGAGGGGCCGCGGGCCTGGGTCTGGGCTGCAGCTGCGGTGGGGAGGGCAAGGAGAGCTGCGGCGAAAAGAAGCGACTGGATGCGCATCGTGAAGACTCCGCGGCGCTGGGGCCGCCAACTTCGTTACACACCGGAACGAGTAACTCCGCGGCTTGCTATCCCAGCATTCTCCAAAAAGTCAACGTTCCGGCCACGCCTGCGCTGTCGGCACACGGAAGCGCCCGTGCGCACGTGGAAGGGCGCCTCCTACATGGAAAACGAGCGTCTACAAGGCCCCATCGGTGGCCATTGGGCGGTTGGGTGCGCTCCCCGGCTGCGTTAGTGTCCCCCCGCACCTGACACGAAAGGCACCAGCGATGGCAGAGCGGATCAAGGCGGTACTCATCGGCGGCACGGGTTACGGAGGCGCGGAGATCCTGCGGCGCCTGCTCTTCCACCCGCACGTCGAGGTGATCCGCGTCACCGCCGCCGACAACATCGGCAAGGCGGTGGGCGAGGTGCACTTCAACCTCGCCGGCCTCACCGACCTGCGCTTCGAGCAGATGGCGCCGAAGGAAGCGGCTGCAGGGGCCGACGTGGTCTTCCTCGCCATGCCCCACAAGACCACCGCGAAGGTGGCGATGGAGCTCTTCGATCTGCCGGTGCGGATCGTCGACCTCTCCGGCGATTTCCGGCTCCGCAGCCTCGCCGAGTACAAGCAGTTCTACGGCGTCGATCATCCGGCGCCGGAGCGCCTCGGCACCTTCGCCTACGGCATGCCCGAGCTCAACCGCGCGGCGATCGCGAAGGCGCGCTACGTCGCCTCGCCCGGCTGCTTCGCCACCACCATCGCGCTGGGCCTCGCGCCGCTGGCGAAGGCGGGGCTGCTCCGCGGGCCGATCCGCACGGTGGCGGCCACCGGTTCCTCCGGCTCCGGCGCCAACCCGACCATCACCACCCACCACCCGCTCCGCGCCGCCAACCTGCGCACCTACAAGCCGCTGCAGCACCAGCACAACCCGGAGATCCTGCAGACGCTGCGGGACGCAGGCGCCGGCGACGCGCAGCTCGAGTTCATCCCGGTGTCGGCGCCGCTGCCGCGGGGCATCTTCGCCACCTCCTTCGTCGACGTGCCCGAGTCGGTGAGCGCCGAGCAGCTCCAGAAGGCGTGGCACCAGCTCTACGACGGCGAGCATTTCATCCGCGTCGTCGAAGGCGGCAGGCAGCCCGAGGTGGTGGCGGTGGCTGGCTCCAACTACGTCGAGGTGGGCTTCTCGATCTCCGAGCCCTTCGGCGGGCGTCGCTCGGTGGTCTGCTTCTCCGCCCTCGACAACCTGGTGAAGGGCGGCGCCGGCCAGGCGATCCAGGCCTTCAACGCGATGATGGGCTGGGACGAGAGCCTCACCCTGCGCGAGCCGGGGCTGTGGCCGTGAGCTTCGCCGCGGAGAAGGGCCGCTGGTACGTGGTGAAGATCGGCGGCGAGTTGATCGCGCCGGGCAAGCTGGCTGGTCTAGCCGAGGCGATCCGCGCCTTCCACGACGCGGGTGTGAAGGTGGCGATCGTGCACGGCGGCGGGCCGCAGGCCACCGAGCTCACCAGGCGGATCGGCCTCGAGCCCCGGCAGATCGCCGGTCGCCGCGTCACCGACGAGCAGGTGCTGCGGGTGATGAAGCAGGCCCTCGCCGGCGAGGTGAACGTCGATCTCGCCGCGCTGCTGCGGGCGGAGGGCGTGCGTGTCCTCGGCCTGCACGGCGTCTCCGGCGGCCTCGTCGACGGGGTGAAGCGGCCGCCCCGCGTCATCGCGGGCGGGCCGTCGGAGCCGGTGGATCTCGGCTACGTCGGCGACGTCACCGGCGTGAACGTGGAGCTGCTCGAGCACCTCGCCGCAGGGGGCTGGGTGCCTGCGATCGCCTCGATCGCCGGCGACGCGCAGGGCGGGGTCTGGAACATCAACGCCGATACGGTGGCGACGCGGATCGCCGCGGAGCTCGGGGCGGCCCGGCTCCTCCTCGTCTCGGGTGTGCCCGGCGTGCTACGGGATCCGAAGGATCCCTCCACCCGGATCGGGCGCCTCACCCCGGCGGAGACCGAAGGCCTCATCGACCAGGGCGTCATCTCCGGCGGGATGATCCCCAAGGTGCTCGAGGCAATCCGCGGGCTGGACGCGGGGATCGAGGCGGTGCACGTCTGCGGCGCAGCGCCGGGGCAGGTCCTCGCCGAAGTCCGCGCGCCGGGCAGCGCCGGTACCGTCTTCCTACAGGGCTGAAGTCTCACGCTCGGAGGGCCGCCCGCCCGGGGCTCGCGCCAGGGGCGAGGCGGCACCACCTTCGCCTCCTGTGCGTGCTCGCGCGGGAGGATTCCATGCGGAAAGCGATCGTGCTCCTCGCCGGGCTCGCGCTCGGATCGTGCGGCGACGACGACGTCGAGTGCGAGGCCGATTCCTGCACCGACGGCTTCTTCCTCACCTTGGGGGGCAGCAGCGCCGAGTCGGGGATCTGGACGGTGCGCGTGAACGTCGGCGGCGAGGAGGTGACCTGCGTCACCGAGCTCCCGCGGCAGGACGGCGAGGACGACACCGCCGCCGAGTGCAGCAACCCGGCGGTGACGCTGAGCCCGGGGCCCGGCAACAGCCTGGGGACGCTCTTCGTCTTCGGTACCGCCGAGACGATCTCCATCGTGGTCGAGCGGGACGGCGCGGAGATCGCCCGGGAGGTCTTCCGGCCGGACTACGAGGCGATCCGGGCTGCGGAGGATTGCCCGGTCGCCTGCAGGCAGGCGGAAGCCACGCTGCAGCTTCCGCCTACCTTTCCCTGATCAGATCTGGACGCCGACGAAGAAGCCGGGCCACATCCGCACGGTGGCCTCGTCGTTCGACTCCACCGTCGCCGCCTCGCCGAAGAGGCCGAAGCCGCCGCGATCCGTCTCCGCCACGGAGACGTTCACGCTGGGGCCGGCGACCAGCGCGAAGCGCTCAGCGATCTGCCAGCCGGCGCCGAGGCGCAGGGTGGAGACGAGGTGATTCTCGCCCGCCTCCGTCGACCAATCGCTGCCGTAGTGGACCTGCCGGGCGAGGAGCTCCAGGTTGAGGAAGGAGAGCGCCGGATTGCCCACCGGGACATGGCCGCCGAAGCCGAGGCCCGCGGTCCAGCGCTGATCGCCCTCGCTGGTCTCCCTGCCGCCGACGCCTGCGGTGAAGATGCCGTAGAAATGCCGCGCGCCGATCTTGAGGCCGAGGTTGCCGGCGCTGGTCTCGTCGGCCCAGAGGTCGAGGTTGAAGCGGCCATTGCGCACCACGCTGAGCACGCCGAGAGGCGCGTCGACCTCGTCCGCGTAGTTGACGACGCCGATCTGGGTGCCGTTCACGGTGCCAGATGCGACGTTGATCACGCCGATCTGCGCGCCGTCGACGTTGCCGCCGACGTTGATCACGCCGATCTGCGCCCCCTCGAGCTCCCGGGCCCAGGAGAAGCCGCCGCCGAGCTGCAGGCCGCTGAACGAGGCCCGCGACCAGTTGGCCACGCCTGCCTGGAGCCCCATCGACGCGCCGGTGAGCACGTTGGCGGGACCGAGCTGCGCACCGACGAGGCCACCGTCCACCACGTTGGCGCCGGCGGTGGCCTGGAACCCGCTCGCATCTCCGGCGACCCAGTTGACGCCGCTCGAGCCCTGCACGCCGCGCAGGCCGCCCCGGGCCACGTTCAAGCCCGAGGTGAGCTGCGCGCCGGCGACGGCGCCCTCCGCCCAGTTGGCGCCGGCGGAGGCCTGGAAGCCGCGCACGTCGCCGCCGGCGAAGTTGGCGCCGACGGCAGCCTGGCCCAGGGAGACGTCTTCGCCCGCACCGTTGTAGCCGACCGAGGCCTGCACGCCGTCGAGGGAGCCGCCGGTGTGGTTGAAGCCCACGGCGAACTGCGCGCCGCTGGTGTCGCCGCCCACGAGGTTTCCGCCGATCGCGAGCATCGCGCCGGAGGCCCGCTCGGTGTGCCAGTTGAGGCCGAAGCCGACGTCGACGCCGTCGAGGCGCGCCGTGCGGCTGCCGACGAGGTTGAAGCCGATGCCGGTGGTCACCCGATCCTCGGGAACGCCGTAGGGCAGCGTGCTGGAGCCGGGCACCAGGCCGAGGACGAAGGGGGCGCGCACGTACTCCGACTCGTCGACGGCGTCGTCGCCGCGCACGCGGTTGCGCTCGCCTTCGACCGAGCGGAGCTGCGCCCGGGCCAGCGTCGAGCGCTTGCCCTCGGCGAGGACGACGTTCGCCTCGGAGAGGCTGCCGCGATCCTCGACGGTGACCACGTAGGCACCGGGGGCGAGGCCGAGCTCCACCGGCGTGGCGGGCGCCTTGCGCAGCTCCACCACCAGCGCGCCGGCAGCGTCGCGGACGTAGATGCGGCCGTGGATCGACTCCTCGACCACGAGCCCCGCTGCGGTCGAGCGCAGGTCGGTCATCACCAGATCGCCGGTGCCCACCAGCTGCATCTCGTAGGCGGGATGCTGCGCGCCGCTGCTCGTCTTCTCGGTACGCGCCAGCGTCTCGGCGAAGGCGAACTGGTAGGCCTCGGTCAGGGTCACCTTGCCGTCGCGGGTGCTGTCCGCTGCGCCGCGCAGACCGGAGACGAGGAAGTGGGTGAAGAAGGAGGCGCCGATCCGATCCGACTCCTGCGCCGCCTCGTCGGCGGACGAGGAGGTGAGATAGGCGTGGCCCTTCACCTTGCTCGCGGCGTCGACGAGGAAGGGGGCGCGGCGCACGCCGCCCTTGCGGCGGGTGAGGGCGCCGGAGGAGCAGGAGTCGAGGATCGCCACCCGCACGTCGGCGGGGAGCGACTCGAGGGCCTGGCGCAGCTCGCCGTAGGTGAAGTGCTCCTCGCCGAGGAGCAGCCCCTCCTCATCGGAGTGACCGGAGTAGTAGACGAAGAGCTCCACCCGCGTGTCGCCAGCGCGGGCTGCTGCGAGGCGGTGCTGCATCTCGGCGAGGCCCGCCTGCATGCCGGCTCTGTCGGGATCGACGAGGAGGAGGCGATCGGCAGGGGCCACGCCGCCGAGCTCCTCGAGGACGCGGGCCACCGCAGCCGCGTCGCTCGCGGCGTAGCGGAGCTCGGTGCGCGCGGCGCCGCCGTCGTTCGCGCCTGCCACCAGGGCGAAGCGGCGGATGGTGCCGCCGCTCGCGTCGGCGAGCGCGGGCAGGAGCAGCGCGAGGGAGAGGGCGAGGAAGCGCAGCATCACGGCACCTTCTTGACGAGGAACGAGGTCTGGCGGAGCGAGGGCGGCAGGGGCAGCTCACCGCTCTCGGGGGCTGCGCTCTTCGCCAGCCACGCGGCTGCGTCGACGACCTGCTCGACGGAGAAGGGCGCTGCTGCGGAGACGAGGAAGAAGCGCTCGAAGGCCGGTGCGTCGTCGAGCTCGTAGGACGCGGGCAGCGCGACGGCGCCGTCGGGATCGAGCGCAGCGGCGGTGGTGCCGTTCGCGGGGAGGTGGCGGGTCACGTTGCCGTTGCCGTCCACCGAGACGACCACGCCGTACGCGGCGCCGCCGGCCTGGTAGCTGAGCTGGAGCAGATCCCGCGCCCGGGCCTCGCTCCCCTCGGCCACGCGCTCGGGTTCGCCGGCGCGCTGGCGGTGGACGAGGAGCTTCGGCCCGTCGCCCTTGAGGCGGATGACCTCCGGGGGCAGCTGCTCGCCGGGGACGTCCGGCGTGGTGTCCTGGAGAAAGAGCACGAGGAAGATAGCCACCGCCGGCGCCGCCAGGGTGAGGGCGAAGGGCGAGAAGCGCCGCTTCTTCGGGGCCTGGCCCTCCGCCCGGTGGCGGATCGCCGCAGCCAGCCGCGGCGCCGGGTGGGCGGCGAGGATCGCCTCGTTCGAGGCGCGGATCGCCGCGAGGCGCTGCGGCCCGTCGGGCTCTGCAGCGACACGGCGCTGGATCTCCGCCGCCTCGGAGTCCGGCAGATCGCCGGCGACGAGGCGCTCGAGCAGCCAGTCGGGGGTTCGGTTCCGCTCCATCGCTAGACCTCCTGCAGCGCGGCGACGTTCGCCTTGAGCGTGCGCAGCCGCTTGCGGACGCCGGAGACGGAGAGGCCCACCTCGCGGGCCACCTCCTCCAGCGTCATCCCGTCCACCAGGTGCATCACCGCGATCGCCTGCGTCGACTCGAGCTCCCTGCCGAAGATCCGGCCGAGGACCGAGCGGGCGAGGGAGCGCGACTCCGCATCGTCCGCGCAGGCGATCTGCTGCAGCGTCTCCTCTTCCGGATCCTCGGGCCGGCGGCCGGCGCCGCGGATCCGGTTGAGGCAGACGTTGGTCGCCATGCGCAACAGGAGCGAGGAGGGCGCGCCGTCGTCGAGGCGGGCCTCGTTGCGGAGCAGCAGGACGAAGACGTCCTGCATCGCGTCGAGGGCCTGGTCCTCGTCGCGCAGGAGCTTCCTGCACCGGCGCAGGACCAGCGGGCCGAATTGGGTGTAGAGCGCCTGCACGTCGACGGCCACGAAGCAATCTCCTCGCTTACGCCGTAGAGGAACACCGGTCGGTCTGGGAGGTGTCACCCGCTCCCCCGGAAAACGGGCGCCGTCTCCTCTAACGTTTGTTGGAGAATGATGCAAGCTACCGGAATCACAGGGGCTTCACTGGAGGAAGAGCCACCCCGGTGGGGCTGGGCGCGCGGCCGGACCGCCCCTACCTGCACTCCGGCAGGTAGACGAACTCGAACGTCGCGTCCGGCGGCGGCGCCAGCTCCGGCTCGAACTCCACCACCGCGGTCTCGGGACGCACGGTGTAGCGGAGCCGATCGCCGTCCAGCTGCGGGACGTGCTCCCCCTCGACGAAGAGCGCGAAGCCGTCGCCCGCTTCGTCGACGGCGCCGTCGGCGTCGCGATCGAAGGGGGTGGAGGGGAGGTGGAAGCGCGTGGCGAAGGGCCAGTCGGGCTGCTTCGTCACCAGCTGCCCCGCGAGCGGCTCGCCGCAGAGGGGGTGGACGCTGCCGCCCAGGGCGCGCACCAGGGTGGCGATCCGATGCGACCTGGGGACTTCGGCGCAATCCGGGCCTGCGAGCAGGGCGGTGAAGGCGAGGTTGCGCTCCTGCTGCAGGGCGGTGAAGCGCGCCACCCAGGTCTCGATCGCGCCCGTCGAAGCGTCGTCGCGATCGGCGACGAAGACGATCTGCAGCGGCACCTCCTCCCGCCGCAGCGCCAGGTTGCCGTCATCCGGCTCGGGATGGGCGGGGTCGTCCTCCACGCCGGTGAGGAAACCCACGGCGCGCTCCGCAGCGGCGAAGGCCTCGTTCGCCGCGGTCGAGCAGGCGGCCACCTGCAGCCGGGGGGCGAGCGCACCCGCCTGCAGGAGCTGGCGGTCGAGCATCCGCTCGGCGCTGCCGTCCACGGGTAGGAGCCTGCCGTCGGCACCCGAGGTGGCGCAGCCTGCGGTGGCGCTCCGGCTGGTGGTGGTGACGCCGGCCCGGAGATCGGTGGTGGCGATCGCGCCGGTGAGCGCCGCGGCATGGGCGGCGAGGCGCTCGTGGTGGAGCGCCATCCCGGCACCGTCGTCGACGAGGTAGAGGCGATCCGCCGCAGGGAGCAGCCCCTGCCGCTCGGCCCAGCGCTCCGGCGCGCGGGGGGCGCCGGCGCCCTCGAGGCGGATCGTCTGCGGGGATCCCGCGTCCTCGGCGAGGCTGAGCGCCGCCTCGGTGCGGATCGCGTGCCGCGGCGTGTGCTGCAGGCCGATCCGCAGCTGGCCCCGGGGCTCGATCCGGAAGGGAAGCACCGGCCGGCTCGTCACCCGGAAGTCGAGGCTCTCGAGGCCCACCGCCACCAGCTGGACCGGGTGATCGCAGCGGCTGCGCAGGTGGGGCAGGAATTCGCTGCTCCAGCAGCCCTCGTCGACGGTGCCGAAGGGGATCGACGCCGGCGCCTCGATGCAGCGCTCGACCACCTCGGCGGAGAGCGCGACGGTCCGGGCGGTGTCGCCGCGGAGGTGCAGGGTCGAGCGCAGGCTGCCGACGGCCCGGGGTTCGAGGACCACCGGGACCGCGATCGATTCACCGGGCTGCAACTCGATCTGCTGCTCGGTCCGGAAGGATCCGTCGCCCTCGATCGCGAGGGCGGCGCTGCAGGCGTAGGCGCTCTCGTTGCGGATCGCGAGGCGCCGGACGTGGAGCGCGGCTACGCCCGTGGTTCCGAAGGAGAGCCCGGTCGCCTCGGGGACGAGGGTGCAGGCGCCGTCCGGGGGAGCGAGGCCGCGGCCCGCGACGCGGAGCCACCTCGTCTCCGCCCCGAGGGTGAGGGGCGCGATCGCCTCATAGGCGCCGGCGCGCTGCGGCGCGAAGTGGATCTCCATCGTGCGCGAAGCCTGCGGCGGGATCTCGCCAGGTGCCGCGGGGGCGGCGGAGAAGGGTGCCGCCAGGGGCGGCGCTTCGAACGCCACCGGCATGCCGCCCCGGTTGCGGAAGGTGAGGGTGCGGCTCGCCTGCTTGCCTGCAGCGACCGGCTCGAAGGCGAGGAGGAAGTCGGCGCTGCCGGTGGGATCGGGCTCCAGCGCCGGCTCGATCGTGACGCTCCCTGCGGTGAGCGGCTCGCCACCGCTGCACGCGGCGAGGGCGAGGATCAGGGGGAGCAGGGCGCGAGGGAACTGCATCCGCGCAGATCTACCACGTGCCGCATGCCTGCCGCAGGTGGCGAACCAGCCGGCGTCGCCACCTGCGGCGCGGGCCGCGCCCGGCTCACGGCGAGCATGGGGGGTGGTAGGTGATGGCGATCGCCGCGCCCTCCGGCGGCACGTGCAGCGGCAGGAAGTCGACTGCGTTCACGTCGCGCACGTACGCCCACTGCCTGTCGCCATCCTCGTTGGTCGGGGCGACGACGACCCCGTTCACGTGGACCTCGAGCTCGTCCTCGAACGAGAGGTCGCGATTGAGGTCCGCTGGCAGGCTGGTCAGGTAGAAGCGCGAGGAGGGGCCGAAGGTGTAGGGCAAGATCCGCTCGTAGACCCGCATCCAGCCCTCCGGATCGCAGAGATATCGCCGGAAGCGTCGGCGGTGGCGGAGAGGAAGACGATCCGGAGGTGCACGTCGTCGCGCAGGAGGCCGGCGTTGCCGTCGTCCGCCTCGGCGAGATCGGAGAGTGCTCGCCAGGCAGTCGCCAACCCCTCGTTCGGCTCGGTGCTGCAGGTGGGGACGTCGAGGAGATCGGCGAGCTCGGTCACGCTCGATGTGCGGGTGGCCAGCCACCGCGGGCCACTGCCGTCGAAGGGGACGAGGCGTCCGTCCGCGCCGGAGCCAGGGCAGCCCGCGGTGGCGAGGCGGGAGGTGGTGGTCACGCCCTACCTGCCGTCGCTCCCCTGCACCTGCTCGAAGGTGGCGAGGTCCTTCGCCCAGAGCGCGAGGGCGGTGCGGTGGGGCCGCATCGCGGCGCTGTCGTCGACGACGAACAGCGTGTCGATCCCCGGCCGCTCGAATTGCTGGAAGTGGTCGGTCACCGGCGCCGTGGACGCGCCTCCGACTCCCACGAGATCGGAGGTGTGCGCCGTCCCGTTCGCCTCGGTGAGGAAGAGATCGGCGCGGGTTGCGCCGAGCTGCCAGGGGGCGAAGCCGATGGTGACGGCGACGGCCTCCCCCGGCGGCAGCTCGAAGCCGGGAAGCGGCGGATGCTGTTCGATCGCGAAGGCGCCCAACGGATCTGCACGTCGATCGCATCCTGCGCCGGGCCCGTCACCGATCGCTGCTCGAGGGAGAAGCCGTCGCCCTGCACGGCGAGGTCCACGTCGCAGGGGGCGGTGCCGCCGTTGGTGAGACGATTCGAGCGGGTGGCGAGGTAGCCCACGCCCACGTTGGACCAGCGCACGGGGCGGGTGTCGACGCGGAGCTCGCAGCTGCCGGACGGCAGCGGCAGTCCGGTGCCGACGAGGCGGAGGGAGAGGCGCTCGTCGCCGGCGGTGAGGAGGAGGATCGCCTCGTCGCTGCGCGACGCCTGCGGGGCGAAGCGGACGATCAGCGTGGTGGAGGCGCCTGGGGCGAGGGTGGTGGGGCCGGGGATCCAGGCGGTGAAGGGGGGAGCCAGGGCGCCGAGGGCCAGCTCCACCGCCTCGGCGCCGGCGTTGCGCACGAGCAGCGTCTGCTGGCGCATGCCGCCGATCGCCACCTCGCCGAAGAGGACCGCGGCGTCGGCCTCCCCTGCGGGATCGGCTGGGGCAGGCTCGAGGACGAGGGTGCGGTTCGTTTCCGGAAGGCGCGCTGGCTCCCCGCCGCAGGCCGCGAGGCAGAAGAAGAGGAGGGCGGGGGCGGACCAACGCATCACAGACACTCCACGCGGTAGGTGACCTGGAGCAGTGCGCCCTCGGGCGGCTCGTGCCCGAGGACGAACTCGATCCGATTGCCCGCCTCCCTCCAGCGCCAGCGCGTCGCACCGTCGTCGGTGACTCGCGCCACGACGGTTCCGTCGATGCGAACTTCGATGTCGTCCTGCACGTCGCCGTCCAGGTCGTGATCCTGCGGCACCTGCGTGAGATGGAAGCGGGTGGTGAATTCCCAGGCGTTCGTTCCGATCCGAAAGAGGCTTGTCGGCCAGGATGCCGGCGCGCAGAGATCGCCGGCTACGCCATTGGTGCGTTCGGCGATCTCCGCATAACGGTTCTCTTCGAGCGTGGTGCCGCACGCTTCGCCAGGGACGATCGCGTGCGCGGAGAGCATGTTCGAGTTCCGGAAGCCCTTGATGGAGAAGAACCTCTCGGCCCAGGTGAGGACGTCCTCGCCCGACGCGTCGTCGGCTGCAGAGACGAAGACGATGGAGAGATTGGCCTGGTCGCGGAGGAAGCCCGCGTTGCCGTCGTCGGCTTCCGGGTGGGCGGGATCGTCGGCCTCGTCGACGAGCACGGAGAGCGCACGCCATGCTGCAGCGAGGCCTTCGTTCGGCGCTGCGCTGCACGGTTCGATGGCCAGGAGGTCGGCGAGCGTGGTGGGATCCGCTGTCTGGGTATCGAGCCAGCGGGGCGCGCTGCCGTCGACGGGGAGGAGCCTGCCGTCTGCACCGGAGCCTGCGCAACCGGCGGTGGCGATCCGGGACGTCGTGGTCACGCCGATCCTGCCGAGCAGCCGTTGCTGTCGGGCGAAGGCAGCGTAGTCGGCCATGAAGTCCTCGACGACGGGCAGCGCCGACGCCATCGCGGGACCATCGTCGATCACGAAGAGCTGATCGACGCGGGGCAGCGGATCCTGGACGAAGGTGTCGGTCTGGAGCTGCTGCGGCGCACCGCTCCCGACGAGGTCGACGGCGTGCACGGCGCCGTTGCCTTCGGTGAGGAGGAAGCGCCCTGCATCGGCGCCGCGATCGCCCGGCATGTAGACCAGGGTGACGCTCGCGCCCCCCGCGATCGGCTCTCCCAGGTGCGGGCGCTGCCGGATGGCGAACTCGTCGCACGCGCCAACGCCATCCATGGACTCGCAGGCATAGGTCGACGATGCGACCTCCACGAAGCGGAAGGAGGCGGGGTGGCTGCAGCGGTTGGTGAGGCGGATGTCGCGCTCTTCGACGGCGCAGCCTGGCGCAACCGCGCCGAAGTCGAGCACCCCGGTGGAGAGCACCAGGCAGCTCGCGACCGCCTCGCCCTCCAGCGGCACGCTCCAGCTCTCCTCGCCGTGGCGGACCTCGAGCAGGCCCGTGGTCGTGCCGGTGGCGGCGGGCGTCCAGCGGACGGGAAGGGGGATCGCCTCGTGCGGCGGCACCGTGACCGCGCCGCTCTCGACCGAGAAGCCGTCGCCCTCGACGGCGAGGGAGACCTCGCAGGGAGCGGCGCCGGTGTTGGAGAGGTAGGGCTCGCGGACCGCCTCGTAGCCCACGCCCACGCCGAACCAGCGCAGGGTGCGGGTGGCGACGTGGAGGACGCAGCTCCCCGGCGGTGCGGGTGTTCCGCTGCCGGCGAGGCGGATCGAAATTCGCTCGCCGCCTGCTGCGAGGGTCAGAATCGACTCGTCGCCGCGGGCCTCCTCCGGCGTGAAACGGAGCTCCAGCTCGAGGGCATCCCCCGGCGCGAGCTGCGCGGAACCGTACGCCGCGAGCGAGAAGGGCGGCTCCACGCTGCCGAGCTCGACCTCGGTGGCTGCGCCGCCGACGTTGCGCACGAGCACCGTCTCCGCCCGGGACTGGCCCACCTGCACCGGCCCGAAGAAGACGGCGGCGTCGGCCTCGCCAGCCGGATCGGCGAGGGCGGGCTCGATGGCGAGCGCTGCTGGGGCGTTCTGTTCCGCCGGCGCGGGCTGCCGCGGCTCGCAGCCGCAGGCCGTGGCGAGGAACGGGAGGAGGGTGCCGAGGAGGATCTGCCGGCCGCCCATCAGAAGCACCTCGGCCGGTACGTGATCGAGATGCTGGAACCCTCGGGCGGAGCGTGCTGCGGTTCGAAATCGACGGCGGTCACGTCCCGCGTGAAGGTCCAGCGCCGGCTCCCGTCGTCGGCGAGCGGCGGGACGAGGACGTCGTTCACCCGCACTTCGAGGCCTGCGTCGTCTTCGGACGACATGGGAGCCCCGGTGAGGAAGAAGCGGGTCTTGTAGGGGAACCCGGTGCCACCCACGCGCTGGTAGGCCGAACCCCAGGTCTCCGGCGCACAGAGGTCGGCGACCACACCGTTGGCCTGCGCGGCGAGATCCCAATGGCGGCTCCCTGCGAACGAGGTGCCACACGCCTCGCCGGGGATCGTCGCCCAGATCGCGAGCATGTTCGGGTTGCGGCTGCCCTTGATCGACGCGAAGCGGTCGAACCAGTCGGCGACCTCCTCGCCCGACGCGTCGGCCCGTGGCGAGACGAAGACGATCTCCACGTTCGCGTCCTCGCGCAGGAAAGAGGCATTCCCGTCGTTCAGCTCCGGGTGGACGGGATCGTCCACGACAGTGGCGAGCTCCGAGAGGGCCCGCCAGGCCATGGCGAACCCTTCGTTCGGCGCGGTGCTGCAGGCTTCGATGTCGAAGAGGTCCGCCAGTTCGGCAGCGGTCGCCTCGCGTGTCGCGAGCCAGCGCGGTGCCGTGCCGTCGACGGGAACGAAGCGGCCGTCCGCGCCGGAGCCGGCACAGCCGGCGGTGGCGATGCGCGACGTGGTCGTAACGGCCCAGCGCTCGTCGACGAATTGGGTCTGCTTGAAGGCGGCGAGCTCCTCCGCCCACTGGCGCACGGTGGGCAGGCGTGCGTCCA
Source organism: Vulgatibacter sp. (assembly GCF_041687135.1). Taxonomy (NCBI): domain Bacteria; kingdom Pseudomonadati; phylum Myxococcota; class Myxococcia; order Myxococcales; family Vulgatibacteraceae; genus Vulgatibacter; species Vulgatibacter sp. Next base: position 274,342 of record NZ_JAWLCN010000004.1, on the reverse strand, counting down.
TTCCGGGCCCATCGTCGAGGACGAAGAGCCTGTCGACCTCCGGCGCTTCGGGCTGCGAGAAGTGATCCGTCACGAGGGGCGGCAGGTCGCCGTTGCCGCGGAGCTCGACCGAATGCTCGGCGCCGTTGCCCTCGGCGAGGTGGAAGGTGCCGGTCTCCGTTCCCAGCTCCTGCGGGTAGAAGGCGAGCGCGAAGCTGGCGGAGTGCCCGAGCCCCAGGATCGTCCCGGGGATCATGGGCCGCATGCGAATGCTGAAGACGGCCGCGCCGTCCGGAGCCGCAGGTCCGGCGATGCGGACGTCGGTGAGCTCGATGTCGTGCGTGCAGAGGTTGGTTGCGGTGACGGAGCGCTCGGTCGTTGCGCAGCCATGGACCGCGTTGCCGAAATCGATCGTCGCGGTGGAGAGCGCCAGGCAGCTCGCTACCGCCTCGCCCTCGAGCGGCACGCTCCAGCTCTCCTCGCCGAGTCGGACCTCGAGCAGACCCGTGGTGGTGCCGGTGGCGCCGGGCGTCCAGCGGACGGGAACGGCGATCGCCTCGTGGGGCGGCACCGTGACCGCGCCGCTCTCGACCGAGAAGCCGTCGCCCTCGACGGCGAGGGAGACCTCGCAGGGAGCGGCGCCGGTGTTGGAGAGGTAGGGCTCGCGGACCGCCTCGTAGCCCACGCCCACGCCGAACCAGCGCAGGGTGCGGGTGGCGACGTGGAGGACGCAGCTCCCCGGCGGTGCGGGTGTTCCGCTGCCGGCGAGGCGGATCGAAATTCGCTCGCCGCCTGCTGCGAGGGTCAGAATCGACTCGTCGCCGCGGGCCTCCTCCGGCGTGAAACGGAGCTCCAGCTCGAGGGCATCCCCCGGCGCGAGCTGCGCGGAACCGTACGCCGCGAGCGAGAAGGGCGGCTCCACGCTGCCGAGCTCGACCTCGGTGGCTGCGCCGCCGACGTTGCGCACGAGCACCGTCTCCGCCCGGGACTGGCCCACCTGCACCGGCCCGAAGAAGACGGCGGCGTCGGCCTCGCCAGCCGGATCGGCGAGGGCGGGCTCGATGGCGAGCGCTGCTGGGGCGTTCTGTTCCGCCGGCGCGGGCTGCCGCGGCTCGCTGCCGCAGGCCGTGGCGAGGAACGGGAGGAGGGTGCCGAGGAGGATCTGCCGAGTTGTACCCATGCCTTGCACATGTGGGCACGGGCCCCAGCGGATCACCCAGCGGCGGCGATTAGGGCAGCGCGAAGGCCTCCCCGTTGCGGTTGCCCCAGCGATCCCGCAGGGCGCCTGCAGGCACCACCACGCCATCGGCCCCGGCGGGCAGCAGCGCCCGGAATCCGGGCCCCTCGCCGGGCGCGAAGCGAAGGGCAGCGCCGTCCAGCGCGTCGAAGCGCACCTCGACTTGCACGTCGCCTGCCCGCAGGGGCCCATGGGCTTCGCCGGCGAGTACCGGAACGAAATCCGGCGGGAAGCTCGTGTCCACCGCGCGGAAGCCGCCGATCTGCCAGCCGTCGTTGCGCCGCTCCGCCGCATAGACCGGCTCGCGCACCGGATAGAGCAGGGTGGCGCGGAGCAGGCCGTTCGCGACGGCTCCCTCCACCCGCATCCGGCTCGACGGGACCACGGCGAAAGGCCGCGACCGCAGCGCGAAGGGCGCCACGACGCCGCCACCCTGCGCGCTCCCGCGGACGTGGAAACGGTAGCTCCCCACCGGCAGATCCCGCGGCGGCTCGTAGATCACCCGCCAGCGGTGTCCTCGGCTGGTGGCGGCGGGCGCCTCCCGGTAGCTCGGCTCCGCCGTGTAGAAGGTGGGCAGCTCCGGGCCGCGCAGGTTGCTCACCGGGATCCACCCGCCGATCCGCAAAGGCTCCCAGCCGCCGTCGCCCCGGCGCTCGAGCGTGACCTCCGGCGTGCCGAGGGCCGGATCGCCGCCGTGGAAGGAGAAGGCGATCTCGGTCAGCCGCTCGGCGACCGCGGCGGGCTCCTCGGCCACCGCAGGCGCAGTGGTCGAGTCGGTGGCGACGACCGGCTCGTAGCGCCAGTCGGGATCGCGCACCGGCCGCACCGCCTCCGATCGCAGGAAGGGCCCGGCCTGCAGCCGCTGCAGCGTGATCCGGCTCTGCTCCACCACGTAGTCGGCGTAGCGCCAGCCCCAGAAGGTGATGTTGGTCTCCGAGCCACCGGAGAGCCAGTCGTCGCCGAAGAGGATGTAGCCGTCGTGATCGAGGCTGTAGCCCAGCGGGATCGCGTGGGCGTAGCCCGCCTCCTTCGCCGCCTCGGCGAGCACCCGCCCCACCGCCGCGGAGGGCTCGCCGGGCAGGGTGAGCACGGCGAGATCGCCCAGGCGCAGCGCGCCCAGCCAGGTCTCGTATTTGCCGCCGCCTGGCTCTGCGCGGCCGAGGCAATCGAGCGCCGCGGGATCCTTCGGGCCGGTGCCGCAGCCCGAATCGAGGAAGTGGCAGAGCATCGCGCCGTCTCGCGGAAACGCGCCGTCGTCGTAACCGAGGCGGTCGGCGTCCAGCGGCACCCGCCTCGTCACCAGCGCGAGATCGAGCGAGGGGGTGGTCTCGATCCCCTCGTAGAGCGCGAGGATGCTCGCGGCGAGATCTTCGCCGATCCGCTCCATCGCCTGGCTGCCGCGGTGATCGGCGACGTCGCCGTTGGGGCTCACGGCGGCTGCTGCACCCTGCAGGTAGATCGCCACCACCGGCTGCTCGAAGCGGCGCTCCACCGCGTATTCGACGTGTCCCGGTGCGTCGACGCTCAAGGCGCGGCTGTCGTGATCGTAGAGTGTGCCGTGGAGCGCGTAGTGGAAGAGTACGGCGATCGGCGCGCCATTCACGGCATCGTCGAGACGCAGCACGGTCAGGGTCGTGTCGCGATCGCCCTTGCCGCCGATCCAGTCGTCCTGGCAGCGCCGATCCCGGGAGGCGGACTCGTCCACGCCCTTCGCCCAGCCGAAGCGAGCGGGCCGCATCGACTCGTATGCAGCGCCGATCGCCTCCACCACTGCGCCGGCGAGGCGGTCGGTGCTCTCGGCGGAGAAGGTGTCGATGCCGTGGGCGAGCGCCTCCCGCTGCGCCGGCGGCTCCGCTGCGAGCATGGTCGGGCGGATGCTCTGCTGGGAGAAGCGACCGGCGGAGGCGTGGGTGTGGGTGGCGTGGAGGAGGAGCTTCCCGCCGAGATCGAGCCCGAGGCGTGCGGCGGCGAGGGCCTCGACACGACTGGTGAGGGCGGCGGTGACGAAGATCACGTCGAGCTGGGCGAGGACCACCTGCCTGCCGCCGCTCTCGAGGAAGACGGCCTTGGCCCGCGGCGGCGACTGCTGGGCGCGGGTGGCGGGGAAGATGTCGGCGAAGGGGCTGCCGGGATCGTCGGGGGGCTGCGGGGCGCCGATGACGTCGCTCTGCAGGTAGCCGGCGTGGGAGTGGCCGATGGGGATCGGCAGGAGGCTCGAGCCTGCGCCTGCACGGAGCTGGGCGGCGGGGCCGCCATCCGTCCCGCAAGCCACGACGAGGAGGAGAGAAAGCGGCGCGATGCGTCGAAACATGGGAGCAGCTTTCGCACCGGCCCGCCGCCGGGGAAGGGGTTGTGCGCCGGCTGCACGGCGAAGGTGGTGATCCGCTTCCGCTGTCGGACACATGCGCGAAGGAGGTGGGCGTGCAGGCAGCGGACACGCCGTGCGGGCAATGTCGGCGCCTCGTGGTACGGTCGGTGGAACGAGAAAGCTTCAGGACGGGGGTGGCGCGTGCCGTTGGCTCGATGCCGTTTGCTGTTGCTGTCGTTGTTCGTCGCCGCATGTGGAGCCGAGGTCGAGCCACCCGAAGAGGTGGAGGTGCCGGGCTTCGGCGGGAGCGGCGGTGAGGGTGAACCGGACGATTGCGATCGCGACGGCGACGGCGAGCGGGCTGCATCCTGCGCGGGACCCGACTGCAACGATCGCAACCCGGCGGTGCACAGCGGCGCAGCGGAGATCTGCGACGGCCTCTCGGACGAGAATTGCGACGGTACGGTCGACGAGGGCTGCGACTGCGTCCCCGGCGAGGTCCGCCCCTGCTACCCACCCGGCGAAACGGATCCCACCCGCAGGGTAGGCAGCTGCACGGACGGGCTCCAGACCTGCGACGGCGACGGCGCCTGGGGTAGCTGCGAGGGGGCGGTGGTCCCAACGGCGGAGGGGGAGAGCTGCGACGGCGTCGACCAGGACTGCGACGGCACCGCCGACGAGGACGTACGCAACGCGTGCGGCGTCTGCGGCGAGCTGCCGGTGGAGATCTGCGGCAACGGCCTCGACGACGACTGCGACGGCGTGCGGGACGATCCGGACCGCTGCTCCGTCCGCTGCGACGGCGTCGACTGGGACGATCCGCAGCCAGCGGCGCTCGCCTGTTGCGTGCAGACGTGGGACGGCCGCTCGTCCTCGGTCACGCCGAGCCGCACCGCGTACGAATGCGAGGAGTGGCCGGGACTGCCGTCGTGCATCGAGCGTGAATGCCTCGACCTCGACGGCGATCCGTCGAGCCCCTGCGAGAAGCGTTGCGCGGACACCGACGGTGACGGCGCGGTCGATCGCTGCCTCTGCGGCGAGCTGCTGCCAGGCCACGATCCGGTGGCCTACGAGGGCTGCGGCTTCGAGAGCCCCTGTGCCCTGCAGGATTGTGCGGGACGGATCGATCAGCCCTGCTATTCGGGGCCGCCGCAGACGCTGGGGGTGGGGGTCTGCAGAGGCGGCCGATCGAGCTGCGAGGAGGGCGAGGCGGGGCGGGCCTGGTCTTCGTGCGTGGGCGAGGTGCTGCCGGCCCACGAGGTCTGCGACAACGGTATCGACGACGATTGCGACGGCGCCATCGACGAGGAGGACGGCGCCACCGGTGCCCGCTGCCCGCCGATGGCCTGCCCACCGGAGGCGGTGGAGCGCTGCGGCAACGGGGTGGACGACGATTGTGACGGCTTCCCGGACGACGGATGCGCGGCGGCGGATCAGCCGCAGCCCTGCTACGGCGGGCCGATCGGCACCCGCGGGGTCGGCGCCTGCAGCGACGGAACGCAGGCGGGGGTCGACGGCAGGTGGGGCGTCTGCGAGGGGCAGGTGCTCCCGGCGCCGGAGCGGTGCGGCGACGGGATCGACTCCGATTGCAACGGCCTCGGCCAAGGTGACACCGAGGACCCGGGCTGCTGCATCGCCGCCGGCGAGGAGACGTGCAACGGCGTCGACGACGATTGCGACGGTCTGGTCGACGAGGGGGTGAGCAACGCCTGCGGCCGCTGTGACGGCAGGTGCTTCACCGAGCTGCTCGAGGATCCGGCCGACTGCACGGTGGCCGGTCGGAGCTGCGACGGCGTGACCCGGGATCCCTTCGACCCTGCAGCCCTCGCGCTGCGGGCGGACGCTGGCGCCGTACCGACGCAGCTCTACGTCGGTCGCGTCGGCTCGATTGCCACGGTGGCTCGACTCGACGGGGAGACGGGGGCGATCGCCTGGGAGACCACGGTCGGCTCGACGCCGTCCGACGTCGTCGCCTCGCACGATGGATCCGCCTGGGCGGTCGGCGCCGGCACGATCTTCCATCTCGCGCCAAGCGGCGAGGTCCGCTGCGAGGCCTGGATCGGCCAGTCGATCTCGGCTGCGGCGGTCGATCCCGTGGGCCACCTCTGGGTGGCGAGTGGCAGCGTGGGGGCGGTGCGGCTCCACCAGATCGACGGGACGGCGGTGCTGCCGCCGCTGGTGACGGGTGGTCCGGTTCGCTGCAGGATCAACGACCTCGCGCCCGGGGATCCGAACCGGCTCTCGAGTCTCGACGGGCAGGTGAACCGGATGCCGGTGGCGCTCGGGGTGGCAGCGGATGGGACGGTCTGGCTCGCCTCCTCGCCGGTCCTGACCTGGCGGGACGATCGTTGGAGCGCCACCGCGGTGAACGACCTGTGGATGGCGGGCGGCACCCTCGACGAGGCCGGTGATTTCTGGGCGGCGGGGGAGGCGCTCTTCCGCATCGACGGGGCCGCCGGCACGGCGCGGAGCTTCCCCTTGGCCCCGGCGGGGACGCGGCTCGGGCGCACGATCGCCACGAGGGCGGGGGCGATCTGGGCGCTCTGCCACCCGGTTACCACCGGGATCGCCGCAGGCGTGCTGCGCTTCGAGCCTGCGACCGAGAGCAGCACCTTCTTCCCGGTGGGCGTCCCGTCGGGCGGCTGGTCCTCGGGAGTCCAGGGGCTGGCGGAGGATGCCCTCGGCAGGCTGCTGACCGTCTTCGACAACCAGCTGCGCCGGCTCGATCCCTCGAGCGGCACGTGGACGGATCTGCCTGCTGCGAACGGCACCAACGCCCGCCTCGTCGCCCGCGAGCTCAGCGCCGTCGGGCAGCTCCGCCACCCGCGGGGTAGCTGGTCCCAGGTGATCGACGGCGGCTTCCACGACATCGAATGGACCGGGATCGATTGGGAGGGGAGCGTCCCCGCGGGTAGCAGCGTCCAGGTCGAGATCAGCGCCGCGCGCACCAGCGAGGAGCTCGACGCCGCGGTCTGCGGCCCCTGGGAGAGCGCGCCGGTGGATCTGCGCAGCTGCGGCGAGGCGCGGGGGCGCTTCGTCCGCGTGGTCTTCCATCTCACCGGCGGGCCAGGTGGTGAGCGCCCCTCGATCCGCAACGTCGCCCTCTCCTGGAGCCGGCCATGATCCGTTCGCTCGCCCTGCTGCTCGTCGTTGCCCTCGCCACCGCCTGTGGTGGGGAGAAGCTCCAGGACGCTGGCGCGAAGCTCGAGATCGCGCCTGCCGCGCTCGACTTCGCCGGCGTGCTGGTGAGGCGGAGCCAGACCCGGGAAGTGCAGGTCCGCAACGTCGGCGTGGCGCCGGCGACCCTCACGCTGGTGGAGGCGCCGGCTGGTTTCCGGGTGGAGCCGGCGCAGGTGCTGGTGCAGAGCGGGACCCTGGAGACCCTGCGGGTGATCTTCGCGCCGGAGGAGGAAGGCCACTTCGAGGGGCGCATCGTCTTCGCCGCGCAGGGGCAGGGAGAGCTCGAGGTGCAGGTGCGCGGCGAGGGGACCGAGCGCGCCCTCGACACCGAGCTCGTCCTCGACTTCGGCGAGGTGCGCCTCGGTTCGGTGAAGACCCTGCCGCTCGACGTGGCGAGCCTCACCGACATCGACCTGGGAGTTGAGGTCGACTTCACCGGGTCGGACGCACAGGCCTTCAACGCCGGCACGGGAAAGCTCTCGCTCCCCCCCCGGGGCACCGGCCGGCTCTTCGTGCAATTCGCCCCGATGGTCCGCGGCCCCCACGCTGCGCGGCTGCGGCTGGAGCCCTGTCCTTCCTGCGCGGAGATCCTCGTGCAGTTGAAGGGAAGCGGGCTCGACGAGGACGCATCGGTGCAGCCCTCGCCGCTCGATTTCGGAACGCTCACGCCCAGGATGACGATCCGCCGCGAGGTGCGGGTCACCAACCGCGGCGATACGGGCACATGGCTCGTCGACGCCGAGCTGCTCCACGCCCCGGGCGCGCCGCTCCGCCTCGAGGAGCAGGCGTGGCCGGTCCGGGTGGAGAACGCCTCGACGATCCTCCACGTCGACTTCGCGCCGGAGGTCGAGGGGGTCTGGCAGGCGACCCTCCGCCTGGTGGTGGCAGGCAGGCCCATCGACATCCCCGTGATCGGCAGGGCGCAGGAGCCGGTGCTCCGCGTCGATCCGGCCTCGCTCGACTTCGGGGTGCTGCTCCCCAACCGGCTGCTGCGGCGGCAGCTCGTCCTCGAGAACCGGGGTGGCGATCCGATCACCATCGACCGCCTCGAGCTCGAGGGGGCGGTGCTGCAGGCCTTCCGCTTGGGGCTGCCCCTCGAGCTTCCCTTCGAGCTGGGTGACGAGCCGGTGGAGGTGAACGTCGACCTGAGCTGGGCCGTGCCGATGCAGGCCCGCGGCGCCGTGCTGATCGGCGTGCGGGACCGGCCCGATTCCGGGCTCCGGATCCCCCTCTCCGGCCTGGTGGTGGAGGCGGGCAGCGCCTGCAACCTCGCCTTGCCCGAGGTGGTGCGCTTCGGCCTCGTGCCGCTGGGCGAGCGGAGCCGCCGGCAGATCGTGCTGCGCAACGAGTCCACCTCGACCTGCTGGCTCTGGAATTTCGGCCTCGAGGGGGCCGGGCCCTTCCGGGCGATCGAGCTGCCGCAGGGGCCGGTGTCGCTGGGACCTGCAGGCGAGCTGCTCCTCGACGTGGAATACGAGCCGGAGGCGCCGCAGCTGGACGGCGAGGAGGCGGTGCTCCGCTTCGAGGAGCTCGATGCCGGTCGTCCCGAGGTCCGGATCCCACTGCGGGGTGCCGCAGCGGCGCTGGCGGTGGAGGTGACCCCGGACCGGCTCGACTTCCTCCCGCTGCCGGTGGGCTCGCACGAGCTGCGGGCGGTGGCCCTCCGCAACACCGGAAGGACGCCGCTGCCGCTGGGTGGGGTGGCGCTCGAGGCGACGGGCTTCCTCTCCCTCGCCGCCACGCCGCAGATGGAATCCCTCGCTGCTGGAGAGCAGGCGGTGGTGCAGCTCCTCCACGCGCCGCAGCTGCAGGGCCGCTCCAGCGGCCAGCTCGCCTTCTCGATCGTGGGGATCGGAGAGCCGCTGCTGGTGCCGGTGGAGGGCTACGCGACGCCGGGCCCCTGCCCCGGCTGCACGCTGCCCGTCGCCGCCTGCCCGCCTGCGGACGGGACCGAGGCCGGCACGGCGATCGCTCTCGTCGGCGCCGCGAGTGATCCGCTGGGCGGGGCGATGGACTGCAGCTGGTCGGTGGCGAATGGGCCCGCCGGTGCGGTTACCACCGTCGAGGTGGGAGGGGAGCGCTGCACCGGCCGCTTCTCGGCGGATCGGCCGGGCCGCTACGAGCTCCGGCTCGAGGTGGCAGGGGCCGGCGGGACGGCGTCCTGCACCACCAGCGTCGACGTCTTCGCAGCGCCGGGGCTCACGGTGGAGGCAAGCTGGAGCGATGCGGTCGACCTCGACCTGCACCTCCTCCACCCGGAGGCCGGACCGCCCTCGGACGCCGCGGCGTGGTTCGGTGCCGGGGATTGCCACGCGGGCAACCCGGCGCCGGGCTGGGACGGCGCCGGCATCGCCGACGATCCACTGCTCGAGCGCCACGCGCAGCGCGGGCCGGGGCTGGAGCGGATCCGCCTCGAGGCGCCGGTGGCCGGACAGGCCTACGGCGTCGGGCTCCACTTCGCCGGCACGCTGCAGGGGCTCGCAGCGGTGGAGGGCACGGTCTCGATCCGCTGCAGCGGCGAGGAGGTGGCGCTCCTCACCGAGACGCTGCAGGCGCTCGGCGATGGCGCCGACGTGGGCACGGTCACCTGGCGTGCGGACGGCACCTGCGTCTTCACGCCGTCCGATGCGGTGGTGCAGCCGGCGCCGTGAGGCAGGGGTTCGGCTACTCGAAGGGAATCACGGCGACGCGATCGCCGGGCTGGACCCCGAGCATTTCCCTCGCCCAGCCCGGCAGGCAGATGGTGCCGCCGTCGATCCGGGTCGGGGTCTTCACGCAGCGGAAGCGGTTGTCGGGATCCTTCCGCTCCACCGCTACGAGCGAGATCTCCATGTCGTGCTCGAGATCCTTCTCGAGGACCTTGCACTTGCGGAGCGCGCGGATGAGCGAGACGTCCTCGGTCTTCGCCTCGAAGTGGGGGCCGCCGTCGAAGGGATCGATGCGCTCCACGTAGCGGAAGCCGATCCGCTCCAGCATCTTCTTCACGCCCTCGGTCTCGGGACCCACCCTGCCGATCACCTTCTGCGTCCGATCGGGGAAGAGCGTGGCGTAGATGTCGCTGGCAGGGAAGAGCTCCTTGATGAACTCCTTGTTCTGCCGGCTGAGGCGATCGGCCTCGAGGTAGGTCATCCCGGTGAACTTCTTGCCGAGCGCCTCCCAGAGCAGCGATTTGCCGTTGGGCAGCAGCGGCGGCAGGAGCTCCGCCAGCACCGTGTCCCGGAACCAGTTGCGGTGCAGGCCGATGAAGAGGAAGCGCACGAAGGAGAGCTGCTTGCCGGGCTTTCCCTGGCCGCGGAGCTCCGGGTCCACCACCAGCCCGCCAATCTCGGTGGGGCCGTCGTAGTTGTAGGCGATGGAGAGCACGGTGTGCTCGAAGTGCTTGTCCACCGTGGCGGAGTAGGTCTGCCGCTTGGAGACCTCGAGGAAGACGTGGGGCGCCTCGCGCGTGCCGTGCTGCGCGATGATCATCGAGGTGCCGACCAGCGTGCCGGTGCGCAGATCCTCGAGGACGAAGAGATATTCGCGCTCGGCGGGATCGCGGATCCTGCCGGCGAAGGAGCGCACCGACGTGTCGATGATCGACTCGAGGGCCTTCTCGTCGTTGGGGAGGTTGACGGTGTTGAGCACCGCAGCGAGTCGCTGCAGGCCCGGCAGGTCGCTTTTGGCGACGTCACGAAGCAGGAGCATACGGTCGTTTATCCGCACAGGTTCCGGATCAGCTCCCCGTACCACCGCGTAGCGTCGCGGATCTGCGCGACGCTCTGGCGCTCGTTGGCGGTATGGGCATTGCCCGTGGAGCGGCCCGGGCCGAAGACGATCGCTTCGAGCCCGGCGGTGACGAAGACGCCGCCCTCGGTGTTGGTGGGTTTGGCCATCGGCGTCGGGTCGAAGCCGAGGTTGCGCGAGGCCTCCATCGCCGCGTCGCGGAGACGCGAGGCAGGAGGCAGCGCCATCGCCGGGTTGGAGCGGCCGCGCTCGATCTCCACCTGGACGCCGCCCTGTTCGCCGAGTCGCCTCGCGAAGGCGTCGAGCCTGTCGAAGATGTCGGCGGGGTCGTGCCCCGGAAGAAGGCGCGCGTCGCAGGTGATCTCCACCGAGCCGTCGTCGGCGGTCTGGATCACGTTGTGGTTGCACACGGCGGTGGCGGGATCGAAGCGCTCGTCCCGCAGCGGCTGCCGGTGGAGGACGTCGGCTGCCAGGGCGGCGGCGATGTGCCGCCCGATCTCGATCCCGGCAGCGCCGGAGCGGGCGGCGCCCTCGACCAGCTCGTGCTCGATGCCCGCCTGCTGCGCCGCCTGGCGGAGCTTCTCGTCGAAGCCGAGCTCGATCACGCAGCGGGCGGGGATCTTGTTGGCCAGATCGCCGCCGCTGGCGCGCTCGGGCCAGACGCCGTGCTCGGCGCAGAAGGCGAAGGCCTTCTCGATGGCGTTGACGCCGTGGAGCGGGGTGGAGGAGTGGGCCGCCTTGCCGTGGAAGGTGAGGCGCAGGCGCCGCTCGGCACCGGGCCGCGCGGCAGCAGGGCGCAGGTGCACGTGGGCGACGAGGTAGCCCTTGTGCGCGTCGATGATCCGCAGCTCGGAGGGCTCGCCGCAGCTCACCCAGGCCGGGTTGAAGGGGCGGTTGGCGAGGAAATGCTTGGCGCCGAGGCAGCCGACCTCCTCGGCGAAGGTGCCGCAGAAGGCGACCTTGCCGTGGGTCTCGGCGGGGGCGAGGGCCATCGCCTGGAGCTTGGCGAGGCTGTCGAGCTTCACGTCGGCGACGCCGAGGCCGTAGAGCGTGTCGCCGTCCTGCTTGAGCCGCCACGGGTTGGTCTCGGTCCAGAGATCGAGGGGACCGGAGCCGACGGTGTCGGTATGGGTGACGAGGAGGAGGCTGCCGTCCCGGGGCTTGGCGCCCTTGTGGTGGACGATCAGGTTCGCGTGGGCCGTTCCGAGGGCGTGGGCTTCCTGGCGGAAGGTCTCGAGCCCGAAGCGGTGGGCGATTCCTTCGAGGACTTCGACTGCCTTCAGGTTGCCGTGGGCGGAGACGGAATCGGCGGCGATGAGGTCGCGGGCTGCTGCGAGGAGATCGAATTCCATGGGATGTCCTGGCGCCGACCAGCGCAAGGAGCCGGTTGAAGCGCACGGCACCCTAACATAGGCATGCGATCCCGGGACAACCGGACGGTAGCGCTGCCGTTCGGCCAACACTCCCGGAAAAGCGAGGGATGACAGATGCGTGCCGTCGTGCAGCGGGTGAGGCGAGCAGCGGTGACGGTCGGCGACGAGCGGGTGGGGCGGATCGACGGCGGGCTCTGCGTGCTGGTGGGGGTGGGGCGTGGGGACGACGACGCGGACGCCGACGCGCTCGCGGAGAAGGTGGTCGGCCTGCGGATCTTCGAGGACGAGGCGGGCAAGATGAACCGCTCGGTCCTCGACGAGGGGCTGGAGATCCTCGCCGTGTCGCAGTTCACCCTCTTCGGCGACGTGCGCAAGGGCAAGCGCCCGAGCTTCGTGGAGGCGATGGAGCCGGTCCGGGCCAACGAGCTCTTCGAGCGCTTCTGCGCGACCTGCCGGGCCCTCGGCGCGCCGGTGGAGACGGGGCGCTTCCGGGCGGAGATGCAGGTCGAGCTGGTGAACGACGGGCCGGTGACCATCCTGCTCGACAGCAAGCGGCTCTTCTGACGGCGGGCGATCAGCGCAGGTGGAAGTCGATGGCGACCTGCACGCAGCGATCGCGGGCGGGGTAGGGCGCGGAGCCCGCGATTACGCAGCGGGTGGCTGCGTCGTCGAGGAGGCGCGAGCCGCTGGAGCGCTCGACGGTGACCAGGTCGGGGGCGCCTGTCGCGTCGACGCAGAAGCGGACGTCGACGGTGCCCTCGGTCCTGCGCCTGCGGGCGGCGCGTGGGTAGCAGCGCTCGGTCTGCCAGCGGAGGCGCTCGAGGAGGGAGGCGTCGCCGGCGGCGGGGCCGGCGCCTTTGCCGGTGCCTGCGCCCGTGCCGCCGCCTCTGCCCGCGCCCGAGCCTTCTCCGCCACCGCGCGCTGCGAATGCGGCAGCGGTGCCCGTGCCCTCGTCGGCGGTGCCTTCGCTGGCGCTCGCCTCGCCGGCGGTGTCGAAGGGGGCGTCCCGGGGTTCCGTGTCGACGTGGGCCGCTGCAGCGGTGGATTCCTGCTCCGACTCCGCTTCGGGCGCAGACGGTTGCATCGTCGGGGTAGGGGTAGCCACCACGTCGGCCTTTTCGGCGACGGCGACTTCCGCGTCGGCGCGCTGCGGTGCTGCTACCGCTTCGTCGGCAGGAGCGCGGACCACTGCAGCGGGGCGTTGCCGGTCGGGCCGCTCTGCCGCGCGCACCGCGCGGGCCGGCTGCGCCGTCTGCTGCAGCGCGGCCTTGCCAGGCGCCCCCCCGTCTTCGCCTGCAGGAACAGCACCGGCACCGGGCGCCGCGCCGCCGCCCGCCGCTGCATCACCACCACCACCACCAGCGGGCAGCTCGACGAGCTGCAGCTCGATCCGCTCGACGCGCGCGGGCGTCGGCGGCGTGGGCAGCAGCGAGAAGAGGCCGATGGCGGCGCCGTGCACCACGGCGCTCACCGCCAGCGCGCGGGAGAAGGACTTCACGGCGCGCACCCTACCCGAAAGCCCGCCGCGCGATCACCTGCCGCCGCCCCGGAGGCGCAGCGCCGGCACGAGGAGCGGCTCGCCGGTGGCGGGGTGGACGGAGGCGACGAAGGGCACGCCGAAGACCTCGCCGAGGCGCGAGGGGGTGAGCACCTCTGCCGGCGTCCCCTGCGCCACCACGGCGCCGCCGCGCAGCACCGCCACCCGGTCGCAGATCTCCGCCGCCTGGCCGAGATCGTGGAGCGCGCAGACGACCGTGCCCCCGGCGTCGACGTGGGCCCGGGCCAGCTGCAGCACCAGCGCCTGGTGGGCGAGGTCGAGGTGGGCGGTGGGCTCGTCCAGGATCCAGATCGGCGCCTGCTGGACCAGCACCCGCGCCAGGTGGACGCGCCGACGCTCGCCGCCGGAGAGCGCGTGGAGCGGCCTCGAGGCGAGCGCCGCCGCATCGACCCGCGCCAGCGCCTCCGCCGCCAGGGCCCGATCGCCCGGACCGTCGAGCCCCATCGGCCCCAGGTGCGGGGTCCTGCCCATCAGCGCCACCTCGGCAGCGGTGAAGCCGGGATCGGCAGGGGGTTCCTGGGCGAGGAAGGCGATCCGCCTGGCCACCTCCCGGCGGGGCAGCGACGCGAGCGGATCGCCGTCGATGTGGACCTCGCCGGCACCGGCACGCACCAGCCCCGCCAGCGCCCGGGCCAGGGTGCTCTTGCCGGCGCCGTTGGGGCCGAGGAGGCCGACGAAGGTGCCGGCGTGCACCGCCAGATCGACGGAGCGGAGCGCCTCGACGCCGCCCGGGTGGCGGACGCCGAGCCCACGGGCTTCCAGCGCCGGCTGCTGCTGCGCCGCCCCGCTCGCGCTTCGCGCGCGAGACGCTCTCTCTTGCGTCCGCTCCGCCTTCGGCTCCGCTGGAGCGTTCGTTTCACGGACGCTCACGGCGCGCCGATCGAGGCAGGCGCGTCTGGAGGCATCTCGTCGAAATACCAGAGCGCCGCGGTGCCGAGGGCAGCCGCCACCGTGGCGGTGTAGAGGAGCCGCGCCACGTCGAGGCGATCGAGGGCGTCCTGCCTGGTGGAGGCGAAGGGATCACCTGCGTCCTTCTGCGCCCTGGCGTCGTCCATGGCCCCCGCGGCGGCAAGGTGCGTCGCGATCGCGCCGGCGAAGAGGGCCACGGTGGTACCGCCGGCGACCCACTTGCCGGTGGAGGTCCACCGCGAAGGCGGCGCGGGATCGAGCGCCGGCGCGAGGACGAGTTCGATCTCCGCCCGTGCCCCGGGCTGCACCTCGACGGTGGAGCGGGCGCTGCCGCCGGCGCCGCGGAGCTCCACCTCGTGGGAACCGGCGGCGATCTCCACCGGCGCCTCGAGGGGCAGGGTGCCGGCGGGGGCGCCGTCGACGAAGAGCTCCCCCGGCTCGTTCGCCCGCACCAGCAGCGTGCCCTTGCGCTGCTGCTGCAGCTCCTCCGGCAGCACGCCGGCGAGGGCATCGCGCATCGCCACCTCCCAATCCGGTCCGGGCTCCGCCCAGGTGGCGGAGGTGCCGGCCGGGGCTGCCGCCGCGCTGCGATCGACGAGCCGGAGCTCGAGGCCGTAGATCCCGCCGAAGCGACCGATGCCGATGCCGATCACCCAGCGCACGCCGAGCGCCTCGGCGATCTTGCGGAGGCAGGTCGCGTCGGAGCCGCAGGTGAGGGGATCGGGCCCGCCCGCTGCACGGAGCTGGCTGCTGGAGGCGGCGGGATCGAGGACCGCGGCGCCGCTCTCCGCGGCGACGGTGGAGGCGATGGCGCCGAGGCGGTCGGCGAGGGCGCCGACGCCGACGGCCTGGGTGATCACCACCGCGACCTTGCGGGGCGCTGCCTCCGTGTCGGCGAAGGCGCGCACCGGCATCGCCGCGAGCAGAAGGGCGAGGCCCAGGGAGGCGAGTCGTTCAAGGCGCAAATGCACGGCGTCTTTCCTCGAGGAGGCGATCGAGTTCGTCGAGCTGCTGCTGCAGCGCATCGTGGTGCTGCGGATCCTCGATCAACCGCTGGAATTGCGAATCGGTGGCACGGACGAGGCCGCCGACGATGGCGCCGACCTGGTCGGCGCCGTGGGCGCGCACCAGCTCCTCGTATTTGCGCAGGACCTTGCGGCGTTCTGCTGCGAGGCGGGTGCGGCGATCGGGCAAGGCCGCCGCCACTTCGGCGGCGGGCTTCGGCGCTGGCTGCGTCGCAGGGCGGGCTGCCGCCACCGGCGCTACCGTGGCAGGCGCCGCCTCGACGCGAGCGGGAACGGCGGCGGGCGCCGGCGCCGGCAGGGGATCCGGCTCGGCCTCTTCGACAGGCTGCGGCGCAGGAGCTGCCACCACCGCCGGCGCGGCGACCGATACCGGTGCCGGTGTCGGGGGCACGGGCGCCGGTTCGGCGGGCCAGAAGATCGACGCAGCGCCGGCGATGCCGAGGAGCGCGCCTGCAGCCACCCAGCCCGCAGCGCGCTTCTTCCGCGGCGCCGGGGCCGTCTCGTCACCGGGCTGCAGCGCCGGCACGGCGGCCGGCCCCTCCGCCACGGCGGCAGCCGATCCGATCCCCGGCAGCTCGATCTCCTGCGCCACCGGCCGCGCTGGAAAGGGCGCCTGCGGCGTCCGCTCCGGCGCCGGCACCGCCCCGGGACCGCTCTCCGCCGCTGCCTCGTACCAGGGCACCCCCCGCGGCGCCGACGTCGCAGCAGCTGCAGCGGAGCGGAGCGCCGCTGCCCCGCCGCTCCGATCGCGATCCCAGGGAACGAGCTCCGTCTCGGCCTCGTGCTGCACCGCCGGCGCCCGCCGCCCCGTGTCCGCACCGGCGCCTGCAGCCTCGCCTTCCGGCCGGAGCACCGTGCGTGCCGTATCGCCCGGCAGCGGCGTGGTGCCGGTGGTGAAGGGATCGTCGGATCCGCCGCCGACCCGCTTCTCTCCCTCCGACCACTGCCGCGTCTCCTCGTCGCTACCGGTCAGACCGGTCGAGACCGGCTGCCGTGCAGGCGGCGCGAAGCGGCGCGTCTGCCCCTGCGGCTCCCCCTGCTCCTCGCCGAAGCGCGCGGTGCCCGCATGCTGCGGCCGCGCCCCCTGCGAGACGAGGCGGGGCACCGACGCGGCGCGGGTGGTCTCCTCCGCCGCGGGGCTCTGCCCGCCCTCGCCCCTGGTGAGCGCCGCCATCCACGCCCGCTCGCGCTCGTGCTCCTCCGCGAACACCTCGGCGAGAAGCGCCGCGAGCCGCTCCGGCCCTGCGTCCGGCGCCACCTCCGAGAGGCAGGCGGAGAGCCGGCCCCGCAGCTCCTCCGCGTTGCCGAAGCGTTCCGCCGGATCGATCGCCAGCGCCTTCGCCAGCGCCGCTGCGACGGAGTCGGGCACCTCCGGCGCGAGGCGCTGCACCGGCGGGATCCGCGGCGAGGCGGCCCATTCCACCACCTCCACCGGCGAGGCCTCCTCGAAGGGATTCCAGCCGGTGATCATCTCGTAGAGGATCACGCCGACCGCGTAGAGATCGGCGCGGCGATCGAGGGGCAGGTTCCGCGCCTGCTCGGGCGCCATGTAGTGGAACTTCCCCATCACCACCGAGGGGTCGCGCTCGGGCTCGCTGATCGTCGACCGGGCGAGGCCGAAGTCGATCACCTTCACCTCTCCCTCGTAGGAGAGGAGCACGTTCTGCGGCGAGACGTCGCGGTGGACCAGCCCGAGCTCGTTCCCCTCGCCGTCCTTCTTGCGGTGGGCGTAGGCCAGGGCCTCGAGGATCTTCACCGCGACGTAGAGGGCGATCGGCAGCGGCACCCTGCTGCCGCCCGTGCGCATCCGCTGCAGCAGCCGGCGCAGATCCTTGCCGTCGACGAATTCGAGGGCGATCCACCACTCGCCCGCCTCCTCGCCGCTGTCGTAGACCTGCGCGATCGAGCCGTGCTGGAGCTGCACCAGCGTCTGCGCCTCCTCGCGGAAGCGCCCGGCGAAGTCCGGATCCCGGGCCAGCTCGGGCAGGACCTTCTTGATGACGCAGAGCTTCTCGAGGCCGCCGGCGAAGCGGGCGCGGGCGAGGTAGATCTGCCCCATGCCCCCTGCTGCCAGGGGCGCGAGCAGGGTGAAGCGCCCGAAGCGCTGGGGCCGGAACGGACGCAGGCCGCTGCCCTTCGCCAGGCTCACGGCACCACCTCCCGGCCGACGATCTCCGCCACCTCGACCATCCCGCTCCGTCCCTTGAGCTGCCGCTGCCCGAGGCTGCGCACCGCGAAGCCCGGGCCCGCCGCGCGGACGGTGGAGCTGCCCGCGACGATCTGCCCCGGCGAAGCCTCGCCCACCAGCCGCGCGGCGACGTTCACCGCATCGCCCACCGCGGTGTACTCGAGACGCTCCTCGCCGCCAACGGTGCCGGCGAGGACCCTGCCCGTGTTCACGCCGATGCGCAGGCTGCAGCGATCGGCCTCGGGCCATCCCGCCATCATCTCGTCGAAGGCCGTGCGCATCGAAAGCGCCGCGTCGAGGGCCCGGGCTGCGTCGTCCTCGCCCCGGCGCGGCGCGCCGAAGATCGCCATCACCGCGTCGCCGATGAATTTGTCGACGGTGCCGCCGTGGGCGAAGACCACCCGGGCCATCCGCCGGTAGAAGCCGTCGAGGAGCTCGACCACCCGCGCCGCAGGGAGCCTCTCGGTGAGCGGGGTGAAGCCGGAGATGTCGGCGAAGAGGAGCGTCGCCTCGCGCTCCTCCATATGCGACCCGCCGTCGAGATCCGCCGCCAGCTCCGCAGCGAGGCCGGCGCCGAGGAAGCGGGCGAGCCGCTGCCGCCGCTGCTCCTCCGCCACCGCCCGTTCCCGGAGCCGCTGCTGCTCGATCCCGGCGCCGGCGAGGTGGGCCAGCGCGGCGATGGTCTCCACCAGCTGGCGCAGCGCCACGTCGTCGGCGTCGCGGGTCAGGTAGAGGATCCCCTCCACCGCCCCCTCGCGCAGGAGCGGCGCGCAGATCACCTCGGTGACCCCGTAGTGGACCACGCTCTCGCTGCCGGCGAAGCGCGCGTCCTGGGCCGCGTCGGTGACGCAGAGGGTGGCGCGGGTGCGCAGGCATTCCTCCACCACGCTGCGGGAGACGGGCACCTCGCCTGCTGCGAGGCCGCCCCGGTGGCGCACCACCGCAGGCGCGAGCGCCGCGCCGAGCTGGACCACCACGGTGCGGGCCCGGGCCAGCTCGAGGACGAGATCCGCCACCTCCTCGAGGAAGCGCTCCAGCGACGGCGCCGAGGCGAGCTTCTCGGAGACCTGGTAGAGCAGCACCAGCGCCGCCACCTCGGGGCCCTTCGCCAGGGCCCCTGCGGCGTCCAGGGAGCGGGCGCTGTCGAGGCGGGCCAGCGAGGCCGAGGGTTCCTGCCGGAGGATCACCGTGGTGCCGGCGGAGAGGGCGTCGACCCGCTGCACCCGGAGGCGGTTCTCGCCGATCTCGACCCGGTCGCCGGCGTCGAGCCGCGCTGCTGCCTCCAGGGGCATGCCGTTCAGCAGGGTGCCGTTGCGGGATCCGGCGTCGGCGACGAGCAGCCCCTCCCCCTCCACCACCAGCCTGGCGTGCCGGCGGGAGACGAGGGCGCCCGCGAGGACGATGTGGTTCTCCTCGCCGCGCCCGAGCAGGGTCTCGCCTTCCGGCAGCTCGTATTCGGTGTCGAGGTAGCCGGGGCCGTTGATGACGATCTGCCACATCGCGGGCTGCGGGCCTCTCGGCTGGGGGGTGAACCCCCGTGAGCCTGCAGGGGAGTCGGGGAAAAGGCTTTCGCGAGGGCGAATCGTAACCGAGCCCGGATGGGTGTCAACCAGCCGACCGGCGCAGCAGGAGCAGGAAGAAGGGCCCGCCGGCGAGGGCGGTGAGCGCGCCGACGGGAAGCTCCGTCCCCAGGGGCACGAAGAGGACCCGCGCCGCGGTGTCGGCGAGGACGAGGAAGGCGGCGCCGCCGAGGGCGGAGGCGGGAACGAGGAGGCGCTGATCGGGGCCGAGGAGGAGCCGGACCAGGTGGGGAACGAGCATGCCCACGAAGGCGACGAGGCCGGTGAGGGAGACGGCGACCGCCACCGCCAGCGACGAGGCGAGGAAGATCGAGGCGCGGACCCGGGGGACGTCGATCCCCAGCGAGGCGGCGCCGTCGTCGCCCAGGGCGAGGAGGTTGAGGGCGTTGCCCTGCGCTGCGAGCACGGCGGTGGAGACGACGGTGGCGGCGAGGGCGAGGGCCAGGGTCCCGTAGCTCTCGTAGCCGATCGCGCCGGTGAGCCAGAAGAGGAGTTCCTGCGCCTTCTCCGGCGAGACCACGGTCTTGAGCAGGGTGATCACCGCGGCGGCGAAGGAGTTGAAGATCACGCCGGTGAGGAGCGTGCGGGTGGGATCGAGCCTGCCGTTGCTCCGCCCCGCGGCGAAGGCGAGGAGAGTGGCGAGGGCGGCGCCCACGAAGGAGAGGATCGCCACCGCGCCGCCGCCCAGGGCAGGCAGGGCGAGCAGGCCGCCGCCGACCAGGGCGAGGGTGCCGCCCAGGGCGGCGCCGCCGGAGACGCCGAGGACGAAGGGATCGGCCAGCGGGTTGCGCAGGAGCCCCTGGTAGGCGGCGCCGGCAGCGGAGAGGCCGAGGCCGGCGATGGCGGCGAGGAGCAGCCGCGGCATGCGCAGGCCGAAGAGGATCCGCCCGTCGAGGGAGTCGGGACGGGAGAAGGCGGCGAGCAGATCGATCGGCTCGGCGCCCACCGTGGCGGCGAGGAGGATCGAGGCGAGGAGGAGCGCGCCGAGCACGCCGAGGGCGGTGGCGAAGCGGCTCATCGAGAAGCGGCGCCCGACGGTCGGGGTCGCTGCAACCGCCACCAGGCGATCGGCGTGGGAGGTCATTTCGGCGCCTCCTCGCCGAGGAGCCGGGCCAGCTCGCGAAGCGCCTCCACCATCCGGGGACCGGGGCGGAAGAGGCCGGGCGAGCGCAGGGCGCGGACCCTGGCGCCGAGGCCGGGGATCGGCGCGCCGCCGCCGTGGCCCCCGGTGACGTCGACGACCAGCTCCGGCGCTGCGGCGAGGGCCGCTTCGGCGGAGAGGGTGGGGTAGGCGCCGGTTGCGGTGCCGGCCACGTTCTCGCCGCCTGCGGCGACGAGGAGCTCGTGGGCGAAGGAGGCGGGCCCCGCCACCACCAGCGGTTTCCAGGCGTAGACGAGGAGGGCCTTGCGCTGCGGGCCCGCCGCAGCCGCCGCGCGCGTGCTCTCGATCGCCGCCCGGATCCGGGTGGCGAGGGCCTCGCCACTGGCAGCATCACCCAGCGCCTTGCCCACCGCGCGGATCGCCTCGAGGGTCTCGGCGACGGTGTCGAGCGGGAGCACGAGCACCGGGATCCCGAGCTGGGCGAGGCGCTCCACCGCGCCGCGGTTGCCGGGCGACGGCTGGACGAGGACGAGATCCGGCGCCAGCGCGAGGACCGCCTCGGGCGAGGGATCGAGAAAGCCCCCGACCCGCTGCAGCCCCTGCACCTCGGGGGCGTCGTCGTAGCGCGAGACGCCCACCAGCGCGCCGCCCCTGCCGAGATCGAGGACGATCTCGGTGAGGGAGGGCGCCAGGGTGACCACCCGCTGCGCCGCCCCCTTCGGCGCGGATCCCAGCCAGTGGGGCGCCGCCGCGAGGGCGGGCGACGACCAGCAGAGGAGGACGGCGAAGAGGGCGAGCAGCGTGCGCATCACGGGGCGGCGAGGACGTCGGAGTTGAACTCCCAGCCTGCCTCGACCACGGGGCAGACGTCGACCTTGGTGGCGGTGCCGTCCGCCTCCACCGCGAAGAAGCCCATGCCGCCGGCGTCGGCGACGAAGAAGCGGCCTTCGGCGGTGGGATCGAGGGAGATCTGCGAGGGGCCGCCGCCGGTGGCGATCCGGTTGGTCACGGTGCCGGTGGTGGTGTCGAGGATCGCCACCTCGCCCTGCCAGTAGGAGTCGGTGCAGGCGACGTAGAGCAGATCGCCGTCTGCCGCCAGGTAGCCGGCGTTGGTGCAGGTGCTGCCGAGATCGATCAGCGCCTTCGCGCCGGTCTCGGGGTTGTAGCTGCCGAGGCGGCCGTTGCCCGCGGGGGCGTACTCGCCGTCGAGGTTGTTGAGCGCCACGTAGACCACGTCCCGCACCACCGCCACGCCGGCGGGGTAGGCCTTGCCCTCGACGCCGGTGAGCTCGAGCGCCACCGCGTCGCCCTTGACGCCGACGGCGCCGGAGAAGTCGACGGGGATCACCACGTCGGCGAGCCAGGAGGAGACCCAGAGGGTGCCGGCGCTGTCGAAGGCTGCGGACATGGGGTTGATGTTCTCGCCGAGGGCCACCGCGTCGGAGACCCGCGGCGCCGCGGGATCGGCGAGGTCGACCACCGAGATGCTGTTGCTGCCGGAGGCGACCACGTAGGCCTTCGTGCCGCGGACGATCACCTGGTTGGGCGCAGCGCCCACGACGACCGAGCCCACCTGCCGCATGGTGGCGCGATCGAGGACGTAGAGGGTCTGGTCGAGGCTGCCGATGGCGAGGAGGAGGTCGTCGCCGTAGAGCGCCAGCGACTGGGGGCCGTCGATGCCGGTGGCCTTCGGGCTGGTGACGGCGTTGGTCGCCTTGAGCAGGGGGACGACGCTGCCGTCGGTGAAGCAGGCGGCGTAGAGGTTGCCCACGGCGCAGACGCCGCCGAGGCAGGAGGTGCCGCCGCCGCAGACCACGCCGCAGCCGCCGCAGTTCTGCTCGTCGGTGCGATCGTCCACGCACTGCATCGATCCTGCGACCTCGCAGGCGATCCCCTCGGCGCAGGTGAAGACGCAGGCGCCGTCGGTGCACGTCTCGCCTGCGCCGCAGATGGTGCCGCAGGCGCCGCAATTGTCCTCGTCGGTCATGGGATCGATGCAGAGGATGGTGCCCTCCACGTCGCATTCGAGGCCGGTGCAGGCGCCGGTTACGCAGGCCCCCGCCTCGCAGATCTCGCCGGTGCCGCAGGTGGTGCCGCACGCGCCGCAGTTGCGCACGTCGCTCTGCGTGTCGACGCACGATGTGCCGCAGGCGGTCTCGTCGCCGGTGCAGGTGCAGGCGCCGTCGGTGCAGAGCTGGGCGGTGCCGCAGGTGTTGTCGCAGCCGCCGCAGTGGCGCTCGTCCTGGGCCACGACGACGCAGCTGCCGCCGCAGAGCGCCTCGCCGCCGGCGCAGACGCAGGCGCCGTCGACGCACTCGAGGCCGGTGCCGCAGACGTTGCCGCAGCCGCCGCAATTGGTCTTGTCGAGGCCGACGTCGGTGCACTGGCCGTCGCAGTAGACGTCCGAGGCGCAGACGGGCTCGCCGTCGTCACAGCCGGCGAGCAGGGCGATGCAGAGGAGCGGCAGCAGCCGCACGAGCGTCTTCATTCGTTGTTCTCCATGCTGCTGCGCGCGCCGCCCTCCGGCGACTGGGCGCGAAGCGTGAGCGTGAACGCCCTGCCGGCCTGGGGGTAACCCAGCTGATCCACCAGCGGCGCGTCGAAGGCGTTGTCGATCTGGCCGGAGAGCCAGAGGGTCCAGGGAAGGCTGACGAGGCGCACGCCGGCGCCGGCCGAGACGGTGGTGGCCTCGGGGAGCGCGAACGTGTTGGTGCGGTTGATGAACTGCTCCGACTGGTGGCTCGCCGAGGCGAAGGCCTCGTAGCCGTCCGCGCGGTAGACGGCTCGGAGGTGGAGCCGGTGCGCGGGGCGGTAGGGCAGCTCCTTCTTCCAGATGTGCGGCGCGTCGCGGAGGTTGCGGGTCTGGGCGAGGCTGTAGCTGCCGCCGACGGTGAGCTGCCGCAGCGGCTGCAGCGAGAGCTCCACCTCGCCGCCGCGGATCTCGGCGTCGTCGAAGTTGGCCGGCTTGCTCACCATCGCCCCTGCCAGCTCGTAGAGGATCAGGTCCTCGATTCGCGAGTAGAAGCCGGTGAGCTGCACCAGCGTCCGGGGGAGCCGGAGCACCGCGCCGCCGTCCACGGTCCAGCCGGACTCCGGATCGAGCGCGGGGTTGGCCTTGACGCCGGCCTGCTCGAAGTAGAGCTCACCCAGGCTCGGGGCCCGGAAGGTGCGGCCCCAGTTGCTGCGGAGCTCGATCGCCTCGAGGGGCCGCCAGGCCACGCCGATCCGCGGCGAGAGACCCTCGTGCTTGCCCACCTTCTCCCAGCGCAGCGCCGGCGCGACGGTGACGCTGCTGCCGAGGTAGAGCTCGTCGCCGAGGGAGAGGGCGACCCGCTCCCGCTGGCGATCGGCATGGTAGGGGCTCCGCAGCCACTCGCTGCCGAGCGCCACCTCCGCGTGGAGGAGCGTCCAGCCGGTGGGCGCCAGCTCGGCGCCGGTGCGGGCGAGGAGCACGTTCTCGATCTGCCAGGGCTTGCCGGCGTCGTCGGTGAAGGGCTGGCAGAGGACGCCGCAGGCGGGGCGGTCGGACCAGACCGCCACCTCGTCGTGCCGCAGCTCGACGCCGCCGAAGAGGCGCACGTCCGCGTGGGGATCGCCCTCGATCCGAAGCGCGGTGAGGAGGCGCCACTCGTCCCTGCGGTGATCGTCGGGGAAGTAATAGGTCCCGGCGAGCCCCCTGCTGCCGAGACTCCCCAGGGCGAGGGCGTGGATAACGGTTCCCTCGCCGAGATCGAGGCGGCCCTTGAGCAGGGCGCTCAGGTCGGTGGCGTCGTTGTTCTCGACGGTGCGGCGGGTCCTGTCGCCGGGGTTGGCCTCCGGGGTGGGATCGTAGAGCCCCTCGTAGGCGCCGCTGGTGTCGCGGTACGTGATCGCCGCCAAGCCCGTCGCCGCGCCGGTGCCGCCCCAGGCAGCGCCGTCGACCGCATAGGAATCGAACGATCCGGCGGAGAGTCGGACCGAGCCGCCGACCTCGTCGCGCAGGGCGCGGGTCTCGAGGAGGGCGGCGCCGCCCAGGGCGCCGGAGCCGTAGCGGGCGCCCTCGTTGCCGCGCAGCACGGTGATGCGCTCGAGGAGCGCTGCGGGAATGGTGCGCAGGTCGACGCCGCCGCCCGCAGCGGCGTTGAGGGCGATGCCGTCGAGGAGCACCAACGACTGCTCCGACGAGCTGCCGCGGAGCCTCAGGGTGGCGCCGCCAGGGGCCCGGTGGATCCGCGTGCCCGGCGCGTGGAGGAGCAGATCCGCCACATCGATCTGCTGCCCCGCGAAGTCCTTCGTCTCGACCACCGTGCCGAAGCCGGTGGGCTCCTCGGCGACGGTGGGTTCGGGGGGCGGCGCCTCCGCGTCGGCGGTCACCGTCACGGTTCCCAGGCGCACGTCCTCCTCGCCGGCGGCGACGGCGGGAGCGACGAGGAGCGCCGCTGCGAGGACATGAGGGCAGGGCCATCCGCGCAGGCTCGTGCGCCTGCGGAGGCCGGGCCGAAGGGCCAGCATTTCCACCTCGCAGCCCCTTCTCGCGCGGGGTCGCGAACGCGGCTCTTCGCCGCTTCGGAGGGAGCGCCGGCGCGACCATCGCACCGGGGACGAGCTCTCTCCTCGACTGGCCGCGGGCAGGTTTCCTGGCTCCCGGGTGCAGGGGCTTCTTCGCCCTGCGAGACCCCCGGCCTTCCCCTCCCAAGGGAGAGTGGCCGCTACGCTGGGGATCTCTTCGCCCGGTTACAGTGGCGGGACCGCGCCGGAATCACACCGGCTTCCCTTTTCCCGTGTCTTCCACGGGCACCCACGGCTTTCCGTCCGGCGCGCAACCTAGTCGCGCGCCCGGCCGGCAGTCAAGCGGGCGTGCCAGCGGCCCCCGGTGCATGCGGCGCTGCCGGGCGCGGTACCCGCGCAGCCGCGCTTGACAGCGAACCGCCCTCTCTCTACGTTTGGTTGACTCAAGCAACCATGTGGGTGTCGACGCATGACCGGTGCATCCAGGATTCCCGTGGCCCAGGCGCGCGAGCTGAACGAGGTGCTCGCGGCTCTGGTGCATCTGCTCGGTATGCAGAGCGAAGAGCAGGTGTGTTGTCACGACATCACGCTCTCGGAATACCGGGCGCTGCGCGCGACCAGCGAGCGAGGGCTGCCCGCGATCCAGGATTTCGTGCAGGACCTGGGCGTGAGCAAGAGCGGCGCAACGCGGATCATCGACCGCCTCGAGAAGAAGGGGTACGTGGAGCGCGTACGGGACCTTCACGACGACGCGCGGTTCTGCTGCGTTCGTCTCCTGCCAGCGGGCGAGCGCCTCGTGGAACGGATCGAAGCGGAAACGATCCCGCAGCGCCAGGCGCTGCTCGCTGCCATCGATCCAAGTAGGCGGGCCGAGGTCCTCGATGCACTGCGCGTTCTTCAGCGAGCCGTGCAGGGCCTGCGGCCCACGTAAATTCGCCATCGGGCGAGCTACCCGATTTTTCCTGGTCCGATGGTTGAGTGATTCAACCAGTTCAGCGAGGTGGTCGCCAGCGAGCTGGTTGGACCTCGACAGGCGAGCGGAGGCGAGAATGAACGAGCGCGCGCTGATCACCGGCCTTTGCGCCGCACAGGTGGTCGGCATGCTCGGACACGCCGGCTTCATCGGCCAACTTCCCGAGCTCCGTGCCGCGTGGTCGCTCTCGCCTTCGCAGGCCGGTTGGATCGTCGGCGCGTTTCACGGCGGCTATGCGCTCGCCGTACCCATCCTTCTTTCGGCCACCGACGGCTATGGCGCGCGAAGGATCTACCTGGGCGCCGCGTGTGGAAGCATGGCGGGCGCGCTCCTCTATGCTCTGGCGGTCCGCGGCCCCGGGACCGCCGCCGTCGCACAGCTCCTGATGGGCGCGGGCCTCGCCGGCACCTACATGCCGGGTCTCCGGCTGTTGGGCGAGCGGGTCGGCGTTGCGTTCCAATCGCGGGCGATCGCGCTCTATACGGGCTGCTACGCACTCGGGACCAGCGCCTCGTTTCTCTTCGTCGGGTCGATCGGCCAGCAGCTCGGCTGGCGCTGGGCTTTCGGCCTGGCTGCGATCGGGCCGGCGCTTTCGTTCGTGGCGATCGCCGTCCTCGTTGGCGGCTCGAACGGCGCTGCGCCGGTGCGCACGCAGCTGCTCCAGAACGCGTTTTCGAGATGGAAGCTCGTGCTGCAGGACCGATCGGCCACGGCCCGCGCGATCGCCTATGCGGCGCACAACTTCGAGCTCTTCGGGCTCTGGTCGTGGGTCGTGGGCTTCCTGGCCTTCGCCTACGCCCAGCGGCCGGACGATGCCCTTCGACCCGATCCGACGGTGATCGCCGCGGCGCTTACGCTGCTGCTGCTGCCGGCGAGCCTCGCGGGAAACGAGCTCGCCGAGCGCCTCGGCTGGCGACGATTGGTCGTCGGCATCATGTCCGCCTCGGCGCTTCTCGGCTGCGCACTCGGGATCGTTGCCGGCGGCGTGCCGTCGTGGGTTCTGCTTGCGCTGCTTCTCGTCTACGGAGCTTTGGCCGCAGCGGACTCGGGGGCCCTCACATCGAGTCTGGTCCGCGGGGCGGATCCCGCGCTGCGCGGAACGACGATGGCGTTCTATTCGACGGTCGGCTTCACAGGCGCGTTCGCCGGACCGCTCGCCTTCGGGATCGTCCTGCATCGCTTCGGCTCGGAAACGGCGCAGGGCTGGAGCGTCGCGTTCGCCGTGCTGGGGCTGGGCGCATCGGTCGGACCTGCAGCGCTCGTCCTCCTCGACCCGGCCCGCCGCGTGCCGGCCCGCATTCCACCCGACATCGCCACTGGAGGAAGCCATGACGAATCAGATGCCCAATGTTTCGCCTGCGGATCTCGAGATCCCCTCGCAGGAGAGGCTCGCCCCGGCACGGCACCTGGTGCACCGGCCTCGCATCCTTCTGCTCTACGGATCGCTGCGGGAGCGATCGTACAGCCGGCTGCTCACCCTCGAGGCCGAGCGCCTGCTGCGGCACTTCGGTGCGGAGACCCGGGTCTTCGATCCCCGTGGGTTGCCGCCACCGGACAGCGTCCCGACCGACCATCCCAAGGTCGTCGAGCTGCGGGAGTCCTCGCTCTGGTCGGAAGGGCAGGTGTGGTGCTCGCCGGAGCGCCACGGCACGCTTACCAGCGTCTTCAAGAGCCAGATCGATTGGCTGCCGCTCGAGAGTGGCGGCGTGCGGCCGACGCAGGGGCGCACCCTGGCCGTGATGCAGGTGTCGGGGGGCTCGCAATCCTTCAACACGGTCAACGCGCTCCGCGTATTGGGTCGGTGGATGCGGATGGTGACGATCCCGAACCAATCGTCGGTGCCCAAGGCCTTCCAGGAGTTCGACGACGCCGGACGGATGCGCGCCTCTCCGCTCTACGACCGCGTCGTGGACGTCATGGAGGAACTGGTCAAATTCACGCTCCTGGTACGCGAGCGCTCCGACTATCTCGTCGATCGGTACAGCGAACGGAAGGCGGTCCGGCCGGCGCCGGAGACGAACGACCTCAGCTCCATCGCGATGGAGCACGAGGCGAAGCGAGCAGGATCGTCGCGATGAAGATCCTCTGGCTGTCGGACCTGCACGTGACGGCACCCGGCGCGCCTGCGCCCGCGGGCGTCGATCCCAATCGGCGCTTGCGCAGCGCTCTCGACCACGCGGTCGCGCGACACGCCGACGCCGATCTGCTGGTGATCACCGGAGACCTGGTCCAGGGTCGCAGTGCTTCGGCCTATCCCGTTCTTCGCGGGGTGCTGGCGGACCTGACCATCCCCGTGCGCCTGCTCCTCGGCAACCACGACGATCGGGACGCCTTCTTCGACGCATTCCCGGACGCACCGAGAACGGACGGGTATGCCCAGTTCATGGAGAAGATCGGCGGCTACAGGGTCGTCTACCTCGACACGCTCGCCGCCGACGGGAAGCACCATGGGGAGTTGTGCGCACGCCGTCTGGAGTGGCTCGAGCGCGTCCTGGCGGACGGAGACGAGCCGACGCTCATCTTCATGCACCATCCGCCCTTCGACGTGGGCGTCCCGGGGCTCGATGCCTTGAAGCTCGTCGACGGCGATCGATTCGCGTCGGTGCTGCAGCCGGCAGCCGTTCGTCAGATCTTCTGCGGCCACCTCCATCGATCGGTGGGCGGATCATGGAGTGGCATTCCGGTTTCCGTGATCAAGAGTCCACACGTCGGATTTGCGCTCGAGATGACGGAACGGAAGCTGGTGCGGAGCGACGACGCTCCCGGATACGGCGTGGTGCTCGCGGATAGGGAGGGCGTTGTCGTGCACCTCGAGGAACTCACGTCGCCGATCGAACGTGGATAGTCCCCGGGGAACGGGAGCTGCCCGGCGCAGTGGTGCGCTGGGCCGGTTCGCCGGAGACGCCCGCCAGGGTGAGGAGCCGCGCGGCCAGCGTGGCGCACGTGCGAAAACCATGGCCGGCTCCCTCGGAGCGCCGGTGGCGAGGGGAGCGGGGTGGCGACCGCGCCGCCTTCTCGTGCGGGGTCGCAATCGTGGAGGGCAGTCAAGCAGACGACAGGGCGCAGGCAGCGGGCCTCGCAAGTGGGGGCGGCCCGGGGATACGACTCGGCCGAGACGCTGGCGCGCGAGGTGCGGGGATGATCGCCTACAGCCGATGGACGGTGCTGCCGCACGGGCCGTGGCGGGAGCTGGCCGAGAACCTCTGGTGCGTCGAGGGGACCCTCGCCGGCGGGATGAGCGGCTGGCCGCGGACCATGACGGTGGTGCGGCGCTCGGACGGCACGCTCGTGATCCACAGCGCCGTGGCCCTCGACGAACCGTCGATGACGCGGCTCGAGTCGTGGGGCGAGCCGGCGATCCTCGTGGTGCCGAACGGCTCGCACCGGACCGACGCGCGCGTCTTTGCGGCGCGGTACCCCGGGCTGCGGATCTACTGCCCGATCAACAACCGCGAAAACGTCGAGCAGGCGGTACGGGTCGACGGCAGCTACGACGACTTCCCTGCGGACGCTGCGGTGCAGGCCGAGCATCTCGATGGCGTCAACCGCTGGGAGGGCGTGCTGCACGTCCGCTCCCGTGACGGCGTCACGCTGGTCTTCGCCGACGTGGTCACCTGGGTGCGGGATCTGCCGGAGCCCGGCCGCTCGGCGGTGGAGTCCGGCGGGTTCGTCG
Organism: Vulgatibacter sp.; assembly: GCF_041687135.1. Taxonomy (NCBI): domain Bacteria; kingdom Pseudomonadati; phylum Myxococcota; class Myxococcia; order Myxococcales; family Vulgatibacteraceae; genus Vulgatibacter; species Vulgatibacter sp. The sequence continues at coordinate 245,043 of NZ_JAWLCN010000004.1, read as the reverse complement.
ATCCGCTGCCGACCTTCGCGCCCTTCGCGAGGGCGGGCCTGCTGCGCGACGCGCCGGCCCTGCGTGCGCATCTCGAACGGCTCGCAGCGATCCCGGATCTGGTGCGCGTGGTGCCGGGCCATGGCGATGTGATCCACGAGGATCCGGCGGGGGCGCTGCGGGCGATCGCCGCCAGCCTTTGACGGCAGAGCGGCCCGGCCTCCTCGGAAGGGAGTCGGGCCGCCTGCTGCGTCGGTCCGTTTCAGCGCGCGGCGGAGAGGGTCGTCTGCCCGCACCGCACCTCCATCCAGGCGAGGTCGGTAGGACCGTCCACCTTGAGCCGCTCCTTGTGCTTGCGGAAGAGCGCCGGCCCGATCCCCTTGACCCGGATGACCCCCCAGGCACGAAGGCGATGCCCACCCGGAGCCAGATCGGTTTCTCGAGACCAGTGCGCTCGCGGAAGGTGTAGACCCTGCCCGGCGTCCTCGGTCTGGCGAGCCCGGCGGGGCACCTCCCTCCGACGATTCGAGACGCGAAGGAGTCCGAGATGCGAGCAACGAGGCGCGTGCTTCTGTCGTGGAGCAGCGGCAAGGACTGCGCCTGGGCGCTGCACGAGCTCCGGCGCGATCCCACCGTCGAGGTCATCGGCCTCCTGACGGTGATCGACGAGGGGGCGGGGCACGTCCCGATGCACCACACGCCCCGGGATCTCGTTCGAATGCAGGCAAGTCGGACCGGGTTGCCGCTGCACGAGGTCCATTGGACGGCCGACGCCACCGGCGCGGCGTATGAGCGCGAGATGCGCGCGGCGCTCGAGCGCATCCGCGCTCTCGGCGCGACCGACGTGGCGTTCGGCGACATCTTCCTCGCCGACCTGCGGGCCGAACGGGAGCGGAAGATGCGCGAGACGGGATTGGGCGTGCTCTTTCCCCTGTGGAATCGGGACACGGGCGAGCTGGCCCGGGAGATGATCCGCGGAGGGCTTCGGGCGCGCATCACGTACGTCGACACCGATGTCCTGCCCGTGGAGCTGCTCGGCCGGGAGTTCGACCGGTCCTTCCTCTCCGAGCTGCCGGGCAGCGTCGATCCCTGCGGGGAGCACGGCGAGTTCCACAGCCTGGCCTTCGCAGGCCCGATGTTCTCGTCGCCCATCGACTTCCGGGTCGAGGAAGCTGCCGGGCGCCATCTGCGGCTGGGCCGGCCCACGGGTTGAGCGTCGGGCCGACAAGGCTGCGAGGCGGCTGCGGCGCAAGTCGACGGGCCGGACCGGCGGGCGTGGGGCGATGCGGAAGCCGCCTGGGCCCGGGCACGACCGTCGCGATGGCCTCCCGCAAACATCCGCAGGTCGCAACTCGGGATGAGAAAAGAATGCTGGCGGCGGAGCGCCTGCACAGCCATGCGCTTCGCGCGATACCTCCACCGTTCGCGGCGCGTCTCGACGCGTCGCGAGCAGCGAAGTGGGTTCTTCACGTCCGGGAGCGTCCGCTGCCGAGCCGGCCGGAATCGCGGGCAGGGGCTCGCTGGGGGCGAGGCGCCGCTGTCCAACGGGGCTGGGCGAAGTAGCGAACCAAGAAGTCGAGGAACACCCTGGTACGCACGGGCAGACGCTTGCTCTCCGTCACCATCGCGTAGATGCCGATCTCCGCCCGCCGGTGCTCTCCGAGCACGAGACGGAGCCGGCCCGCCTCTACGTCCGACGCAACCATGAAATAGGGCACCACGGCCAGGCCAAGACCGGCCAGCGCGGCACGCCGGAGGACGGTGCCGTCCGTGGCGACGAAGTTGCCGCGCGCCGGCACGGAGTAGGATCGCTCCGGGCTCCGAAAGCGCCACTCGCCCGACAGCGGCACGTTGGCATAGTGCAGGCAGTTGTGACCCACGAGCGCCTCGGGAGTCTCGGGGACACCCGCTCGCTCGAGATAGTCGGGTGAAGCGCATACCACGAGGCGATCCGCGGCAAGCCGCCTCGCAATCGCGCTGGAGTCCGCGAGCCGGCCCACGCGGACTACCACGTCGAAGCGACCCTCCACCATGTCCGTGAGCCGGTCGTCCGTCGTGAGGTGCACCTCCACCTCCGGGTACTCGTCGAGGAACTCGGCGACCGCCGCTGCCAGGTACATCTGCGAAAAGGTGACGGGGGCACTCACCCGCAGCACGCCTCTCGCCTCCGAGGTGGCGGTCGCCACGGCGGCCTGTGCCGCGGATGCCTCCTCCAGCACCCTGGCACAGTGCTCGTAGAACCGAAGCCCCTCTGCGGTGAGCGCCAGCTTGCGGGTGGATCGCCGCAGGAGCTGGACGCCAAGCCGCTTCTCCAGTTGCGTGATGCGCTTGCTGACCCCCGACTTGGCGATGCCCGACTGGCGCGCAGCCGCACTGAAGGATTGGAGCTGCACGACCCGCGCGAACAGCGCCATCGATGGTAGGAGCTCGAGATCGAAGGCGGACATCGTTCTCATCTCGGAAACAGTGTTTTGGCCTGGCCGATCGTAGTTCGCCGACGCTCCTGGCGCTATCTCTCTCCTCGTTCGAAGCATCCACAAGACGAGGAGATCAAATCATGAAGACGATCAAACGCGACGAACTGAAGGCGATCCTCGACCGCGGCGAGGCGATCACGCTCCTCGAGGCGCTGCCCGAGAAGTACTACTCGGCGGGCCATCTCCCCGGCGCCCGCAACTTCCCCCACGACCAGGTGGCAACCCTCGCCCCGAAGTTGCTCGGCGACAAGGGCGCCAACGTCGTCGTCTATTGCGCCAGCGAGACGTGCGAGAACTCGACGCTCGCGGCGCGGGAGCTGGAAGCGCTCGGCTACGGCAGCGTGCGCGTGTACGTCGACGGCAAGAAGGACTGGGAAGCGGCAGGCTTCCCCCTCGAGCGCTAATCCCCACGAACCCATTCGCGGAGGCACACCATGTTGCGTAGGCTTCTCTCGACGACCAACGATTCCGGGCCCCTGATCGCCCGGCTCGTCCTCGGGTTCGTGATGTTCCCCCACGGCGCCCAGCATGCCCTCGGCTGGTTCGGCGGCTACGGATTCGGCGGGACCTTCGGCTGGATGACGGAGACGCTCGGCTTCCCCACTCCGCTGGCGGCGCTTGCGATCGTGACGGAGCTGATCGCGCCGATAGCCCTCGTGCTCGGGATCGGCGGGCGGTATGCCGCGCTGGGAATCGGCGGGCTCATGCTCGGCGCAGCGAGCACCCACGTGCAGCACGGCTTCTTCATGAATTGGTTCGGCGCGATGCCGACGGGCGCGGAGGGCTACGAGTACCACCTGCTCGCGCTCGCCCTCTCGGCAGTTGTCGCGATCAAGGGTAGCGGCGCCTACTCGGTCGATGGGCGCCTCTTCTCCGGAGAGGTAGCCGTCGGATCGGCCGCCACCAGCATCGCACGCGCGGCGTGAGCCTTTGCGACCCGGCGCGCCGGACGGTTCCGCTCCTGCGGCGCCGCGCGCTCGTTCGTACGGGCGAGCATCGCGCAGCTTCTTGCATCCCCTGCGCGTCGCAGCGCGGTACTCGGCGGGGGTGAGCCAGCCCAGCGCCTGGTGCGGACGCTCGGTGCCATAGCGGGCAATCCTGGCGAGCGGCGCCTCGCGCACCTCGGCCGCGCTGTTCCAGTCGCGCAGCCAGACTTCTTCCTTCATCGTGCGGATCGGCCGCTCGACCACCGCGTTGCCACCCGCCCTCCGATGATGCGCCACGACGCCTCGCGCTTCGTGAGCACGGTCATCGGGTCCGTCGCGATCCGCCGGCTCGGCTCGGGAGCGATCACGTGACCACGCCGCGGCTCGCGAGGCGACGAGGCGCCGAGGAGCTCGGCTCGGTGACGTTCGCCGCAACGAGAGCGGCCCGGCCTCCTCGGAAGGAAGCCGGGCCGCCTGATGCGTCGGGCCGCTTCAGCGCGCGGCGGAGAGGGTCGTCTGCCCGCGCCGCACCTCCATCCAGGCGAGGTCGGTGGGACCGTCCACCTTGAGCCGCTCCTTGTGCTTGCGGAAGAACGCCGGCCCGATCCCCTTCACCCGGATGATCTCCCACGGACGCTGGAAGGGCCGTTTCTGCCGCATCTCGATGATCCGCCGCGCGGTGGCGGGGCCGACGCCGGGGAGCAGGGCGAGCTGCTCGGCGGTGGCGGTGTTGAGGTTGAGCGAGCCGACGAGCTCGCCTCCCTTCCGGGAGGCTGCAGCAGCGTCACCGGCGAAGCCCGCCAGGCCGAGGAGCAGCGCCGCCAGCGCGGCGCAACGTGCGAGAACCATCGCCGCCTCCATCAGAACGCCGCTTCTGCAGCAGCGAGCGGAAGCGGGGTGGCGACGGCGCCGTGGCTGCGGCCGATCCCGTTCGAGGACTCGTTGTGCTGCGGCGCCTCTTCCCGCCACTCCCGCATGTGCAGCTTGCCGTCGAGCGGCTGCGCGTCGAGGTAGAGGCTGAAGGAACCGTCGCGGTTCACGAAGGCGATGCCCACCCGGAGCCAGATCGGCTTCTCGAGACCACTGCGCTCACGGATCGTGTAGACCGCCCACTTCTTCCTTCCCGTACCCTCCATGCTTCCCTCCAGGCCAATTGCCGCCGGTCCGTCCGGCGGGTGGAGGGGGAGGGTGCGCGGCCCGTGCCGCCTGGCGCCGCCGCGATCCCGGCGGGTTGCGGCGGCGCGTGGGGGAACGGCAGCCGGGCCGGCCCGGCTGCCACTCTCCCGCGGGGCTCGTACGTTGCCCACTCGCCCCGCTGGCGCTCAGCGGACGAGGAGCTGATCGACGAACCAACCGTCGAGGTTCGCAGCCCCGTCGACGTCGAGACGGAAGCGGAGCTGGAGCTGGCTCGACCGGGATCCCGTGTCGATCACGTGGGAGCGGAGCTGCCAGCCAGCCGGTCCCGACAGGCTCGCCGCAGGGATCCATGTCCCGCCGTCGAGGGAGTATTCGAGGTGGGCCGCGTCGCTTCCGTCGGTGGCGAGGCTCTGCCTCGACCAGTAGCTCACGACCACCGAGCGCTTCCCGCCGACGTCGATGGGCGGTGTGGTCGCCGCGGCGTCGGTGCAACCGCAGGCGTCGGGGCTGTCCGAGAGGCCCGCGTTTCCCGCGTAGGTCGCGTCGGTGTCGATCCCCCAGGCGCCGCTGGTCGACCATCCGGCGAGGGCCCCCTCGAAGTTCTCCACCAGCAGCGCGTCCTGGGTGGTGAAGGTGTGGGCGAGGACCCCGCCCATCACGTTGCCCGCCTGGTCCCGGATCCCCGCGACCTCGAGGCGGTAGCGGCTCCCCGGCGAGAGGAGCTGCCGGGGCACCAGGCTGGCGAGCCGATTCTCCTCGTCCCAGAAGACCTCCGCTGCCACCGGCATCCCGCTGGTGTCGTCGATGAGCCGGATGCCGGCGAGGCTGGATGCATCGATCGCCTCGTCGAAACCGACGGTGGCGGGGGAGAAGGGATCCACCGCCGACGCACCTGCCGCGGGCTGGGCGCCGATCGCCCGAGGCGGCGTGGTGTCGAGGGTGTTGCCGGTGGTGAATTGCCAGGAGAAATCGGCTGCCGCCCCGGATACGTCGCGGATCCCGCGCACCTCCACCCGGTAGGTCGCGCCCCGGGCGAGGGGATCGAGGGGCTTCAGGGTGGCGGTCCAGCTCCTCGGATCGTAGCTGACCTCCGCCGGGACACCGGAGATGTAGAAGGTGCCTGCGCCGACCGAGCCGGGATCGAGCGGCTCGTCGAAGGTCACCACCACGTCGGTGGTCGGCAGCACGCCGGTCGCACCGAGCGTCGGCTGCTTGTACGCGACGCGCGGCGCAACTCCGTCGCCGGGGGGACCCGCCGTGAACGCCAGCGTGTGGTCGGCGTGGAGGGTGTCGCTCGCCGCGCTGCGCACGCCTGCGTCGCCGCCGTCCACCTCGAGGAGATAGGCCCGCCCCGAGACGAGGCCTGTGGGTGTCACCACCAGGCTCTTGGTGCCGCCGTCCCAGCGCGTGGAGATCGAGGCAGCATTCCCGGTCTGCGCGTCGAGGAGGCGCACGTTCCCGTTGAAGCTGTTGCGATCCATCGCGCTGTCGAAGCGGAGCCAAAGCTTGCCGTCCGCGAACCAGGTTTCGCCGTCCGCCGGCGTCGTCGCGATCACGCGGGGACCGACGGTGACGAGGGCGGTGTCGGTGACGGTGCAGACCCCGTCCGAGACGGTGAGGGTGTAGGCGGTATTGCCCTCGGGCAGCGCCCACGGCTCGGGGGCCGTCGCGTCGGAGAGGCCGCAGGACCAGTTGTCGCAGGTCCAGCCGTAGGCGTAGCCCGGCCCGCCGGGCGTTCCCAGATCCACCAGCTCGCCGCGGCCGACCCGGCGGTCGGGGCCCGCATCCACCGAAGGCGGCTCGCGCACGTCGAAGGTGAGGTAGAGGTTCGCCGAGCAGCCGGACGGATCCTGCACGCTCATCCGGATCTCCTTCCCCTCTTCGGGAACGAAGGCGGGTGTGGTCTGGCCGTGGTGATCGATGCCGGGGTTGCCCTCCAGGTCCCAGTTGCAGCCTGCCGGTGGACCGCCGTCGGCGCTGGTGGAGGCGAGGCAGTCGATCACCACGCTCTCGCCCGCGCAGATGGTGCGCCCGCCTCTGGTGAAGGTCGCCACGGGCTCGGGACGGTGACCGACGCGGATCTCCTGGGCCAGGCTGGCGGTACAACCGAAGGAATCGGTGACGGTGATCCTCGCCGGGGTACCGGTCGCCGTATAGGGGCCGATCCGCGAGGAGGTGGACTCGGTCGTTCCGGAGACGCCGTCGACGTCCCACGCGAAGTTCGCCACCGGCTTGCCGTCCGCATCCCGGGAACCGGAGGCGTCCAGGATCACCGCCTCGCCGTCGCAGATCAGCTCCGAGCCCTAGAGGAACGCCAGATCGATCTCCGGCTCCTCCCGGTAGTCGAGGAATTGCTCCGCCACGTCGGTGCAGCCGTTCTTGTCGGTGACGGTGAGGCGCACCGTGACGTCCTCGGTGTTGCGGTGGGAGAAGGTGGATCCGGTCCCGGAGACGCCGCCGCCGAGGGACCACTCGTGGATGACGGGACCTCCGTTCACGCCGGCGCTGGCGGAGCCGTCCAGCACCACGTCGCCGCCGCGGCACATCACCTGCTGCCCCGCGGCGAAGGAGATCCGCGCCTCCGGTGCCGGGAGCCGCTCGACGGTGACCTGCGCGCTCGACGAGCGATTGTCCGCGTCGGTGACCGTCACCGTATAGGTGGTCGTCTCCCCACCGGTGGCGATCGGCGTGGACGAGGTCGGATCGGAGAGACCTTCGGCCGGCGCCCAGCTGTAGCGATACGGCGGCATGCCACCGGAGGCCCGCGCCGTGAGGGGCACCTCGCTCCCCCCGCAGGTGATCCCGCCCTCGCTTTCGATCCAGGGCGAGAGCCCGTGCTCCTCGCCGACCGGCTTGCCGAAGGTCTCCCGCGCCGGAAGATCGATGAGACGATCCTCGCCGCAGCCTGCTCCTGCCGCGGCCAGCACGACATACGCAAAAGCCCAGCAGGCCGCCTTGCGGCCCGAGCCCCCCTTCACCATCGCCCTACCCCCTGGCCCTCGTCGGCCAACCATCGAACCGCACGGAGGATGGGGTCGGCCTTGCCCTTCGCAAAGCCGCGATCCGGGTTGGCGGGAAGCGCTACACCGCAGGCGCGCGGTGTGCGTTCCTTCTCCGTGGCGATCTCCTGCGCGCCTTTGGAGCGTGTGAAGAAATCGGCCCCGCAGAAGTGGGCTCCGGGCCTGACGGCCGGGGTCAGTTGAGCGGCGTATCGGGCCCGGTGCTCGCCGCCTCGACGACGCCGTAGCGCTGCTCGTAGCGGTGGAGGCTGTCCTGCATCGCGGCCAGCAGCCGCTTCAGGTGGCGGGGCGAGGTGATCACCCGGGAGCGGACCCGCGCCCGCGGCTGCTGCGGCTGCACGTAGATGAAGTCGAGGACGAACTCGGTCTCGGTGTGGGTCACCGTGGCCATGTTCACGTAGCTACCCTGCGCCGTCTCGTCGTCCATGCTGATCTGCAGCTGCATCGTCCCTGCCGGCTTGTCGCTCATTGGCCGTTCCTCCATGGATGCCGCGGACCTACGGCGGTGGCGGCGTGGAAGTCAATGGGCCGTTCTGGTAAGCCGGACGCCGTGCCCCCAGCCTCCACCGACCCCTACGACATCGGCGAGGGACCCGAAGCGGTCCTGCTCCTCCACGGCTTCAGCGGCTCGCCCTGGGAGCTCCACCCGTTGGCGGAGGGGCTCGCCGCTGCGGGCTTCCGCTGCAAGGTGCCGCTCCTCCCGGGCCACGGCGTCGACGCCCACCGGCTGGGCGAGACCGGCGAGGCCGACTGGCTCGCAGCAGCCCACGACGCCCTCGACGCCCTCCTCGCCGAGGGACGCAGGCGGGTCTTCCTCGCCGGCTTCTCCGCTGGCGGCGCCCTGGCCATCCGCATCGCCGCGGAGCGGCCCGGCGATCTCGCCGCCCTGGCGCTGCTCGCCCCGGCCCTCGGCTTCCACGGCAACGCCCGGCTCTACCGCGGCCTCTTCCGCCACCGGCTCCTCTCCCGGCTCTACCCCTACGTCGGCAAGGGGAGCATGGACGTGCGCGATCCGGTGATGAAGCGCGACGCTCCCTACCTCGCGCGCCTGCCCACCGCCGCAGCAGCGCACCTCGACCGCGTGGTCCGCGGCGCCCGCGAGGCGCTGCCGCAGGTGCGGACCCCGGCGCTGGTGCTCTGGGGCGCGCAGGACGCGGTGGTCCCCCGCAGCGCGGCGGAGGAGGCGGCGAAGCGGATCGGCTCCGGCCCTGCGCGCCTCGCGGTCTTCCCGCAGTCGGCGCACCAGCTCGCCCTCGACGTGGAGCGGCAGGCGGTGGCCACCGAGGTGGTCCGCTTCTTCTCCGTCTTCGTCCGACCCGAGACCGGCGCCCCTGCCTGAAGGCAGAGCGCCACGAGGTGACGCATGGCCGGCGACTACGTGCTCTCCATCGACCAGGGCACCACCGGCACCACGGTGCTGGTGCTCGATCGCAAGCTCGACGTGAAGGCGCGGGTGAACCGCGAGTTTCCGCAGCACTTCCCCAAGCCGGGGCAGGTCGAGCACGACCTCGAGGAGATCTGGACCAGCGTGGTCCTCTCGATCAACGAGGCGCTGCGCAAGGCCCGGGTGAAGGGGACGAGCGTCGCCGCGATCGGGATCACCAACCAGCGGGAGACCACCGCGCTCTGGAACCGCCGCACCGGCAAGCCGGTGGGCCGCGCCATCGTCTGGCAGGACCGGCGGACCGCGCCCCTCTGCCGCGAGCTCAAGGAGGCGGGCCACGAGCCGATGATCCGGGAGCGCACGGGCCTCGTGATCGATCCCTACTTCTCCGGCACCAAGCTCAAATGGCTGCTCGATCACGTGCGCGGCGCGAAGGAGCGGGCCCGCCGCGGCGATCTCGCCTTCGGCACCATCGACTCCTTCCTCGTCTGGCGGCTCACCGGCGGCGCGGTCCACGTCACCGACGTCACCAACGCGAGCCGCACCCTGCTCATGAACCTGCGGACGCTGGCGTGGGACGAGGAGCTGCTCGCGCTCTTCGACGTGCCCCGTGACGTCCTCCCGGAGATCCGCGGCTCCTCGGAGATCTACGGCTTCACCAGCAAGGTGCCCGGCCTGCCGGATGGCGTTCCCATCGCCGGGATCGCCGGCGACCAGCAGGCGGCGCTCTTCGGGCAGGCCTGCTTCGAGGTCGGCGACTCGAAGTGCACCTACGGCACCGGCGCCTTCCTCCTCATGAACATCGGCGAGAAGCCGCTCCCCTCGAAGGCGGGGCTGCTCACCACCGTCGCCTGGCGCCTCGGCTCGGGCGAGACCGCCTACGCCTTCGAGGGCTCGAGCTTCATCGCCGGCGCCGCGGTGCAGTGGCTCCGCGACGGCCTCGGCCTGATCGAGAAGGCGAGCGACGTGGAGGTGCTGGCGGCGCAGGTGAGCCACACCGGCGGGGTGGTCTTCGTCCCGGCGCTCGCAGGTCTCGGCGCGCCGCACTGGCGGCCCGACGCCCGCGGCCTCTTCACCGGCATCGATCGCGGCACCACCGCCGCCCACCTGGCCCGGGCGGTGCTCGAGGGGATCGGCTTCCAGATCCACGACCTCGCCGAGGCGATGGAGCGCGACGCCGGGCGGACGATCAAGAGCTTCAAGGTCGACGGCGGCGCCAGCGCCTGCAACCTGCTCCTCCAATTCCAGGCGGACCTGCTCCAGACCCAGGTGGTGCGGCCGAAGATGGTGGAGACCACCGCGCTGGGAGCGGCGTTCCTCGCAGGCCTCGCGGTGGGCGTCTGGTCCTCGAAGGACGCGATCCGGCGGGTGTGGAAGCAGGACAAGCGCTTCACGCCGAAGATGAAGCCCCCGCTGCGCGACGAGAAGCTGGCAGCCTGGCAGGCGGCGGTGGGCAAGGCCTGACCTCCCAGGCGCAACGACCGCCCTGGGGCCCCCTGCCGGGCGGCGGCACGGGCTGCACGGCATGTGCAGCGTTGGGGCATGGACTGGCGCCGTACGATCCCGCTTCTTCTCTGCGCCGGCACCGCCGGTGCGCTCGCTTCGTGCGACCTGCCACCGGGCTTCAACGAGGTCGAGCCCGGGGAAGGGCCCGAGCGCGAGGTCGGCACCGCCGATTTCTCGCCGGTTCCCGAGTTCGGTTTCGGGGCGGAGCCGCTCTGGAACACCGACTTCGTCGGCTGGCAGATCGGCGGCAGCCTCAACTGCGCCGGCACCGTGCCCGGCGGCAACCCCGCCACCGGCGGCGGCTCGAACCCCGCGCCGGTCACCGATCCGATCCCGATCGTCGTCCAGATCTGGGACGGCGTGGAGGATCCCTGCGGCGAGACCCTGGACGAGGGGGATCGGGTGCTGCAGATCGAGCTCTCCGACGTGAGCGCCGGCACCTACAACGCCGGTATCGACTGCGTGGGGCCGCGCACCGCGCGGATCACCTACGGCAAGGTGATCGGCGGCAGGCTCTTCACCAGGACCGGCGTGGAGGGGACGGTGAGCGTCATCGGCGTCGAGGGGCGGATCGATCCCGAGGACGAGACGGTGATCGCTGCGGCGTTCAACGTCCGCTTCGGCGCGCCCATCTCCGATCCCGGCCTCGGCACGGTGATCGGCGGCAACCTGCCAGCGGGCGGCATCCCCCCGGTACAGGGCCAGACACCCGCCACCGGCACCGGCGGCTTCAGCTCGGGCGGCTTCCGCGGCATCGCCCAGTGTTTCTGACCGGCGGCACCATCGGGTTGCACCTGATGTGAGCCTTCGCGCGACAGGGAAGGCCACCCTCGGCTACCCTGCGCGGGATGGCCGCGACCGCCCCGATCTTCGCGCTGCACGCAGGCGGGACCACCCCCGCCCTCTGGGATCCGGTGCGCCGGGCAGCGCCCGATCTGGCCTTCGTCACACCCGATCTCAACCACATCGCCGAGCTCCTGCCCGGTGACGCCACCTACGCCGATCTGGTGGACGAGCTGCGCAACCTCGTCCCGCCGGGGCCCGTGGTCCTCGCCGGCGCCACCATCGGCGCGCGCCTCGCCCTCTCCGTCGCGTCGACCCTGGGCGAGCGGCTGCAGGCGCTCTACCTCCTCACCCCGACCCCGGTGGTGGAGGACCAGGCCTTCCTGGCCAAGCTCGCCGGCCTGCGCCGCTTCATGATGGAGGGCTTCTCGGCGGCGCAGGTGGAGGTGTCGCTGCCGGTGATGCTCTACCGCTGGGGCCCCCGCTTCACGGAGGCTGCCGACGAGCTGCGGCGCCTCCTCCACGAGGGCGCCGGTCCGCGGGGCATGGCCCTCGCACGGCGCTGCGAAAATCTGGGGCCCCAGCCGAAGGAGCTCCTCGCGACGGTCGACGCGCCGATCGAGGTGCTCTTCGGCGGCGCCGACCCGGTGCTCGAGATGGCCTGGCCCGACTCCTGGCGGGAGGTGCCGCAGGTGCGATCGGTCGAGGTGCTCCCCGACGCTTCCCACCAGCTGGTGCTCCAGATCCCCGGGCGGATCGCGGCCGATCTGCGCCGCCTCGCGACCCTTCCCTAACCCGCTCGCGAGCGGCGCTGCGGCTCCTGCCCCTGGGGCCCGGAGAGCTCCAACCCCGGGAAGAGCGACTCGAGGAGCTCGCGCACGCTGGCCACCCCGGCCAGCGGCAGCTCCGCCTTCTCGAGGCGGCGCAGGTTCGCCGACGGGATCCAGGCGGTGCCGAAGCCCATCTTCGCCGCCTCCGCCAGCCGCACCTCCGGCGCGGTGACGCCGCGGACCTCGCCGGCGAGGCCGACCTCGCCGAAGAAGACGCCGGAGGCGGGCACCGGCTCGTTGAGCCGCGAGGAGACCAGCGCGGCGCAGACCGCCAGATCGGCTGCGGGCTCGGTGAGCTCCACGCCGCCCGCCACGTTGACGAAGATGTCGCAGGGGCCGAAGGAGAGCCCGAGCTTCCGCTCGAGCACCGCGGCCAAGAGGGCCACCCGGTTCGAGTCGACGCCGATGCTCTTGCGCTGGCCGGTGCCGTATTGGGTCGGCGCCACCAGCGCCTGCACCTCGACCAGCAGCGGCCTCGTCCCCGAGACGGTGGCGGTGACCACCGAACCGGGCTGCCCCTCGGGCCGCTCGGCGAGGAAGAGAGCGGAGGGGTCCGGCACCTCGGCGAGGCCCGCCCCCCGCATCTCGAAGACGCCGATCTCGTTGGTGGAGCCGAAGCGGTTCTTGTGGGCGCGGAGCACGCGGAAGGAGTGGCCGGCGTCGCCCTCGAAATAGAGCACCGTGTCGACCATGTGCTCGAGGATCCGCGGCCCGGCGATGGCGCCGTCCTTGGTGACGTGGCCCACCACGAAGGTCGGCGTGTCGGTCCGCTTGGCGAAGGCCATCAGCCTGCCCGCCACCTCGCGCACCTGGGAGACCGTGCCCGGGGCGCTGCCCAGCTCCGGCAGGAAGAGGGTCTGGATCGAGTCGATGGCGAGCGCCCTGGGCTTCAGCTTCTCCGCCTCGGCGAGGACCTTGTCCGCGTCGGTTTCCGCGAGGAGGAGCAGGTTTTTCGCCGTGGCGCCGAGCCTGTCGCCCCGGAGCCTCGTCTGCCGCAGCGACTCCTCGCCGGAGACGTAGAGCACCGGCTTCTCGCCAGCCCCGAGCTTGTCCAGGGCTGCCAGCAGCAGGGTCGATTTGCCGATGCCGGGATCCCCGCCGAGGAGGACCAGCGAACCCGGGACCACGCCGCCGCCCAGCACCCGGTCGAACTCGGCGATGCCGGTCTGCAGGCGCGCCGCCTCGTCGGCCTCGACCTCGCCGATGGGCGTGGGCCTGGCCCCGGTACCGCCCGCGCCCCACGCCGGCCTGGCGTCGCCGCCCTTCGGCGCCTCCTCCTCCGCCAGCGTGCTCCAGGCCTTGCACATCGGGCACTGCCCGAGCCATTTGATCGACCGGTGCCCGCACGCCGAGCAGACGTATTCCGTGCGCTTCTTCGCCACCGCCCGCCTCCTTCCAAAGACGGGTCGCAGCCTAGCGCATGGGGCCGACATTGGGCCCGGGCCATCGCCCAACTACTTGAAAATCGAGGAGGAAGCCTTGGCCCTGCGGGCCCGGATCCAATCGTCGAAGGAGACGGGGCCCGAGCCGCCCAGGGCCATGACGAAGAAGATCACGCCGAAGAGGAGCGCCTTCTCCTGTGCGGCGAAGCCGTCGAGCCGGTGGGAGTAGACCGCCACCGCCATGGTGAAGGCGGCAGCCGCTGCAGCAGGCCTGGTGAAGAAGCCGATGGCGACGAGGAAGCCGCCGCCGAGCTCCGCCGCCACCGCCAGCCACGCGAAGAATTCGGGGTAGCGAAAACCCAGGCCCTGGACGGTCTCGAGGAAGCGCCCCAGCTGCAGCTCGGGATCGGCTGCGGCCCGCGTGAGCTTGGCGTAGCCGTGGGTCATGAGCAGCACCCCCGACACGATGCGGAGCACCGTCCAGCCGATGTTGCGCAGCGCGGCGTTGGTCCCGTTCAAAGCCGAAAACCTCCCGGAGCGGTCGAATCGAAGTAGCAGGCTCCGGGCCCAAAAGCCAATTTCCCAAACCTTGCAGCCCGGTCGGCGGTGCGGCAGAAGGGCCGACGACCTCGGGCACCGAGGATCACACGAGAGGTGAGAGCATGGCCAGGGATCTGCAGGGAGTACGTGCCGCCATCACCGGCGCCTCCGCCGGCATCGGCGCGGCAACCGCAGCCGAGCTCGCCGCCAGGGGCTGCGATCTGGTCCTCGGCGCCAGGCGCTTCGAGCGCCTCGACGCGCTGCGGGCCGACATCCACCGGGCCCACCCCGACGCGAAGGTGGAGATCCACCCCCTCGACGTCGCCGACGCGGCGCAGTGCGAGGCCTTCGCCAGGGCAGCGGGCCCCGTGGGAATCCTCGTCAACAACGCCGGCCTCGCCCGCGGCACCGACAAGGTGGTCGATGGCCACGAGCACGAATGGCGGGAGATGATCGAGACCAACGTGATGGGGCTGCTGCGGATCACCCGCCTCTTCCTGCCCGGGATGATCGAGCGGCGGGGTGGCACCGTGGTCAACGTCGGCTCGGTCGCGGGCCTCGAGCCCTATCCCGGCGGCGCGGTCTATTGCGCCACCAAGGCCTCGGTCCGCTCGATCACCAAGGCGCTCCGCCACGAGCTCCTCGGCACCGGCGTGCGGGTCTGCAACGTGGAGCCGGGGGCGGTGCAGACCGAGTTCTCCGAGGTGCGCTTCCGCGGCGACGCCGCCAGGGCCGAGAAGGTCTACCAGGGCTTCCAGCCCCTGCTGCCCGAGGACGTGGCCGAGGCGATCGGCTTCCTCGTGAGCAGGCCCGCCCACGTCGACGTCGAGGAGCTGGTGCTCTACCCCACGGCGCAGGCGTCGACGATGGCCTTCCACAAGACGGCCTGACACCAAGGGTGAATGCCGCAGGGCGTCGTCCCAAGCTCATTGAAGGGGCGACCGCCACCGTGGTACGCGCTCCGCGCAACCCAAGGCCCTGGGGAGGTTCAAGTGGCCCTCGAGATTCGACACGACTGGACGCTGGCGGAGATCCGCGCGATCCACGATCTGCCCCTCTTCGACCTCGTCTACCGGGCGCAGACCGTGCACCGCGAGGCCTTCGGCGACAACAAGGTGCAGCTCTGCTCGCTGCTCTCGATCAAGACCGGCGGCTGCAGCGAGGATTGCTCCTACTGCCCGCAGGCCGCCCGCTACCACACCGGCGTGCAGGCGCAGCCGCTGATGCAGGTCGACGAGGTGCTCTCGAAGGCCCGCCAGGCCCGCGAGGCAGGGGCCACCCGCTTCTGCATGGGCGCCGCCTGGCGCGAGGTCCGCGACAACGAGCATTTCGATCGCGTGCTCGACATGGTCCGCGGCGTGCGTGAGCTCGGCATGGAGGCCTGCGCCACCCTGGGCATGGTGAACGAGGATCAGGCCCGCCGCCTCAAGGCTGCGGGCCTCTCCGCCTACAACCACAACCTCGACACCTCGCCCGAGAACTACGCGAAGATCATCACCACCCGGCAGTACGACGACCGGCTCCGCACCCTGCAGAACGTGCGCAACGCCGGCATCAGCGTCTGCTGCGGCGGCATCATCGGCATGGGCGAGAGCGTCGAGGCGCGGTGCGAGATGCTCCGCGTGCTCGCGGCGCAGGAGGTCCACCCGGAGTCGGTGCCGATCAACGCGCTGGTGGCGGTGGAGGGCACGCCGCTGGCGGGCCAGAAGCAGGTCGAGACCATCGAGATGGTCCGCATGATCGCCACCGCCCGCATCCTCATGCCCCAGGCGATGGTGCGCCTCTCCGCGGGCCGGATGCAGATGGGCCAGGACGCGCAGCTCCTCTGCATGATGGCGGGCGCCAACTCGATCTTCTTCGGCGAGAAGCTGCTCACCACCGGCAACCCGGAATACGACGCCGACATGGAGCTCCTGGCCAAGGCGGGCGTGAAGCCGCTGGAGCCGGCAGCCTGCGAGCACGAGCCGCACGAGCACAAGCACGTGCACGTGCAGATCGCCTGAAGTCCCGGGCCGTGGGCGCGCTGGACTTTCTCGGGGACGAGCTCGAGGCGCTGCGGGCCAGGGGCCTGTGGCGCACGCTCGAGCCGCTCGCCTCGGCGCAGGGGGCGTCGGTCACCCTCGCCACCGGCGAGCGGCTCGCCAACTTCTCCTCGAACGACTACCTCGGCCTCGCCTCCGATCCGCGCCTCGTCCGCGCGGCGCAGGAGGCGAGCGGGCGCTGGGGCTGCGGCGGCGGCGCCGCCAGGCTCATCGTCGGCGATCTGCTCGAGCACCACGCCCTCGAGGCGGAGCTCGCCGCCCACAAGGGCGCGGAGCGGGCGATCCTCTTCAGCTCCGGCTGGCAGGCGAACGTCGGCGTGATCCCGTCGCTGGTGGGGCCCGGCGATCTGGTGGTCTCCGACGCGCTCAACCACGCCTCGATCATCGACGGCATCCGCCTCTCGAAGGCGAAATGCGTCGTCGTGCCCCACGGCGACGTCGGGGCGGTGCGCGCTGCGCTCGATCAGCCCGCGCGGCGCAAACTCGTCGCCACCGACGCCATCTTCTCGATGGACGGCGACGTGGCGCCGCTGGCCGAGCTGCGGGCGCTCTGCGACGACCACGGCGCGATCCTCTACGTGGACGAGGCCCACGCCACCGGCGTCCTCGGTCCCACCGGCGCCGGCGCTTGCGAGGCGGCGGGGATCCGCGCCGACGTGGTGATGGGCACGCTGGGCAAGGCGCTGGGCAGCTTCGGCGCCTACGTGGCGGGGTCCTCGCTCCTCTGCGAGTGGCTGCTGCAGCGCTGCCGCTCCTTCGTCTTCACCACTGCCCTGCCGCCGTCGGCCTGTGCCGCCGCACGGGCGGCGCTGCGGATCGTGCGGGAGGAGCCGGAGCGGCGCGCACGCCTCATGGCGAACGCCGTCCACTTCGCCGAAGGCTGCGAGGCGCTGGGCTACGACGTGCTCGGCTCCCGAACCCCGGTGGTGCCGGTGATCGTCGGCGCACCGGGCGCCGCCCTCGAAGCAGCGGCGTCCGTGCGCGCCAGGGGGGTGCTCGCCAGGGCGATCCGCCCGCCCACCGTCCCCGAGGGAACGAGCCGGCTGCGCTTCGCGCTGCGGGCCGATCACACCGAAGAGCAGATCGAGGCGGCGCTGGCAGCGCTGCGATCCCTGCGAGGAGGTCGATGATGGAGGAGAGGGAAAGCCGCCACGCACGCCTGCGGGCGCTCGATGCCGCCCACGTCTGGCACCCGTTCACGCAGATGCAGGGCTGGGCCGAGGAGGATCCGCTCATCGTCGAGAGCGGCGAGGGCCGCCATCTGATCGACGATCGCGGCAACCGCTACCTCGACGGGATCAGCGCCCTGTGGTGCAACGTCCACGGCCACCGCGTGCCGGAGATCGATCAGGCGATCGTCGATCAGCTCGGCCGCGTCGCCCACACCACGCTGCTCGGCCAGGCGAGCGTCGCCTCGATCGAGCTGGCGGCGCGGCTCGCGCAGATCGCCCCCGGCGATCTGCAGCGGGTCTTCTTCTCGGACTCGGGCTCCACCGCGGTGGAGGTCGCCCTGAAGATGGCCTTCCAATATTGGCGCCACCTCGGCCGCCCCGAGAAGCGCCTCTTCGTCTCCCTGGGCGAGGCCTACCACGGCGACACCATCGGCTCGGTCTCCCTCGGGGCGATCGACACCTTCCACAAGGCCTTCGGGCCGCTCCTCTTCGAGCGCCTCGAGATCCCCACGCCCTATACCTACCGGGTGCCCGCGGGCTTCACCGCCGCCTCGTGGATCGAGCATTGCCTCGCCACCGCCGAGGAGCTGCTCGCCAAGCGCGGCCACGAGATCGCCGCGCTGGCGATCGAGCCGCTGATGCAGGGCGCCGCCGGCATGATCGCCCAGCCGAAGGGCTTCCTCGCCCGCATCGCGGCGGCCTGCAGGAAGCACGACGTGCTGCTGATCTGCGACGAGGTGGCCACCGGCTTCGGCCGCACCGGCACCATGTTCGCAGTGGAGCAGGAGGGGGTGGTCCCCGATCTGCTCTGCATGGCCAAGGGGATCACCGGCGGCTACCTGCCGCTGGCGGCGACGCTGGCGAGCGAGCGGATCTACGAGGCCTTCCTCGGCACCTTCGCGGAAGCGAAGACCTTCTTCCACGGTCACACCTACACCGGCAATCCCCTCGCCTGCGCCGCGGCGATCGCCTCGCTCGATCTCTTCGAGAAGAACCGGCTCCTCGAGCGGCTCCAGCCGAAGATCACCTACCTGACCGAGCGGCTCGCGGGCATCGCCGAGCACCCCCACGTCGGCGAGATCCGCCAGAAGGGGACGATGATCGGCATCGAGCTGGTGCAGGACCGCGCCACGAAGGCCGCCTTCCCAGCGGAACGGCGGATGGGCCACCGGGTGATCTTGCAGGCCCGCAGGCACGGCGTCATCCTCCGGCCGCTGGGCGACGTGATCGTGCTGATGCCGCCGCTCGCGATCACCGACGAGGAGCTCGCGCTCCTCTGCGACGTGACCCTGCGTTCAATCGAGGAGGCCACCGCGACGTGAGGGTCCACCACCTCAACTGCGCCTCGTTCTGCCCCTTCGGCGGCCGCCTGGTCGACGGCAGCGGGAGGGTGTTGCGCGCGGCGCAGGTGGTGACCCACACGCTGCTGGTGGAGACGGGCGAGGGGCTCGTCCTCGTCGACACCGGCCTCGGGCTGCAGGACGTCGCGCATCCGCACGATCGCCTCGGCGGCTTCTCGCTGCGGCTCCTCCGGCCTTCGCTCTCCCAGGCGGAGACCGCGGTGCGGCAGGTGGAGTGGCTGGGCTTCCGCCGCGAGGACGTGCGCCACGTGGTGCTCACCCACCTCGATCTCGACCACGCCGGCGGCCTGCCCGACTTCCCGGCGGCGACGGTCCACGTCTACGGGCCGGAGCTCCACGCGGCGACGATCCGCGCCACCGCCAGGGAGCGAGAGCGCTACCGCCCCGCCCATTGGGCCCACGGCCCGCGCTGGCGGACCTACGAGGTCCACGGCGATCGCTGGTTCGGCTTCGAGGCGGTGCAAGCCCTCGAGGGGCTGCCGCCGGAGATCCTCCTCGTGCCGCTGCCGGGCCACACCCGCGGCCATTGCGGCGTGGCGGTGCGCAGCGGGGCAGGGTGGATCCTCCACGCCGGCGACGCCTACTTCTTCCACGGCGAGGTCCACGAGGCCGCCCGCCGCTGCCCGCCGGCGCTCTCGCTCTTCCAGCGCCTGGTGGAGATCGATCCCGTCGCCCGCCGCCACAACCAGGATCGCCTCCGGCAGCTGGTCCGCCACCACGCCGGCGAGGTGCGGGTCTTCTCCGCCCACGATCCCGCCGAGCTCGCCTGGGCGCAGGCTGCCGATTGACCGCCGGGCCCGCTGCGGCATAAGGCTCTCGGCCATGCCCGGCCTCCTCGTCACCGCAACCGACACCGGCGTCGGCAAGACCGCAGTCGCCGCCTCGCTGATCGCAGCGGCACGGGCCGCGGGCCTAGACGTCGGCGGAATGAAACCCGCCGAGAGCGGCTGCGCCAGGGACGCGAGCGGCGCCCTCCTTCCCGCCGACGCGCTCCTGCTCCAGGCGGCGGCGGGCGGCGGTGATCCGCTCGACCTCGTCTGCCCGTGGCGGCTGGAGGCGGCCCTCGCTCCGGGCATCGCGGCTGCGCTGGAGGGCGTGGAGGTGGAGCTCGACCGGATCGAATCGAGCTACCGCCAGCTCGCGGCGCGCCACCCCGGCGGCGTGATCGTCGAGGGCGCCGGGGGGCTCCTCGTCCCCCTCGATCCCGCCTTCCACACCGTCGCCGATCTCGCCCTGCGGCTGGAGCTGCCGGTGGTGGTGGTTGCCAGGGCTTCGCTGGGGACGATCAACCACACCGCGCTCACCGTGGAGGCCCTCGCCACCCGCGGGATCGAGTGCCGCGGCGTGATCCTCAACGCCGCCTCGCCGGACGTGGAGAACGCCGCCGCCGGCAACGCCCGCGCGATCGAGCGGCTCGCCGACGTGCCGGTGCTCGCCTCGCTCCCCTGGCTCGGTGAAATGACGCCGATGCAGCGGGTCGAGCGCCTCGCCGCGGAGCTGGGCCGAAAACTGGATCTACCCCGGATGCTCTCCTAGATTGCACCCACATCGGCGCCACCGCGGCGCCGCACGATCGCAGCGAAAGGCTGCGGCCCGCGACATCCGATATCGACAACGCATCGCTGCAGATGCACCGCCCGAGGTCCGCGCTTTGGCCGAAGTGATCGACATCACCCTGCACCGCACCGCCATCGACGTCATGGAAGAGCTCCTCGACAAGCGCGGGCTCGCCTTCTTCCTCAAGCGCGCCGGCTCGCTCCCCTTCGCCATCGACGACAAGCGGGTGGCGGTGGCGGTGGAGCTGGCAGCGCGGCGCAGCGGCAGGCGGCCCGTGCCCGAGGCCCGGGAGAGCTCCCACCGCGCGGTGCGGCGGCGGCTCATCTCGCTGGTCGCCGAGGCGATGGTCCACGTCGGTTTCTAAGGCTTGCGTCGGGCGGCTGCGGGCTGCAACCTTTCCCGCCATGGAGCTCCGCACCGAAGCGATCATCGATCACCCGCGCGACGTGGTCTTCCGCGTCTACCGGGACAAGCTGCCCGACCTGATCCCCTACCTGCCCAACGTGCGCGGCATCGAGGTGAAGAGCCGCAGCGAGAAGGGGCCGGTGGTCGAGCTGGTCAACGTCTGGCACGGCGGCGGCGACATCCCCGCTGCCGTCCGCTCGATCCTCTCCGACTCGGTGCTCTCCTGGACCGATTACGCCGAGTGGAACGAGGACGAGCACTCCTGCAAATGGCGCAGCGAGTCCCACTCCTTCAAGGAGGCGGTCGACTCCCGCGGCAAGAACCTCTTCGTCGAGCAGGGCCCGAACCGGATGGTGATCCGGATCGAGGGACGCATCGACGTCGACGCCGCCAAGGTGCCCGGCGTGCCGCGGCTCATCGCCGGCAAGGCGGGCAAGCTGATCGAGGGCTTCCTGATCAAGCAGGTGCAGGACAACCTCCAGGAGGTGGCCCGCGGCGTGGGGCGCTACCTCAGGGAAACGGGCGGGCGGTAGCCATGCGCCGCGCGCTCCACGAGGAGAATAGGCTCTCCTGGAACGAGGCCACCCGCGCCCACAACCGCCACAAGGGCGACCAGGCGGCCTTCCTGCGGGGCGGCGGCAGCACCCTCTTTCCCGAGGAGATCGAGCTGCTCGGCGACGTGCGGGGCAAACGCCTCGTTCACCTCCAGTGCAACGCCGGGCAGGACACGCTCTCTCTGGCGAAGCACCTCGGCGCCGAGGTCCTCGGCGTCGACATCAGCGACGAGGCGATCGACTTCGCCCAGCGCCTCTCGGCGGAGAGCGGCATCCCGGGTCGCTTCGTCCGCAGCGACGTCTACGATTTCCTCGGCCGGACCGAGGAGCGCTTCGACGTGGCCTTCGCCTCCTACGGCGCCATCTGCTGGCTCTCCGATCTCGAGGCCTGGGCCCGCGGCGTGGAGCGCATCCTCACGCCCGGCGGCAGGCTGGTGCTGGTGGAGTTCCACACCGCCGCGCAGATGTTCGACGAGAAGGGCGTGCGCCGCTATCCCTTCTCCACCTTCGGCAAGCCCTGGACCTGGGATGCAGGGGTCTCGGACTACGTCGCCGCCTCCGGCGAGGGGCTCACACCGCAGGGGGCGCAGGCCGCTGCAGCGACGTTCGAGAATCCCCACCGCTGCCACGAGTTCATCTGGGGGCTCGGCGAGCTGGTGAGCGCCGTCGCCGGCAGCGGACTCCGGGTGGAGCTGCTGCGGGAGTGGCCCTGGTCCAACGGCTTCCGCTTCCTCGACGACATGGAGATGCGCGAGGGGCGGCGCTGGTACCCCACCGGGCCGGCGATGCCGGTGATGTACGGCCTCACCGCCGCAAAGCCCGGTTAGCGGAAGCGCTTCACCGCTGCGAGGAAGCGCGCCGCAGCGACCAGCTCGCCGCTCTCGTTGGTGAGCTCCACCGGCACCCAGCCCTCCGCCTTGCCGCTCTCGTTGGTACGGGCCTCGTCGAGTGCAGCCAGCACCTCCGCCGGCGGCTCGCAGACCGCCCGGAGCGTGCCCTTCGCCTTGGCGTGGAAATCCGCCTCCACCCGCTTCACCAACATCCCCCACGGCCCCGGCGGGAAGTGGCGGAAGAGGAGCAGGCCCATGGTGATCTCGGCCTGGGTCATCTGGGCGCCGAAGTAGATCGAGCCCACGTGGTTGCGGGTCCGCCGCTTCAGGGGAAGCGAGCTCACCGCCCGCCGGTCCGAGAGCTCGAGGACCTTCATCCCCATCCCGCTGGTCAGGGGGATGATCTGGTGGATGCCGACCCCGAGCACGGCGTTGGCTGCTTGCGGGGAGACGCTTCGGATTTTTTCGATGAGCTCGAGCGCGTGCATGGTAGGTAGAGCGTAGCGCTCGTGCCGCACTGCGGCAATCCGGCGCAAAGGGGGATCCGATGGCACGCATCGACGACACGCTCGCAGGGGCGACGGTGCTCGACGCTTCGGGGCAGGTCCGCGAGCTGGGCACCTTCTTCCGCGACCGACCGGTGGCCCTCGTCTTCGTCCGACACTTCGGGTGAATGCTCTGCCGTGAGCAGGTGGCGCAGTTGCGCCACGCAATCGAAGCAATCCGTGGTCTCGGTGCGGAGCTGGTGGTGGTCGGCAACGGCTCGGTCCAGCACCTCCAGTGGTTCCTGGAGGACCAGGGCCATCCCGACTTCCCGGTCCTCACCGACCCGTCGCGCAAGCTCTACGAGGAGGCGGGCTTCCGCAGGGATGCCGGCGCCTACCTGAGCCTGGACGCGCTGCGGAACACCTGGCGGGCGCTGCGGTCGGGCTTCCGGCAGGCGCGGACCCGCGGCGATCCCTGGCAGCAGGGCGGGGTCCTGGTGGTGGCGCCCGGCGGCCGGATCACCTGGCGCCACGTGAGCCGGGCGCTGGGCGACCATCCATCCAGCGACGAGGTCCTCGCGGCGCTCCGCGAGGCGCGGGGCTGATCAGCGCTTCCGCAGCTCGAAGTCGTCGGTGACGGTGCCGTCGTCCTCGACGTTGCGGAGTCGCAAGGTCGGGCCGTCGAAGTCGAGGAGCACCGAGCCGTGCTCCTCGCGGTTGACCACGTTGAGCGGGTGGTCGAAGTCGCCCCCGGTGCCCCGCCCGCCGTGGCCGGCGGTGACGTAGATCGTGCCCGGGCCGCCGCGCTCCTTCTCGTAGGGCGCCTCGCCGTCGAGCACCTCCGCCTCCAGCGCCGGCGTGGCGTAGGCGCCGCGGATCAGCGCCGTCCGCTCGTAGCCGTGGGAGTGGCCGGTGAAGACGAGGTCCACGCCTGCAGCCTCGAGGATCGGCAGCGCGTTCTCCCGCATCGCCGTGGGGCCCTTCTCCGTGTCGGAGTCGTGGCTCCCCTTCGAATAGGGCGGGTGGTGGAAGACGGCGATGGTCCAGGTGGCGTCGCTGCTCGCGAGATCCGCGCGCAGCCACTCGAGCATCGGCCCGTCGGAGGCCTTCGAGGATTTCGAGGAGTCGAGGACCACCCAGTGGGTGTCGCCTGCGTCGAAGGAGTAATACGCCTCGGTTCGCGAGGGCAGGCCGCCTGCCTCGCCTTTCGTCGGCAGGGTGAACGCGTCGAACCAGGGGCCGCTGCCCTTCGCTGCGTCGACGCTCTTCGCTTCGTGGTTGCCGAGGGCGGGCCACACCGTGAGGCCCGGGAGCTGCTTGCGGTAGGCGTCGAAGAAATGCTCCTGCATCTCCTCCTCCGTCCCGCTCTCGTAGGCGATGTCGCCGACGTGGACGAGGAGGTCTGCAGGCTCCTCGCCCAGAAAGTCCACCATCGCGTCGCGCACGTTCCGCTGGGCCCAGCCGCCGGTGCCCGAGTCGCCGAGGACCCAGACCCGGAGCGCGCCGCCGTCACCACGCGCAGGCAGGGTGCGGAAGCTGCCCTCGGCCCAGCCGCCGTCCGGATTGCGGACCCGGTACCAGGCGCGGGTGCCGGGCGCGAGCCCGTCGAGGCGGACCACGTGCTTGCGGGAGACGGTGCCGTCGCCGGCGACGCGGTCGTAGACCCCGGGGGCGAGGCCCCACTCCACCCGGCGGGCGGTCATCGGGGCGGTGTGCCAGCTCACCAGCGTCGAACGCTCGGTGGTCTGCTGGAGCATCGGGCCGCGGACCACACCCGTGGGCGCGGAGCAGCCGGCGACGAGGGCGCCGGCCAGCGGCGCGAGAACGAGAAGACGCATGCCATTTCCCCAAGGCGGCATTTGACCATGCCTCTGCACGGCCGTACGCTCGCCTCCTTCCAGACTCGAACCCGTGTGGGCGGGGTACTTATTCATGCGCGCAGCGGTCATCGGTGCCGGCAGCTTCGGCACCGCGCTCTCCTACATTCTCGGCGGCAAGGGCATCGACGTTCGCCTCTGGGCCAGGGAGGAGGCGGTCTGCACCGGGATCAACGAGCAGCACCACAACCCGCACTACCTCACCGACGTCCGGCTCCCGGACACGATCGAGGCCACCTCCTCGTTCCAGGAGGCCCTCGAGGGCGCGGAACTGGTGGTCTCGGCGACGCCGTCGCAGGTGGCCCGGCAGGTCTTCGAGCACGCGGCCCCCTTCCTGCCGAGGGACGTCCCGATCGTCACCGCCTCCAAGGGGATCGAGGAGGAGACCCTCCGCACGCCGACCGAGGTGCTGGAGGACGTGCTCCCGCCCCACTACCACCCCTACCTCGCGGTGCTCTCCGGCCCCTCCTTCGCCAAGGAGGTGGTCCACGGCGCCCCCACCGCGGTGACCGCCGCCGCCAACTGGATCCGCGTCGCCGAGCAGGTGCAGGAGGCGTTCTCCGCCCCGACCTTCCGCTGCTACACCTCCCACGACGTGGTCGGCGTGCAGCTGGGCGCGGCGCTCAAGAACGTGATGGCGATCGGCAGCGGCATCGTCGACGGCCTCGGTTTCGGCCACAACGCCCGGGCGGCGCTGATCACCCGCGGCCTCGCCGAGATGACGCGGATGGCAGTGGCCCACGGCGCCAACCCGATCACCTTGATGGGACTCGCCGGCCTCGGCGATCTGGTGCTGACCTGCACCGGCGAGCTCTCCCGCAACCGCACGGTCGGCTTCGAGCTCGGCCGCGGCCGCAAGCTCCCCGAGATCCTCGAGTCCCTCGGCCAGGTCGCCGAGGGCGTGAAGACCTCCCGCTCGGCGCTGGCCCTGGCGCGGAAGCTCGGCGTCGATGCGCCGATCACCGAGCAGGTCCACGCCATCCTCCACGAAGACAAGGACCCGCACCAGACGGTCGTCGAGCTGATGACGCGGGTGCCCAAGCCGGAGTTCCGATGATGAAGCGATTGGTCGTTGCCCTCTTCCTGGCGCTGGCTGCAGGTGGTTGCAGCTGCGGCGGCGAGAAGACCGCCGTCCTCGAGTCCGAGCTGGCGGTGAGCCCCGCCTCCCTCGCCTTCGGCGAGGTGACCATCGGCGCCACCTCCGATCCCAAGAGCTTCGTCGTCTCCAACGCAGGCTCCGGCCCCCTCTCGGTGCAGGTGGCGAGCAACGAGGCGGTCTTCGCGGTGCAGCCGGAGGGCGCTTCGGTGCCGCCGGGCGGGCAGGCCACCTTCGAGGTCACCTTCTCCCCCGAGGCGCTCAAGGAGATCACGGGCACGATTCTCGTCACCTCCAACGCCGGCGAGGCGAGCATCACCCTCTCCGGTGAGGGCATCGCCGCCTCGGTGGTGGTGAGCCCGAAGAGCGGCATCGATTACGGCGACGTGGCCCGGGATCGCCTGGATACGCCGAAGGACGACCGCACCCGCGCGGCGCCCAAGGAGACGATCCGCGTGACCAACGCGGGCAACGACGTCTTCGAGGTGCTCGCCGCCGAGGTGATCGAGTCGGCGGACGGCGCCTTCGAGGGGGACCTCTCCGGCCTCCTCGGCACCTACGCCAAGGCCGAGGCCCGCGAGGCGGAGGTCTCCTTCGATCCCGCCGTCCTCGGGCAGCTCGAGGGCGCGGTGAAGATCACCACCAACTCGCCCGCGAACCCCGAGTTCACGATTCCGCTCACCGGCCGCGGCGTGGCGCCGGTGATGAAGGCCTGCAGCTCCTTCGACGACGCCCCCGGCGAGGAGGTCTGCACCCCTGAGCTCCCGAACGCAGGGCAGGGGAGCGCGAGCTACCCGGGCTGGGAGTTCGGCTTCTTCCCCGAGCTCCAGGGTCGCAGCGGCAGCCTGGTGATCCACAACGAGGGCAACATCCCCCTGCAGATCACCACCTTCAGCTACCAGCCCAGCTCCCCGGACGTGCGCTTCTGGCGCAACCCGGAGCGCACCGACGCGCTGCCCTTCGGCGAGTTCCAGCCGGTGATCTGCCCCGCCGGCGTCGAGGACGAGTCCTGCACCCATACCTCGCCGATGACCGTGTGGGTCGACTACATCGCCCGCGGCTCGCTCTGCTGCAGGGACGGCGTGCTCGAGTGCACGGAGCTGGCGCCGGAGGGTGATTGCTCGCAGATGGCCAACAGCGACGTAGGCCAGCTCAACGTCCTCACCAACGACAAGATCTGGAGCTCCTTGAGCCTCGTCGGCCGCGGCCGCTCGCAGATCGGCGTGGCCAACGTTGGCGACTACAGCGGCTCCCGCTACCAGGGGGACACGGTGCGGGTGCGCATCTCCAACGTGGGCGGCGCGGTGCTCACCGTCGATTCCCTCTTCCTCGCCGACCCGGACGACACCTCCTGCGGCGCTGCGCCCTGCGCCTGCGGGCCCACCAGCGGCGGCAGCTGCGCGGCCTTCCAGATCGATCCGGGGCTCGATCTGCCCTTCAGCCTCGAGCCCGACGAGGAGGGGAGCGTCTACCTCGACTACCTCGACGGCGAGATCACCACCCACGAGATCGACCTCTACTGGCTGACGGACGATCCGATCCAGCCGCTCCGGCAGTCGGTGATCCACGTGGTCGGCAACGGCACCATCACCGAGTAGCCGCGGGGCCTCGAGGAACGAAGAAGGGGCCGGTCGGGATCGACCGGCCCCATCGCTGTGATCCGGCCCCGCGAGCAGGGCGACCAGGTGGTCCTGGCGTTGGCGGCGGCGCGCTCCTTGGCGCCCTCCGCCCAGAGCACCTTGTCGGCCCTCACCAGCAGCTCGTCGAAGCCCTGCCGCGTCAGCGCCGAGACCAGCACCGCGTCGTGCAGGTGCGCGCCGCCGTCGCCCATGCCGGCGCCCAGCTTGTCCGCCTTGTTGAAGACGAGGATCTTCGGCGTCTGCGAGAGCCCGAGACCGTCGAGGATCTTGTCGACGGCGGCGATGTGCTCGTCGCGCTCCGGATCCGCCACGTCGACCACGTGGAGGAGGAGGTCCGCGTCCTCGAGCTCCTCGAGGGTGGCGCGGAAGGCGGCGACGAGATCCTTCGGCAGGTCGCGGATGAATCCCACCGTGTCGGTGATGATCACCTCGCGATCCATCGGGAAGCGCAGGCGGCGGCTGGTGGGGTCGAGGGTGGCGAAGAGCTTGTTCTCCGCGAGCACCTCGCTCTGGGTGAGCCGGTTGAGCAGCGTCGACTTGCCGGCGTTGGTGTAGCCGACGATCGAGATCACCGGCAGGCCGCGGCGGTTGCGCTCCTTGCGCCGCACGCTGCGGCTCGAGGAGAGCGCGTCGATCTTCCGCTCGAGGAACGTGACGCGGTCGCGGACGCGGCGGCGGTCGGTCTCGAGCTTGGTCTCACCGGGGCCGCGGCCGCCGAGCCCGCCGGCGAGGCGCGACAGGCCCGGATCGGCGCGGGTGAGCCGCGGCATCATGTATTTGAGCTGCGCCAGCTCGACCTGGAGCTTGCCCTCGGCGCTCTGCGCCCGCTGGGCGAAGATGTCGAGGATGAGCTGGGTGCGATCGAGGATCTTGAGCGAGGTCGCCTCGGCGATGTGGCGCGCCTGCGAGGGCTGGAGATCCTTGTCGAAGACGATCATCGTCGCGCCCATCTGCATGGACTTGAGCACGATCTCCTCGAGCTTGCCCTTGCCGATGAGGAACTTGGGGTCGTGCTCGCGGCGGAGCTGCAGCACCGTGTCCAGCACCTGGACGCCGGCGGTGGCGGCCAGCTCCTCGAGCTCGCGCAGCGAGGACTCGGCGCGGGAGCGGTTGCCACCCACCGAGACGCCGACGAGGATCGCCCGCTCCCCGTCCCCGACCTCGCGGGCGGAGGTAGTGGCGGCGAGCTGCTCCTCGAGGGCGCGGATCTCGGCGCCGAAGTCGTAGTCGAGCTCGTGGACGCTCCTGGCTTCCTCGATCTTCCAGAGGTCGCCCTTGGGGTTCTCCGGGAGGAGATAGGCGAATTGGAGCGAGCCCGGGAGCCCGTCGCCCTGCGCCTGGACCTCGCAGACCATGTCGAGCCGGAGCAGCGCGAGGTCGGTGAGATCGTCCTTGGTGAGGGGCTCGTCGCGCAGGTGGGTGTGGACGAGGCGCAGGCCACGGAGGCGCACCTGTCCCGCACGGGCGCGGCCGATGTCGGGGAGCTCGAGCTTGTGGGCATCGCCGACGATCACGTGCTCCACCTCGCCCTTGCGGGAGAGGAGGACGCCGACCTGGCGGCCGATCTCGCGGCTGATCTCGGTGAGGTGGCGGGCGAGCTCGGGGCTCACCACTTCGTTGGCCCGCAGGCGGCGGCGGTAGGTGTTGCGAAGCCGCTGCAGCTGCGAGGGCTTGAGGCCCAGGGTGTTGCCGTGGATGTCGTGGATGACCGTATCCCTCCGGTATTGCTTTGCCTCTTCGCCCCGAGTTTAAGACCGGGGCAGGCTGGGGACAAACACAGAAAGCGGGCGGAAGTTTCCCCCCCCCCGCTGCAGGGTGATCCATGGAACGGAGCGGCCTCGCCGGGGCCCGCAGGGTGGTGGTGAAGATCGGCTCCGGCGTGCTGGCGCCGGCCGGCCGCTTCGACAGGGCCCACCAGCAGGCGCTGGCCCGCGCGCTCCTCGCGGTGGGTGAGCGGCGGGAGCTGATCGTGGTCTCTTCCGGCGCCATCGCCCTCGGCGTGGAGCGCCTCGGCTGGCGGAGCCGCCCGAAGGACATTCCCCGCAAGCAGGCGGCTGCTGCGGTGGGCCAGGCCCTGCTCATGCGCACCTGGGACGAGGCCTTCGGCGATCGGGTGGCGGGGCAGGTCCTCCTCACCGGCGAGGTGGTCGGCGACAGGCGGCGCTTCCTCCACGCCCGCCACACCTTCGCCGCGCTCCTCGCCGCAGGGGCGATCCCCGTGGTCAACGAGAACGACACCGTTGCGGTGGAAGAGATCAAATTCGGCGACAACGACGCCCTCGCCGCGCTGGTGGTCCAGGTGGTCGACGCCGACCTGCTCGTGATCCTGAGCGACGTCGACGCGGTCTACGACGCCGATCCCCGCAGGAACCGGAACGCCCGGCCCCTGCGCACCGTGCGCCGGGTGACGCCTTCGATCCTCGAAGCGGCAGGGGGCGCCGGGAGCGCGGTGGGCACCGGCGGCATGGTGACCAAGCTCCGGGCAGCCCGCCGTGCAGGGCAGCTGGGCGTTCCCTGCGTGATCGCCTCGGGGCGCGATCCCACCACGCTCGCCAGGCTCTTCGGCGGCGAGGAGGTGGGCACGCTCTTTTCGCCCAGCGATCCGCTCCGGGGGCGGCGCCGGTGGATCGCCCACGCAGCGAAGCCGAAGGGCAGGCTCCTCGTCGACGAGGGGGCGGAGGCGGCCCTCGTCCGCGGCAGGAAGAGCCTCCTCGCCACCGGGCTCGCAGCGGTGGAGGGGCGCTTCGCCGTGGGGGACGTGGTGGAGATCGCCGGCCTCGACGGCACGCCCTTCGCGCTGGGGCTCGCCCGCTACGGCGCCGACGAGGCTGCTCGGATCGCGGGGCTGCGCACCGCGGCGATCGAGGCGGCGCTGGGCTACAAGGACAGCGACGAGGTGGTGCACCGGGACGACCTGGTGCTGCTCGAAAATTAAGTGGGCCGTGCTGCCGCGGGGTCGTGGCGGGGCAGCTCGACGCTGAAGACGGTGCCGCGCTCCCTGCCGTTGCGGACCGCGATTGTCCCGCCGTGGGCCTCGACGATCTGCCGGGAGATGTAGAGGCCGAGGCCGAGGCCGCCGGCGTGGTTGCGCTCGCCGAGGCGCTCGAAGCGCGCGAAGAGGCGCTGCCGATCGGCGACGGTGATCCCGGCGCCGCGGTCGGCGACGTGGACCCGGACCCGTCGTTCGTCCCCCTCCACGTGGAGCTCCACCGGCTCGCCGCCTCCGAACCGGAGCGCGTTGTCGAGGAGGTTGGTGAGGACCTGCTCGATGCGGAAGCGATCCCAGGCGCCACGCACCTCGCCGTCGGTCCGCAGCACGATCGCGGGCCCGGTGCCGTCGAGGTGGCTCTCGAAGCGGTCCGCCACCTCCCGGGCCACCTCCGCGAGGTCCGCCGGCTCCACCTCGAGGTGGAGCCGGCCGGCGCTGATCCGGGTCACGTCGAGGAGCCGATCGATGAGGCGGCCGAGGCGGTCGAGCTGCCGCTGGATGGTGTCGATGCGCGCGCCGATCTCCCGGCCCGAGAGGCCCGCGGCGCCGGCGCGCAGCTGCGCCCTGGCGAAGAGCTGGACCTGCATGCGCAGGCTGGTCAGCGGCGTCTTCAGCTCGTGGGAGGCGATGGAGAGGAACTCCTCCCGGATCCGGACCGCTTCGTTCGCCTCGCGGAAGAGGCGGGCGTTGTCGAGGGCCAGCGCCGCCCTGCGGGCGATCTCCTCGCCGAGGGGAACGTCCGCAGGGCCGTAGCACCGCCGCGCATCCGAGATGCAGAAGGTGAGCACGCCGAGGACCCGGCCCTGAGCCCGCAGGGGCAGGAGGAGCGCCGAACGTGGCCTGGTGACGTCGAGGAGGCGGCGGTGCTCCGGCGTGAGCGCCGCCCGATCGAGCCACGCGTCGTCGATCGCCGGGACGAGCAGGGTCTCGCCGGCGAAGACGCGGAGGATCGGGCTCTCCAGCCCCTCGGGCACGAAGCTCTCGAGGCGGCGCAGTTGCTCCTGCCGCACCGGATCCACGTGGGCCGCGGCGATGCGGCGGACCTGCCCCTGCTCCAGCACGTCGACCACGCAGCTGTCGGCGAAGCGGGGGAGGGTGAGGCTCGAGACCGCCTGCAGCGTCGTCTCGAAATCGAGGGAGGAGCCGAGGATCTCGCCAGCCTCCGCGAGGAAGCGCGCGCCCCAATCCGCCCGCTCCTGCTCGGTGCGATCGGTGACGTAGAGCGCCAGCCCCTGCTGCGAGGGGTGGGCGCGGATCTCGAGGCGCCTGCCCTCTGCGCCCTCCACCCGCAGGGTGCAGGTGGCGTCGCTGCGCAGCGCCGCAGCCAGCGAGGGGATCGCGGCGGAGCCGAGCACCGCGGCGGCATCGGCGCCGAGGAGGCTCTCGGCGCCATGGCCGAAGAGCCGCTCCGCCTCGCCGTTGACGAAGCTGAAGCGGAGATCGCGGTCGAGGCCGGCGAAGCCGTCGGTGATGCTGGCGAAGACCGCGGCGAGGCGGGCGGCGCTCTCCTCCGCTGCGGTCCTGGCGCTGCTGGCGCTGCTGGCGAGCTGCGCCACGGCGAAGCCGGTCAGCGAGAAGAGGACCGCGATGAGGGCACCTTCCGGCTGATCGAGCTCGACGCCGTAGCGTGGGGTGAGGTGGAGGAAATGGGTGCCGGTGCCGGTGAGGAGCACGGTGAGGAGCCCGGGCCCGCGACCGGCGAAGAGGCTGATCACCACCACCGCCAGCGTCACCAGGAGGAAGGGGGCCCGGGCGAGGACGGGCCAGGCCACCGTCTGCAGCCCCAGGATCAGGGCGGACGTAGCCACGGCGAGGGCGTAGCGGGTCACCGGCAGGCGGAGCAGCTTCATCGAAGGGGCGCTCGAGCGAGAGGGGTCCCCGATGGTCGCACGGAAACGGTGAAGCCTTCCACTCGCAGCGAAATGCCGCCGCGCGCCCCTCAGCGCCCTTACGATACGGGGATGGATCGCGCCGAAATGCTCGCAGCCGAATTGACCGCCAGGGCCCGGGTCGCAGCCCGGCGCCTCGCCACCGCCCCCACCGGAAAGAAGGACGAGGCCCTTCTCGTCACCGCAGCGCTGCTGCGGCAGCGGCGGGAGGCGATCCTCGCCGCCAACCGCGAGGATCTCGAGGCGGGCAGGGCGGCGGGGCTCGGGCCGGCGCTCCTCGATCGCCTCGCCCTCGACCCGGCGCGGATCGAGGGGATGGCGCAGGCGGTGGAGGCGATCGCGCGCCTGCCCGATCCCGTCGGCGAGGTGGCCGCGGTGTGGCGCAGGCCCAACGGCCTGCGGGTGGAGCGGGTGCGGATCCCCCTCGGCGTGATCTTCGAGATCTACGAGGCCCGGCCCAACGTCACCATCGACGCTGCCGCCCTCTGCCTGAAGAGCGGCAACGCCTGCATCCTCCGTGGCGGGAAGGAGGCGCTGCGGAGCAACCTCGCCCTGGCGGAGATCCTCGTAGAAGCGCTCGCCACCGCGGAGCTCCTGCCGGACACGGTGCAGATCCTCGACCGGCCCGATCGCGAGCTGCTGCTGGCGCTGCTGCAGCGGAGCGGCGGGATCGACCTCGCCATTCCTCGCGGGGGCGAGGGGCTGATCCGCTTCGTCTCCGAGAACGCCCGGGTGCCGGTGATCCAGCACTACCGCGGGGTCTGCCATCTCTACCTCGACGAGAGCGCGCCGCTGGATCGCGCGGTGGCCCTGGCGGTGAACGGCAAGTCGCGTCCCGCCGCCTGCAACGCCACCGAGACCCTGCTGGTCCACGCCGGCGCCGCGGCGCGGCTGCTGCCCGAGGTGGGCAGGGCCCTCGCTGCAGCGGGGATCGAGCTCCGCGCCGACCCACGGGCCCTTGCGATCCTCGCCGCCGCCGGGATCGATGCCCGCGCCGCACTGGCCTCGGACTTCGGCAACGAATTCCTCGCTCCCATCCTCGCGGTGCGGGTGGTGGACGGCTTCGACCAGGCCCTCGAGCACATCGCCACCTGGGGCTCGCTCCACACCGAGGCGATCTGCACGTCGGACACCGACGCGGCGCTGCGCTTCCAGCAGGAGGTCGACGCCTCCTGCGTGGTCGTGAACGCCTCCACCCGCTTCAACGACGGCGGCGAGCTGGGGCTCGGCGCGGAGATCGGCATCTCCACCAGCAAGCTCCACGCCTTCGGTCCGATGGGGCTCGAGGCCCTCACCACCCTGCGCTTCGTGGTGGTGGGGCAGGGGCAGATTCGCCCCTGAGGGGAGCTGCAGCCACGGGCCGCAAGGGCCAAAGAGGCGATCCCCGCGGAGAACCCTGTGCTAAGTTCCCCGCGATCGGCGGCCCAGCCGTGCAAGAGACGAGGGCCGGCCACGAGGAGTTACCTTGGCTTCCCGCAAGACCGCAGCGACCGACAAGCCCGCCACCCGCACCACCGCGAAGAAGGCGGCAGGCTCGGCAACGACGAAGAAGGCCCCGGCCCGCAAGAGCACCGCCGCAGGCGGCGCCCGTGCCTCCGCCTCGCGCAGCAGCACCGCGAAGAAGGCGCCGGCGAAGAAGGTACCGGCCAGGGGCGCGAAGCCCGCGGCGAAGAAGCCCGCGGTGCGCAAGAGCGCCACGACCGCAGCCGTGAAGGCGAAGGCGGTCGCCGCGATCACCGGCAAGCCGTCGGCCCGCGCCTCGAAGAAGGTGCTCTCCACGCCGGCCCGGGCGCCGAAGAAGGAGGTCGCCCTCGAGCACGGCGCCTCCTTCGAGACCGCGAAGATCGCCGCCAACGCCGCCCTCGACAAGAAGGCGGAGAACGTCGTGATCCTGGACGTGCGCGGGCTCACCTCCTACGCCGACTACTTCGTGGTGGCGAGCGGCAGCTCCGACCGGCAGGTCACCGCCATCGCCGACTCCATCGAAGAGAAGATGAAGAAGAGCGGCCACCGCACCATCGGCGTCGAGGGCTACACCCGCGGCCACTGGGTGCTCCTCGACTTCGGCGACGTCGTGGCCCACGTCTTCTACGAGGAGGCCCGCGCCTTCTACGACATCGAGGGGCTCTGGGCAGACGCCCGCCGCATCCCGATGGAATGAAGGTTCGCGTCCTCGCCATCGGCACCGACAAATCGGGCCTCTTCGAGCCGGCGATCGCCGAGTACACGAAGCGAATCGGCAGATATGCCCAGCTCGAGCTGCTGGAGCTGCCTCCCTCGAAGAAGGGGGGCAGCGACGCGCTCCGGGCGAAGGAAGAGGAAGGCCAGTCCCTCCTCGGCAAGCTCAAGGGCACGGAGCTCGTGGTGGTCCTCGACGAGCGGGGCGAGGATCTGACCTCCGAGGCCTTCTCCAGGCAGGTGGTCCAGGAGGCGATGAACCGGGGACGGGATCTCGCCTTCCTCATCGGCGGCGCCGAGGGGCACGCCGATGCGGTGCGCCGGAAGGCGGACCGGGTGCTGGCCCTCTCCCGCATGACCCTCGCCCACAGGCTCGCGCGCCTGGTGCTGGTGGAGCAGATCTACCGGGCCTTTGCGATCGCGCGTGGCGAGCCTTACCACAAGTGACGCGTCCGCCCGGGACGCCCGGAGAACGTGATGGCAAACGGCAAGGTGAAGCCCGTCCTCCTCTGCATCCTCGACGGCTGGGGCCTGCGCGAGGAGCGGGAGAACAACGCGATCAAGCTCGCGCCCACGCCATCGGTCGACCTCTTCGACGAGCGCTTTCCCCACACCGCGCTGCGCACCTCCGGCCTCGCGGTGGGCCTGCCCGAAGGGCAGATGGGCAACAGCGAGGTGGGCCACACCAACCTCGGCGCCGGCAGGATCGTCTACCAGGATCTGGTGCGCATCAACCGCGCCATCGAGGACGGCTCCTTCTTCCGCAACGAGGTGATCTGCGGCGCCGTCTCCCAGGCGAAGCACAACGGCAGGGCGCTCCACCTCCTCGGCCTCGTCTCGCCGGGCGGCGTGCACTCGCAGCAGGCGCACCTCGAGGCGCTGATCAAATTCGCCGAGAAGGAGGGCGTCGCGCGGATCTTCGTCCACGCCTTCCTCGACGGCCGCGACACCCCGCCCCAGAGCGGCCTCGAATACGTCGAGAACCTCACCCGCTTCCTCCAGCGCGAGGCGCCCCACACCCAGGTCGCCACCGTCATCGGCCGCTTCTACGCGATGGATCGCGACAAGCGCTGGGATCGGGTGAAAGCCGCCTACGACGGCATGGTGCGGGGCGAGGGCTACGGCGCCCCGTCTGCCATCGACGCGGTGAAGCAGGCCTACGAGCGCGGCGAGACCGACGAGTTCGTGAAGCCCACCGTGATCAAGGACGGCACCGGCAAGCCGCTGGGCTGCATCCGCGACGGCGACGCGGTCTTCTTCTTCAACTTCCGCGCCGACCGCGCCCGCGAGATGACCCAGATGCTCGCCTTCGACGAGGCGCCGCCCGAGTCCGAGCGCGGGGCGCGGCCGCACCTCTCCTTCTACGGCACGATGACCCAGTACAAGGCGGAGTTCGGCCTGCCGGCGGCGTTCCCGCCGGAGCAGCCCGCGGAGATCCTGCCGCAGCTGGTGAGCGAGAAGGGGCTGCGGCAGCTCCGCTGCGCCGAGACGGAGAAATACGCCCACGTCACCTTCTTCTTCAACGGCGGGCGCGAGGTGGTCTTCCCCGGCGAGGAGCGCGAGCTGGTGCAGAGCCCGCGCGACGTGAAGACCTACGACGAGAAGCCGGAGATGGCGGCGCGGGAGGTGACCGACAAGCTGCTCAAGGCGATCGCCTCGAAGCAGTACGGGCTCATCGTCTGCAACTTCGCCAACCCCGACATGGTGGGCCACACCGGCAGGCTCCAGCCGACGATCGAGGCGATCAAGGTGGTCGACGAATGCCTCGGCAAGCTGCAGCGCGCCTGTGCCGCTGCGGGGATGGCGATGCTCGTCACCGCCGATCACGGCAACGCCGAGCAGATGGTCGATCCGCAGACCGGCCAGCCCCACACGGCGCATACGCTGCTGCCGGTACCCTTCTGGCTCCTCGACGAGGATTTCAAGGGCGTGAAGCTGCGGGAGGGGATCCTCGCCGACGTGGCGCCGACGGTGCTCCAGGTGATGGGGCTGCCGATCCCGAAGGAGATGACGGGCAAGGGGCTGGTGATCGGCTGATCCACCGGCGTGTGCCGGCGCCCCTCGCGAGGCGCCGGCAGCGCGCAGTGGCTACTCGGCGGTGACGTCGAGCTCGTAGAACCTGCCGCTCTGCACCCAGCCGACGTGGCTGCCGTCGATCGCGACGACCTTCTCGTCGTCCCAGGGGAGCGACGCCATCGAGCGCTCGTCGATCACTGGCTGCCAGCATCCCTCGGCGCTGGCGGCGACATAGCCGTCGTACGCGAGGACCACCGCTGCGCCGGGGCCGGTGGGGACGATGACCCGCCCGAAGTCGTGGGGCGGAGGCCCCGCTTCGGTGCGGAGCTCGCTGCCGTCGAAGTGCACGAGCTCATCGCCGGCGAAGCCGAAGACGTCGTCCCAGCCCAATCCCGCCAGGCTGGAGACGTCGACGCCGGGAAGGACGACGAAGCCGTCGACGTCGGGCCCAACCACCGTCTCGCCGCTGCAGGTGCCGTAGAAGCCGCGCTCGCCCAGGGGGCCGCGCACGACGCAGGCCTGGGTCCCGGTGGTGCGGTCTGGCAGGCGCTCCACCGTGAGGTCTTCCTGCACCACCGCTTCGCGCGTCGCGCCGCCGCTCAAGGTAAGGCGCCCGTCGCCGTCGACGAACCAGGTGTGGACGCGATCCTCGAGGTCGCCGGACTCGACGCTGCCGTCGCGGAGGCGGTAGAGCCTGCCGTGGAGCGGGCTGGCCCATTCGTCGAGGACGTTGGCGAGCACGAAGAGATCCGTTCCGACGCCGATCATCCCGGAGCGCGGTGCCGTGGTCGGGATCGAGAACGAGGTCCAGCTGCCGTCTGGCCTGCGCTGGTAGACGCGGTCGGAGTCGTAGTTCATCCACCAGGTCGAGCCGTCGGTGGTCCGGGTGTGCCAGTCGGCGGAGCCGAGCTGCGGCACCGCATCGTCACGGACGACGAGCCGATCGATGGTCGGGAGCGAGGTGCGCACGCAGACGGCAGTCTCCTCGCAGCCGTCGAGCTGGCAGCTGAAGCCGGCGGGGCAGCTGGTCTCGTCCGCGGCATCGCAGGCGACGGTGCAGTAGGCCTTTCCTTCCGCCGGATCGTTCGCATCCCAGAGGCAGAGGCTGCTCTCGCAGGCTTCGGTGGAATCCATCAGGCAGAGCGCCAGGTTCGAGCCGGCGGTGCAGGCGGAGCCGAGGTCTTCCGGGAAGGGATCGACCGGCCATTCGCAGGCGCCCGGCTCCGAGCCGCCGCTCCCGCCGGCGCCACCCGAGCCGCCGCTGCCACCGCTGCCACCGCTTCCGCCGGCGGCGCCGCTTCCACCGCTGCCGCCCCTGCCTTCCGCATCACCGCCGCCGCAGGCCACGAGCCCTGCAGCGAGCCACACGATCATAGCGAGCTTCTTCATCCCCACCGAAGGATCCTCCCTCTTGCCCGGCAGCCGGGCCAGGCGAGGGACGGCGGCGCAGCGCCTCTATTCACGGCCCGGTTGCGGGAGGCTGCGCCCCACGGTAGGCAGCAGGCGTGGATCCCCGCTCGATCAGCTTCTCGCCCGCCCGCGGCCTCGCCTCGCCCCACGCGCAGACGATCTTCGCGTCGTTCTTCCGGCCGAAGCAGACGCCGCCGCTGGTGCGGCAGCGGATCCTCACACCGGACGGCGACTTCCTCGACCTCGATCGGCTCATGGCCGACAGGCACGCGCCGCACCTGCTCGTGCTCCACGGCCTCGAGGGTTCCTCGAAGGCGGGCTACGTGGCGGCGATCCTTCGCGGCGCCGCAGCGCGGGGGTGGGGCGCCGTGGCCCTCAACTTCCGCTCCTGCAGCGGCGAGCTCAACCGGCAGCCGCGCTTCTACCACTCGGGCGAGACCGGCGACGCGCTCCACGTGCTCGCGCAGCTCCGCGAGGAGATC
The DNA here is from genome assembly GCF_041687135.1 of Vulgatibacter sp. Taxonomy (NCBI): domain Bacteria; kingdom Pseudomonadati; phylum Myxococcota; class Myxococcia; order Myxococcales; family Vulgatibacteraceae; genus Vulgatibacter; species Vulgatibacter sp. The sequence goes on along the minus strand of NZ_JAWLCN010000004.1, from coordinate 207,096 downwards.
CCGGGCCCATGGGCGGGGGTGGGCTTTTCACTGGGCGGCAACGTGCTCCTGCGCCTCCTCGCGGAGACCGGCCCGGAATCGCCGCTCGTCGCGGGTGCCGCGGTGAGCGTGCCCTTCGACCTCCACCGCTGCGCCCGCGCCCTCGACGCGCCCGGCAGCGGGATGATGGCGATCTACCGCAGGGTCTTCCTGCGATCGCTCAAGGCCAAGGCGATCGCCAAGGCCCGCTGCCACCCGGGCGCCCTCGACGTGCAGCGGATCGCAGCGGCTCGAGGGATCGAGGCCTACGACGACGCGGTGACCGCGCCGCTCCACGGCTGGTCCTCCGCTGCGGCCTACTACGCCGCCTGCTCCTCCGCACCGGTGCTCGGCCGGATCGCCAGGCCGACGCTCCTGCTCTCCGCGATCGACGATCCGCTCGTCCCGCCGGCGTCGCTCCCCGCCGACGCCTTCGAGAACCCGCAGCTCACCGTGGTGCGCACGGCGCGGGGCGGCCACGTCGGCTTCGTCGAGGGCTCCATCACCCGCCCCCGCTACTGGGCGGAGGAGCGGGTGATCGACTTCCTCGCACCGCATCTCGCCTCTGCTTGAGCCGCCACGGGCTCGCAGCTGCAGCCTCGTGGCAGCGGGAGGCGGATCATGCGGCAGCGCAGCAGGACGATCGGGCTTCCGCCGTCGGGGGCGCGTCGCAGCAGGGCGCGCCGGCGGGCACCGTGTCGAGGGGCCGGCAGCAGCGCCCCGCGGCAAGCTCCGCGGGACCCGCGGGGTTGCAGCAGGTGGCGGGCTGACCGGCGATAACCTCGGCCTCCGCCTCGTCGTCGATCGTGGCGTCGGCCTTCGCCGCGCAGCAACCGCCCACAGAGCCGATACCGCAGACGCCGGTCTCGGGCAGGTCCAACTCCACGGCGCGCGCTGCAAGCTCGTCGCCCGCGATCGCCGCTGCGATCGAGCGCACCTGCTCGTAACCGGTGGCGAGGAGGAAGGTCGGCGCCCGCCCGTAGCTCTTCACGCCGGCGATGTAGAAGCCGCGCTCCGGGTGGCGCAGCTCCGCCTCGCCGTGGGGGCGCACCGTGCCGCAGCTGTGGACGTTGGGGTCGATGAGCGGGCCCAGCGCCGCTGCGCTCTCCAGCGCCGGATCGAGGGCGAGGCGCAGCTCCGCGAGCGGGCGCAGATCCGGCCTGCCGCCGGTGGCGCCGATCACCTCGTCGACGGGAGCGAGCTCGACCGCCGCTCCGTTGCGGCTCCCGCGGAGGCGGAGCGCGCCACCCTCGCGCTCGATCGCCTCGAGCCGGAAGCCCGCCTCCACCTCCACGACGCCCGCCTCCACCGCAGCACGGAGCCTCGCGCCCAACGCGCCGCGGGCGGGCAGGGCGTCTGCTGCACCGCCACCGTAGGCAGTGGCGGGATCGCCGCGGCGCAGGATCCACACCGCCGTGGTCGCAGGCACCGTGTCGGCGAGGGCGACCAGATCGAGCAGCGCGTTCAGCGCCGAATGGCCGGCGCCCACCACGGCGGTGCGGCGGCCGGCGTAGCGGGTGCGATCACCGCCCCGGACGTCGGGGATCCCCGCGAATATCCGATCCTGCGCCTCTGCCTCGCCGATCGCCTCGAGCCCGTCGGCGCCGAGCGGCGAGGCCCGGACACCGGAGGTGTCGATCACCGCGCTGGCGAGCACCCGCCGCGTCGCGCCATCCGGGCCGCGGACCTGGAGCGAGAAGGGCGCCTCGCTCCTGCCCGCGTCCTTCATCTTGTCGAGGCGGTGCCTGCCGACGGCCACCACCCGGCTCCTGGTGTGGAGCCGCCCGGCGATCGCCGGGAGGGCCGCCAGCGGCGTGAGGTAGCGATCGAGGAGCTCGCCGCCGGTGGGCAGATCGTCCGCCGCCGGCGCCTGCCAACCGTGCCGCTCGAGGAGCCGCGCCGCCGCGCGGTCCACGTCGTAGCGCCAGGGCGAGAACATGCGCACGTGGCGCCACCTGGCGATGCCGGCGCCCGCCCGGTCCCCTGCCTCGAAGAGGATGGGCTCGAGCCCGCGCTCGAGCAGGTGGGCTGCTGCGGCGAGGCCCACGGGCCCAGCGCCGATGATCGCTACGGGAAGGTGCTGCTTCGTCTCCATGACCGTTCCTCCGGCGGGCCCTCGGATGGCCTCGCATCCGGGATGACGGAGGGGTCTGGAAAAGGACGCAGGTGATCAGCAGGTGGTGCTGCAGAAGCCGCAGCTGCCCTCGGTGCGCTCCATGGCGGTGAGCTGGCCCCGGTGGTCGAACTCGAGGTGGCAACACCGCTCGAACATCCGCCGCAGCTGCTGCCGCCCCCGCTGCACCCGGGATTTCGCGCCGGAGAGCCCGAGGCCGAGGCGCTCGCCCACCTCCCGCTGCGAAAGACCCTCGATCTCCGAGAGGCGCACCGCCTCCCGGTAGCCCTCCTCGAGCCGTTCGATCATCGGGCCGAGGCAGCTGACCAGATCGTCGCGGAGGGGATCGCGCTCCGCCGCCGGAATCGTCGTCGCATGTGTTTCGTCGAGGGACGCGGCAGCGCCCTTTCCGCGGCGGAGGTGGTCGACCCAGACGTTGCGGGCGATGCGGTGGATCCAGCCGGCGATCCGCTCCTCGTCCTCCACCTGCCCGAGGCGCTGGTGCACGCGGAGGAAGACGTCCTGCACGAGATCCTCGGCGAGCGCCGCATCGCGGGTCCGCGCCAGGAAGAAGCGGAGGAGTCCGTCGTGGAAGCTGCTCCAGAGAGGGCCGATGTCGCTCATCACCGCTCCATAAGCCGCGGCCGCGGCGCGGGCAACTCGCGGTCCCCGGGGGGCTCCACCGGAGGCGGACCGTGCGGCGGGGCGCCGCTTGCCCGGCGAGCGCCCGCACGAACCTTTGGCCCGCTGGCGGCGCCCTTCGCGCCGGAAGGGGGAACGAATGGAGCGGCATCTCTGGTGCGGAATCCTGGCGGCGGCCCTGGCGACGGGCTGTGCGAGCGCGCAGAAGAACGAGCGGACGGAGACGATCCTCACCGCAGCGGGCTTCGAGATGCGGCAGGCCGATACACCCGAGAAGGAAGCGCACCTGCGGCAGCTGGAGCAGCGGCGCCTCGTCGAGCACATGCAGGACCACATCCCCTTCTACGTCTACGCCGACGCGGAGGGCTGCAACTGCATGTACGTCGGCGACGAGGCGGACTACCGCAACTACCAGCAGCTCGCGGCGCAGGAGGAGCTCGCCGAGGAGCGGCGCGAGGCGGTGCAGGCGGAGCAGGCGGCGGCGATGGATTGGGAGCTCTGGGGCCCCTGGTGGTGACGCCGTCCATCCGCCACCTGGCCGATGCCGGCGGGCCGCTGCCGCTGCTCGGCTGGGCGGATGTTCGCAGGCCTCTTCGAGCTCCTCTTTCCCCGTAGCTGCTGCGCCTGTGGGGCGCGGCCTGCCGCCGGCCCCTTCTGCGGCGACTGCAGCTGCCGCCTCGAGGTGCCGCCGCAGTGGCGGTGCCCGCGTTGCGGCGGACCGATTGCGCTTCCACCGGCGCTCCGCGGGCTCGCGCCCGGCGCCGACGAGCGCCCGGCGCCCTGCGCGGCTTGCGAGGCGGCAGCCTACGATTCGATCCGCGCGCCCTTCGTCCACGGCGGCGCCGCGTCGGAGGCGGTGCATCGCCTCAAATACCGCGGCAGGCGGGAGATCGCCCGGCTCCTCGCCCCGCTCCTCGCCACCGCCGCCCGAAGCTGCGCGCTCGCCGCCGACGTGATCGCGCCAATCCCGCTCCACCCGCTGCGGCGCAGGGAGCGCGGCTACGACCAGGCGGCCCTCCTCGCCAGGGCCCTCGCCGGCTGCCTCGGCCTCCGCCACGACGAGCGCCTGCTCGAGCGCCTGCGCCCCACCACACAGCAGGTGGGCCTCGACAGGCCCGCGCGCCTTCGCAATCTCGAAGGTGCCTTCCGTGCTGCGCCGCGGGCGGAGGGGCGACAGGTCCTCCTCGTGGACGACGTGGTCACCACCGGCGCCACCGCCGGCGCTGCTGCCAGCGCCCTCCGCGACGCAGGCGCACACGCGGTGCACGTGATCGCCGTGGCCCGGGCGGGTTTCTAGCCCGGGAAGGGGGGCGCTCCACCGGCGATTGTCCCTCGCCCCTGCAGCCGATTCGCCGCAGACTCGGCCGGTACGCCGTCCGCTGCGAAGAACACGGCGCTCGTCCACCAACGGGCCGGGAATCCTCCCGGTCACCGAACGTTCTCTGTCTCGATGCGAAGCCCCTCCTGCACCTTCCGCCCGCCGCTCCTCCGCCTGCTCCCCGTGCTGCTCGCGGTGGCCCTGGCAGCTCCCTCGATCGCCACCGCCGCGGAGACCGACCCGGTCCCCGCTGCGCCCGTCGGCTTCGACGCGCGGCTCCAGTCGGTCCGTTCGCGGATCCTCTCGAGCTTCGGCTCACCCGCCCTCGCAGCCGACCTCTACGAGTACGAGGAGCTCGTCCGCGTCGGCGGCTCCCTCGAGCGGGCGGCGGATACCCTCCGCCAGGTGGCCCGGAGCGGCAGGAACGGTCCCGAGGTCCGGGCGCTGGCCTGGCGGCTGCTCGCCGACGTGGAGCGGCAGCGGGGCAGGCTGCCCCGCATGGACGAGAGCCTCGACGCCATCGGCTCGATCCGCGAGGTGGCGCTGATCGGGCCCTTCGACGACGAGAACAAGAGCGGCTACGACATCGCCTTCGGACCCGAGGTCGACCTCGATCTCGCGAAGAAGCACCCCGGCCTGCGCGGCGAGGTGCAGTGGCGCGTCGCCGAGGGGATCGGCCGCACCGGCACCCTCGTCCTCCACCAGGCGATCCGCCCGGCGAGCGAGGTGATCGCCTACGCGCTCGTCACCCTCGACGCGCCGTCTGCGACCAACGCGCAGCTCTACCTGGGGACGCCGGGCGCCACCAAGGCCTGGATCAACGGCAAGCCGATCCTCGCCGACCCCGACTACCACCCGGCCGCCTTCGATCAGCGCTCGGTGCGGCTCCCGTTGAACCGCGGGCGCAACGTCCTCCTCCTCAAGGTCGCCGCAGGCACCTCGGGCCCCTTCGAGCTCCATGCCCGCGTGGTGGGCGCCGACGGCAGGCCGGTGCGCGGCCTGCGCATCACCGCGCCGACGGCAGGCAAATTCGCGCAGCCCGCGCCCATCGCCGCCGGCAAGGTGATCCGCGGCGCCAGGCCCATCGTCGACGTGCTCGAGAAGCAGGGGAACGCGCTCTACGCCTGGGCCCGCGTGCTCGCCGAGCGCCATCCCTTCGACGAGAGCGCGAAGCTCCACGAGGCGGCAGCGGCGAAGGCGGCGAAGGCGCTGCCCCGTAGCGTCGACGCGCAGATGCTCGCGGCCCGCACCGCGGACGACGGCAACGAGCGCCGCACCTTCCTCGAGCAGGCCGCCGCGGTGGAGCCGCCCGGTGAAGCCCGCGCCCACGCGGCGCTGGCCCGCTTCTGGCTCGGCCGCGGCGACGCCACCCGCGCCCTCCAGATCCTCGGCAGGCAGGCAGCAGGCGCCCCTGCGGACTGGCCGGCGCAGCTCGTCCTCGCCGACGCGCTCGACGCCCAGGGCTTCCAGGCCCGCTCCCTCGCGCTGGTGGAGCAGCTCACCCGGGATCGCCGTGACGAGCCGCGCCTCCTCGAGGCCCTCGCCCGCCACAAGCGCCGCGACCAGCGGGTGGACGAGGCGGTCGACCTCTACCGGGTGATCCTCGGGCTGCGCCCTGCCTCCCGCGACGCCGCCGCGGCGCTCGCCTCGATCCTCGTCGATCGAGGCCGGATCGAGGAGGCCGACCGCGTTCTCGTCAACGCCTTCCGCCTCGGCGAGGTGGACGTGAGCCTCCTCCTCCGCAGGGCCGACCTCCTCGCCGCCAATGGCAGGGCGAAGGAGGCGCGGGTGCTCTACGAGAAGGCGGCGGCGCTGGCTCCCTACGAGGGAGAGGTCTTCGAACGCGCCGGCAAGAGTGTGCTCCGCGACGGGGACCACGAGGGGGCCCTCGCCTTCTTCCAGCGCTCCCTCGAGGTCCATCCGCAGAACGCCCGGCTCAAGGAGCTGGTGCAGGCGCTGCGCCCCGGCGCCACCTCCTTCGCCGCGCCCTTCCTCCACGACCTGCGCGAGGCGGCGGCAAAGGCCGGCGCCCACGAGGGGGAGGATGCGGTGAAGCTCGTCGACCTCGCCGCCACGCGCGTCCTCCCGTCGGGACAGGCCTCGCGCACCCTGCAAACCATCGTGCGGGTCCAGAACCAGCGCGGCGTGGAGCGCTACCGCTCCTTCCCGATCCGCTACGCCCCCGACCGCGAGGAGATCCAGGTGGAGCGCGCCCGGATCCTCAAGGCGGACGGCACCATCGTCGACGCCCACAACGAGGGCGAGCGCTCGATGAACGAGGCCTGGTCGGGGATGTTCTTCGACACCCGCACCCGCGTGGTGAGCTTCCCCTCGCTGGCCCCCGGCGACACGGTGGAGCTGGTCTACCGCACCGACGACGTGGCCCGGGACAACCTCCTCGGCGACTACTTCGGCGACGTGGACTACGTGCAGGACACCGTGCCCACCGAGCATTGGGAGTACGTGCTCCAGATGCCGGCGGGGCGGCAGATCTTCGCCAACCGGCTGCCCGGCGCGCAGCACGAGGAGACGACGGTGGAGGGCGGCGCCACGCTCCACCGCTGGACCGCAGGCAACGTCTCGAAGCTCGTCCCCGAGGCGGGCATGCCCGGCTGGTCGGAGGTGGCGAGCTACCTCCACGTCTCCACCTACCGCGACTGGGAGAGCGTGGGCCGCTTCTGGTGGGGGCTGATCCAGGATCAGATCCAGCCGACCCCCGCCGTCGAGCAGGTGGCCCGGGAGATCGTCGCCGGCATCCCCGCAGACGACACCGAGGCCCGGGTACGCGCCGTCTACAACTACGTGGTGAAGAACACCCGCTACGTCGGTCTCGAGTTCGGCATCCACTCCTTCAAGCCCTACAAGGTGGAGCAGGTGCTGCGGCGCCGCTTCGGCGACTGCAAGGACAAGGCCTCGCTCACCTACGCGCTGCTCGCGTCGATCGGCATCGACTCGAAGATGGTGCTCCTGCGCATGCGCCACCTCGGCGAGATCGGCGAGGTCCCCGCGAGCCTCGCGGTCTTCAACCATGCCATCCTCTACGTGCCCGGCCTCGACCTCTGGCTCGACGGCACCGCCGAGTGGTCGGGCTCCCGCGAGCTTCCCGATTCCGACCGCGGCGCCGAGGTGCTGGTGGTGGAGCCGAAGGGCGGGAGCGTCTTCCGCCAGATCCCCGAGGCCCCCGCGTCGCTTTCGATCAACGACTCGCGCCACGAGATCGTCCTCGCCGCCGACGGCGCCGCGACCATCGACGGCAAGAGCACCATCGGCGGCCTGCCCGCACCGGGATACCGCCGGGCCTACGCCTCGCCCAACGGACGGAAGTCCTCCTTCGAGCAGGCCTGGGCCCGGACCTTCCCCGGCGTCTCGGTGACCCGGCTCGAGATGAACGACCTCACCGAACTCGAGGAGGACGTCCGCCTCGACTTCGGCCTGCAGGTGCCCGGCTACGCCGAGCGGCTCGGCGGCGGCCGCCTCGGCTTGCGCCCCTTCGGCGCCAACGCTTCCTGGGTGGAGGGCTACGCGCCGATCTCCTCGCGGCGCCTGCCGCTCGTGCTCAAGCACGCCTTCGAGAATCACTTCGACTACCGCTACACGCTGCCGGCGGGCTACGAGGTGGAGCGGCTGCCCGAGGCGAAGCGGATCGAGTCGCCCTTCGGCACCGCCGCGCTCACCTTCGAGCGGGACGGGGCGAAGCTGGTGGCGAAGGGATCGATCGCCCTCACCAGTCCGCGGGTGGAGCCGGCGGATTACCCCGCCTTCCGGGCCTTCCTCGGAAAGGTCGACGACCTCTTCGGGGCGAAGATCGTCCTCGCCCCGGGGGCGCCGGAGACCTGACCTGCCTGGGGCGTCGGCCCCCCGACGCTCCAGACCTCCGAAATCATTGGCTTCCTCGGCCCCTCGGTCCACCGCAGCACACGACCCCCCTCCTGGCCGGCGGCCAATGTCGGTGCCGCCGGTAGAATCCGCCTTCGGTCCGGAATCCGGGGACCTGAGGAGGGCGCATGTCGGCGGTGCCGAAGAAGGGGACGAGGGTTCGTTTCCAGGTGGAGACCGAGGAGCAGGTCGAGGGGGTCACCGGCGTGGTGACCTACCAGCGGGGGAGGACCATCCGCCTCGTCGACTCCCACGGCCGCCGCTACACCAACGCCCGCTCCAAGGGCGCGAACATCGCGCTCACCGCGGTGCGCCCGATCCGCTTCGGTCTCTTCGTCTTCGACACGCGCCTCGATCGCTCGCTCGCCTCGCAGCGGCAGGCGGGACGCTTCTGGCAGGAGTATTGCGACTGCGCGGGATGGAGCCAGGGCTCCGAGCGCGTCCACTCCCTCGAGGATCTGCGCTACTTCCTCGGCCGCGCCATCCCCGGCGACGTGCTCATCTTCTCCGGCCACGGCCACGAGAGCCGCGGCTTCCGCCTCTCCAACGGCGAGCTCCTCGACGGCAGGAAGAAGCTGGAGATCAACCCGGCCAACCACGACAAGGTGGTCCTCTTCTCCTCCTGCCAGGTGGGGCGGACGGAGAAGATGGCGCAGCGCCTGCGCGAGTCGCTCCAGGCCAGGGCGATCATCGCCTACAGCACCGACGTCCTCGACGACATCGCCTTCGTGGCGGAGCCGCTCCTCCTCCAGCTCCTCGCCGCGGGGAAGTCGCCGACGGTGGCCACCGAGATGGTCGCCGCCGCGCTCGATCCCTGGAAGACGCTCAACCAGCGCAGGGCCCGCCGCTTCCCGCTGGTCTGCTACGAGCGGTAGGGCGGGACAGGGGGCCGACCGGCCGGGTCATTGCTTGCAGTCTGGGGCCGATGCGTGCATTTTCCCGGCGAACTTGCGGGTACTGCACCGCACGTCCTGAAGGAGGACCCTCTGGCTCGCGAAGATCTCATCGAACTCGAAGGCACGATCACCGACGTGCACCCCGGCGGCCTCTTCACGGTCAAGCTCGACCAGGGCCCCGACATCCAGGCGCGCGTGGGCGGCAAGATGCGCCAGCACTTCATCCGCATCGTGCTCGGCGACCGCGTGAAGGTCGGCGTCTCGCCGTACGATCCCACCCACGGGATCATCACCTACCGCACCAAGTAGTCTCCGCCGCAAGGCGCTGCCCCGCAGCGCCCCGACGCGGATCTACCAACGAACGGCGGCTCGCCCGTCGAGCCGCGGGGCGGTCGTGTGTGCAGCGCTCCCGGCGCGCGCCCCTGCCCCCGACCCACCAGCCAGCCGGCAGCCAGACCCACCGGGGTCATTCGATCCAGCGGTAGCGGTGCCTATGGTCGCTCCTTCGACCACGACTGCACCTCTTCGGGAGCCGCCGCGCCGATGCGTGCCCTCTTTCCCCGCTGGAGCAACTCCGCCCTTCCGGCGGTGTTGATCCTCGGGGCCGTCGGGCTCCTCGGCGTGCCGATCGCGCTGATGACCTGGGTCCGCACGCCCTATTCGACCGACCGCCTGGCGCCCGTCGAGCAGCCGGTGCAATTCGATCACCGCCACCACGTGATCGACGACGGGATCGACTGCCTCTACTGCCACTACACCGCAGGCGAGGCGGCGACGGCCTCGGTGCCGCCCACCGAGCTCTGCATGAACTGCCACGCGCAGATCTGGAACGAGAGCCCGCTCCTCGAGCCGGTACGGCGCAGCATGTTCACGGGCAGGCCGATCCCCTGGAAGCGCGTTCACGACCTGCCGGACTTCGTCTTCTTCCACCACGCGGTCCACGTGCGCAAAGGCGTCGGGTGCTCCTCCTGCCACGGGCAGGTGGAGACGATGCCGGTGGTCTACGCGGTGGAGTCGATGTCGATGGGCTGGTGCCTCGACTGCCACCGTCGCCCCGAGAAGCACCTGCGCCCGCCGGAGCGGGTCACCGACATCGCCTGGCGACCGCCTCCCGATCAGGAGGCGCAGGGGCGGCTCCTGGCCGAGCGGCTCCAGGTCGCGCCGCCGACCCATTGCACGGGGTGCCACCGATGAGCGAAGGCCACCAGCTCCCGCTCCTCGGCGACGAGAGATGGAGCCGCCGCGGCGTCCTGCACCTCCTGGGGCTCGGCGCGCTCGCAGCCTGCCAGCCGCCACGGGAGCGGATCCTGCCCTATACGGTGCAGCCGGCGGAGGTGGTGCCGGGCAAGCCGCTCTTCTACGCGAGCTCGATGACCATCGACGGCTACGCCACCGGCCTGCTGGTGGAGAGCCACGTGGGCAGGCCGACCAAGATCGAGGGGAACCCGGAGCACCCGGCGAGCCTCGGCGCCACCGGCCTGCAGCACCAGGCCTCGATCCTCGAGCTCTACGACCCGGCGCGGGCGCGCTACCCGCGGAACCGCGGCGGCCCTGCGGGCTGGGCGGAGTTCGTCCGGCTCTTCGGGCCGCTGCCGCCTGGTGCCGGTGTCACTGGGGCGGGGTTGCACTTCGTGCTCGAGCCCACCTCCTCGCCCCTCACCATCTCGCTGATCGAGGCGGTGCGGCGGCGCTTCCCCGAGGCACGCTTCCACTTCCACGCGCCGCTCCACGCAGTTGCAGCCGACGAGGCGTCGCGCCGCACCTTCGGGCGGGTGCTCGCCCCGCAGCCGCGCTTCGACCGGGCGGCCCGGGTCCTCTCCGTCGACGGCGATTTCCTCGGTGACGGCCCCTTCGGCGTACGCTGGGCCCACGACTTCGCCGCGCGGCGCCGGGTTCGCTCGGCCGAAGCGGAGATGAACCGGCTCTACGTGGTGGAGCCCGCGGTGAGCATCACCGGAGCCGTGGCCGATCATCGCCTGCGGGCGCGGCCCTCCGAGGTGCCGCTGGTGCTGGCTGCGGTGGCGGCAGCGGTGGTGGAGGGCGCGCCTGCTGCACCGGAGGCGCTGCGCCGCATCGTCGGAGCCCTGCCTGCAGCGCTGCCCCACCGGGCCTGGGCCGAGGCGGTGGCGCGGGATCTGCTGGCCCACCGGGGCGAGAGCCTGGTGATCGCCGGGGCGGCCCAGCCTGCAGCGGTGCACGTCCTCATCCACGCGCTCAACGACCTCCTCGGCAACGTCGGCGCCACGATCGACTACACACCACCTGCGCTCTACGAGGCGGGGGAGGCGTCCCACGGTCTGGGGCCGCTGCTGCGGGCGATCGACGCGGAGGAGGTGGGCACCCTGGTGCTCCTCGACGTCGATCCCGCCTACGATTGCTTCGCGGAGGATCGCTTCGTGGAGCGGCTCCGCACCGTGCCGCAGTCGGTCTGCGTATCGCTCCACGAGACGGCCACGGCGAAGGAGGCCGGCTGGTTCATCCCCGGCCTCCATTGGCTGGAGCAATGGGGCGATGCCCGCGCGTACGACGGCACGCTCTCCTTCCGCCAGCCGCTGATCCGGCCGCTCTTCGACGGGCACGGCGCCCTGGAGGTGCTCGCGGTCTTCGGCGGCGCAGCGGATCCCGGCCCGCACCGACTCCTCCGCGCGCTCTACCGGGAGCGGGAGGGGATCGCCTTCGAGCAGGCGCTGCAGCGCGGCTTCCTGCCAGGCACCGCCTTCGAGCGGGTGGAGACGACGCCGCGCGAAGGGGCTGTCGCTGCAGCGGTCGATGCGCTGGCTGCCCTGGCGGCGCAGCCTGCAGCGCCTGGGCTCGAGGTCAGCCTCCGTCCCGACCCGAAGCTGCGCGACGGCCGCTTCGCCCACAACGAATGGCTGCTCGAGCTCCCCGATCCGATCACGCGGATCAGCTGGGACAACGCCGCGCTGCTCGCACCCGCCACCGCCGAGCGCCTCGGCCTCGGGGCCGGCGACGTGGTCGAGCTGCGCGTGGGCGAACAGCAGGTGACGACGCCGGTCTTTCCCCATCGCGGTGTCGCCGCGGAGACCATCGCGGTGGCGCTGGGGTGGGGTGGCTGGCAGACGCGGGATGGCGAACCGGTGGGCGCCGACTTCTTCGCGATCCGCTCCAGGCAGTCGCCCTGGCGCCGCGAGGGGGCGTCGCTGGAACGCGCGCGCCGGACGACCGACACCGGCGAGCAGGAGTGGGCGCGGGCCGAGCTCGCCTCGGGCCAGCCGCACATCGAGATGCACGGCAGGCCCATCCTCCTGCACGGCACCCTCGAGGCCTTCCGGAAGAAGCCCGACTTCGTGGAGCCGCACGATGCGCCGCGCCCCTCGATCTACGGCGACCCGTGGCCAGCCGCGGGGCAGCAGTGGGGCATGAGCATCGACCTCGGCACGTGCACCGGCTGCGCCACCTGCGTGATCGCCTGCCAGGCCGAGAACAACGTCCCGACGGTGGGGAAGGTCGGCGTGGCCAGGGGGCGCGAGATGCACTGGCTGCGCATCGATCGCTATTTCCTCGGCACCGACGAGGAGACGGTGCAGCTGCTGCCGCAGCCGATGCTCTGCCAGCATTGCGAGAAGGCGCCGTGCGAGTACGTCTGCCCGGTCAACGCCACGGTCCACAGCCCCGACGGCCTCAACGAGATGATCTACAACCGCTGCGTCGGCACGCGGTTCTGCTCGAACAACTGCCCCTACAAGGTCCGGCGGTTCAACTACTTCGAGTACAACGACCCGCCTGGCGAGACGCAGAAGATGCAGAAGAACCCCGAGGTCACCGTGCGGGCGCGGGGCGTGATGGAGAAGTGCACCTATTGCGTGCAGCGGATCCGCACGACGCAGATCGAGGCACGGATCGAGGGGCGGCAGGTCCGCGAGGGGGAGGTGCGGACCGCCTGCCAGGCGGCGTGTCCCACCGGCGCCATCGTCTTCGGCCTCGTCTCCGATCCGGCGAGCGAGGTCTCCCGCCTGCACGCGGATCCCCGCTGCTACGGCGTGCTCCAGCACGAGCTCGGGACCGCCCCGCGGACCCGCTACCTGGCCCACCTCCGCAACGTGAACGAAGAGGTCCCGGCCTGATGGATCGGCGCGCGGCGGCGGCGGCCTACGCCAGGGCGATCGACGAGCCGCCGGTGCTGCGCACCAGCGCGCCGGACGGCCCGATGACCCGCAGGCTGCTGCGGCCGATCTGGGTGGGCGGCCCGACCTGGAAAGTGCTCTTCGCGCTCACCGCTTTCGGCACCGCCTCGATGGCGACGGCGATGCTCTATACCGCGGCGGCGGGCATCGGCGTCTGGGGCAACGACGTGCCCGTGGCGTGGGCGTACGCGATCACCAACTTCGTCTGGTGGATCGGCATCGGCCACGCCGGCACCTTCATCTCGGCGATCCTGCTGCTCCTCGAGCAGCCCTGGCGCACCTCGATCAACCGCTTCGCCGAGGCGATGACGCTCTTCGCGGTGATCAACGCGGCGCTCTTTCCCGTACTGCATCTGGGCAGGCCCTGGTTCGCCTATTGGCTCTTCCCCTATCCCTCGACGCTGGAGCTCTGGCCGCAGTTCCGCAGCGCGCTCCCCTGGGATGCAGCGGCGATCACCGCCTACGGTACGGTCTCCTTCCTCTTCTGGTACCTCGGCCTCGTCCCCGATCTCGCCGCAGCCCGGGACACCGCGCCGACCCTGTGGAAGCGGCGGATCTACGGGATCTTCGCAGGGGGCTGGCGCGGCTCCTCGCGCCATTGGAGCCACTACCGGGTCGCCTACGGCCTGCTCGCGGGGCTGGCGACGCCGCTGGTGATCTCGGTGCACACGATCGTCAGCTTCGACTTCGCCACCTCGAACCTGCCCGGCTGGCACTCGACGATCTTCCCGCCCTATTTCGTGGCGGGCGCGATCTACTCGGGCTTCGCGATGGTGATCACGCTGATGGTCCCGATCCGCAGGCTCTTCCGGCTGGAGGACGTCGTCACCGCGCGCCACCTCGACGCGGTGGCGAAGATGACCCTCGTCACCGGATCGATCCTGATCTACTCGTACATCGTCGAGAGCTTCCTCGCCTGGTACGGCGGCAGCGAAGCCGAGATCTACGTGGTCCTGCGGGACCGGCTCACCGGGCCCTACGCATGGATGATCTGGACCGTCTACGCGGTCAACCTCGTGGTCCCGAACCTGCTCTGGTTTCGGCGCATCCGGCGCAGCCCCTGGATCCTCTTCGCCCTCTCGATCGCCATCAACGTGGCGATGTGGCTGGAGCGCCTCGGGCTCATCATCACCTCGCTCCATCGGGATTACCTCCCGTCGAGCTGGGGCCTCTACCTGCCGACCTACGTCGACGGCGCGATCTTCGTGGGCACGCTCTCCTTCTTCTCGTTCCTCTTCCTCCTCTTCCTCCGCTTCGTGCCCTTCGTCCCGATCTCGGAGCTGAAGGAGCTGCGCCACGAGCTCGACGCCGAGGCTGCAAGGGAGTCGGGCGATGGGGCCTGATCTGCTCGTCGAATTCGGGGCTGCCGACGCGCTCCTCGATGCGGTTCGCGCCTGCAGGGCGCTCGGCCTCCGGCGCCTGGAGACCTTCACCCCCTATCCGATCCGCGACGTGCAGGAGGCGCTCGCGCTGCCGCGCTCCCGGATCCCCTGGCTCTGTCTCGTCGGCGGTCTCGTCGGCGCGTCGCTGGCCTACCTCGCCCAATGGTGGATGAACGGCGTCGCCTGGCCGCTCAACGTAGGCGGCAGGCCGCTCCACTCGGCGCCTGCCTTCGTCCCGATCACCTTCGAGAGCGGCGTCCTCGGCGCAGCGCTGGGGGCGGTGGTCTCCTTCCTCGCCTTCGCCGGCCTCCCCCGGCTCTGGCATCCGGTCTTCGAGGTGGAGGGCTTCGAGCGCGCCAGCGTCGATCGCTTCTTCCTGCACGTCGATGCGGCGGAGGTCGATGCACCGGGGCTCCGGGAGGCGCTTCGGCGCGCACGGGCGCTGCGGATCGTCGAGATGCAGGAGGGCAAGCGGTGAGCATTCGCCGCCACGCCCTCGTCGCTCTGCTCGTCGCCGGATGTGACGACCGGGACAACCTCGTGCCGCCGGATTGGGACCTCAACCGGATGATCGAGCAGCCCCGCTACGATCCCTTCGAGCGGAGCCCCTTCTTCGCCGACGGCAGGACGATGCAGGCGCCGCCGGCGGGGACGGTCCCCAGGGAGCGGGTCCTCGGCCCGCCGGCGCGCACCCTCGGCCTGGTGGACGGCGAGCCGGTGGAGACGATCCCGCTGCAGCTCACCGCCGATCTCCTCGAGCGGGGCAGGAAGCAGTACGGCGTCTTCTGCGCGCCCTGCCACGGCGCCGACGGCAGCGGCGAGACGGTGGTCGCCGACAACATGCCCCTGGTGAAGCCGGTCTCTTTCCACTCGCCGACGATCCGCGCCAAGCCACCGGGACACCTCTACCGGGTGGTGAGCGAGGGTTATGGCATGATGCCGCGCTACGCCTACCAGCTCGACATCGAGGAGCGCTGGGCCGTCGTCGCCTACATGCAGGCGCTCCAGCGCAGCCGATCCGTGCGCCTCGCCGATCTGCCATCCGATCTCCGCCGCAAGGCGATCGAGGAGCTGCCGCCGTGAGCAAGCGCTGGATCCCGGGATCTGCTGCAGCGCTCGCGATCGGCGTGCTCCTGCTGGCGATCGGCCTCGCCCTCGAACCGCGCCGCGCCCTCTTCTCCTGGCTCGTCGCCTGGCTCTTCGTCGTGACCACCGCCACGGGAAGCCTCGTCCTCCTCATGGTGACCCACGCAGCCCGGGCCCGGTGGTTCGCCGTCGTCCGCCGCCTCGCCGAGGTGGCGGCCTCCGCGCTTCCCGTCCTTCTCCTCCTGGCGGCGCCGATCTTCCTCGGCGTTGGGGAGCTCTATCGCTGGGCAGCGCCGCTCGACGGCCTCGGCGCCGAGGAGCGGGAGCTGATCGTCCACAAGCGCCCCTGGCTCGACGAGCCGCTCTTCGTGGCCCGGGCGATCTTCTTCCTCGGCAGCTGGTCGATCGCCGCGTGGCTCCTCGGGCGCTGGTCGCTGGCGCAGGACCGCACCGGCAGCGCAGCGCTCCAGATCCGGATGCAGCGCTTCTCCTCGGGCATGCTCCCGTTCATGGCGCTCTCGGTGACCTTCGCCTCCTTCGACTGGGCGATGTCGCTGCAGCCGAGCTGGCTCTCCACCGTCTTCGGCATCTACTTCCTCGTCGGCGGCTTCGTGGCGGCGCTGGCCCTGCTCTGCGCCGCGGCGATCGTCGCCGGGCGGCGCCCCCTCGACGAGGTGATCTCCACCGCCCACCGGCACGCCCTCGGCAAACTCCTCTTCGCCGCTGTTGTCTTCTGGGCCTACATCGCCTTCGTCCAATTCCTCCTCCAGTGGATCACCGACATGCCGCGGGAGGTCGAGTTCTGGCTCCACCGCACCGAGGGGGGCTGGCGGACCGTCACCCTGCTGCTCGTGGCGGCCCACTTCGTCGTGCCCTTCTTCTTCCTCCTGCCCCGGCGGACGAAGCGCCGCCCCCTTCCCCTGGCAGCGGCGGCGGCGTGGCTCCTCGCGGCGCATTGGCTCGACCTCTACTGGCTGGTGATGCCGGCGCTCTCGCCCCACGGCCCCATGCCCCACTGGCTCGATCTCGCGGCGCTGCTCGCCACCTGCGGCGCCACCTCGCTCTTCGTCGCCCTGCGCTGGAGGAACCGTCCCCTGCTCGCCACGGGCGACGTCCACTTCGAGCAGGCGCTCCGGTACCGCGGGTCATGAGCGAGCCCCGTCGCCCAGCGGTGCGCCTCGCGGAGGATCACGTCCCGGCCAGGGTGGCCTACGGCGCGCTCGCGTTCGTCGTCGTCTTCGGCGCGCTGCTCGTGTTCTGGGCGTGGATCCTCTACAGCGGCTCGCTGCGCGAATTCCGCGCCGAGCGCGATCTGCCCGCAGCGCCTGCGCGGCGCTCCGCGGTGGGCGAGCGGCTCTTCGGCACGAGCGGGTCGGGATGGGAGCGGCTCCGCCTCCAGGAGGAGGGGCTCTCGCGCTGGCGCTGGGCGGACCGCGAGGCGGGAATCGTGGACATGCCCATCGAGGAGGCGATGCGGCTCCTGGTCGAGGAGGCCGAAGGGCGATGAACGAGTTCCTGCGCATCCTCCTCTTCCTGCCGGAGCAGGGTTCGACCGTCGCCGACGAGGTGGACCGTCTGCATTTCGTCGTGATCGCCACGACGATGATCGGCGCCACCGCCGTCTTCGCGGTCGCGCTCTGGTTCACCTTCCGCTACCGCCGCAGGGACGAGGCGGCGCTCACGCCGCGGGTCACCGCACCCACCGTGATCGAGGTCGGGGTCGTCCTCGGCCTGCTCTCGCTCTTCCTGCTCTTCTGGGTGGTCGGCTTCCAGCAATACATGCGGCTGCGCGTCGCGCCGGCCGACACGATCGACGTCTACGTCACCGCCAGGAAGTGGATGTGGTCGTTCGCCTATCCCGACGGGAAGCGGAGCAACGCCGTGCTCGTGGTGCCGGCGGGAAAGCCGATGCGGCTGATCATGACCTCCCGCGACGTGATCCACAGCTTCTACGTCCCGGCGTTCCGGCTGAAACAGGACGTGTTGCCCGGCCGAACCACCACCCTCTGGTTCCAGACCACCGCCCCCGGCGTCTACCGGGTCTTCTGCGCCGAATATTGCGGCACGAGCCACTCGCGGATGTGGGCCGACGTGGTGGCCCTGGCGGACGAGGGCTGGGAGGAATGGCTCGCCGGCGAGGAGCCGCCCAACCTCGTGGCGGGGCTGCTCCGCGGCGAGGCCGGGGACCGGGGCAAGTCGAGCCTGGTGGCGGTGCGCGAAGCGCCGCGCGGGGTCGCGGAGACAGGGGAAGTGCAGTCGCTGGCGGAGCAGGGGCTGGAGGTCGCCGCGCGCAGGGGCTGCCTCTCCTGCCACAGCCTCGACGGCCAGCCGCATCTCGGCCCCTCGTTCCGCGGGCTCTACGGGAGGTACGAGCAGCTGCGCGACGGGAGCGTCTTCGTCGACGAGGCCTACCTCACCCGGTCGATGATGGAGCCGATGGCGGAGGTCGTCGCCGGCTACCAGCCGATCATGCCGACCTACCAGGGGCAGCTCCAGCCCGCGGAGGTCGGCGCGCTCCTCGAGCTGATCAAATCGCTGCGCCAGCCGCTGGCAGTCCCGCAGCGCATCGACTACCCACAGCTTCCCCCCAGGCAAGCGCCCGGCCCGGACGCGGAGGCGCCATGAAGAGCTACCTCGACCACCGCACCACCGTCGGCTCCTGGCTGGGCACCACCGACCACAAGCGGATCGGTCTGATGTTCCTGGTGGCGACTGCGGCGATGCTGCTCCTCGGCGGCGCCTTCGCCATCCTGCTGCGGCTCGAGCACCTCACCCCCGGGCCCACGATCATGGGCGCGCCGGCCTACAACCGCGTCTTCACGCTCCACGGCGTGATCATGGTCTGGCTCTTCATGATCCCGTCGATCCCGGCGACCTTCGGGAACTTCCTGCTCCCGGTGATGCTGGGTGCGCGGGACGTCGCCTTCCCCCGCCTCAATCTGGCGAGCTTCTACATCTACCTGCTCGGCGCCGCGATCACCCTGGGCGGCGTCGTCGCCAGCGGCGCGGACACGGGTTGGACCTTCTACGTTCCCTACTCGTCCACGACCTTCACGCCGGTGATCCCGATCCTGATCGGTGTCTTCATCCTCGGCTGGTCGACGATCATCACCGGGATCAATTTCATCGCCACGACCCACACGCTGCGCGCCCGCAACATGGGCTGGATGGACATCCCGCTCTTCGTCTGGGCGATCTACGCGACGAGCGTGATCCAGGTGCTGGCGACGCCGGTTCTCGGCATGACGCTGCTGCTCGTCACCATGGATCACGGCTTCGGCTGGGGCTTCTTCGATCCGGCGAAGGGGGGCGACGTGGTCCTCTTCCAGCACGTCTTCTGGTTCTACTCCCACCCTGCGGTCTACATCATGATCCTTCCCGCGATGGGGGTGGTGAGCGAGGTGATCTGCACCTTCGCCCGCAAGGATCCCTACTCCTACGTCGCCATCGCCGCGTCGAGCGTCGGCATCGCCTTCACCGGCTTCCTCACCTGGGGCCACCACATGTTCACCGCGGGGATGTCGACCCTCGACGCGGGGATCTTCGGCGCGCTCTCGATGTTCGTGGCGATCTTCTCGGCCATCAAGGTCTTCACGTGGACGGGCACGCTCTACCGCGGCCAGATCCAGCTCCGCTCGCCGCTCGCCTACGTCTTCACCTTCCTCTTCCTCTTCGTCTTCGGCGGGATGACCGGCGTCGCCGTCGCCACCACCAGCCTCGACGTGCACTGGCACGACACCTACTTCGTCGTGGCGCACTTCCACTTCATCATGGTGGGCGGCACGCTCACGACCTACCTGGCGGCGCTCAACTACTGGTGGCCGAAGATCACCGGCAGGCTCTACCCGGAGAAATGGGCGATGGTGGCAGCGGTGCTCACCTTCTTTGGCTTCTTCTCCACGTTCTTTCCGCAATTCCTGCTGGGGAACGGGGGCATGCCGCGCCGCTACTACGACTACGCGGAGCAATTCCAGGCGCTGCACCTGATCTCGACCGGCGGCTCGTGGATCCTCTCGGCGGCGTTTCTGGTGACGATCGCCTACCTGGGGTGGTCGCTCGTCTACGGCGAGAAGGCAGGTCCCAATCCGTGGGGTTCGCGGAGCTACGAGTGGTTCACCAGCTCGCCGCCACCGCCCCACAACTTCGAGGAGACACCCGAGTTCCGGCACCGGCCCTACGACTACCACGAGCGGATCGGGACCTGAGATGTACGAGCCCGCGCTCGAGGAGCACTTCGACGATTTCGCCAGGCAGCGCCACGCGGCGCGCTTCGGCATGTGGATCTTCCTCGCGAGCGAGCTGCTCCTCTTCGCGGCGCTCTTCGTCCTCTACTTCGGCTACCGCGCCCACTACCCGCAGGTCTTCAGCGAGGGCGTGGGGCACAACGCCAGGGCGATCGGCACCCTCAACACCTGCATCCTGCTCCTCGGCAGCATCGCGGTGGCGCTGGCGGTGAACGAGCTGCGGCGGAGCAGGACCCGCAGCGCCGTCCTGCTGCTCGCCGCCACCACCCTCGCCGCGATCGCCTTCCTGATCCTCAAGGGCTCCGAATACGCCGCGCATCTCCAGGAGGGGATCCGGCCCGGCGGGCAGGGACATTTCTTCCTCGAGCACCAGGAGCCGGGCTGGCCGATCTTCTTCACGCTCTACTTCGCGATGACGGGGCTCCACGCGATCCACGTGGCGGTGGGCGGCGTGCTGCTCGGGGGGATGACGTGGTGGGTCGCCAGGCGCCGGGTGGGCGCCGCCGGCGCCTACCGCGTCGAGATGGGCGCGCTCTACTGGCACCTGGTCGACCTGATCTGGGTCTTCCTCTGGGCGATGTTCTACCTGATGGGAGGGCACGGATGAGCGAGCGGCCGCAGCCGACGGCGCTGCTCCTCGTGGTGGGGGCGCTGGCCCTCGCCCTCGTCGGGCTGAGCTGGCTCCTCGCCGGGCTCGATCTCGGGGCCTGGGGGACGCCAGTGGCCCTGGGCATCGCGGCGATCAAGGCGCTGCTCATCGCCTGGTATTTCATGGAGCTGCGGGAGGCGCGGACCTCGCTGCGCGTGGCGGCGCTCGCGGCGCTGCTCCTCTTCGTGCTCCTGGTCGGCCTCTCCACCGTCGACGTCGCCACCCGGGAGCCGCCGCCCCCGGCGCCGGGAGAGCCCCGGGGCTTTCCGTAGGGGCGCGCCCATCGAGGGCATCGGGATTGCCGCGCCGGCGCCTCGCCGCTGCGCTACTCTGCTCGTTCCGCGCGCCACCCCTATCCAAAAAGGGGGAGGGTCGAACTCTTGCCTCCCGCACGTGTGTGGTTGGCGTACCGTTTCCTGCTCGTCCGAACCGATGTAGATCCGTCCTGGCTCTCGTACCTCCGGTGAAACGCTTGCCCGCCCCCTCCCTCATCGCCCGCTGCCTCGCCAACGACTCCGCCGCCTGGGCCGAGCTGGTGGGCCTGCACCGTGCGCTGGTGCTGCGGGTGCTGGTCCGGACGGTTGGGGTGGACGGCTGCGTGGGGCTCGAGGACCTCGAGCAGGAGGTCTGGAGCAAGCTCCTCGCCAACCGGGGGGAGGCGCTGCGGGGGCTGGTCGAGGCCGAGCCGCCGGCGATCCGGGCCTTCCTCTACCGCACCGCGCTCAACGTGGGCCGGGACCACGGGCGGCGGCTCTCCGTCCGCAAGGTGGTCCACCCCGGTCCCCTCGAGGAGATCGCCGGCAACGTGCCCGATCCCGCGGAGCCCCTGGAAGGGGCCTACGAGCGACTCGAGCGTCGGCAGTCGATCTTCGACGCCCTCGAGGAAGTCCTCACCCCGCCCCACATCGAGCGGGATCGGCTCGTCTTCCGGGCCCACTACGTCGACGGCCTCACCGCGGGAGAAATTTCGGCGATGGGGGTGGGCCTCGCCCCCAAGGGTGTGGAAACATTGCTGCTTCGCATGGTCCAGAAGGTCCGAACACTCCTCCACTCCAGAAAGGAGGATGCCGCTTGAAGGGTTTTTCCGAGCTCGTGCGTCCTCCATGTGTGGAATGGGGAGGAACCCTCCGTGACTGACGCCTGCGTGCCCTACGAGTCCCTGGAGCGTTACGCCACCGGCGTCGCGTCCGCCGTCGAGCGGAGCGCGGTGGAAACCCACGCGGCGGGCTGCGAAACCTGCCGCCTCACCCTCGCCGCGGTGGGCCTCGCCTTCGAACCAGGCTCCGCGGAGGAAGAGGCCCTGGTGGCCTGGATGGCGAGTGCGCGGCCCGTCTCCGCCCTCCTCGCCGACCTCGGGGTCCACGCCGGCTCCCAGCCCGAGCCCATCCCCGGCAAGCCGATGCGCCCCCACCGCGATCGGGGCGGCAGCCGCAGCCGCTGGGCAGCGGTACGGAGCTGGCGGGTGGTGGCAGGAGGGGCGGTGGTCGCCCTCGCCGCCTCGCTGGCGCTGCTCCTTTTCGTCCCGGCCGAAGGCCCTCTGTCGTTGCCGCACCGCTCGCTCCAGGGCAGGCCCGCAGCGCTCGTCCACCACGCCCCCTTCGTCGCCATCCGCGGCAGCGGAAGCGTCGGGGGCTGGGAGAAGGTCGAGGCCGCGCTGGCGACCGAGGGCAAGGGGGCGGGTCCGGTGGCGGTGCTTCTCGCCCGCGGCGGGCCCGGCGACTGGGAGCGGGCGGAGATGCTGCTGGCCGAGGAGGCGGATGCCGCGGTGCGTGCCAACGACCGCGGCGTGCTCCTCCTCGCGGAGGGCCAGGCTGCCGCTGCGCTCCGTTCCTTCGAGGAAGCGATGCGGCTCGACGCCGGGCTGGTGGCGGCGCGCTTCAACCGCGCCCTGGCCCTCGAGGCCCTCGGCCGCAAGGGCGAGGCGCGGAAAGCGTGGGAGGCCTACCTCGGCGCCGCAGGTGAGGACGATGCAGGCTGGCGCGAAGAGGCCCGCCGCTACCTCGTTCCGTAAGGCCGCCGCTTACAACTGCAGGCCGGCGCCCAGGTGCTCCGGGTCCTCCGCGAGGGCCCGTTCCAGCGCGCCCCTGCCGTCGTTGCAGATCGGCATGCCGTGGGCGAAGCAGACGACCTCGATCGGCAGGTGATCGACGAGGCGCTGCACGCTGGCGCGGGTGCGCTCGGGCTGCTCCTGGAACCGCGATGCGACGAAGCGGGGCGTTCCCTCGCCGTCGTGGGTGAGGATGTCCGAGAGGAAGACCACGCTGCGGGGCCTGTCGAGCCAGAGGGCGAACATCGCCTCGGTGGGGCCCGGCGTGTGGAAGGCGGTGAGCCCGTTGGGGAGCGCGTCGCCGCCGGTGTAGCGGTAGTCGGGCTCCTCTTCCAGCTGGCCGGGCTCGCTCCCGACGCTCGGTCCCTCCGGTGCATAGACCGGGGCGCCCAGCGATTTCCGGAAGCGCCACGCCGAGCGCTGGTGGTTTGCAGCGGTGAGGATGATCGAGGTCACCCGGCCCAGCTTGCGGATCTCGTTCTCGTCGATGGGCAGCGGATCGATCAGCGTGACCCGACCCTCGTTGACCACCGCGTAGGCGTCGCTCGATCCGCCTCCGATGCGATCGTCATGCACACGCCACCGGTGCACGGTGGGCACCACCCGGATGATTTTGCGCGCAATTCCGCTCGGCTCGCTCATGCGCAAACGATGGTCACGCCCCGGCGTGCGGGCGACCCCTGTCCTCCCGGCCCGTCCCCACCCGATCCGGGGAGGTGCGCGCGGGTGCTACCGGGGGAGATCCTCGCGGCCGTAGAACCACGCGGTCACCGCCAGGCGCTCCGCCCAGGAGGGGCAGACCTCGTGCTCCAGGTCGGCGCTGCGGAAGACCACGAGGCGGTCGAGCAGCGGCGCCAGCTCCAGCGGCTCCCGCCCCGTGGGGAAGAGGCGGAGGGCGCCGCCGTGGGCGGGGATCCAGCCGTCGTTCAGGTAGTAGATCGCGGTGAGGGTGCGGTTGGGGCCGCCGGGAAAGGCGTCCCGGTGCCGCACGTAGCCGGCGCCCCGGTCGTAGCGGGCGACCTGCACCTCGTAGCGTCGCAGCCCGAGGTAGGCGCCGCGGTTCACCTCGTCGCGCACCGACTCGAGGCGTCCGAGGAAGGCGCGCAGCGCCGGCGGCGATTCCTGTGGATCGAGCCAGGCGATCTCGTCGCCGCGGGCGGCGCGCTCGAGGCGGAGGGCGTCGCCCCGCCCCAGGCCGGCTGGGCGGAGCGTCCCTGCGTGGGAGAGGGCGAGGGCCTCGCCGCGGATCGCGAGGGCGGCCTCCGTGCCGAGGAAGCCGTCGACGACGAAGAAGCCGTCGCTGCCGAGGCGCTCGATGCGCTGGTCGTCGAGGAGATCGAGCGCCGGCTGGCGCTGCTCGATGGGGCGGGGGGCCGGTGGAGGCTGCATGCGGCGACGAAGCTACGTCGGCGCCGCATCCTTGGTGTAGCAAGCGACCTTCAAATTCCGGGGTAGCGGGCGAGGGCTTCCCGGACCACCTGCGGCAGCTCCATCGACTCCAGCCGGTCGAGCTGGGTGGTCACCGAGGTGATCTCCGCCACGCAGCAGAGCCTGCCCTCGGTGCTCGCCTCGTAGCGGGCGACGATCGAGCTCCTGCCCACCTTCGGGAAGCTCACCGCCACCTCGACCGTGTCGCCGTAGCGCAGGGGGGAGCGGAAGTCGGTGTCGATGTGCACCGTGGGCCAGCCGATCCGCCGCTCCTTGATCCACACGTGGTAGGGCGTGCCCGTGGCCGCGCCGAAGAAATCCTCGAAGGCCATGTGGAAGTAGTCGAAGAAGCGGGGATAGTAGACGATCCCCGCCGCGTCGATCTCGTTGAAGCGGACCGGCAGCCTGGTGACGTAGCGGCTCATCGATACCGCGCCTAGCCGAACGCCGGGATCCCGGTGAGCTCCTTGCCCAGGATCAGGGTGTGGATGTCGTCGGTGCCCTCGTAGGTGTAGACCGACTCGAGGTTCGTCATGTGGCGGATCACCGGGTAGTCGTCGGTGATGCCGTTGGCGCCAAGGATCTCCCTGGCGACGCGCGCCGCCTCCAGCGCCACGCGGACGTTGTTCCGCTTGGCGAAGGAGATGTGCATGTAGTTGGCCTGGTCGAGATCCTTGAGCTGGCCGAGGCGCCAGTTGACCAGCTGCGCCTTCACCAGCTCGCCGTAGATGTCGGCGAGCTTCTTCTGCACCAGCTGGAAAGAGGCGATCGGCTTGCCGAACTGCACGCGGGAGAGGGCGTACTCCCGGGCCGACTCGAAGACCGCGCGGTGGGCGCCGGTGGCGCCCCAGGCGATGCCGTAGCGCGCCTGGTTGAGGCACATCAGCGGCCCTTTCAGCCCCTCGATCTTCGGCAGCACGTTGGTCGCGGGTACGCGCACGTCGTGGAAGGAGAGCTCGGCGGTGACCGAGGCGCGCAGGGAGACCTTGCCGTGGATCTCGCGGGCTTCGAAGCCCGGCATCCCCTTCTCCACGAGGTAGCCGCGGATCGAGGAGGCGCCGCCCTCGTCGGTCTTCGCCCAGACCACCGCCACGTCGGCGACGGTGCCGTTGGTGATCCAGAGCTTGGTGCCGTTGAGGACGTAGTGGTCGCCGTCCTTCCGGGCGCGGGTCTTCATGCCGCCCGGATCCGAGCCGTGGTCCGGCTCGGTGAGGCCGAAGCAGCCGATGAGCTTGCCGGCTGCCATGCCGGGGAGCCACCGCTCCTTCTGCTCCTCGGAGCCGAAGGCCCAGATCGGATACATCGCCAGCGAGCCCTGCACCGAGCAGAAGGAGCGCAGGCCGGAGTCGCCGCGCTCGAGCTCCTGCATCGCGAGGCCGTAGCTCACGTTGTCGGTGCCGGGGCAGCCGTAGCCCTGCAGGTTCATGCCGAGCAGGCCCATCTCGCCCAGCTTCGGCGCGAGCTCGGTGGGGAAGGTTCCCGCCCGGAAGTGCTGCTGCACCGTGGGGAGGAACTCCTCGTCCACCAGGCGGGCCACCGCGCGGCGCATGAGCTTCTGCTCGTCGGTGAGGAGATCGTCGAGACGGTAGAGATCGGTGCCGAGCAGCTCGCCCACTTGTGGCCTCCCGCCGCGCGCTCCTGCGCGCCCCACGTTGATGTCGAAGGCGTTTGGCGTAGCACGCGCCGGAGCGGGCGGGCAAGGCGGCTCGTAGCGACGCGTGGTGTCAGATTGGATCCGGCGGAAGGGGCCGGCCTGCCCCGCCGCCAGGTGGACGGGGCGTTTGCCTCCACCGCCCCAGGCGATAGGAGTGGGAGATGAAACTCGCATCGGCGCTGCCTTCCTTCACCCCCCGGCGCGCGCTCGGTCGCACCGGCTTTCACGCGACCGTCCTCGGGATCGGCGACCTCGCCGACCGCTCCCAGCCGCTGGAGAGCTGCGTGCGCACCGTGCGCCGGGCCCTCGACGCCGGCGTGAACCTCATCGACACGGCGCCCGCCTACGAGAACGGCTACGGCGAGGAGATCGTCGGCGCCGCGCTGCAGGGCAGGCGGGAGGGGATCTTCGTCATCGACAAGATCGACGACCTCCGCGACCCGGTGGCGCCGCAGGTGGAGGCGAGCCTCGGGCGGCTGCGGATGGAGCGGGTCGATCTCATCGCCTTCCACGACGTCTCCCGGATGGACGATTGGGAGGCGATCGCCGCGCCTGGCGGCGGAATGGAGCAGCTCGCCGCGTTGGTGCAGGCGGGGAAGGTCTCTTTCCGGGGGATCTCGAGCCACCGCCCGGACGTGCTCGCTGCGGCGATCCGCTCCGGGCTCTGCGACGTGGTGATGCTGCCGGTCGGCCCCTTCGTCGACCTGCGCTACGTGGAGGAGATCCTCCCGCTCGCGAAGGCGCTCGGCGTGGGCACGGTGGCCTTCAAGACCTTCGGCGCAGGCAAGCTGCTCGAGGACACCAGCGGGTACAACGAGCCGCTCCCCGGCGCGGTGCCCGGCAAGCCACGACTGCCCCGGCTCTCGGTGGAGGAATGCGTGCGCTACACGCTCACCGTCGATCCCGACGTGGCGCTGCTCGGCCTCAGCCGTAACGAGGAGCAGGACGCCGCCTTCGCAGCGGCCCACGCCTTCGCGCCCCTCTCGCCAGCGGAGATGGAGGAGGTCCGCAGCAGCGCGGAACGGGCGGTGGCGGGCAAGGGCGCCTGCTGGTGGAATCCCCCGGCGTAGCGCTTCCCCGGTGCGGCAAGGCCTGTTCGGGGGTGTGCGGAAAACCGCACCTGCCGCCGGGCAGCGAATCTGTTGCAGATGGAGGAGCCGCTCCCCGGAGGCCCCATGCTGCGACACGGTTGGATCCCGTTGTTGACCCTCTTGGCCTGCACGTCCGAGCCGCCTGCCGCTGGCGGCGGTGGCGAGGCGGCCTCCTGCTCGGCGCAGCGGCCCTGCGCCGAAGGCTTCGACTGCATCGAGGGGCGGTGCGTCGAGGAGACGCGCACCCCCGAGCCCCTCACGTGGCTGCCGACCGAAGGACCCGAGGGGCTCGGCCTCCTCTCCGCGCTGCTGGTCGACGAGGAGCGGATCTTCCTTGGGGGCTACGGCAGCATCGCCGTCTCCGCGGATGGTGGCTCCACCTGGCGCGAGTCGGAGCCCCTGGCCCGCGTCGAGGAGTTCGTACAGGCGGGGAGCGCGGTCTTCGCCCGCACCATCGACGGCGTGCTCTCGGTGACCCGGGACGGCGGCAACGGCTGGAACGCGCCCGTCGTCCCGCTCACGGTCTCCAGCGTGCACGCGGACGGCACCACGGTCTACGTCGTCGGTTTCGACGGGACGGGCAGCTTCTCCTTCCTGCGGGGCAGCAACGGCGGGCTCTCCTGGGAGGCGATCCCGGACCTCCTCCCGTCGCACCTCGCGGTGGGCGAGGGCTGGCTGGTGGTGCAGGCGCAGGACGGCAGGCTCCTCCGCTCCGAGGATCGCGGCACGACGTGGGAAGAGCTCTCCGATCCGCCCTTCACCAGCGCCGGCTCCGACGTGGTGCTGCAGGCCTGGGGGGAGGCGGTGGTGGCCCTCACCGACAGGCCCCTGCAGGCCTTCGTCTCCCTCGACCGCGGGGCGACGTGGAGCTCGCAGGTCCTCGACGACGCCTCGTTCGCCTCCCAGCGCTGGCTCCTGCCCGCGGCGGACGGCCTCTTCGCCGTGACCAACGGCGGCGCCTTCCACCGCCTCGCGACGCCGGACGGCAGCTGGCAGGAGGTGGAGGAGGGGCTTCCCGCCGGGGCCTTCGTCGAGGCGGCGTCCGGCGGCAGCGCCGGGGCCTGGGTCGCGTACCAGGGGATGCTCTACCGCTTCGACCCGGCGACCTCTGCCTGGGCGCCCGGCTCGTTCCGCGCGGTGCGCACCACCGTGGACGCGGTGGCGGTGGACGGCGAGACCGTCTGGGCCCTCGTCGAGGGCAAGATCGTCCACCGCTCGGACGACGGCGGCAAAAGCTGGGAGCGGGTCGCTTCGCCGGGCGCCGACGTCCTCGCCATCCGCTCCATCGCCGCCGGCGACGGCAAGGTCTGGATCGGTACCTGGTACCACGGGGTCTTCCGCTCCGACGACGGCGGGGCGAGCTGGATCGCGCTCGACTCGTTCCCCAGCATGATCGGCCAGCCCGGCGTGCAGCCCTGGGGCGTCGAGGATCTCCTCTACAGCGAGGGCACGCTCTACGCCGGCACCTGGGCGATGGTCTCGATGGGCGGCGACGACGGCAACTTCGCC
Organism: Vulgatibacter sp.; assembly: GCF_041687135.1. Classification (NCBI taxonomy): domain Bacteria; kingdom Pseudomonadati; phylum Myxococcota; class Myxococcia; order Myxococcales; family Vulgatibacteraceae; genus Vulgatibacter; species Vulgatibacter sp. Next base: position 178,998 of record NZ_JAWLCN010000004.1, on the reverse strand, counting down.
TATGCGGGGATCGGCCTCGCACGCTCCGGCGACTTCGGAGCGAGCTGGACCATCGGCGACGGGGGGCTTCCCTCCATCGGCAGGGACTCGCGGGGCGAGACGCTGCGCGACGGCGTCAACCGAATCGTGAAGGCGGACGGCAAGCTCTTCCTCTCCACCTACGGAAGCGGGCTCTTCCGCTCGAGCGACGACGGCGCGACCTGGGAGCCGGCGAGCAGCGGCCTGCCAGGCGGCGTGCTCGACGCCACCGCCTTCCTCGTCGATCTGGTGGAGCAGGATGGCGTGCTCTTCGCGGCGGTCGGCGTCGCCCGGGACACGGCGAGCGGCGTCGTCGAGTCGCGGGACGGTGGGCTCACCTGGCGTGCCCCCGCCTCGGTGCCACCCGGCGCGTGCAGCGCCCGCGCCCTCGCTCGCGTCGGCGACCACCTGGTCTTGAGCTGGGACCGCTTCGGCGAGATCGAGGCGAACGAGGGGATCTGGGTGAGCAGCGACGGCGCCGGTACCTGGGAGCGTCTCGGCACCGGCCAGCCCGCACTCCCTGCGGACAACCTCACCGCGACGGGCGACGCGATCCTCGCGGGAACCGAGCGCAACGGCGTCTGGCGCCTGCCCACCGGGCTGCTCGAGTAGCGCACCGGGCACAAATGCGCGGCCCGCAGGGTTCCCTCGCCAGTCGCTCGCCGGCGGAGTAGGGTCGGCGCGAACTGCCCGGGGTGAAGACGTCTTGCCGCTCGTACGCACCGCAGCCCGCACCGCCATGGGCGCCCGCCAGGTCGTCAAGGACCTCGGGCGCCTCCAGCAGATCGTCCAGGTCCTCGCCCGCCACGGCCTCGGTTGGCTCGTGGCCCGGATCGAGGTGCCCGGCATCGGCCTGCTCCGCAAGGCGCCCGCTGCAGGCGAGACGGAGAGCGCTCCGACCCCGGACCGCCTGGCCGCGGTGTTGCGCGAGCTCGGGCCGACCTTCGTCAAGATCGGCCAGATGCTCTCCACCCGGGCGGACATCATCCCCGCCGCCTACGCGGAGGCCTTCCAGTCGCTGCAGGACGACGTGGGCCCGATCCCCTTCGCCGAGGTGGAGGAACAGATCCGCGCTGCCCTCGGCGCAGGGCCCGACGAGCTCTTCTCGCAATTCGAGCGGGAGCCACTGGCCACCGCCTCGATCGCGCAGGTCCACCGGGCCCGGCTCCCCTCCGGCGAGGAGGTGGTGGTCAAGGTGCAGCGCCCCCGGGTGCGGGAGCTGATCTACACCGACCTCTCGCTGCTGCAATTCATCGTGCGGCAGGCGGAGGCGCAGGTCCCCGAGGTGAAGCTCGTCGACTTCCCCGGGATCCTCGGCCAGCTCCGCAAGGCGATCGGCGACGAGACCGATTTTCGGGTGGAGGCGGGGCACCTCGAGCGCTTCGCCGAGAATTTCGCCGGCAACGACCACATCGTCGTGCCTGCGGTCTTCGCCGACTATTGCAGCGAGCAGGTGCTCACGATGGAGTACCTGGCCGGCGTGAAGATCAGCCGCGCCCGCGCCGCCGGCTGCGACATGCGCCAGGTCGGCGAGCGCTACCTCCAGGCCGCGTTCCAGATGCTGCTGGAGGACGGCTACTTCCACGGGGATCTCCACCCCGGCAACGTGCTCGTCCTCCCCGGCAACCGCCTCGGCCTCCTCGACTTCGGGATGGTGGGGCGGCTCACCGAGGAGATGCGCGAGAACCTGGTCACCCTCTTCTTCGCCATCCAGCGCCGCGACTTCCGCACCATCGCCCGGGTCTATTGGGAGATCGCGATCAAGGGCGAGCACATCGACTACGGCGGCTGGGAGGCCGACGTGCAGGAGATGATGGAGCGGCAGGTGGTGGGCCGCTCCATGGCGGAGCTGCACCTCGAGGATTTCGTCCGGGAGATCACCGAGCTCGCCTTCAAGCACAAGGTGCGGATGACGCCGGCCTACACGCTCTTCTTCAAGGCGGTGATCACCACCCAGGGCCTGGCCAAGCAGCTCATCCCCGAGGTCGATCCCCTCGAGGAGATGATGCCCTACGTGCAGCGGATGACCCGCGAGCTCTACAGCCGCGAGCGCATGCAGGAGGAGATGTTCTACCAGCTCACCTCCCTGCGCTACACGCTGCGCCGCCTGCCGGTGGTGGTGGGGCAGGCGGTCTCGGATCTGCAGGAGGGCAAGCTGCGGCTCAAGCTCCTCGCCGACGAGGCGCCGGAGGTGCGGGCCCGCCGCGACCTGCAGATCAACCGCGTGGTCCTCGCCGTGCTCTTCCTCGGGCTGGCGGTAGCCTCCAGCGTCGCGCTCCATGCGCCGGGGCCGACCCTCCTCGGCTTCCCGGCGCCGGCGACCATCGGCTTCGTCCTCGCCTTCGGCGTGCTGGGGCTGGCGCTCCGCGGGATCTGGCGCAGCGGGGGGCGCTGACGTCCGCCCGCTCGCTTCGGTCCTGCCCGGCTGCCGTTCATAACTTTCCCGCAAGTCGGGCCGTGGGCATTCCCGCGCCCGAACCACGAGGGAGGCTTCGATGGTGACCCAGCCCGATTCGATCCGGCTCTTCTTCGAGGCGCTCGAGCGCCACGACATCCGGGAGGCGATGCGCTGGACGGGTGAGGGCTTCTCGGTGGAGGCGCCCGGCCATTTCCCGCTCTCCAACAAGGATTTCTGCGCGATCCAGCAGGCGGTGTGGCGGGCCTTTCCCGACCTCCGCTACGACGCCGAGGCGATCCGGCAGAGCCTCTCCCTCGGGGAGGCGACCGTGCGGATCTCCGGCACCTTCCTCCACGACCTGGCCCTTCCCTGGCCGGAGATCCCGGTGATCGTGGCCACCGGCGAGCGGATCGCGCTCCCGCCGGAGCGGCTCGGCTTCACCCTGGAGTGGGGTGAGATCCTCACCGTGCGCACCGAGTCGCTCTCGGCGATGGGGCTCCTCGGCGTGCTCCAGCCGGTTGGAGTGACGGTGCCGCCGCCGGGTATCATGGGCTGATTCCGGAAGGCGCGGCGCGAGCCGGCGGTTGTCCGGACCCTTCGGGCAGGTTCGAAGCCCGGGAGCAGCCAATGGTCTCCGAGCAGGCACTGGAAGAGGTCCTCGCCGACGTGCGCCGCAAATTCGAAGAGAAGCCGAGGGTCGCCTTCGCCGGCTTCGGCAAGGCCGGGAAGTCCTCGCTCTTCAACGCCATCTACGGCGAGCAGATCGCGCGGGTGAGCATGCGCACCGACGAGACGGTGGCGCCCGATACCCGCGAGCGCTTCGGCATCGACTTCACCGATACGCCGGGGATCGGCACCGCGCGCTTCTCGCTCGAGAAGGTGCTCGAACTCCACGTCTTCGAGAAGCAGCACCTGGTGATCCACGTGCTCAACGGGACCGCGGCGATCAGCGCCGAGGACGAGGCGCTGCAGCGCTTCCTCGAGGAGAAGCGGGTCGCGCGGATCACCGTGGTCAACAAGGTCGATCTGCTCGACGACGGGGAGAGGGCCGAGTTCGCCGAGACGCTGCGCGAGAAGCTGGGGATCGGGGCGGAGGGGTTCCTCTTCGTCTCGGCGAAGCGCGGCGCCGGCGTGGGTGAGCTGGTGGAGCGGATCGCCGACCGGCTCCCCGCGGCGATGCAGGACGCGTTCGTGGCACAGCAGCAGGCCTCGGTCGAGTCCAAGGACGTGCGCGTCCGCAAGCTCATCTATTCGAAGGCCACCGTCGCCGCAGCGGTGGGGGCGGTGCCGCTGCCCTTCGCCGATGCGGTGGTGATCATGCCGCTGCAGGTCTCGATGGTCGCCTCGATCGGCTACTTCTACGGCGTCGAGGTGACCCGGGAGCGGGCGCTGGAGCTCCTCGCCACGCTGGGCGCCGGCTACGGCTTCCGCGAGGGGGCGCGGCACCTGGTGAAGCTCATCCCCGGCTACGGATCGGTGGTCTCCGCCGGCGTCGCCTTCGCCGGGACGGTGGCCCTGGGCGAGGCGGCGCGGGCGTGGTTCCGGGGCAAGATGGAGGCGAGCCCCGAGGATCTGCGCGAGACCTTCAAGAAGGCCGCTGCCCGGGCGAAGGAGGAGTTCGCCGGGGGCAAGGCGGTGCGCCACGCTGCAGCGGTGGCGGCGCTGCGCAAGATGCTCGAGTCGGGCGAGATCACGCAGGAGGAGTTCCAGCGCCGAATCGCCCGACTGGACGAGGCGGCCTGATCGCGGCGCGCCACGAGAATTACAGAGGTGGCTTGTAAACTCTGCTTAGCTGCCGATAGTTCGGCAGCGGCATGGGGCCTGGCTGCCGTCACCCAAGCAATGCGGCGAGGCGGCGGCCGGAGAGGAAGGCTGCCTCGACGCCGCCCATCGGCGCGAAATTCTCGCCGCAGATGCCGATGCGGGCGCCGCCGGGGAGGGTGAGGAGCGTGGGCTCGGCCTGCTCGGTGCCGGGGACCGCGCGGGCGTAACACCAGCGGTGGGCCTGCTTCCACCGGGGCCGCGCCACCCACGGGCCGACCTGCGCCGCCGCTGCGGCGAGGAGCTCCTCCGACCAGGCGTGCGGATCCGTGTGGAGCCTGGTGCGGGCGAAGGCGGGGTTCGACTGGATCACCAGCACCCGCATCGCGGGGCCCACGCGTTTGCTCGAGTCGACGAAGATCGACTGGATCGGCCCCGTCTCGCTGGGGTGCAGCGCCTCGAAGTCGACCGCCGTTCCCTCGAGCGGATAACCGGCGAGGACGGTGAGCGAGGGATCGGTGCCCACCCGCAGCGCGAGGCGGCGCAGGGGATCGATCGGCGCTGCCGGTGGCAGGGCCTTCAGCAGCTTCCACACCTGATCGAAGGCGAGGGCGAAGACGACGGTGCGGGCGCGCAAGGTGCGTGGGGCGGTGGTCCGGCCCGCCACCTCGAGCCCGACGTGGTCGTCGCCCAGGGCGATCGCGCGCACCTTGCTGTCGAAGCGGACCTCGAGCCCTTCGGCAAGGCGCCGGGGCAGGGCGGCGACGCCCTCGCTCGGGACGACGCGCGTCTCGCCGTCGGTGTAGGCCCGCGGCTGGCACGGCGGACCGCTGCCGACGATCCGGCGGGGCCAGCCGCCGTACGTGCCCGGCAGCGACTCGAGCAGCGCGACGAAGTCGGGATCGCTGCCGTGGAGGAAGCAGGCGCCGTGGTCCACGGGTTGCCCGTCGACGTGGCGGGTGGCGCAGCGGCCGCCCACCCGCAGCGCACGTTCGAGGATCACGGCCTCGCGTCCTGCGTCGCGCAGGGCGCTGGCGCAGGCGAGGCCGGAGACACCGGCGCCGACGATCACGATCTCGTTGTTGTCCACGGCGGCGACGCTACCACGCTGGCGCGATCAGGCTGCCGCGAACTGCCGCTCCACCAGCCGCTTGTAGAGGCCGTCCGCCTCGAGGAGTTCGGCGTGGGTGCCCGACTCCACCACGCGGCCGCCCTCGAGCACGAGCACGCGATCGGCGTCGCGCACCGTGGAGAGCCGGTGGGCGATGATGAGCGTGGTGCGTCCTTCGAGGAGCCGGTCGAGGGCCTCCTTCACCAGGTGCTCGCTCTCGGCGTCGAGGGCGCTGGTGGCCTCGTCGAGGATGAGCAGCTTCGGATCCTTGAGCATGGCGCGGGCGATGGCGATCCGCTGCTTCTGGCCGCCGGAGAGCTGCACGCCCCGCTCGCCCACCTCGGTGTCGTAGCCGTCGGGGAAACCCTCGACGAAGGTGGCGGCGTTGGCTGCCTGCACCGCTGCGCGCACCTGCGCGTCGGTGGCCTCCGGCCTGCCGTAGCGCACGTTCTCCGCGATGGTGGTGGAGAAGAGGAGCGGCTCCTGCGCCACCACGCCGATCTGCCGGCGGAGCCAGGCGGGATCGAGCTGGCGCACGTCGATGCCGTCGATGCGGACCACGCCCTCGCCCGGATCGTAGAGGCGGCCGAGGAGCGCGGCGATGGTGCTCTTTCCCGCGCCGGAGGGACCCACCAGCGCCACCCGCTCGCCGGGGCGGATGGCGATATCGATCCCCTGCAGCACCGGCACGTCCGGCCGCGAGGGGTAGGTGAAGGAGACGTGATCGAGGCGGACCTCGCCCTCGACCGCCACCGGCGCGAGGCCGCCGCGGGGCGGGATCGCCGGCGCGCGGTCGATGAGCTCGAAGATGCGCTCGCTGGCGCCGGAGGCCCGCATGAAGTCGGTGAAGAGCTCGCCGAGGGCTCCCAGCGAGAAGGCCACCAGCAGCGAGTACATGAGGAAGGAGGTGAGCTCGCCCACCGTCATCGTGCCGCCGAGCACGAGGCGGCCGCCGTACCAGAGCACCGCCGCCGCTGCTGCGTAGGCGGCGAACGACGCGCCGCCGAAGAAGAGCCCCGCCACCTTCGCCCGGCGCCGGGCCACGTCGAAGGAGGCCTCCACCGCTGCGCCGTAGCGGGCCACCTCCTTCTCCTCCGCGGTGAAGGAGCGCACGGTGCGCACGCCGGAGAGGCTCTCCTCGGCGACTTCGCTCGCCTTCGCCAGCGCGTCCTGCACCTCGCGCGAGAGCTTGCGCACCCGCTTGCCGTAGACCACGGCGCCGAGGGCCACCGGCGGCACCACCGCCAGCATCAGCCCGGTGAGCAGCGGCGAGGTGGCGAAGAGGAGGACGAGGCCGCCCACCACACCGGCGCCGTTGCGCAGGAGCATGGAGAGGTTCGCGCTCACGGTGTTCTGGAGCACGGTGGTGTCCGAGGCGAGGCGCGAGGTGAGCTCGCCGGTGCGCCGGAGATCGAAGAAGGCGATCTCCTGATCCAGCAGCCGCGCGAAGAGATCGGTGCGGAGCCGCGCCACGATCCGCTCGCCGGCGGTGGTGAAGAGCACGTAGCGCAGCGCCACCGCCGCGCCCTGCACGAGGAAGAGCGCCGCCATGATCAGCGCGGCCCTGTCGAGGCCGCTGCCGTCGCCGCCGGCGAGGGCGTCGTCGATCAGCACCCGGACCAGCTGGGGCCAGGCGAGCCCCGCAGCGGAGCCGACGAAGAGGCACAAGGTGCCGACGAGCAGGGTCCGCCGCTCGGGACGGGCGAGGGCGAGGAGGCGGCGGAAGGGGATGGGGCTGCGCATGGTGGCCCCGTGTATAACGCTTCGCCCGTGTCGATGCAGAACGAGCCGCCAGCCGAGCGCCTCCGGGCCCGCCAACAGGCGCGGGTGCTGGGGCTCTTGCGCCGCTACGGCTGGAACGCCACCTCGTTCCAGGTCCTCGAGCCGGGGCTCCGCTACTGGTTCTGCGGTGCCGACGCCGCCGTCGCCTACGTCGATACCGGCAGGGCCTTCGTGGTGGCGGGGGCGCCGATCGCGCCTGCGGCGCGGGTCGGCGAGGTGGCGGCCCGCTTCGGTGGGTTTGCCGCCCGCTGCAGGCGGCGGGTGCGCTTCTTCGCGGTGGTCGATCGCTTCCTCGAGGCGGCGCCCTTCGACGCGGTGCAGGTCGGCGAGCAGCCTGCCTGGGATCCGGGGGAGTGGCCCCGGATCCTGCGGGAGAGCCGGAGCCTGCGCGAGCAGCTGCGGCGGGCCCGGGCCAGGGGGGTGGTGGTGCGGCAGCTCGCCGAGGCCGAGGCGGCGGAGGGGCCGGTGCGCGCCCACGTCGAGGCGCTCGTCGCGCGGTGGCTCGGCAGCAGGCACATGGCGCCGATGGGCTTTCTGGTCGAGGTCCATCCCTTCGGCTTCGCCTCCGAGCGGCGCTACTTCGCCGCGGAGCGCGACGGCAGGATCGTGGGCTTCCTCGCGGCGGTGCCGATCTACGCCAGGGGCGGCTGGTTCTTCGAGGATCTGCTCCGCGATCCCGCCGCTCCCAACGGCACCGCCGAGCTCCTCGTCGACGCGGCGATGCGGGCGGTGGCGGCGGAGGGGAGCCGCTACGTCACCCTGGGCCTCGCGCCGCTCGCCGGTGTCTCCGGGTGGCTCGCCTCGGCGCGTCGCCTCGGGCGGCGGCTCTACGACTTCGCCGGCCTCGCTTCGTTCAAAGCGAAGCTCCGGCCCCAGGCGTGGGAGCCGATCCACCTCGCCTATCCGCGGGGCGAGCGGGGGATCGTGGCGCTGGTCGACGCCCTCGCCGCCTTCTCGCGGGGCGGCCTCTTCCGCTTCGGGCTGGAGACCCTGCTCCGCGTGCCCACGGTGGTGATCGAGGCGCTCGCGGTGGCGCTGGTGCCGTGGACGATCGCGTTGGCGCTCACCGACCACCGCTGGTTCCCGGCGCCGTGGATGAAGTGGTTCTGGGTCGCCTTCGACGTCGGGCTCTTCGTCGGCCTGCTCGCGCTGGCGAAGCGCTGGCGCCACGGCCTCGCCACCGCGCTGGCCGTGCTGGTCACCGCCGACGCCGTGGTGAGCTGGGTGCAGGCGCTCGTCTTCAACCTGCCCAGGCTGCGGGGCGCAGGCGATGCGGTGGTGGTGGCCGCCGGCGTGCTCGCCCCGACGCTCGCTGCGGTGCTCCTCTGGCGGGCGCGCTGGCACCGGCGCCGCTATCTGCCGCGCTGATCCCGGGGCGCGCTGATCCTGGCCGGGGCGCTCCTTACGTTTGGCTCAGGTCGACGCGAGGAGGAGCGATGGCACGGGAGAAGTACGAAAAGGCGGGCGAGAACGAGGAGAAGCTGGAGTACGAGCGCACGCATCCGGGATGGCTGCAGGACGTGCCGGCTGCACCGCCGGAGGTGACCGCGAGCCAGTACGAGCATACCCGGCCCGAGGAGGCGGGGCACCTGCCGGACGAGGAGCGGGGGCCCGAGCGCAAATGATCACGGGGTGCCGCCCGGGCCGCCGGCGGCGCCCTCAGAAGCGGGCCTCGCCCGCGCTGTAGAGCGCCATGATCGCCTGGCCCGAGGAGACCACCTCGGCGCCGGCGAGGCGAACACGGGTCAGGGTCTCGAGCCCCGCCCGCACGTCGAGGGGCGCGATCCCGTCCTGCACAACCGAGACCTCGAGGCCGCGGCGCAGCGCGTCCAGGGCGGTGGCCTGGATCTCCCGCTCGGTGGCGATCCCGCCGAGGAAGAGGTGGCCGACGTGCTCGTTCGCCAGGAGCTCGGCGAGGGAGGCGCCGTGGCGATCCACCGCGCGGAACGCCGACGGGCCCACCTCCCGGGGATCGCCGTTGCGGAAGACGAAGCGCGCCCGCCGCGAGAGGTGGAGATCGCGGTGGAAGGCGGCGCCCTGCGTGCCCGCGACGCAGAAGGGCCGGAGATCGCCGCCCTGCCCGGTGAAGTAGCCGCTGCGATCGCTGTGCCATTCGCGAACGGCGACCACCAGGCCGCCAGCGTGATCCACCGTGTTGGCGAGAAACGAGAGGGGGCCCGCGACTTCGTCCCCGTGGGCCACCGCTGCGGCGCCCCCCGGGCAGAAGTCGTTCTGGACCCCGACGATCACCATCGCTCTGCGCATCGGTCCCCCGTGGTCGGGGATCGCGAGCGCCCGCCCCCCGGACGCACCGCCCCCGTCCGCGGAGGGTGGACACCGCCCGACGGCGCTGCCACCTCTCGGCTCGTTGGGCTCGGGTCGCCATCTGAACGGTAGCAGTCCGATGGTCGATCTCCTTTGCGGCTCGGCAGCTCGTCTCGACCGATACACGGGATTGCCCGGGGCGACGAGCCCGGCGCCGGGCCGTGTCGCCTGCCGTGCGATCGATTCACGGACACGCCGGCAGGCCAACCAGCTGGACAGGGGCCCACGTCGGCGGCGGCGGGGGCGCCTCTTCCGTGGGGCAGAAGGCGAGGGTCTCGTTCCCGAGCCAGAAGAATCGGTAGCCGGGATCCATCGCTTCCGCCGCGAAGAAGACCGCATCGTCCTGCCCGGGTAACTCCACCACCGCTGAGACGCGAGCATCCCCGAGGGCGCCGCAGTCGCTCTTCCAGAGGACGACGGCTCGCAGGCCGTCCGGCGCGGGAATCCGCGCCGCGACCCATCGATCACACATCCCCGAGAAGATCGAGAAGACTACGACCAGCCCCAGGGCGGAGAGGGCAAGCGATACGCCCACGGACAGCAGCAGGCCGACGTACCAACGCATGTCTGCGTGGACAGCAAGCGCAGTGCCAAAGGCTCGGAGGATGCGCTGGAGGCCGGTTGATCGCCGAGCGGTGCGTAGCGCCGTCCGCGCGGCGCGGCCGCTTTGCAACGCCGGGAATGGCTCGCCCTCCGAGCGCCTTTCCCTCCATCGTCAGCTTTTTTCAGGCAGCTCTGGCCCGGCTTCCTGCTTGGGTCACGCGCCGCCATCCCCTAGGATGCCCGCCCATGATTCGCAACCTCCTGCAGAAGCTGCCCGCCGTCGCAGCCAGCCTGGCGCTCCTCGCACCGGGCGCGGCCCTCGCCGGCGAGACCTCGAAGACCACCGTCGCCTCGAAGGCGAAGCCCACCGCCGCCGAGGCGAAGGCCTTCGCCACCCGGGTGAACGACGAGCTCAAGGCCCATTGGATCCGCTCCTCCACCGCCGAGTGGATCAAGAGCACGTACATCACCGACGACACCGAGCGGAACGCCGCCCTCGCGAACGAAGCGCTGATGGAGTACCTGTCGCGCACCATCCGCGAGAGCCGCCGCTTCGACGGCGTCGAGGCCGATCCAGAGACCAGGCGCATGCTCTCGCTGCTGCGGCTGGCGAGCTCGCTGCCCGCCCCCAGCGACGAGAAGAAGCGCGCGGAGCTCGCGGGCATCGCCGCGAAGCTCGAGGGCATGTACGGCAAGGGCAAGTGGTGCGGCGAGGACGGCAAGCAGAAGTGCCGCGATCTCGGTGAGCTCTCCGAGACCCTGGCCCAGAGCCGCGACTACGACCAGCTCCTCGACGCGTGGACCGGCTGGCGCTCCATCTCCCGCGAGATGCGCCCGCTTTACCAGCGGCAGGTCGAGCTCGCCAACGAGGGCGCGCGCGAGGTGGGCTTCTCCGATCTCGGCGAGCTCTGGCGCGCCGGATACGACATGAGCCCCGCCGCTTTCGAGGCGGAGACCGAGCGCCTCTGGCAGCAGGTGAAGCCGCTCTACGAGGACCTCCACTGCTACGTCCGTGGCAAGCTCGCCGAGAGCTACGGCGAGAAGCGGATCCCGGAAGACGGCGCCATCCCGGCCCACGTGCTCGGCAATATGTGGGCGCAGGAGTGGACCAACGTCTACCCGCTGGTGGAGCCGTACAAGGGCCAGCCCTCGCTCGACGTCGACAGCGCGCTCAAGAAGCAGAAGTACGACGCGACGCGGATGGTGAAGCTCGGCGAGAGCTTCTTCACCTCGCTCGGCCTCGATCCGCTGCCGGCCTCGTTCTACGAGCGCTCGCAGTTCGTGAAGCCCCGGGACCGCGACGTGGTCTGCCACGCCAGCGCGTGGGACGTGACCCTCTCCAACGATCTGCGCATCAAGATGTGCATCAAGCAGACCGAGGAGGATCTGGTCACGATCCACCACGAGCTCGGGCACAACTACTACTTCATGTACTACTGGCAGAAGCCGGTGCTCTTCCAGAACGGGGCACACGACGGCTTCCACGAGGCGATCGGCGACGCCATCGCCCTCTCGATCACGCCGGGCTACCTGAAGCAGGTGGGCCTGCTCTCCGAGACGCCGAAGGACGACAAGGGGCTCATCAATTTCCAGATGAAGATGGCGCTCTCCAAGATCGCCTTCCTGCCCTTCGGCAAGCTCATCGACCAGTGGCGCTGGGACGTCTTCAGCGGCAAGGTGAAGCCCGCCGACTACAACGCCCATTGGTGGAAGCTGCGCGAGCAGTACCAGGGCGTGAAGGCGCCGGTGGCACGGAGCGAGAAGGATTTCGATCCGGGCGCGAAGTTCCACATCCCCGGCAACACGCCCTACACCCGCTACTTCCTCGCCCACGTGCTGCAGTTCCAGATGCACAAGGCGATGTGCGACGCAGCGGGCTTCGAGGGCGACCTGTCGAAGTGCTCGATCTACGGCAGCAAGGAGGCCGGAAAGAAGCTGCAGGCGATGCTGGCGATGGGCTCGAGCAAGCCCTGGCCGGACGCCCTCGAGGCGCTCACCGGCAGCAGGCAGATGGATGCCACCGCGATGCTCGCGTACTTCGCGCCGCTGCGCACGTGGCTGAAGGAGCAGAACGCCGGCCAGAAGTGCGGCTGGTAGCTTTCGCTTCCGCCTCATGCTTCCCGGACCCCGGTGCTCCCCGCGAGCGCCGGGGTTTTTTGTGGGCCGCGGCGCATTGCCCGGGGGCTGCGCTCCCGCATATCGTTCGCTTTTCACATCGGCATCGGTGACTGGGAGGGAACCCATGGTGGCAAAGCGCGTGCTCGCCGCACTCTCTGCAGCAGCACTCCTCTGGGCTTGTGGTTCGTCCGACGGGGGCTCGGGCGGCAGCGGCGGCAGCGGGGGGGTGGGCGGTTCCGGGGGAACCGGCGGCGCAGGTGGCGCGGGTGGCGCCGGCGGCATGGGGGGCGCTGGCGGTGCGGGGGGCGCAGGTGGTGCCGGTGGCGCTGGCGGCGGCGGCGGGACCCTGCCCGAGCCCGATCCCTTCCCGCATGGCGCGTGCGACACGCCGCGTCCCACCGAGACCCCCTTCACCGAGACGGCGGAGGTGATCGCCAACCAGGGCAGCCGCTTCACCGCTGCCGGCGCCGACTCGAAGGGCAACTCCTATTACGCGACCGTCCTCGGCAAGGTGGTGTGGCGCAAGCCCGACGGCAGCTTCACCGTGCTCGGTCAGTTTGGCAACGGCATGTCCCAGGTCCGCGGCCTGACCATGGTGGGCGATACGGCGTGGGTCTACGCCGGCGACACCTTCGGAGCTGGCTGGCTCCTCAAGATCGTCGACGGCGTGCCCACGCCCCACGATCCGCAGAAGAGCGTGATGGGCATCTTCCGCGACCGGGAGGGCCGGGCCACGGCGCAGCTCTGCACCGGCGTCGACCAGTGCGCCTTCTACCTGCTCGGCGACGACTTCTCGGTGGAGGAGACCACCGGCTACGAGGCGTCGCTCGGTTCCTGCACGATCCTCGAGGCCTTCGATCGCTACGGCTTCGCGGCGCGGTGCTGGCGCGGCGGCGAGCAATATTTCGCGGTGGGCGACGACGCCGCCGACCTGAACGAGATCGCCGTGGGCGAGCGAATCGACATGGCCCGCTTCCACGGCCGCGATCCCGAGGACATCTGGGCCTTCGAGCAGATCGAGTCGGGGGTCTACGGGCTCTCCCATTGGGACGGCACGGGCGAGTGGGTGATGGAGTCGGTGGAGCGCCTCAACGGTGGCGGCATCCACGCGTTGGCGCCGGCGGAGGCGGTGGTGATCACCCCGGACATGACGTGGCGCTTCGACGGCAGCTGCTGGGCGCAGATGATCCCCGAGGGCGTGCTCGTGCCCGTCTTCGACCACGAGTCGGCCGGGCCGGTGCGGCTCGGCGCGAGGAAGCTCGGCTGGCTGCGGGGCACGACGTTCACCGAGCTCGAGATGCCTTGATCGGCCGCTGGCCGCTGCGGGGTCCGGCGCCGCATCGTTCGATTCGACGCGATGCGGCGGGACGGTGTCGTTGACCGCGTGGGAAGCCGCTCGGTACCGTAAGGGCTTCATCGTCGCTCGAACGCCGCAAGAGGTCTGTGCGCAGCGCATCCCGCGCCTGCAGGCGGCGCGCATGGGGAGGGCTGCGTGGCAGGTACGCTCGACGGGCAGGTGGCATTGGTCACCGGCGCCAGCAGGGGCATCGGCAGGGCGTGCGCGGAGGCGCTCGGCGCCGCAGGCGCTGCGGTGGCGGTCTGCGCCAGGGATCTTCCCGCATGTGGCGAGGTGGTCGCGGCCATCCACGCCGCAGGGGGAAGGGCGCAGGCCTTCCGGCTCGACGTGGCGGATCCCGCCTCGGTGCAGGCCTGCGTGGGCGCGGTGACCTCCGAACTCGGCGCCGTCGACATCGTCGTCAACAACGCCGGCATCTCCTTGAGCGCGCCGATGCACCGCACCTCGCTCGACGATCTGCGGCGGGTGATGGACGTGAACCTGACCGGCGCCTTCGCCGTCACCCAGGCGGTGCTCGGCGGGATGCTCGAGCGCAAGCGCGGCCGGGTGATCAACATCGCCTCCACCGCGGGGCGCACCGGCTTCCGCTACACGACGGCCTATTGCGCGAGCAAACACGCGCTGGTCGGCCTCACCCGCGCGCTGGCCCACGAAGTGGCGGGGAAGGGGATCACGGCCAACGCCGTCTGCCCGGGCTGGACGGAGACCGACATGCTCGACGCCTCGGCGAAGAAGATCTCCGAGGTGACCGGGCGCTCCTACGACGAGGCGGTCGATTCGCTGGCGCGGATGAACCCGATCGGCAGGCTGATCCGTCCCGAGGAGATCGCGCGGATGGTGGTCTTCCTCGCCGAGCCTGCTGCTTCCGGGATCACGGGCCAGCTCTTCAACGTCGACGGCGGCGAGGTGATCGCGTGAGCCTGCTCCAGGTGATCCAGCCCGAGGGGTGGAAGCGGCCGAAGGGGTACAGCAACGGCGTCATCGCCGAGGGGCGGATGCTCTTCGTCGGTGGGCAGATCGGCTGGGATGCGGACGAGGCCTTCCACTCCGACGACTTCGGCGCGCAGTGGGACCAGGCGCTCTCCAACGTGCTCGCGGTGGTTCGGGCCGCAGGCGGCGGGCCGGAGCACATCGTGCGAATGACCATCTACGTCGTCGACAAGCACGAATACCTGGGCTCGATCGCCGAGGTCGGTGCTTCGTGGCGCCGGTGGATGGGCAGGAGCTACCCCGCGATGGCGCTGGTGCAGGTCGCCGCGCTGGTGGAGGATCGCGCCCGCGTGGAGATCGAAGCGACGGCGGTTCTGCCGCACGTCTCGCGCGACCTCTCGGGCGGCGGCAGCGGATGAGCATTCTTTTCATGGAGACGGTTCCGATGCAGCAGGCGAGGCCCGCACCGAAGAGCTTCCGTTACGACGAGCGCGACGACGGGGTCGCGGTGATCACCCTCGACCGGCCCGACAAGCTCAACGCGCTCACCTTCGAGGTCTACGCGGAGCTGCGGGATCTCTTCGCCGCGCTCAGCTTCCGGGAGCCGGTGCGGGCGGTGGTGATCACCGGCAGCGGCAGGGCGTTCTGCTCCGGTGGCGACGTGAACTCGATCATCGGCGAGCTCTTCGCCCGCGACACGCGGGGGCTGCTCGAGTTCACACAGATGACGTGCGACCTGGTGCGCAACATGCGGCGGCTGAAGAAGCCGGTGGTCGCCGCTTTGAACGGGACAACCGCCGGTGCAGGGGCGGCGATCGCGCTGGCCTCCGATCTCCGGATCGCGGCGGCGGGCACGAAGATCGCCTTCCTCTTCGCGAAGGTGGGCCTCGCCGGCGCCGACATGGGCGCCGCGCACCTGCTGCCGCGCTACGTCGGCCTGGCGAAGGCCACCGAGCTGTTGATGTTCGGCGACGCGGTGGTCGCCGAGGACGCGCTGGCGATGGGGCTGCACAACGCGGTGGTACCCGTGGATGAGGTGCTGCCCACGGCGATCGCCTGGGCTTCGCGGCTCGCTGCCGGGCCGACCTTCGCGCTGGGCGTCACCAAGGAGCTGCTCGACGAGGAGCAGGACGGCTCGCTCTTCTCCGCCCTCGACAACGAGGCCCGGGCGCAGGCGATGTGCATGCAGACCAGCGATTTCCGCGAGGCCTACGACGCCTTCGTGGAGAAGCGGCCGGCCCGCTTCACCGGGAGGTAGGTCTTGTTCCTCGAAGAACGGCATGTGGCGCTGGGCCGTGCGGTCCGCGCCTTCGGCGACGAGGTGCTGGCGCCGATCGAGCACCGGGAAGACGGCGTCGACGATCTGGCGCGCTCGATTCTGCGCAAGCTGGGCGAGGCGGGCTTCACCCGGCACGCGGTGCCTGCTGCGTGGGGCGGGGTGAGCGAGTCGCTCGACGTCCGTTCGCTCTGTGCGATCCGCGAGGCGCTGGCGTGGCGGATGGGGCTCGCCGACTTCTGCTTCGCGATGCAGGGCCTGGGCAGCTACCCGATCGTGCTGGCAGGCAGCGAGGAGCAGAAGCGGCGGTTGCTGCCTGGCGTCGCGTCGGGTGAGCTCGCCGCCGCCTTCGCCCTCACCGAGCCCGATGCGGGCTCCGACGCTGCGGCGCTCTCGTGTTCCGCACGCCGTGTCGGCGACGAGTGGGTGGTGAACGGCAGGAAGCGCTTCATCTCCAACGCGCCGATCTTCGGGGTGATGAGCCTCTTTGCTCGCACCGGCGAGGGGAACCGGGGCGTCTCGGCCTTCGTGGTCGAGCCGGGGACGCCGGGGGTGCGGGTGGAGGCGCAGGAGCCGATCTCGCCCCATCCGATCGGCGAGGTGATCTTCGAGGACGCGCGGCTGCCTTCGTCGGCGTTGCTCGGCGCCGAGGGGACGGGGTTCAAGGTGGCGCTCGGGACGCTGGACGTCTTCCGCACCACGGTGGGCGCCGCTGCACTCGGGATGGCGCAGCGGGCGCAGGACGAGGCGGTGGCCCACGTGAAGGGGCGTAAACAATTCGGCGCACCGCTGGCGGAGCTGCAGGGCGTGCAATTCCTGCTGGCCGACAACGAGGTGGAGCTCGAGGCGGCGCGGCTGCTGGTGCACCGGGCGGCGTGGGTGAAGGACGGCGGCGCGGCCCGGGTGACGCGGGAGGCGGCGGTGGCCAAGCTGGTGGCCACGGAGAACGCGCAGAAGGTGATCGACCGGAGCCTGCAGCTGCACGGTGGTCTCGGGGTGATGCGGGGCACGCCGGTGGAGCGGCTCTACCGGGAGATCCGGGCGCTGCGGATCTACGAGGGCGCGACCGAGGTGCAGAAGCTGGTGATCGCGCGGGAGCGGCTCAAGGAGGCGTAGGGCGGCGGGGTTCCTGGGGCGGGGTTCTGGGGCGGGGTCGCGGTCGGGTCGGTCGGGCAGTTCGGCGATTGGGCTTTGCGGGTCCGGGCGGCGCGGGGTGGCCGGCGTGGCGCGGATTCCACCACGAATATCGGCCGCGAGCTTTGCCGCGGCGTTGCTGGGGGTGCGAATGGCAGCGATCGAGTTTCCCGAAGCGCTCAACCTCTGCGTGGAATACGTCGACCGGAACGTGCGGGAGGGGCGCGGCGACTCGGTAGCGCTGCTCTACGGGGACGAGCGGTACACCTACCGCGAGGTGCTCGACCACGTGTGCCGAGCGGCGAATCTGCTCGAGCGGATCGGCGTGCAGCAGGAGCAGCGGGTGCTGCTCGCCCTCTCCGACCACCCCGAGTTCGTCTTCTTCTGGTTCGCCGCGGTGCGGATGGGCGCGGTGGTCTCCGCGGTCAATCCCGACTGCAAGGGGGAGGAGCTCGCCTACTACCTCGACTACACCCGTTCGCGCGTCGTGGTGGCAGAGGAGCGGCTGCTGGGCGACACGCTCCAGCCGGCGGCGGCGCCGTGGCTCCGCGCCGCGGTGGTCTGTCGGGGGGGCGGGTCCGCGGCGCTCGGACCGAAGGTGGTGCGCTGGGAGGACGAGCGGGCGTCCCTCTCGCCCGACCATTCGCCCGCGCCGACCCTGGCGGAGGACGTGGGGGTTTTGCTCTACACGAGCGGCTCCACCGGCTTTCCCAAGGCGGCGGTCCACCGGCACGTGGACTTCCTCTTCAGCACCCACACCTATGGGTTGCCGGTGCTGGGCCTTGCGCCCGGGGACGTGAGCGTTGCGGTCTCGAAGCTCTTCTTCGGCTACGCGCTGGGCAACAACCTGCTCTTTCCGTTCCGCGCCGGCGCGACGGTGGCCCTTTTTCCGGACAAGAGCACGCCCGAGCGCGTTCTCGACGAGGTGACCCGGCGGAAGGCGACGCTCCTCACCAGCGTGCCCACCGCGATCAACGCGATGGCCAACCTGGCGGTACCTGCCGGGCGTTGGGATTGGTCCTCGCTGCGGCTCACCACCTCGGCGGGCGAGGCGCTGCCGGCGGAGATGCACCGGCGGTACACGGAGCGCTTCGGCCACGAGGTCCTCGACGGGATCGGCTCGGCGGAGCTCTTCCACGTCTACATCACCAACCGGCCGGGCGACGTCACGTTCGGGTCGCTGGGCCGGGTGGTCGACGGCTACGAAGCCCGGATCTGCGACGACGACGGGCGGGAGCTGCCGCATGGCGAGCTGGGCTCGCTGTGGATCCGCGGGCAGTCGGTGGGCCTCGGCTACTTCATGCGGACCGAGGCGAGCCGGCAGAGCTTCCGGGGGGAGTGGTTCGTCTCCGCCGACAAATTCCGCCGCGATGGCGAGGGTCGCTTCTGGTACGGCGGCCGCACCGACGATCTGCTCAAGGTGGGGGGCCGGTTCCTTGCCCCGATCGAGGTGGAGAACTGCCTGCTCTCCCACCCGGCGGTGGCGGAGGTGGCGGTGGTCGGGTTCGAGGACGAGAAGGGCCTCGTCAAACCGCGGGCCTTCGTCGTGCCCCGTGCGGGGATCGTGCCCAGCGACGCCCTCGCCTCGGAGCTGCAGGAGCTGGCGAAGCGGGAGCTGCAGCCGTGGAAATACCCGCGGCAGATCGTCTTCCGCTCCAGTCTGCCCAAGAGCGATCGCGGCAAGGTGCTCAAGAAGGAGCTCCGGGCGATCTAGCTGCAGGGCTCCCGCCCCCCCCGGGGCGGCCCTTCGTGCTGTGCGCACCCCGTACCGTTGCACGAACGGGGCGGGGTGCTTCGTTCCTGCGCACCGCCTGCTTGTCCCCCGACGCCACCGCTCCCAACTTCTCCGGGACTGGGAGCGACGTCCGCCACCTCGGCACGCAGCTTGGGCTGCATCGGGGGCGGGCATCGGAGGTTGGCGTGGGCATGCGCAGGTGGTTCCCGAGCGTCTCCGCGACGCTCGCATTGTTGTTGGCCGGCTGTGGGACGGAAATGGTCTTTCCCGTCTCCGGCGTGGCGGAGGTCGAACCGGCGGTCCTCGATTTCGGGCGCGTCGCGCTCGGCTCGACCGCTACCCGCGAGCTGAAGGTCCACAACCGGGGACGCGCGCCGCTCCAGCTCAAGGAGATCGCGATCGAGGGCCTCGGTGAGGACATCGAGATCGTGAACCGGGGGACGGAGCAACTCGGTGCCGGGCAGAGCACGGTGCTGGCGGTGCGCTTCTCGCCACAGGAGGAGGCGATCCTCGAGCGGCAGCTCGGCCTCGAGCTCACCGATGAGGAGCGCCCCGAGGTGGCCGTGCCGGTGACCGGCATCGGCGTTCGTCCGCGGGTGTCGCTGGAGCCGGCGTCCCTCGACTTCGGCCGGATCGAGCTCAACGTCCCGGAAGACCGCACCGTGACGCTTCGGAACGAGTTCGACATGCCGGTCGACGTGCGCCTGGGGCGGCGGGGTGACGTCCAGTACTCGTACGGGTCGGGCGACGTGGTGACCGTGCCGCCGCTGGGGTCCCTCGACGTTCCGGTGACCTTCCTCCCCGAGCGCACCGGCAGGGCCGATGCCCAGGTGGCGGTGATGCCGTGCCCGACCTGCGTGGAGCAGGTGGTGCCGATGACCGGCGTGGGCATCGATCAGGCGCTGGTCGTCAACCCGCCGGTGATCGACTTCGGCTTCGTCCCCGTCGACCGGGGCGCCAC
Organism: Vulgatibacter sp.; assembly: GCF_041687135.1. Taxonomy (NCBI): domain Bacteria; kingdom Pseudomonadati; phylum Myxococcota; class Myxococcia; order Myxococcales; family Vulgatibacteraceae; genus Vulgatibacter; species Vulgatibacter sp. The sequence goes on along the minus strand of NZ_JAWLCN010000004.1, from coordinate 159,549 downwards.
GCGGCAGTTCACCGTGACCAATGCCGGCTCGAAGGTGCTCGAGGTGCGCTCGATGCAGCTCGCGAGCGAGGCCGCCGGGCGGGGGAGCGATTTCCGGATCGAGCCCAAGACCGCGCAGCTGGCGGAGGGCGAGCAGATCGCCGTCACCATCCACTTCACCCCGGGGTCGAAGGGCGAGCGGACCGATACGCTGCACATCGAGTCGTCGTCGGAGCGGATGCCGACCTCGGCGGTTGCCGTGCGCGGCGTGGGTGGCGGGCCCGAGATCAAGGTCACGGTCCGGGACGGCACCGATTGCATCGACTTCGGCCGGGTTCCTTTCGGATCGCGTCCCTACCGCTACATCACCATCAGCAACATCGGCGCCGATCCGGGGGCACCCGACCTCCAGGTGACCAACATCTTCCCGGTGCCGGGGGCCTCGCCGCTCTTCGGGACCGACGTGGAACTGCCCATCAACATCCCGACGGGGCAGGCCGTCGACGTGGCGATCTGGTACGAGCCCAACGAGCTGAGCATCGGCAACGTCGACGAGGGGATGATCGCCGTCACCTCGAACGACGGATCGCAGCCCGAGATCCGCGTCTGCACGAGTGGCACCGCCGGGGAGCCGCCGCCTTGCGACGGGCTGGAGATCACGCCCGGTGTGGTGGATTTCGGTTCCATGGACGAGCGCCGGGGCGCTGCGCTCAGCGTGAAGATCCGCAACGTCGGCAGCGATGCGTGCATCATCCGGGACCTGAACGTGGCGGAAGGGTCCGACCCGGTCTTCTGGACCACGCCGATTCCGAGCCACACCATCCTCGGCGGCACGTGGTTCGGCTGGGACGTCTACTTCGATCCGGCCCGGGCGAACGCGGGGCTCGGCGACTGGACGGGGGAGCTCGAGGTCTTCGCCATCAACCAGGGGAACACGCGGTATGCGGTTCCGCTCGTGGCGAAGAGCGCCGACGGCTGCCTGGTGCCGGAGCCGCGCTTCATCGACTTCGGCGACGACCCCGCCGGCTGCGGCACGCGCAGCGATGCGGTGACCTTCACCAATGTCTGCTCGGTGCCGGTGACCGTGACCGACATCTCCCTGGGGGAGCCGACGAGCGAGGACGAGTTCCAGATCACCGATGCGCCCGCGACACCCTTCGTGGTGGCGCCGACCGAGGGCTTCCCGGTGGCTGTCGAGTGGCTCAGCCAGAACCGCGGCCTGAACAGTGTTCCGCTCTACGTGAGCGAGGACAGCAGGGATGGTCCGCTGATGGTGCCGCTCCGCGGCGAGCTCACCGAGGAGGGCCGGGTGCAGGACGAGTTCGTCCAGCACGCTCCGAACAAGACCGACATCCTGCTCGTGGTCGACAACTCCGCGACGATGCGGGAGGAGCAGGGCCGGCTCCTGACCTCGGTGGGCACGCTGGTCGACGAGGCCGCGTTCCGCGGGATCGACTACCGCATCGCGGTGACCACCACCGGCATCCGGCCGCCCAGCGATCCGACGCTGCCGGCCTGCCCGGGCGGCGCCAACGGCGCGGAGGCGGGGCGCTTCTTCCCGGTGGACGGTTCGCGGCCGCGGATCATCACCGGGGCCACGCCCAACGGGCGGCAGGTGCTGGCGGAGAACACCCAGGTGGGTCTGTGTCACCAGCAGGAAGAGGGCATGCAGGCGATGCGGCTTGCGCTGACCGAGCCGCTGCGGAGCGGCAGCAACGCCGGCTTCCTGCGGGACGATGCGAACCTCTCGGTGATCTTCATCAGCGAGGAGGACGACCACTCGGGCTTCCCCGTGAACGAGTACGTGACCTTCTTGAACGGGCTGAAGGGCGTCGGAGGCGCGCGGGCCAACGCGATCGTCGACGTGAACAACCTCTGCTCCCAGACCTCGGGCGTGGCGCACCGCTACCTGCAGCTGGTGGGTGCGACGGGCGGGATCCCGTCGTCCATCTGCGCGCCCAACTTCGCCGGCACGTTCTCGGGGATAGCGACCCAGGCGTTCGCCCCGCGCGACGGCTTCACCTTGAGCCAGACGCCGGATGGGACGGGGCTCGAGGTGCTGGTCAATGGGGTGGTCAGCCCGCAATCCGCGTGGACGTACGATGCGGGTAGCAACACGATCCGCTTCGCGAATCCCCCGGCAGCGGGATCGCGGATCCGGGTGAACTACACCGCGACCTGCCGGTAGCTTCTGCCTCCGGGAGGCCGGGACGGGGAGGGGGCGGGCCTTCGGGCTTCGCCCCCTTCGCCTTTGCGGGCTTTCTCACGCCCGGCCGGTCGGTGGGCGTGGGGCACCTGCAAATGCTTGCGGCGCCGCTTGCACCGCCGGGGTGAACCGCGGTACCGCTTTCCGGCATGAGCCGCCTGTTTGCCGCCGAACTTACCTGGGAAGAGGCCCGGGATGCCGCCGCTGCGGGCGCCGTGGCGCTCGTGCCGGTGGGATCCACCGAGGCGCACGGTCCCCACCTGCCTCTCGGCACGGACGTGGTGATCGCTGCGGAGGTCGCCACCCGGGCCGCCGACAAGCTCGCGGCGGAGGGCCTTCCGGCCGTGATCTTCCCGCCCCTGGCGTACGGGGTGACGGAGTTTGCCGCCGGCTTCACCGGGACGGTTTCGGTGCGGGCCGAGACGCTGCGGGCGCTGCTCGTGGACATGGTCCGCTCGATCGCCGGGCAGGGCTTCGGGCCGGTGGTGCTGGTGAACCACCACCTCGAGCCCGACCACTTCGCGGCGCTGCACGCCGCCGCGGAGGAGGCGCTTCCGGCTCGGGTGATCGTGCCGGACCACCGCCGCAAGCCCTGGGCATTGCAGCTCGGGGAGGAGTTCTGCCGGGGTGGCAGCCACGCGGGCTGCTACGAGACCTCGCTCATGCTCGCCGCCGACCCGGCCCGGGTGCGGGTGGCACGGGGGGCGCTGCCCCGGTTCGAGGTCGACCTGGGGAAGGCGATCCGCGGCGGGGCGCGGACGTTTCGTGAAATTGGCGGCGACCGGGCCTATTTCGGCGACCCTGCCGCGGCGACCGCGGCGGAAGGGGAGGCGCTCTACGCGGCGCTGGCCGATCACGTGGTGGCGCTCGTTCGCGGCGACGCGCCGCAGGGGTGACCTGTGCAGCTCGAAACCCTCAAGGTCTTCTGCGACGTGGTGGAGACGCGCTCGTTCTCCAAGGCGGCGCGACTCAACCGGGTGACCCAGAGCGCGGTCTCGCAGCAGATCCGCACGCTGGAGAAACGCTACGACCGCAAGCTGCTCGACCGGGCGCCGCGGGCGATTCATCCGACGCCTGCCGGTGAGCGGCTCTACGAGGCGGCGCGCGAGGTGCTCGCGCGTTTCGACGACCTCGAAACCCAGATGCGCGAGGAGAGCGCCGACGCCGCCGGTCCGGTGACGCTGGCGACGATCCACTCGGTGGGCCTGCACGAGCTGCAGCCGCACCTCAAGGAGCTGCTCCGCCGCCACCCACGGGTCAACGTGCGGGTGGTCTACCGCCGAAGCGACCAGGTCTACGACGAGGTGGCGGCCGGCGATGCGGACCTCGGGATCGTGGCCTATCCCAAGGAGCGGCGCGAGCTGATCGGCATCCCCTTCAGCGAGGACCGCCTGGTGGTCGTGGTCGCTCCGGATCACGGATTCGCCAAGCGGCAGTCGGTGAAGCTCTCCGATCTCGACGGAATCAACTTCGTGGCGTTCGACCGCGACATCCCCACCCGCCGGGCCGTCGACAAGCTGCTGCGCGAGGCGGGGGCGCAGGTCCAGCTGACGACCGAGCTCGACAACGTCGAGACGGTCAAGCGCGCCGTGGAAATCGGCCTCGGTATCTCGATCCTCCCCCGGGCGGCGGTAATGCAGGAACTCAACTCCGGCTCGCTGGTGGCCATCCCGATCGCCGATGGCGTCTTCACCCGGCCGATCTCGGTGCTCGTGCGCAGGGGGCGATCGCTGTCGCGATCCGCGGAGGCGTTCCTCGATGTTCTGGGCGGCGACAAGGCGCTGCAGGCTGCTGCCGAGGGAAGCAGTCGCTAGCCGGTTCGCGGGGCGGAAAGGTTGGGGTAGATGAGCAGCAGGACGGCGGTGGCGGACGTGGCCGAGGGCGGCGTGAGCGCGGGGTTGCGTCGGTTCGCCTGGGCCAACGTGCTCTACAATCTCGCGGTGATCCTCTGGGGGGCGTACGTGCGCGCCACCGGGTCGGGTGCTGGTTGCGGGGACCACTGGCCTATCTGCAATGGGCAGGTGATTCCGCGGGATCCCTCCCTCGAAACGATCATCGAGTTCACCCACCGGCTCACTTCGGGCGTCGCGCTCGTCGGCGTCGTCGTCCTCTTCATCTGGGCGCGAAAGACCCTCCCGCGCCACCACCTGGTGCGCAGTGGCGCCAAGGCGTCCGTGGTGCTGATGATCATCGAGGCGCTGCTCGGGGCAGGACTCGTCCTCTTCCGACTCGTGGCCGACGACACCTCTACTGCGCGGGCGGTGGCCATGGCGCTTCATCTCGCGAATACGCTGCTGCTCGTCGGCGCGATGACGCTCACCGCGTGGTGGGCATCCGGTGGCAAGGCGATTCGACTCCGAGGCCAGGGCCTCGTCGGCGGCCTGCTCATCGGCGCCCACGCTGGCGTGATGCTCCTCGGAACCAGCGGCGCCCTGGCGGCGCTCGGGAGCACGCTCTACCCCGAGGTCGCTGGCCTCGAGGCACATCTCGCACCGACCGCTCACATCCTGCTCAAGCTGAGCGTCCTCCACCCGATGCTGGCGCTCGTCGTCGGCGGCTACCTGCTTGCTGCGGTTGTCATCGTTGCCCTGGCCCGCAATTCGGCTACGACCCGGCGGCTCGCTGCCGCCGTGATCGGTCTCTATCTGCTCCAGGTCGGAGCAGGCGTCACCAACATCTACCTGCAGGCGCCGGTCTGGTTGCAGCTCGTGCACCTGCTTCTTGCCGATCTCATCTGGATCGCGCTCGTGTGCCTTGCGGCGGACGCGCTGGCTCGCACCGAGGGCAGCGCTGCCCCCCACGAAGTGGTGCATCCGGTCGCCGCACTGTAGGCGCGTGCGCGGCGCAGGTTCGCGCGGGAGCGCTCAGCTCGGCCCCGCCTCTGGCGTCCGGCGGCCGCGCGGCGGGTGACCGTCCGGATCGGGCATCCGTGGCTCGACCTGGCCGGGGTCTCCCAGCAGGACGTTCGGACCATAGGTCGCGCGCGATACCGCACAATGCCACAGGCTCCACTCGGCTCTGGTGGCGTGGCGCGCCGGGATCGGCAGCGCAATCCCCTCGCCGCCGCCGTGCTCGAGGAGCCAGGCCATGAGCTCCTCGGAGGCATCACCGTTGGGGAGCAGCGGCGGCGCCTCCTCGATCAACTGGCCACGCGGATCGTAGAACCGAAACCGGCCGTCTTCGCGTCGGACCGAGCAGCCGCCCTCGTGCACCCACCAGTGGTGGTGCCCGCAGAGGAGGACGAGGTTGTCCACCTTCGTCTCGCCGCCTTGCGACCAATGCTGGGCGTGGTGGGCTTTGAGCCAGGCGTCGTGCGTGCAGCCGGGGAAGCGGCACCTGCCGTCGCGCATCACAAGCGCCCGCCGCATCGACTTCGGGATCACCCGGCTTCGTCTGCCGATGTCGAGCGCGTTGCCCTCGGCGTCGACGGCAACCGGAATGACGGCCGCGTCACAGCAGAGTCGCCGCACCGTATCGAGACCGAGCGGCGTTCCGTCCGCAAGCAACCCCGGTTCGTCGCTTCGGCCCGCCAGCGACTCTGCCGGCACCTGCACGATCACCTCGTGCGTCGTCTCGCCCTCCACCGGAACGGACGGGCGCTGCAGAAAGGCCGCAGCAATCGCGAGGAGCGCGTCCGCACGGTTGAACGTCGAGAGCTGCTCCTCCTCCGGCTCCGGGGCCGTGAGCGCATGGGCGAGTGCATCGACCTCGCCTTCCTCCACCGGCGTTCCCCGGAGGCCTGCCGCGACCACTTCTGCGACGGAGCCTGCCGCCGCCCCGTCCGCGCGGTGCTTCCCCGCAGCGAGACCCGCGGCACACGCCGCCGCCAGCTCCCGCTCCCGGGCGCTGCCTTCGCTCCGGTGCACGAGCCACGACAGTCGCATGGCGAGGAGGAGGTCCGCCCCCTCGTCGGCGTGGAACTGGCCCTCGACCCGGACCATGCCGTTCTCGGCATCCACGATGCGGAAATAGCGTGTCTCCCGGCGAGCGAGCTCCGTCCGGCCCTCGATGACTTCGAGCGCGGTTCGCCGGTGCTTCCTCGAGCGACGTTCGACTTCGTGGGCCGACTGCGTCGCCGCGAGCGTGAGCAGCTCCGCCTCGTTCTCCGGCGTCGCCAGCCGCGTCAGCGCGCGGACCTTGGTGTAGCTGATCGTCCCCTTCCGCAGCGCCTCGGCCATCTGCGGCAGCCGCCCCAGGGCGCGGGCTACCCGCACCCGCTCGCGTGCCACGATCACCGACAGCCCGATCCGCCACGCGAGCCACGCCGCCGTGCTCGTGTGTGTGGTGACCTTCCAGCCGCGCTTCTCGTCGAACTCCCGCACCAGGATCAGCTGCTGGTAAATCGCCGTCGATTCGATCGCCGCGAACCGCGCCACCTCTCTTTCCAGTCGCTCGACAACCGCCCGCAATGCCCGCTTCTCGGCGGCCTCGTCCCCTTCGCGCTCCCCAACCCCTGTCGATGTCTGGCTCTCGGTGGTGTCGCTCGTGACCGGGGCGGGAAGCACGCCATCGGTGCTCCCGTCCGCTGCCATGTTCACTCCCCTCCTGACCACGCGAACGTAGCAGAGGGGTCTGACATTGGCTCAAATCCTTGGTAACCACGGGTGCTTACGATGCATCCCACACGGCGGCGCCTCGCTCAGGCCGCCGCAGCCCCGTGCCCGCGCAGCAGCCGCCGCACCGCGCGCTCGAGCCCGTCGAGCGTCAGCGGAAACATCGGGAAGTGCCGTCCGAGCAGCTCCGCCGTCAGCGTCTGCGCCCAATACGACGGCGGCTCCGGGTTGAGCCACGCCCGCCTTGGGAAGTGCTCCGCCAGCTCCCGCATCCACTCGATCCCCGGGCGCTCGTTCTGATCGTAGAAGTAGATGTGGCCGCCCGGCTGCAGGAGCTCCGCCGGGTGCATCGCCGCATCACCCACGATCACCAGGATCTCGTCCCGATCGCTCGAGCCCAGAAGCTGCGGCAGCGGCACCGGTCTGCGGAAGCGCGCGTCCTCGTAGACCGCCTCGTAGACGCAATTGTGGAAGTAGTAGGGGCGAAAGCGCGCGAAGCGTCCGGCCCGGGAGGCTGCGCTGAAGAGCTGCTCCACCAGATGCGCATGCGGATCCATCGATCCGCCCACGTCCATGAGCAGCACGACCTTCGCCCGGTTCCGCCGTCGCGGCCGGACGACCACCTCGAGCTCGCCCGCGTTGCGCGCGGTCTGCTCGATGGTGGCGTCGATGTCGAGTTCCTCCGGCGCACCCTCCCGTCCGAGGACCCGGAGCATCCGCAGCGCCACGTCCATTCGGCGCACGTCGAGCACGCGATCGGTGCGGTAGTCGCTGTAGCGCCGCTCGTGCGCCACCTGCATCGCCGACCGCCTTCCGCCGTCGCCGATCCGCACCCCCGAGGGATGGTAACCGCCGCTCCCGAAGGGCGAGGTGCCCCCGGTGCCGATCCACTTCGAGCCGCCCTCGTGCCGCTTCTTCTGCTCCCGCAGCCGCTCCTCGAAGAGGCGCCGGAGCTCCTCGAGATCGAGCCCCTGGAGCATCGCCCGCTGCGCCGGGGTGAGGCCCTCGAGCTGGCGGGGGTTGGCGAGCCACGACTCCAGCGCCGCCGTGAAGGCGAGACCGTCCTTCTCGATCCCTTCGAAAACCGCAAGGAACGCAGCATCGAATGCGTCGTAATGCGCAAGATCCTTCACGCAGATCGCGCGGGCGACGTCATAGAAGCCATCGAGTGACGCCTCGTGCAGGCCCAGCGCGAGCGCCCGCATCAGGGTCATCCACTCCTGCAGTCCCACCGGCACCCGCCGGCCGCGCAGCTCGAAGAAGAAGTCGAGAAACACGTTCCCTTCAAGCCTTCGCGAACCGCGCGAGGTCCTGCTCCGTCTTGAGCAACGTACCGAGGAAGGGGATCCCACCCGCAGCCCGGGAGATGTCGACACCGCTGCGCCGCAGCGCGCTCAGCCAGTCGATCAGCTCGGAGGTGGAGGGGCGCTTGCGCAGGCCCTGGACCTCCCGCAACCCGTAGAACGTCTCGAGCGCCTGATCCACGATCCGCGCCTCGAGGTCGGGGTGGTGGACCCGCACGATCTCCCGCATCAGCTCCCGCCCGGGGAACTCGATGTAGTGGAAGATGCAGCGGCGCAGGAAGGCGTCCGGGAGCTCCTTCTCGTTGTTCGACGTGATCACCACGAAGGGGCGCTCGCGGGCCGCGACCTCCTCGCCGGTCTCGGCGATCGAGAAACGCATCGCGTCGAGCTCGTGGAGCAGATCGTTGGGGAACTCCACGTCCGCCTTGTCGATCTCGTCGATGAGCAGCACCTTGCGCTCCGACGAGGCCAGCGCCACACCGAGCGGCCCCAGCTTGATGTAGCGGGAGACGTCCTGGACGTCGCCGTCCCCGAACCGGCTGTCATGGAGCCGCTGCACCGCATCGTAGACGTAGAGGCCATCCTGGGCCCTGGTGGTCGATTTGACGTGCCACCGGATGAGCTCGAGCCCCAGCGCCCGCGCCACGTGCTGGGCGAGCAGCGTCTTGCCGGTGCCCGGCTCGCCGCGGACCAGCAGCGGCCGCTCGAGGGCGAACGCCACGTTTACCGCGTGACGGAGCTGCTCGGAGGCGATGTACTCATCGGTTCCCTGGAACTGATCGAACGTCGGGTTGCGCATCGGGGCGGACCTTAGCACAGCATCGGGAGAGCAGATGGCAGGCCCCTGGATGATTTACGGCGCCAACGGCTACACCGGCAGACTCATCGCCCAGGAGGCGCTGGAGCGCGGCCACAAGCCGATTCTCGCCGGCCGCTCCCGCGATGCCGTCGAGCAGATGGCCACCGCGCTCGGGCTCGAGTGGCGCGCGTTCGGTTTGCAGGACGAGGTCGCGCTCGCCCGCGCGATCCGCGGAATCGACCTCGTTGTCCATTGTGCCGGCCCCTTTGTCCACACCAGCGCGCCGATGGTCCGGGCCTGCCTGCGCACGAAGGCCCACTACGTCGACATCACCGGCGAGATCCCGGTCTTTCAGAACACCTTCGCCCACGACGAGCAGGCCCGCAGCAGCGGCGTCGCGCTCCTCTCCGGTGCCGGCTTCGACGTGGTCCCCTCCGACTGCCTCGCCCGGCACGTCGCCAGCCGCTGCCCCGAGGCGAGCCGCCTCGGCATCTTCATCGCAGGCGGCGAGCGCACCAGCGCCGGCACCACCCGCTCGATCATCGAGTTCCTGCCGACCGGTGGCCTCGCCCGCCGTGCCGGCACGCTCATGCCGCATCCGCTCGGCCACGGGGGAAAGACGGTCCGCTTCCACGACCGGGAGCGACACGTGATCCCCATCCCCTGGGGCGATCTCGAGACCGCGTACCGTTCCACCGGGATCGGCGACATCACCACCTACATGGCGCTGCCGCCAGGCGCCGATGTCCTCCTCCGCCTCTTCGGCGGATCGCTGCAGCGGGCCCTTCGGAGCGACCGCTTCCGCAACGCCGCCGCCCGGCTGGCAGGCGATCTCGCCCGCCCCCCGGACGCCGGGGAGCGCCGCACCGGCCGCTCCCACTTCTATGCCCGGGCGAAGAATGCGCGGGGCCACACCGTCGAGGCCTGGCTCGAGGCGCCGGAGGCCTACGGCCTCACCGCCGCAACCGCGGTCCGCAGCGCCGAGCGCATCCTCGCCATGCAGCCAAAGGGCGCCCTCACGCCCTCGATGGCCTTCGGCGCCGACTTCATCCTCGATATCCCCGGCGTCCGCCGCTACGACGAGCTGCCCGGCGGCGGCCCGGGCACAACCGAGGACGAAGAGGCCTGAGCAACTACAGCCGGATCGTCGCCCCGGCGTTCTCCTGCACGATCCGCTGCAGCAGCCCGAAGAGATCGTCGCCGCTGCCCTTGTCGTCCATCCACTTGCCCGCGCCCTCGTCCCACGAGAAGTGCCAGGCCCGGGCCTTCGCCGCGAGCCAGATCTGCCGGGCGGGCCGCTGCGTGTTGATCACGCACTTGACCCCGTTGGCGAATCCGATGGTCAGGACGTCGCCGTTGAACTCGTAGTCGGCGTCGTCCGGATCCACCGGCTCCAGCGCATCCTGGATCCGGCGGAAGGCCTGGTCGGCGAGCTTCAGGTACTGCGGTTCGGTCAGATCGCTCATGGCCGCGGAAGATAGCGGCAGGCCCGGGTGCGGGCCACCATGGTAGGAAGGGAATCCGTGCGCAATCCCCACCCCACCGTCACTGCCCTGGTCGAGGCACTCCTCCCCCACGAGGAGCTGGAGCGGATCCGCAACCTTCCCCTGCGGGACGAGGGCTTCGGTTACGACCCCTACGGCATGGAGCGCGACCACATCGCCCTCGGCATCGCCCTCACCCGGCCGCTCTACGAGAAGTACTTCCGGGTGATCTCCTCCGGCGCCGAGAAGGTCCCCGGCTCGGGACCCGCCATCCTCGCCGCGAACCACTCCGGCACGCTCCCCTTCGACGGCGCGATGCTCTGGGCCGACGTGGTGCGGAAGGTGCACCGGGTGCCGCGCCCGGTCGCCGACTTCTTCGTCTCCAACCTCCCCTTCGTCTCCACCCTCTTCACCAGGGGCGGGGTGGTCGGCGGCGCCCGCGGCAACGTCCGCAGCCTCCTCGAGGCAGGCGAGCTGATGATGATCTTCCCCGAGGGCGTGCCCGGCATCGGCAAGCCCTTCTCCGAGCGCTACCAGCTCCAGGAGTGGCGCGTCGGGCACGCGGAGCTCGCGATCCGCCACCGCGCCCCGGTGGTGCCCGTGGCGATCATCGGCGCCGAGGAACAGATGCCCCAGCTCGGTCGCCTGCGGCGCCTCGGCCGCCTCTTCGGCGCCCCCTACGTGCCGCTCACCCTCACGCCGCTCCCCCTTCCGGTGCGCTACCACATCCACTACGGCGCCCCGATCCCGCTCCACGAGGATTACCGACCCGGCGATGCCGACGATCCCGAGCTGGTGAAGGAAGCCGCCCGCCGCGTCCGCGATGCGGTCGAGGAGCTGATCGAGAAGGGCCTGCGCGAGCGCAAGAGCGTCTTCGCCTGATCTCCACCCTTTGCGCCGAGGCCGACACCCGGTTAGAAGGCCCACCCATGTCCGTCGCCACCACCGAAGGGATCCGCGTCGAGGTCCAGCCCGAGTACTGGGAGGAACGCTCCGCCCCGGAGCAGGGCCGCTTCGCCTTCACCTACAGCGTCACGATCTCCAATACCGGCAGCGAACCCGCCCAGCTCCTCCGCCGCCACTGGAAGATCCAGGACGGCACCGGCGAGGTGCAGGAGGTGGAAGGGGAGGGTGTCGTCGGCAAGCAGCCGCGCCTCGGCCCCGGCGAGTTCTTCGAGTACACGAGCTGGGTGCCCCTCGCGACGCCGATCGGCACCATGCGGGGCACCTTCCTCATGGAGCGACCCGATGGGACCCAGTTCCGCGCCGAGGTGCCCGAGTTCGTGCTCACCGTGGCCCACGCGCTCCACTGAGCAGCGCGGGCCCGAAGAGCCGCTGGCTACCCCTGCAAGGCAAGTCGTGCTACGAGGCGCGCCGCAGCAAGCGGTGAGGTAGAAGATGGTCTCGCAGCAGCACGTGCAGGCGTCCCGGTGGCAGGTCGCGTTGGCCCTCGCCCTGGTCTACGTCGTCTGGGGCTCGACCTACCTCGCCATCCGCTTCGCCGTGGAGACCCTCCCGCCCTTCGGGATGGCCGCAGCCCGATTCCTCGTTGCAGGCGCGGCCCTCTACCTCTGGGCCCGCGCCCGCGGCGCCGCCCGCCCCACCGCCGGACAGTGGCGCAGCGCCGCCACCGTGGGCCTGCTCCTCCTCCTCGGCGGCAACGGCGCGGTGGTGTGGGCCGAGCAGGCGATCCCTTCGAGCCTCGCCGCGCTCCTCGTCTCCACCGTGCCGCTCTTCATGGCGCTCCTCGAGTGGCTGCACGCAGGCCAAAGGCCCACCCTCCCCGTGGCTGCAGGCCTGCTCGCCGGCTTCGTCGGCGTCGTCCTCCTCGTCGATCCCACCGGCCTCGCCGGCGCCAGCGTCCCGCTCGTCCCCGCCCTCGTCACCACCGCGGCGGCGCTCTCCTGGGCAGCGGGCTCCCTCTACGCCCGCAAGGCGCCCGCCCCGGCCTCGCCCCTGCTCGGCAGCGCGATGCAGATGCTCGCCGGTGGCGTCGCCCTCCTCTTCGTCTCTGTCGCCTCGGGAGAGGCCGCCCGCTTCGATCCCGCGGGATCGTCCGCGCAGTCGGTGGCGGCGCTGCTCTACCTCGTGGTCTTCGGCTCGCTCATCGGCTTCACCGCCTACGCCTGGCTCCTGCGCAACGTGCAGCCCGCCCTCGCCTCGACCTACGCCTACGTGAACCCGGTGGTGGCGGTGCTTCTCGGCTGGGCGCTCGCCGGCGAGGCGGTCGGGCCGCGCACGCTCTTTGCCTCCGCGCTCATCGTGGGCGGGGTCGGCCTCATCACCGCGATGAAGGGCCGCAAGCCCGCCAAGGTCGAGGAACCTGCCGCCTCCTGGCCGGTCCTGCCCGGGATCCACGCCGAGGGCGAAGAGGTGGAGGCTGCCGAGGCGCTCCCCGTCACCCGCAGCGCCTGACACCGGGCGCAGCTCCGCGCTGCGTCGCTGCAGCGGCGCGTCCGACCCGAGGGCGTTAGGACCGGGACGGAAAAAACGCTTCCGCGGATCGTCCCCCCCTGCCCGATCGGGGAAGCGAGGAGCCAGCGCATGTCCCAGCCGATCCACGTCGTCGACGCCTTCACCTCCGCCCCCTTCCGTGGCAATCCCGCCGCGGTCTGCCTCCTCGACGCGCCGGCGGAGGCGCCCTGGATGCAGCAGGTCGCCGCGGAGATGAACCTCTCGGAGACCGCCTTCGTCCATCCCGCAGGCCCCCCCGGCACCTGCGGCCTGCGCTGGTTCACCCCGACCACCGAGGTGCCGCTCTGCGGCCACGCCACCCTCGCCGCCGCCCACACCCTCTGGGCCGAGGGCTGGCTCCCGCAGGAGAGCCCGGCCCGCTTCGAGACCGCGAGCGGCCTCCTCACGGCGCAGCGCCACGGCGGGAAAATCGAGCTCGACCTCCCCGCCCTGCCCGTCGAGCCCGCCCCTCTCCCGGCGGCCCTCACCGCCGCGCTCCAGGACCTGCAGCCCGTCGCCTCCGGAAGGAGCGGCGCCCATTGGCTCGTCCAGCTCGCCACCGCAGCGGACGTCCGCGCCTTCCGCCCCGACCACGCCGCGCTCCGTCCCCTACTGCCCGAGCTGCTGATCGTCACCGCGGCGGGGCAGGGCGATCCGGAACCCGCCCCCGACATCGTCTCCCGCGTCTTCGGCCCCGCGATCGGCATCGACGAGGATCCGGTCACCGGCGCCGCCCATTGCATCCTCGCCCCCTGGTGGTCCGAGCGCCTCGGCAAGGAGATCCTCCTCGCCCACCAGGCCTCCGCCCGCGGCGGCGAGCTCGAGGTCGAGCTCCGTGGCCCCCGCGTCCTCCTCCGCGGCAGCGCCGTCACCGTGCTCCGCGGCGCCCTCACCCCGCAGGCCGCAGCAGGCTGACGAGCCCCGCGGGCAGTCCCGGCCGCAACGGTGCGTTGTCGTGGCGATCGACCGGGCCTGCGCGGTACATAGGCTGCGCCCGCGAAAGACGAGCCGCCCTGGGAGGAGCGAGGAGGCGCATGCCGGATCTGGCGCACTACGGTTGGGACGAGGAGCTGGCGGAAGCTTTCCGCGCGAGCAAAAGCACGGGCACCGCCCCGGGCCGCATCGCCGTCGACTACGCCCAGGACTTCCTCGTGATCACCGGCGGGGGCGAGGTCCGCGCCGAGCCCACCGGCCGCCTCCGCCGCGCGGTGCAGCGGGGCGAGGCCCTCAAACCCGCTGTCGGCGACTGGGTCTCCGTGGAGATCCTCCAGTCCGGCCGCTCCGTCGTCCACGGCGTCCTCCCCCGTCGCTCCAAGCTCTCCCGCAAGGTCCCCGGCCGCACCACCGAGGAGCAGGTGGTCGCCGCCAACGTCGACGTGATCTTCCTCGTCGCCGCCGCCACCGGCGACGTGAACCTCCGCCGCCTCGAACGCAACCTCACCCTCGCCTGGGAGAGCGGTGCGGCGCCGGTGGTGGTGCTCACCAAAGCGGATCTCTGCCCCGATCCCGTCCAGGTCGGGGAGGCGGTCCGCGGCATCGCCGGCAAGGCCCCGGTCCACCTCGTCAGCAACAAGACGGGCCACGGCCTCGACGATCTGCAGCAGCACCTCGCCCCCGGCCGCACCGTCGTCCTCGTGGGCTCCTCCGGCGTGGGGAAGTCGAGCCTCGTCAACCGCTGGCTCGGCACCGAGCGCCAGGTGATCGCCGAGGTCCGCGAGGCCGATCAGAAGGGCCGCCACACCACCACCCACCGCGAGCTCTTCATGCTTCCCGGCGGCGCGCTGGTGATCGACACCCCCGGCGTGCGCGAACTCGCCCTCTGGGAAGCGGAGCAGGGGATCGCCGACACCTTCCCCGACGTGCTCGAGATCGCCCGGACCTGCCGCTTCCGCGACTGCGTCCACGAGCAGGAGCCCGGCTGCGCGGTGCGCGAGGCTGCCGCAACCGGCGCCCTCGACCCCGAGCGCTTCGCCGCCTACCGCAAGCTCGCGGCGGAGCTCGCGGCGATCGAGAAGAAGCAGGCCGAGCGCAGCCGCAAGAGCCCGCCCCGCCGCCGCTGAAAGAGCCCTACCGCCGGCGCACCCGCTTGCCCGCCGCCGCAGCAGCAGGCTTCCTCTTCCGGCGCGGCGCAGCTGCAACAGGGGCAGGCACAGCAGGCAGAGGCGCCTCCGGCAGGTAGAGCGGCATCTCCGGCGCCCGCGCGTGCTCGAAGACCAGCGACGTCTGCAGATGCGCCACCTCGTCCCGCCGCGTGAACGCGTCGAGCGCCAGATCCCGCAGGTGGTTCGCGTCCCGCACCACCACGTGCACGAGGAAATCGTCCGCCCCGGCCACGTGGAAGAGCGAAAGCACCTCGTGCAGCGAGAGCACGTGCTCCCGGAACGACTCCACCAGATCCCGCGAATGCTGCTTGAGCCGCACCGCGATCAGCGCCTGCAGCCCCACCCCCACCGCCGCAGGCTCGAGCTCCGCGTGGATCCCGCGGATCACCCCGATCGCCCGCAAACGCCGCATCCGCTCGTGGCAGCTCGAGGGCGCGAGCCCCACCGCGGCGGCGAGCTCCTTGTTCGAGAGCCGGCCATCCTTCTGCAGCGCGGCCAGCAGGGCGCAGTCGATTCGGTCGAGGTCGGTCTTTGCCATGGTGCTCCGAAGTCTATTCGGAACACCGAAGCCCACGCCAGCGCGAGAATGGGAAACGGCAACGAATCACGAACGAGGTTCGACACACCATGCGCCCCCACTTCGAGACCCTCGCCGTCCACGCCGGCCGCGACGACCTGGCAGCCCTGGGCGTCCACGCGCCGCCCCTCGATCTCTCGACCACCAACCCGCTCTCCGATCCGGAGGCAGGCGGCGAGAGCCTCGAGGCCATGGCCCTCGGCGGCACGCCGCAGGGCAGCGCGGTCTACGCGCGCCTCCACAACCCCACCGTCGCCCGCTTCGAGAGCGCCCTCGCCCAGCTCGAGCAGGCAAAGGCCGCGGTGGCCTTCGGCTCCGGCATGGCGGCCCTCTCCGCAGCGCTCCTCGCCGCCCAGCAGCGCGCCACCAAACACGTGGTGGCGGTACGCCCGCTCTACGGCGGCTCCGACCACCTCCTCGCCAGCGGCCTCCTCGGCACCGAGGTGAGCTGGGCCAATCCCGGGACCATCTCGCAGCACGTGCGCCCCGACACCGGCCTCGTCCTCGTCGAGACCCCGGCGAACCCCACCCTCGATCTCCTCGACATCGAGGACGTCGTCCGCCAGGCGGGCAGGGTGCCCGTCCTCGTCGACTCCACCTTCGCCACGCCGGTGCTCCAGCAGCCCCTGCGCCACGGCGCCACCCTCGTCCTCCACAGCGCCACCAAATACCTCGGCGGCCACGGCGACGTGCTCGGCGGCGTGATCGCCACCGCGGACGAGGAGTGGGCGAAGCTCCTGCGCCAGGTCCGCATCGCCACCGGTGCGGTGCTCCACCCGCTCGGCGGCTACCTCCTCCACCGCGGCCTGCAGACCCTCGCCCTGCGCATCCACGCCGCGCAGGCGAATGCCGAGCAGATCGCCCGCAGGCTCGCCGACCACCCGGCGATCGAGGTGGTCCACTACCCCGGCCTGCCTGGCGGCGATCCGAAGGGCCTGCTCGGCAAGCAGCTCGCGGGTCCCGGCGCCATGCTCTCCTTCGTGCTGAAGGGCGGCTACGAAGCGGCGGTGAAGCTCCTCGGCACGGTGAAGCTCTGCACGCCGGCGGTGAGCCTCGGCTCCGCCGACACGCTGATCCAGCATCCCGCCTCGATGACCCACCGCGTGGTCGACGCGGCCGCCCGCGACGCCCACGGGATCACCGCCGGCCTCGTCCGCCTCTCGGTAGGCGTCGAGCACGAGGCGGACATCTGGGCGGACCTCGCCCGGGCCCTCGACCGCGCCGGCACCCCGTAGCTACATACTTCTTCACGAGCGGCCAAAACCCGAGCAACGTGGCCGACGCATCCTCACCCTCGCCACCCACTGCCGGGTGGCGAAGGCCTGCACGCAACCAGGCCAAAGGAGATGCGCAGATGAAGAAGAACAAGCTCGTGGTCCTGGTCGGCCTGGCGGTCGCCTCCTTCCTGCTCCTCACGGGCTTCCGCCACGCCGGCGGCCCCCACCATGGCGCCTTCCTCGACAAGAAGATCGAGCGGGCCCTCGACGAGATCGAGGCGACCGAGGAGCAGCGCGCCCAGATCCTCGCGATCAAGGAGCGCGTCGTCGCCAGCATGCAGGCCCGCAAGGGCGAGCGGCAGGCGATGAAGCAGGAGATGCTCTCCATCTGGACCGAGGAGAATCCCGATCCGGCGAAGGTGCACGCGAAGGTCGACGAGCGCCTCGACGCCCGCCGCGCCGCAGCCCACGAGATGGCGGACGCGATGATCGAGGTCCATCGCATCCTCACGCCCGAGCAGCGGGCGGAGCTGGCGCAGCTCATCGAGAAGCGCCACGAGAAGCGCGGCAAGCGCCACGGCTACGTCAAGGAAGGCGCCCCCGCGCAGGAGTGATCCCCGATGTCCGGCACCGAGCCCACCATCACCGCGCTGCTCATCGAGGACGACGACCGCCTCGCCTCCCTGCTCGCCGAATACCTCGGCGGGCACGGGGTGGTCGTCGCCCGCGAGGCGGACGGCCTGCGTGGGCAGCGCGAGGCCCTCGCCCGCCCCTGGGACGTGATCCTCCTCGACCTCATGCTCCCCGGGCGCGACGGCCTCACCATCTGCCGCGAGATCCGCGCCCGCTCGGACGTGCCCATCATCGTGCTCACCGCCAGAGGGGAGGAGGCGGATCGGGTGATGGGGCTCGAGCTCGGCGCCGACGACTACCTCTCCAAGCCCTTCTCGCCCCGCGAGCTGCTCGCCCGGATCCGCGCGCTGCTGCGGCGGGCCCGGGGCCAGGCGGGCCCCGCGCAGCGCACCATCGAGGTCGGCCCCCTGCGCCTCGATCCCGGCGCCCACCGCGCCACCCTGGGCGGCACCGAGCTCGAGCTCACCGCCTACGAGTTCACCCTGCTGCGCGTCTTCGCCGAGCGGGCGGGGCGTGTCCTCGCGAGGGAGCAGCTCCTCGATCTCGCCAGGGGAAGCGCGGAGGAGGCCTTCGATCGCTCCATCGACGTCCACGTCTCCCGCCTGCGCCAGAAGCTCGGCGACGACGCCCGCCACCCCCGCTGGCTGAAGACGGTCCGCGGTGTCGGCTACCTCTTCGCAGCGCCGGAAGCCGACACGTCGGACGAGACCCGATGAAGCGCGGCACCTTCTGGCGGGTCTACCTCCACGGCCTGCTCCTGCTCCTCCTGGTGGCGCTCGCCATCTTCGCCGTGGGCAAGGCCTTCGGCCGCCCGCCGCACCAGCCCGAGCGCTTCGCCGGCTGGCTCGCCGCGAGCCACGCGCCCTACCTCCACGACCGTGCCGCCCTGCAGCGTGAGCTCGACGCCACCTTCGAAACCTTCGGCATCGACATCGCCATCTACGCCAGAGACGGCACCCGCCTCGCCGCAGCCGGCGAAGATCCGCCGGCCCTCCCGCCCCACCACCGCGGCCCGATGCGCCCCCGCCACCTGCGCAAGGCCGATCTCCTCGTCGCGCCGATCGGCCGCCCCCCCGAGGCCTTCCTCGTCGCCCGCCGCCCGCGCTGGAGCGGCGATCTCACCAGGCCCGCCGCGATCCTCGGCGCGGTCCTCGCCGCCCTCGCCCTCGGCTCGATCCCACTCGCCCGCTCGATCGCCTCGCCCCTCGAGCGACTCACCGGAACGGTGCGCCGCTTCGGCGGCGGCGATCTCTCTGCCCGCACCGGCCTCGCAAGAGGCAGGCGCAGGGGCAGCGAGGTGATCCAGCTCGCCGCGGCCTTCGACGAGATGGCCGACCGGATCGAGACCCTGATCCGCAGCGAGAAGGAGCTCCTCGCCAACGTCTCCCACGAGCTGCGCACGCCGCTCGCCAGGATCCGGATCGCCCTCGAGCTGGCGGAGGAGGGCGACACCCGCGGCGGCCGCTACCTCCGCGAGATCGAGACCGATCTCGCCGAGCTGGAGGCGATGATCGGCGACGTCCTCACCGTCGCCCGCCTCGACCTCACCGCCGCAGCAGGCGCAGCCCCCTCCGGAACGCCGCCGCTGCGCCGCGCCCCCTGCAGCGGTGACGCGCTCGTGGAGGCGGCGGCGGAGCGCTTCCGCGCGCTCCATCCCGATCGCCACCTCGACGTCGAGATCACGCAACCCCTGCCGGCCATCGACTGCGATGCCGCCCTCGTCCGCCGCGCCCTCGCCAACCTCCTCGACAACGCCGTGAAATACTCGGACGAGGCGATCCTGCTCCGGGCGCTGCCCCGCGAAGGCAACCTCGTCGTCGAGGTGATCGACCGCGGCATCGGCATCGAGCCCGAGGATCTGCCCCGGCTCTTCACCCCCTTCTTCCGCACCGACCGCAGCCGCGCCCGCGGCACCGGCGGCGTGGGCCTCGGCCTGCTCCTCGCCCGGCGCATCGTCGAAGCCCACGGCGGCAACCTCGCCGTGCAGAGCGAGCCGAACCGGGGAACCACCTTCCGGCTCACACTCCCTGCCTGACCCGGGGATGCACCTCGGGGAAGTCGGGTTACTATCGGGACATGGCAACGCAGTCGCTCGCTCCCACGCTTCTTCTCGCCGCACCGCGCCTGGCGGATCCGAACTTCGAGCGGCGGGTCGTCCTGCTCGGCAAGCACGAGCCGGACGGCGCGCTCGGTTGGGTCCTCAACGGTCCCGCCCTCGATCCGGTGGGCCAGCTGCTCCAGGCGGCGGACCTGGTGCCGGCGGGGGTGCAGGTGCCCAGGACCGCACCCTTCCGCAAGGCGGCGCGGGTCGGTGGACCCGTCACCCCGGAGAGCGGCTGGCTCATCTACCCCAACGGCGGCCCCCGCTTCGACGGGGAGATCGAGGTGGGCGAGGAGCTCCTCGTCTGCTCCAATGCCGCGGCCCTCGATGCGGTGGTGCGGGGCAGGGAGCCCAGGCAGTTCCGCCTCGTCCTCGGCTACGCGGGCTGGGACGCAGGGCAGCTCGAGGCGGAGCTGCGCGAAGGCGTCTGGCTCCCCGCGGCCCTCGAGCCCTCCCTCGTCTTCGAGACCGACCCCGATTCACTCTGGGACGTCGCCTTCCAGCAGGCCACCGGCGGGATGGCGACCACCTTCAACGGCAAGACCTGGGGGCTCGCCTGAGCGCGAGGTAGCAGGCGAGCAGACGCCTGCGCCTATCTGCCCACACCCATGGGCATGGTATGGCTTCGTGTCCCGCTGGACGAATGGAGACGGAGTGTACGGCCGCCGCGTCGCAAAACTGACCTCGATCCTCGACGTCGCCAAGGCGATGATCGCCGAGCGCGATCTCGACGCCCTGCTGCGGATCATCGTCGGCGAGGCCGCCGAGGTGGTCGACGCGGACCGCTGTTCGCTCTTCCTCGTCGACCGCGACCGGCGCGTTCTCTGGTCGAAGATCGCCCAGGGGATGATCGGCGGCGAGGAGATCCGCGTCCCGCTCGACAAGGGGATCGCCGGCTGGGTCGCCACCAGCGGCGAGGTGATCAACCTTCCCGACGCCTACGCCGATCCCCGCTTCCACCGCGAGGTCGATCAGGCCACCGGCTACCGCACCCGCGCCCTGCTCTGCGTGCCGATGCGCAACACCCGGGGCGAGGTGGTGGGTGTCCTCCAGGCCCTGAACAACCGCTCCGGTGGCGCCTTCTCCGACGAGGACGCCGAGCTCCTCGAGGTCCTCGGCGGACAGGCCGCTGGCGCGGTGGAGAACGCGCTCCTCCACGACGAGATCCAGCGCCTCTTCGAGGGCTTCGTGAAGGCGGCGGTGGTGGCGATCGAGTCCCGCGACCCCAGCACCGCCGGTCACTCCGAGCGCGTCGCCCACCTCACCCTCGGCCTCGCCGACGCGGTGGAGCAGGGCGGCCGCGGTCCCTGGGCCGGGATCCGCTTCACCGGCGACCAGCGCATGGAGATCCGCTACGCCGCGCTCCTCCACGACTTCGGCAAGGTCGGCGTGCGCGAGCACGTGCTCGTCAAGGCGAACAAGCTCTACCCGGAGGAGCGGCGCACCCTCGAGCAGCGCGTCGCCTACGCCCGCAAGAGCATCGAGGCCGACTCGCTCAAGAGGCGCCTCGACATCCTTCTGCGCGGCGGCGCCAAGGCCGATCTCGAGCGCGAGGAGCTCGCCTGCGCCCAGCAGATCGCCGCGCTCGACGAGGCCTGGGAGTTCGTGCTGCGCTGCAACAAGCCCACCGTCCTTCCCGCCGGCGGCTTCGAGCGTCTCGCCGAGATCGCGCAGCGGACCTTCCCCGGCGTCGCCGGGACGCCGGAGCCGCTGCTCACGCCGGACGAGGTGCGCGTCCTCTCGATCCCCCAGGGATCGCTCTCGCCGGAGGAACGGCAGGAGATCGAGAGCCACGTCGAGCACACCTTCCGCTTCCTGAGCCAGATCCCCTGGACCCGGGGCCTGCGCGGCGTGCCGCACATCGCCGGCGCCCACCACGAGAAGCTCGACGGATCGGGCTACCCGAACCGCCTCCGCCCCGACGAGATCGGCGTCGAGGCGCGGATGATGGCGATCGCCGACATCTACGACGCCCTCACCGCCAGCGACCGCCCCTACAAGAAGGCGGTGCCCCACCAGATGGCGCTCACCATCCTCGGCGACGAGGTGAAGTCGATGAAGCTCGACGGCCACCTCTACGAGCTCTTCGTCGAGGCGGACATCGCCGCCCGGGTCCACGCCCCCGCCCGCGCCCGCTGAAATTGCGCCTTCCGGTCGGTAGCGATTCGATGGCGGCCGTGTTGCGACCTGCGCCCCGCCGTGTTAGCCACGGGACATTCGGGCCCGGCGCGGTGGCCGTGGCCGACTGCTGCCGGGCGCCACCTTGACCCCCCCAAGAATTGATTTCCTGCGGCCAGGCCTCTACTTCGCGGTCCTCACCGCCAAGCAGATCGTCGTAGCCATGCAGCTTGGAAGCGCCGCCCTCCATGGCGCGCGCTTCGTCCTGGCGACCGCCGGCACGAGCCTCGTCCTCGTCGGCATCGCCACCCTGGCCACCGGCCGTTCGCAGCGCTTCCTCTTTGCGGCGCTCGACCTCGCGCTGACGCTGCTCCTCTGCGTCGATCTGCTCCACTTCCGCGCGTTCGGCGATCTGCCCACCGTGGCGTCGCTGCGCTTCGTGGGGATGGCGGCTGCAGTGGGCGGGGCGGTGGTCGACCTCTTCCGCCCGATCGATCTGCCGCTCTTCGCGGGCCTGCCCCTTCTCCTCCTGCCCCCGGGCACCGGCAGGCGCAGCTCACCCCGGGCGGCGATCGCCCTGGCCACCGTCGGTGTCGTGCTCCTCCTGGCGACCTTCGCCACCGCCAAGCACCGGCGCCGCTACAAGGGCAACGCCTGGTTCGCTTCCTACGTGGGGTTCGCGGGCTACCACGCCACCGATCTCCACGCCTACGCCAGCAAGCTCTCCCGGCGGCTCGCCGGCAGGGAGGAAGCGGCAAACCGCGTGCGCGAATTCCTTGGCGCCCGTACCGCGCAGCCGCTGTCCGAGCGCTGGGCCGCCGCCGCCGGCAGCAATGTGATCGTGGTGCAGCTCGAGTCCTTCCAGGGATTCGGCGTTGGAAGAACGGTGGGCGGCCAGCAGGTCACGCCCCACCTGGACGCCCTCGCCCGCGAGAGCGTCCACTTCACCGGGTTCTTCGAGCAGACGGGGTTCGGGCGCACGTCTGACGCGCAGTTCACCGCCAACTGCTCGCTCTTCGCGGTGCGGGACGGCGCCGTCGTCTTCGAGTACCCCCAGAACGACTTCCGCTGCCTGCCTTCGGTGCTGAAGGAGGCGGGCTACCACACCGCGCTCTTCCAGCCGCTGGGTCGCGACTTCTGGAACTCGGCGGTCTTCGATCCCCGCCTCGGCTTCGAGGAGGTGGTAAGCGCCCGGGACCTCGAGCCCGACGAGATCATCGGCCTCGGGCTCTCCGATCGCGCCTTCTTCCGGCAGCTGGCGTCGCGGCTCGAACGGCTGCCCGAGCCCTTCTACGCCTTCGCCCTCAGCGTCACCAGCCACACGCCCTACGCGGACCGGAAGCTGCCCCGCTCACTCGAGCTGGGCGAGCTCGAGGGGACGCGGGTGGGCTGGTACCTGCACGCGCTCCACTACACCGACGCGGCGTTCGGGGAGCTGGTGGGCGCGCTGGGCCAGAGCGGGCTGCTCGACCGCTCGCTCCTCGTGGTCTACGGCGACCACGACGGCGTTACTCGCCAGACCGGCAACCTCGGGGACCTGCTGCCGCTGGCAGACGACGACGCCTTCGCCTGGGCCCGCGAGGAGCAGCGGGTGCCGCTCTACGTGCGCCTGCCCGGCGGCACGGTGGTGGAGCAGCGGGACGAGGCGGGCGGGCAGCTCGACCTCGCGCCCACGATGCTGGGCCTGCTCGGCGTGCCTGCAGACGGCACGGTCTTCCTCGGCACCGATCTCTTCGCCCCGGTTGCCGGCACGCGCAGCGTCGCCTTCCTCGACGGGTCGGTGATCACCGCGGACAGGCTGGCCGTGCCGGGGGGGGACTGCTATGGACCCGGCACGGCCTTGCGCAGGGAGGAATGCGCCGGGCTTCTCTCCACCTGGGAGCCGATGCTGCGGGCCTCGGCGGAGATCCTCGACAGCAACCTCGTCCCCATGCTGGTGGAGCGCCAGGAGCTGCTCGTCGACGCGGAGGCCGAGTAGGCGAGCAGCCGGGCGCACGCTCGTGGCGATGCGAAGCGCGCCGTGGCAGACTGCGCCGCCGTGAAGGCCCAGCTCTGCAAGACCAACCTGATGCGCCTCGGTGGCGCCGCCGCCAAAGCGATCCTCGATGCCTGCAAGGGCGCCGGGATCGAGGTCGAGCGCCGCGACTGCCTCCAGCGCTGCCCCCAGTGCAACGTCGCCGCCATCGCCATCGTCGACGGCATGCCCGTCGGCGCCGCCACCGGCGAGGAGCTCGCCGAGCAGATCGCGAGCCTCACCCCTTGAGCGAGCAGCCGCAGCGCAAGCTCCTGCCGGACGCCCCAGCGCCGCCCCTCGCCGCAGGCACGCCGCCGCCGAAGACCGCTGCGCCGAAGATGGGCGCCCGGGCGCTCCTCGTCTCCGCGGCGACGATGCTCTCCCGGATCCTCGGCCTGGTGCGCGAGCAGATCTTCGCCGTGCTCCTCGGCGCCTCGGCCTTCGCCGACGCCTTCGTCGTCGCCTTCCGGATCCCGAATCTCCTCCGGGATCTCTTCGCCGAGGGCGCGCTTTCCGCCGCCTTCGTCCCGACCTTCACCGACGCGATGAGAAACCGGGGCCGCGAGCAGGCGATCCGCCTCGCCAACGTGGTGATCGGCGCGCTGCTCCTCATCGTCGGCGCGCTCACCCTCCTCGGCATCGTCTTCGCCCCGCAGCTCATCGCCTTCATGGCGCCGGGCTTCGAGCAGGTGGCCGGCAAGCAGGAGCTCACCGAGCTCTGCACCCGGATCATGTTCCCCTTCCTGCCGCTGGTCTCGCTGGCGGCGGTGGCGATGGGGCAGCTCAACGCCCAGGAGAAGTTCGCAGCGCCAGCGCTGGCCTCGGCGATGTTCAACGTGGTGGCGATCGCAGGCGGCGCCTTCCTCTTCCTCGCCGGCTTCCGCGAGGAGCAGGCGGTGATCGGCTGGTCGATCTTCACCCTGCTCGGCGGCGCCGCGCAGCTCGGCGTGCAGCTCCCCTCGCTCTTCGCCACCGGCTTCTCGTTCCGGCCGGCGCTCGACTGGGCGGAGCCGGGCCTGAAGCGCATCGGCCGCCTCATGGGCCCTGCGACCATCGGCCTCGCCGCCACCCAGGTGAACATCTTCGTCAACACCATCTTCGCCTCGCAGGTGCCCGGCGCCCCCTCCTGGCTCAACTACGCCTTCCGCCTGATGCAGCTGCCCATCGGCGTCTTCGGCGTGGCGGTGGCCACCATCGCCACCACCAGCCTCGCCAAGCGCGCCGCCGAGCGGGATCTGCCGGGCATGCAGGCGACGCTCTCGAGCGGCCTGCGCCTCGTCGCCTTCCTCACCGTGCCGTCGATGGTGGGGCTCGCGGCGCTGGCGGTGCCGATCGTGCGGCTCCTCTTCCAGCACGGCGCCTTCCTGCCCACCGACACGGTCGCCACCGCCTGGGCCACGCTGATGTACGCCACCGGCCTCTACGCCTACGCCGCGGTGAAGGTGGTGGCGCCGGCCTTCTACGCCCTCGACCGCTCGCGGATCCCGCTCTACGGATCCCTCGCCGCGGTGGGCGGCAACGTCTTCCTCAACGTCACGCTCTTCCCCTACCTGTCGTACAAGGGCCTCGCCCTCGGCACGGCGGCGGCGGCGACGCTCAACTTCGGCGTGCTTCTCTTCATGTTCCGGAAAGTCGCGGGCGCCCTCGACCTCCCCGGCCTCGTCACCCACTTCCTGCGGGTGCTCGCCGCGGCGGTGCCCTGCGGCCTCGCCGCCTACGTGGTCAACGAGCAGCTCGCCCAGCGCCTCGGCACCGAGACGCTCCTCGCCCGGATCCTCGAGGTCGGCCTCGCCGTCGCAGCGGGCGGCCTCGTCTACCTCGCCCTGTGCCGGCTCTTCCGCGTCGCCGAGCTCGACGAGGTGCTCGCTTTCGTCAAGCGCCGCCGCGCCCGCCGCCGCGCCTGATGCGGCGACGCAGCGCCAGGAGCACGACCACCGCACCCGCGAGCGTCAGCCCCCCGCCCCCCACGCTGCAGCCGACGCCTTCGTCGTGGACCCGGAACGGCTCGCTCGGCGGGCCGCGGTTGCCGGCCTCGTCCACGGGCACGAGGCGCAGCTGGAAGTCGAGAACCTCGTCGTCGTCTTCCTCGTGGAGCGGCAGGACGAGCGTCTCGCCACTCCACTCGTCCAGGACGAAAGCCGGCTGCGGCAGGACGAAGCTCCCAGGCACGCGCCCGCTCACGTGCTCCACCTCGTAACCGATCGCGTGGACCGGGCTCCGGTCGTCGGTCGCCGGCGCGACCTCGACGCGAATGCTGCCGCCGACGCCGCCTCCGACGGCGCAGCCATCGAGCCTGTCGCCGAAGACCGGCTCGATCCGCCGGCGCACCTCGACCTTCCGGACCGACGTGCCGGTGGGCGCGACGTGGTCGATCTCGGCCAGCGCCGGATTTTCGCGGTAGGTCTGCGGCAGCGCGTCGGAGCAGGCAGCGGCGCCGCGAGGCACCAGCAGTCCGACGAGCGCAATCGAGAGAGCGAGGAGCAGCGTGTGCATCGACACACCTCTTAGCGGAAGGAAGGCTGCGTCCCGAAGCTGAAGGCGAGACCGAAACGGTGGTGGGCGTAGAGGGTGTCGAGCTCCACGGTGGTGGAGGCGACCGGTTGCACGGAGAAGGTGTCCGCCACGCGAAGGTAGAGTCCGAGGCCGCCCCCGGCGGCGGGGCTGTGGCGCAGCTCGCTCGAAGCCTCCTCCTTCGCAGCGAGCCAGCCCACCGAGGCCTGTGGCACCAGCACCAGCCACGGTGCCACCACCACGTCCGCCAGCACCGGCAGGTGCACCTCGCCGCCGAAGCTGGGCGCCGTCCGCCCGAGCCACGACATGCTGGCGCCAGGTGCAACCGCGAGGTCGATCGCGCCGCCGCGGTAGAGCTCGACCTTTACGTCGGCGCCGAGCGTCCCCGGCAGCCCGAGATCCAGCACCAGCTCGGTACCTGGCGCGAGGCCGCGGTTGTGCCGGAGGTGCGGGGCGACGAACGAGGTCACGTCGGCCTGCTCCATCCCCGGGGCTGTCGCCAGCATCGCGTCGAAGGTGACGGAGGTGTTGGCCTCGCCCGCCGGCAGCGTCCGCGCCGTGCCGTAGCGGTTCATCGAGACGCAGCCGCACAGGAGCAGCAGCGGAAGCAGGAGGCGAAGCGGCATCCCCGGATGGTCGCAGCTCACCTGCTCGCCGGGCAAGCGACGAGGCATACGCTCCGTATTCCGCCAGGGATACGGCAAGTCCGTCGCCCTCCGCCCCCCCGCAGCCCGAGCGCCCGCCGATGCGCACCTTGAGCCCCATGGGGATCACGAGGCGCAAAGACCACGCACCCCGCCGCTGGTGGTTCTGGCGAACCGGCCTGCCGGGGCATCTCGAATTCCTGCCGCTGAAGCATGGCGTGCCCCTGCTCGCCTGCACGGCGATCTGGCTGGGCACCCACTTCTGGCGCGTCCGCCGGCCGCCGATGTCGGTGGTCTGGAACGAGGTCGACGAGCACGGCGCCGAGCGGGTGAACGACGCCGACCGCTGGGCCCGCCGCACCCTCAAGTGGAACGACACCCTCCGGGCCCGCCACCTCTCCAACGTGCTCGCCCACGGCGTGGTCCCGGGCGGGACCCTCTCCCTCGCCGTGCTCGCGGGCCTCAAGGGCGGCGGCGGCCCCTTCGCCGACGTGCTCGTCGCCAACGAGGCGATGGTCTACGCGGGCACCTTGAGCCAGATCGCCAAGCTCCTCTTCCGGCGCCAGCGCCCCTTCGGCCGCTTCGCGCCCCAGGGCTCCACCGCGCCCGCCCGCCAGCCGGACGACGACAACCTGAGCTTCTTCTCGAGCCACACGGCGACCACCACCGCCTTCGCCTTCGCCGCCGCGGAGATCGTCACCCGAAGGGCGGTGCGCACGCCGCTGGTGCTGCTCATGGCCATCGCTGCCGGCGCCACCGGCTACCTGCGCATTGCCTCGGACCGCCACTACCTCACCGACGTGCTCACCGGCTACGCGGTGGGCGCGGCGGTGGGCACGCTCACCCCGCGGCTCCTCCACCCGGTCCGCACGCCGAAGCGCAGGCTCGACCGGTTGCGCCGCCGCCTGCTGCGCTGGGAGGCGGAGCACAACCCGAGCTGGTACCCCGCCGCGCTCCTGCCGGTGTGACGCCGCCGCAACCGACCGTGCCCTCCCGCATCTACTCCGGGCAAACCGCAAACCCCGGCAGGAGGAGCGAGGCTGTGCTGTTCTCGTGGGGATGAGCCACGAACCCCTCCCCAGAGACTTCTACGACCGTGACACCGTGCAGGTGGCCAGAGACCTGCTCGGCTGCAGGATCTACCGGCACGTGGGCGAAAGGCTCTACGTCGCCCGGGTGGTGGAGACCGAGGCCTATTGCGGCCCCCACGACCTCGCCTGCCACGCGTCGAAGGGACTGACGCCCAGGACCGAGCCGATGTACGGCCCGCCGGGGCACGCCTACGTCTATTTCATCTACGGCCTCCACCACTGCCTCAACGTGGTGACCGAAGGGCCGGGCATCGGCTCGGCGGTCCTCATCCGCGCCCTCGAGCCGATCGGGGGCTTCGCGGAAGCCACGAGGACCGACGGTCCGGCGCGGCTGACGAAGGCCCTGTCGATCGACAGGGCCCAGAACAAACTCGATCTCACCAGCGGCACCGACCTCTGGTTCGCCGGTCCGGAGCGGCCCGCCGGCGAGATCTCCACCGGAAAACGCATCGGCGTCGACTACGCCGGTGAATGGGCAGAGCGACCATGGCGGTTCTGGCTTCACAGTCCCTGCGTATCCGTCCAGCCTCGCCGGAGGCGGAGCGCCGTGCTAGAAGGCACCCCCACCCGGCCCACCGGAGGGGAGGGCACCCGAGGCCTATGAGCACTGAAGCCGCCGCCAAGCTGCACTCCGACGACGAGCTGGTCGCCCGGTTCCGGGATGGGCAGGACCGCGCCTCCTTCGAGGAGCTCGTCCGCCGCCACCGGAACCGCGTCTTCGCCCTCGCCCTGCGCATGGTGAAGAACGAGGAAGAGGCGCTGGAGATCGTCCAGGAGACCTTCCTCTCCGCCTTCCGCAAGCTCCCCGACTTCCGCGGGGAGGCCCAGTTCGGTTCCTGGGTCCACCGCATCGCCGCGAATTTCGCGCTGATGAAGATCCGCCACCAGAAGGTGGTCGACGGGGTGGAGGAACCGATCGAAACCACGGACGGCAAATTTCGTCCGGATGGCCATTGGGACGTCTACCCGACCGGCATGTGGGGCCGGCGCGCGGACGATCTCGTTCTCGATTCCGAGCTCCGGGACCGCCTCGTCAGCGCGGTCGAAAAGCTCCCCGAGGTCTATCGGGCCGTGTTCATGCTCCGCGACTTTGACGGGCTCTCCTACGATGAGATCGCCAACACCTTGCAGACCACCGTCCCCGCGGTGAAGAGCCGCCTCCACCGCGCCCGTCTCGCCCTCCGCGAAGACCTCTCCTCCTACTTCGATGCGAAGGAGGGCGCATGAGCTTCCACGGCGTCTCCTGCAAGCATTGCGTCGATCTCCTCGTCGACTACCTCGAGGGCCAGCTCGCCCCCGAGCACGAGAAGGCCCTGGACGACCACTTCATGGCCTGTCCGCCCTGTCTCGATTTCCTCGATCAGTACCGCGCCTCCTCCCGGCTCTGCCGCCGGGCGCTCGAGACCGAGATCCCGCAGGTGATGGCGGACAAGCTCGACGAGTTCCTCTCCAAGCACTGCAAGTGAGCACCGGGCCCCTCATCCTCAAGAACCTTCCGGAGCCCCGCGCCCTGGAGGTGCTGGGTTCCTTCGGCGCCTCCGAGAAGGAGGCGCGGCGGATCTGGGCGGCGTCGGTGAAGAACCGGGCCCACGTCCACGAGCTCAAGGGGCTCGAGCAGATCCGCCGGGTGGTGATGGATCAGGTGCAGGCGCGCTGCGAAGCGCCGCGCCTCGAGGTGGTCACCCGCCGCACGGATCCGGCGGACGGCTTCACCAAATACCTCTTCGCCCTGCCCGACGGGCAGCGGGTGGAGACGGTGCGGATCCCGATCTTCGACACCCACTACGTGGTCTGCGTGAGCTCGCAGGTCGGCTGCGCGCTGGCGTGTGATTTCTGCGCCACCGGCCGCATGGGCTTCAAGCGCAACCTCGAGCCCTGGGAGATCGTCGAGCAGGTCCTCGCCGTGCGCGAGGAGGCAGATCGGCCGGTGCGCGGCGTGGTCTTCATGGGCATGGGCGAGCCCCTGCTCAACTACCGCAACGTCATCGCGGCGGCGCAGATCCTCTCCCATCCCGCCGGCGGGGCGATCGACGCCAAGGCGATCACGATCAGCACCGCGGGCTGGGTGCCGATGATTCGCCGCTTCACCGAGGAGGGGCACAACTTCCGTCTCGCGGTGAGCCTCACCTCGGCGATCCCGGAGAAGCGCGTCGAGGTGATGCCGGTGGAGAGGCGCTGGCCTCTCGATGAGCTCATGGCCGCGGTGCGCGATTACGCCGCCAGCCGCAAGACCCGCGCGATGCTCGCCTACGTGGTGATCAAGGGCTTCAACACCGGCCGCGAGGACGCGGCGGCGCTGAAGGAGCTCATCGGCGACGTGCCGGTGAAGATCGATCTCATCGACGTCAACGACGCCACCGGCACCTACCTGCCGCCGGACGCCGACGAGCTCGAAGCCTTCCGGGATCACCTCCAGATCCTCGGCTGCCCGGTGGTGCGCCGCTACAGCGGCGGCAAATCGATCGAGGGCGCCTGCGGCATGCTCGCCAACGTCGGCTGAAGCTCCGACCGCCCGTGCGGCGAGCTGGCAGAATATTGTCGGGTGCTTATCTTCGCTTCTATGCACGTCGTGATCGGGGGGCGCCGCCGACACGGCCGCTCCGGGCGCGATCAGTCGCGGCGACCCCGTGCATTTCCGAAGATTCGACAGCAAAACCGCTCGGAATGAAGGCCGGCGCGCCCCGGGCCCGCGCCGAGTGTTGACCGCCAATCCTCCCGCAACGCCGCGATCGCCCAGCCCTACCTCATCCGGGTTGCGTGCAGGTTCACTCCCGGGCGATTCCTACGCCCATGGTCTTCCGCCCCGCCACCGCGCCGTCGAAGCAGGAGCGCTTCGGGACCGATCCCCGCGTCCTCGTCGCCCTCGCCCTCTTCCTGCCGGCGATCTTCATCGTCGATCTCGAGGTGCCGCGCGGCTTCTCGGCCTGGGTCCTCTATCTGATCCCGGTGGGGCTCGCCGCCTTCAGCAGGCTGCCGACGGTGCCCCTCGTCACCGCCCTGGTCGCCTCTGCCTGCATGGTCACCGATTTCTACTTTTCGGCGAACTCGGACGTGCCGCTCGACAAGGCGACGATCAACCGCTCCACCGGCTTCGTCGCCCTCTGGTTCGTCGCCGGCATCGGCTACCTCTTCGCCCGCACGCGGCAGGCGCTCCACCGCCGCGACTGGCTGCAGACCGCGCAGGCCTCCCTCGCCACCCGCCTGCAGGGTGGCCAGGCGGTGGGGCCCCTCGCCCGCAACACCCTCGATTTCATCGGCGACTACCTCGACGCACCGGTGGCGGTGCTCTACGTCACCGACGGGGCCCAGGGCCTCGAGCGCAGGGCGACCCGCGGCATCCTCCCCGAGGATGCCGCCCCCGCCTTCTTCCGCCTCGGCGAGGGGCTCGTCGGCCGCGCCGGCGCGGAGCGGCAGATCCTCCCCGTGCGCGACGGCGCGACCGACTACCGGCAGATCGCCTCGGGCCTCGGATCGATGCAGCCCCGGGAGCTGGTCCTCGTGCCGATGGCGATCGACGACGAACTCCAGCTGGTGGTCGAGCTCGGCTTCGTCCGGCCGGTGGAAGCGGACGATCTCGAGCTGCTCGAGCGGCTGCGGGGCAATATCGCCGCGTCGATGCGGGCAGCCCTCGACCGGACGCGGCTGCAGGAGCTCCTCGTCCAGAGCCAGCGGCAGGCCGAGGAGATGCAGGCGCAGCAAGAGGAGCTCCGCGCCGCCAACGAGGAGCTCGAGACCCACTCCCGGGCCCTGAAGGAGTCGCAGGAGCGCCTCGAGCAGCAGCACACGGAGCTCGAGCAGAGCAACGAGCGCCTCGAGGCGCAGCGCGACGAGCTCGCCCGCGCCCGCGCCGATCAGGAGACCAAGGCGGCGGAGCTGGAGCGGGTGAACCGCTACAAATCCGAGTTCCTCGCCAACATGTCCCACGAGCTGCGCACGCCGCTCAACAGCTCGCTCATCCTCGCCCGGCTCCTCGCCGACAACCGGCGCGGCAACCTCAGCGAAGAGCAGGTGAAGTATGCCGAGACGATCTACAGCGCCGGCAACGACCTCCTCGCGCTGATCAACGACGTCCTCGACCTCGCCAAGATCGAGGCGGGCAAGCTCGATCTCCGCCCGGCCCACGTGCCGGTGCAGAGCCTCCTCCGCGATCTGGAAGCCAGCTTCGCGCCGGTCGCCGCCGAGAAGGGGCTGCAGCTGCGCATCGACGCCACCGCCGCCCCGGCTGCGTTGCTCACCGATCGCCTCCGGCTCGAGCAGGTCCTCCGCAACCTCCTCTCCAACGCCTGCAAATTCACCGAGGCCGGCTCCGTCTCGCTCACCCTTCGCGACGAGCCCGACGGCCGGGTCTCCTTCGCGGTGCGCGACACGGGGATTGGAATCGCCGCAGACCAGCAGGACGTCATCTTCGAGGCCTTCCGCCAGGCGGACGGCACCACCAGCAGGAAGTTCGGCGGCACCGGCCTCGGCCTCTCCATCTCCCGCGACCTCGCCCAGCGCCTCGGCGGCGAGCTCCTCCTCGAGAGCGCGCCGGGCAGGGGCAGTTGCTTCACCCTCGTGCTTCCCCGGGAGCTCGGGCTCGGCGAGGAGCCCATGCCTGCAGCGGCCGCCCCGGCTCCCGCCCCCGCGCTCCCGCCAGCAGCGATCCCCGAGCCGGCCCCGGCGGCAAAGGAGAAGGACGATCGCGGCAGGTTGCAGCCGGGCGATCGCGCGGTGCTGATCATCGAGGACGATGCCGTCTTCGCCGCCGTGCTCCAGGAACTCGCCCGGGAGCTGCAGTTCGCCACCCTGGTCGCCAACGCCGCGGACACGGGGCTCGAGCTGGCGCGGAAGTTCCGGCCCAACGCCGTGCTCCTCGACGTCGGCCTGCCCGATCACAGCGGCCTCGCCGTCCTCGACCGGCTCAAGCGCGACCCCGAGACCCGCCACATCCCGGTGCACGTCCTCTCCGTCGAGGATCACACCAGGGAGGCGCTCTCGATGGGCGCGGTGGGCTACATGCTCAAACCCGTCCAGCGCGAGATGCTCGTCGAGGCCTTCCGCCGCCTCGAGAGCCAGTTCACCGAGCGGCTCCGCACCGTGCTCGTGGTCGAGGACGATCCGCGTCAGTGCGAGAGCGTGCGCAGCCTCCTCGCCACCGCCGGGGTGCAGACCCTCGCCGCCACCTGCGTCGCCGAGGCGATGGCCGCCCTGCGGGCGCAGCGCTTCGACTGCATGGTGATGGATCTCCGCTTGCCGGACGGCACCGGCTTCGATCTGCTCGAGGGGATGATGGGCGAGCTGGAGGGCGGCTTCCCCCCGGTCATCGTCTACACCGGCCAGGAGCTGGGCGTGCAGGAGGAGGAGCGGCTCCGCCGCTATTCCAGCTCGATCATCATCAAGGGGGCCCGCTCCCCGGAGCGGCTCCTCGACGAGGTGACGCTCTTCCTCCACCAGGTGGAGACGCGCCTGCCGGCGCAGCTGCAGCGCATGCTCTCCGAGGCCCGGAGCCGCGACGCGATCCTCGAGGGCCGCCGCATCCTCGTGGTGGAGGACGACATCCGCAACGTCTTCGCCCTGAGCAGCATCCTCGAGCCGCAGGGCGCGAAGGTGGAGATCGCCCGCAACGGCGTCGAGGCCCTCGCCCACCTCGCGAAGAACGAGGCGGTCGACCTGGTGCTCATGGACGTGATGATGCCGGAGATGGACGGCCTGCAGGCGATGCGGGCGATCCGCGCGCGGCCCAACCTGGCGAAGCTGCCGATCATCGCCCTCACCGCCAAGGCGATGCCCGACGACCACGCACGCTGCCTCGAGGCAGGCGCCAACGACTACGTGGCCAAGCCGATCGACGTGGAGAAGCTCCTCTCGCTCATCCGGGTCTGGATGCCAAGGCGCGAGCGGGTCTGATGGAGCCGTCGTTCGCAGAGCTGGAGCTCGATCTCTTCCTCGAGGCGATCCTGCGCTCCTACCAGCACGACTTCCGGGGCTACAGCCGCGCCTCCCTGCGCCGGCGGATCGAGCAGGCGCTGCTCCTCCACGAATGCGCCACCATCTCCGAGCTGCAGGGGCGGATCCTCCGCGACCCGGCGCTCTTCGCCAGGCTCGTGCCGCAGCTCACCGTGCAGGTGAGCGAGATGTTCCGCGACCCGAGCTACTTCCGATCGATCCGCGAGCAGGTGGTGCCGGTGCTCCGCACCTATCCCTCGCTGAAGGTCTGGGTGGCGGGCTGCAGCACCGGCGAGGAGGCCTGGTCGCTCGCGATCCTCCTCCAGGAGGAAGGCCTGCTCGAGCGCACCGTCCTCTACGCCACCGACATCAACCACGAGAGCCTCGAGCAGGCGGAGCGGGGCATCTACCCGATCGACCGCATCGCCTCCTTCAGCGCCAACTACCGCGCCGCCGGCGGCAGGGGCTCGCTCTCCGACCACTACACGGCGAGCTACGGCGGCGCCCGCTTCGACAAAAGGCTCCGCCAGCGGATCGTCTTCTCCGACCACAGCCTCTCCACCGACAACGTCTTCGCCGAGGTGCACCTCGTCTCCTGCCGCAACGTGCTCATCTACTTCGATCGCGCGCTGCAGGATCGGGCCATCTCGCTCTTCGACGAGTCGCTGGTCCGCAGGGGATTCCTAGGCCTCGGGTCGAAGGAGACCCTGCGCTTCTCCGCCCACGCCGATACCTTCGAGGAGTTGGTCCGTGTGGATCGGATCTACCGCAAGAAATGAGCGCCCTTCCTCTCGATAGCCGCCTCGCCGGCGTTCGCATCGCCGCCATCGGCGCCTCCGCCGGCGCGATCGACGCCCTCGTCTCGCTGCTCCCCGCGCTACCCCGCGGCCTGCCGTTTCCGGTGCTCCTGGTGGTCCACGTCGCCGCCGACCGGACCAGCCTGCTGCCGGAGGTGCTCGCGCGCCACTGCGCGCTGCCGGTGGTCCATGCGAGCGGCGGCGAGCTCCTCTTGCCGGGGAAGGTCTACGTCGCGCCGCCGGCCCACCACCTCCTCGTCGACGCAGGGGGCCGGGCCGTGCTCTCGGACGCGCCGCCGGTCCGCTTCGCCCGCCCCGCCGTCGATTCGCTCTTCGAGTCGGTGGCGCGCTGCTACGGGAAGGCGGCGCTGGGCGTGGTTCTCACCGGCGCCAACACCGACGGAGCGAAGGGGCTCGCCGCCATCGCGCGCAGCGGCGGCGTAACGGTGGTCCAATCTCCCGACGAGGCGGCGGTGGACTCGATGCCGAACGCCGCCATCGCCGCTGCCAACCCCGACCGCGTGCTCCCGCTCGCGGGGATCGGCCGCCTCCTCGCCACGGCGGGGAGCTCCGCCGCCACCCCGCTGCGGCACCGGCCGCGCCTGCTCCTCGTCGACGACATCCCGGAGAACCTGGTGGCGCTCGAGGCGCTGCTCGGCGAGGAGGACGTCGAGATCCTGCCGGCGCGATCGGGGCGGGAGGCGCTCGAGCTGCTCCTCGCCCACGAGGTGGCGCTGGCGCTGGTCGACGTCCACATGCCGGAGCTGGACGGCTTCGAGCTCGCGGAGCTGATGCGGGGCAGCGCCCGCACCCGCAACGTCCCGATCATCTTCGTCACCGCCGGCGCCAGGGAGCAGGCCCGGATCTTCCGTGGCTACGAGGCGGGGGCGGTCGACTACCTGCTCAAACCGATCGAGCCGCTGGTGCTGCGCAACAAGGTCCGCACCTTCCTGCAGCTCTACCGGCAGCGCCAGCAGCTGGGCGAGCAGGTCGAGCAGCTGCAGCGGGCCACGGCGGAGAAGCAGCGGCTGGTCGAGGAGCTCAGCGAGACGCTCCGCCTGAACGAGCTCTTCCTCGCTGCCCTGGGCCACGATCTGCGCTCGCCGATCACCGCGATCTCGGTCTCCGCCCAGCTCCTCGGGCGGGCCTCGAAGGAGGAGCAGACCCGGCGCATCGCCACCCGGATCGGCTCGAGCAGCAAGGTGATGACCCAGATGATCGAGTCGCTCCTCGACGTGGCGCAGGCTCGGAGCGGCGGCGGTCTGCGTCTGCGTACCGAGCGGCTCGATCTCGGGGCCGTGGCCGACGCGGCGCTCGGCGAGGTCCGGGCCGCAGCAGCCGATCGGCAGGTCGAAGTGCATGCCACCGGATCGCTGGAGGGTGTCTGGGATCCCTCCCGCATCCACCGCGTGCTCTCCAACCTCCTCGGCAACGCCCTCCGCCACGGCGCCGCCGACGCACCCGTGCGCCTCGAGCTCGACGGCGCCGCGGCGGACCGTGTGGCGGTGCGGGTCCAGAACGGCGGCGCGATTCCGCCGCCACTGCTGGCGACCCTCTTCGACCCCTTCCGCACCAACGAGCGGGGCGAGGGGTTGGGGCTCGGCCTCTACATCGTCCGGGAGATCGCCTTGGCCCACGGTGGCGCGGTCACGGTGCGGTCGACGCCGGAGGAGGGCACCTGCGTCGAGGTGACGCTCCGGCGTGCCGTCGCCGGCCACGGCGAGGCGGCTGCAGCGGAGGACGCCGACGAGCGGCGGCCCGCCATCACCACCACCTAGACTTTCCCGTCGGTCCCGAGGCCTGAGCCGCAAAGGATTTCGATGGGGGAAGGCTTCCCGGGCGGTGGAGGCCCAAAAGGGGCATTCCTGCCCCGATGCCCCACCCGAACCGGGGGAAAGCGGAAGGAAATCGGGAACGGGGGCGAGGCGGCTCCTGTTGCGCGGGGAAGCCTCCCGCGCTATCCCCTCCGCCCGAACACACGTCCTACGGGGTTCCCGAAGATGACCACGCCCGCCGCAAGCGCCCAGATGCCCACGTTCATGAACACGGGTCTCCCGCTGATCTCCGACCTGCCCTACAAGGTCCGCGACCTCTCCCCGGAGTCGGTCCGCTTCGGCCGCAAGGAGATCGAGCTGGCCGAGCACGAGATGCCGGGCCTGATGGCCATCCGCAGGGAGTACGCCGCCCAGCAGCCGCTCAAGGGCCACCGGATCATGGGCTCGCTGCACATGACCATCCAGACCGCCGTGCTCATCGAGACGCTGGTGGAGCTGGGCGCGGACGTGCGCTGGGTCTCCTGCAACATCTTCTCGACCCAGGACCACGCCGCCGCCGCGGTGGTGGCAGGCCCTGGCGGCACCGCCGAGGAGCCCGCCGGCGTCCCCGTCTTCGCCTGGAAGGGCGAGACCCTCGAGGAGTATTGGTGGTGCACCCTGCAGGCGCTCCGCTGGCCGGACGGCAAGGGCCCCACGCTGATCGTCGACGACGGCGGCGACTCGACCATGCTCGTGCACAAGGGCTACGAGGTCAGCCAGACCGGCAAGACCGTCGATCCCTCCTCCACCGAGGTGGCCGAGGAGCAGATCTTCTTCACCCTGCTCCGCGACGTGCACGCGCTCGATTCGAAGTTCTGGAACGCGATCGCCCCCGGTATCCAGGGCGTCTCCGAGGAGACCACCACCGGTGTGCACCGCCTCTACGACATGCAGCGCGAGGGGACGCTCCTCTTCCCCGCGATCAACGTCAACGACTCGGTGACCAAGTCGAAGTTCGACAACCTCTACGGCTGCCGCCACTCGCTGGTCGACGCGATCATGCGCGCCACCGACGTGATGATCGCCGGCAAGAAGTGCCTCGTCCTCGGCTTCGGCGACGTGGGCAAGGGCTCGGTGCAGTCGCTCAAGGGCCAGGGAGCCCGCGTGGCCGTCACCGAGATCGATCCGATCTGCGCGCTCCAGGCCTGCATGCAGGGCCTCGACGTGGTGACCATCGACGACGTGGTCGCCGACGTGGACATCTTCGTCACCGCCACCGGCAACAAGGACATCATCACCGCCGCCCACATGGCGCAGATGAAGCACAACGCCATCGTCTGCAACATCGGCCACTTCGACAACGAGATCGACATGGCCGGTCTCGAGAAGATGCGGGCGAAGGGCGAGGTCGAGAAGATCGAGATCAAGCCCCAGGTCCACGAGTGGAAGTTCAAGGCAACCGGCCGCTCGATCATCGTGCTCGCCGAGGGCCGCCTCGTGAACCTCGGCTGCGCCACCGGCCACCCGAGCTTCGTGATGTCGAACTCCTTCGCCAACCAGGTCCTCGCCCAGATCGACCTGGCGAAGAACGGCAAGAGCTACGGGAAGGAAGTCTTCACGCTCCCCAAGGCCCTCGACGAGAAGGTCGCCGAGCTCCACCTCGCCGCCTTCGGCGCCAAGCTGACGAAGCTCAGCGCCGACCAGGCGAAGTACATCGGCGTGCCGCAGAACGGCCCCTTCAAGGCCGACCACTACCGCTACTGATCGGCAGGTAGAGCAGCACCGGGGGCCCTGTGCCGGATCGCGCCGCGATCCGGCCCGGGGCCCCTTCGCTTTTCTCGAACGACGTCGCCCGATGCGATTCCCGACGCAGCTGCGCTGGGATAGCTTCGGGGGCGGATCGAGCAACCCTTTGCGCCGCACCCTCCGCGGGCATGGAGTGAATTTGAGCCTCCTCTCCCAGGCAACGAAGGCCCATTCCACCACCCTCGACCTGCTCGACTTCATCGGCGCGAGCCCGACGCCGCACCATTGCGTCGCCGAGGCCAGGCGCCGGACCGCGGAAGCGGGCTTCGTCCACCTCGACGAGTCGGAGACCTGGAAGCTCGAGGCGGGCAGGGGCTACACGGTCGAGCGCGGCGGCGCGCTCCTCGCCTTCCGGGTCGGTACCGAGGCCCCTGCGGAGGCGGGCTTCCGGATCGTCGGCGCCCACACCGACTCGCCCAACCTGCGGATCAAGCCCCAGCCCGACGTGGCGAAGGAGGGCTACCTCCAGCTCGGCGTCGAGCTCTACGGCGGCGTGCTCCAGTACACCTGGTTCGATCGTGACCTCGGCCTCGCCGGCAGGGTGATGCTCCGGGGCGAGAAGCCCGGCCAGCTCGAGCACCGGCTGGTGCGGATCGACCGGCCGCTGCTCCGCGTGGCCTCGGTCGCGATCCACCTCAACCGCGAGGTGAACAAGAAGGGGCTGCAGCTCAACGAGCAGAACCACCTGCCGCCGCTCCTCGGCCTCTCGGCCAATCCCACCGAGGAGAGCCTCAAAGCGCTGCTCGCAGCGGAGCTCGGCACCGACGCCGCGGCGATCCTCGCCTGGGATCTCTCGCTCATGGACGTGGTGCCCCCTGCGGTCGGCGGCCTCCACGGCGAGTTCATCTTCGCGCCGCGCCTCGACAACCAGGCCTCCTCCCACGCCGCGCTCACCGCGCTCCTGCGGGCGCCGGCAGCGAAGGCGACGCAGCTCGCCTGCCTCTTCGATCACGAGGAGGTCGGCTCCGGCTCCACCGCCGGTGCAGCGGGCTCGCTCGCCGAGGACGTGCTCCAGCGCCTAGCCGAGGTGGAGGGCCCCGGCGCGAAGCCGGGTGCGCTGCCCCGCGCCATCGCCCGCTCCTGGCAGGTCTCGGCCGACATGGCCCACGCCGTCCACCCGAACTACGCCGACAAGCACGAGCCGCAGCACATGCCGCGGCTCAACGCAGGGCCGGTGATCAAGATCAACTCGCAGCAGCGCTACGCCACCGACGCAGAGGGCGCGGCGCTCTTCGAGTCGCTCTGCCAGGACGCCGACGTGCCAGTGCAGAAGTTCGTGAACCGTACCGATCTCGCCTGCGGCTCCACCATCGGCCCGATCTCCTCGGCCCGCCTCGGCGTGCGCACCGTCGACGTGGGCAATGCGATGCTCTCGATGCACTCGATCCGCGAGCAGGCCGGCGCCGAGGATCCGGAGCGGATGGTCGCGGTGCTCACCCGCTTCTACGGCGTCTGAAAAGCACGTGACCGCCGGCCACCGGGCCCGCTGCTGCAAGGCAGCGGGCCCTTTCTCGTTCGGGCGGAGGCGCGCCCGCCGGCGGGATGGGCTGCTCGCGCGGACGCGCGGGGTGTGCGCTGGTCGAAACGCCCCACCCGAACGGCGCTTCCTTCCGCGGCGCACCGATCGAATCCTTGCCGGTGCGCCTTTGGGACGGCGTCGGGAGGAATCGGCCTCCCCCGGCGCCGGCGCACCGTACAACTCCGCAGGAGGCTCCGCCGACCGTTCCGCTCGATCCACCTACCGCGTACGGCCTCTCGGCGCTGCTGGTCCTCCTCGGCCGCCCCCTGGTGCAGGCGGGACGGGGCCCCGCTGCCTTCAAGGTGGCGCTCGCCTTCGCGGTCTTCTTCGCCCTCTCGGTGCAGCCCTTCCTCTTCGGCTGGCCCGACTGGATGTACGCCTACGCGCTGCCTGCCACGGAGCTACCCCCAGCGGCGGTGGCGGTGCCCTTCTTCGTGGCGGTGGCGGGCGCCGGCGCGGCGGGGGCGTACGTCTCGCTCCAGCTCGTCCGCGGCGGGCGCACGGGCCTCGCCACCCTCAACGTGCTCTTCGGCATCGGCCTCTGGCTCGCCACCTGGGCCGCGACCTGGGAGCAGTACTTCCACATCGGCACCTGGGCCGAATGGCAGCAGGGGATCGCCACGCCGCTCGCAGAGGCTGCGTCGTTCCAGCTGGCGATGAACGTCGCCGGCGCAGCACAGGGCGCAGCCGGGATCGGCCTCGCCGCCTGGGTGATCGTGGCAGGCCGGCGCGCGAAGCGGCGCGGCCGGATCCAGCCCGATCCCACTGCCGGCGACTGGCGCTCTCTGCTCGATGCACCCGCATGCGCGCCGGCGCCGTCGGTGATTGCAGGGGAGCAGATAGGCGGCGCGCGGCCCGGCGACGGCGCGCCTCTCGAGGCCGTCGCCTGCACGCCGGCGGATGGGATCCCCGCGCTCCTCGAGAGCGCGCGGTCGGCGCAGGCGGCGTGGGCCGCGGTCGCCGTCGAGGAGCGGGCCGCGGCGCTCGTGCGGCTCCGCCGTCGTTTCCTGCGCCACGCCGAGGCGCTCGCGCGTCTGCTCGAGGAGGAGAACGGCAGGCCGCAGGCGGAGAGCTGGATCACCGAGATCGTCCCCAACGGCGACCTCTTCGATCATTGGGCCCGGCGCGGTCCCGCGCTGCTCCAGGCTTCGCCGGTGTCGCTCGATCCGACGATGTTCGCGGGCAAGCGCGGCGTGATCGAGACGCTCCCCCGCGGCGTCGTCGGCCTGATCACGCCTTGGAATTTCCCGGTGGCCCTGCCGCTGCGCACCATCGTGCCGGCGCTCCTCGCGGGCAACGCGGTGATCTGGAAGCCCTCCGAGCACGCGGCCCGGAGCGCGGCCCTCGTCCATCGGATCCTCGCGGCGGAGCTGCCACCGGATCTGGTGACGCTGGTGCAGGGCGGCGCCGAACAGGCGCGCCGGCTCGTCGGCGCAGGCGTCGACCAGGTGGTCTTCGTGGGCTCGCCGCAGACGGGACGGGCGGTGGCCCGCGCCGCAGCGGAGCGCCTCACCCCCGTGGCCCTGGAACTCGGCGGCAAGGACGCGGCGCTGGTCCTCCACGACGCGGACATCGAGCGCACCGCCAACGGCGTGCTCTGGGGGGCGCTGGCCAACGCCGGGCAGAATTGCGCGGCGATCGAGCGCTGCTACGTCGACCGCCGCATCGCCCCGGCCTTCGTGGAGAAGCTCCGCGATCGGATCGCCTCCCTGCGACCGGGGGAGGACGTGGGCCCGCTCACGACGGAGGCGCAGCGGGCCCGGGTGGAGGCGCAGCTCGACGAAGCCCGCGCCCGCGGCGTGGCCGTGGAGGCGCAGGGTGAGGGCCAGTGGCTTCGCCCCGTGCTTCTCGTCGATCCGCCGGAGGATCTCGCCCTGCTCCAGGACGAGACCTTCGGTCCGCTGCTGCCAATCGTCGCGGTGGACGGCGAGGAGGAGATGGTCCGCCGGGCCAACGACTCGGCCTATGGCCTCACCGCGAGCATCTGGTCGAAGGACACGGCGCGGGCCGAGGTGCTGGGCCGCAGGCTGCACGCCGGCGTGATCACCGTGAACAACCACGGCTTCACCGGCGGCCTGCCCCAGGCGCCGTGGAGCGGCGTGCGTGGCAGCGGCGGCGGGATCACCGGCGGGCCGCAGGGCCTGGCGCACCTCACCCGCCCACGCTTCGTCCTCGTCGACAGGAGCCGGGCCGCGCGCGAGCTCTGGTGGTACCCCTACGACGCGTCGGTGGTGCGCCTCGCCCGTGGCCTCGCGCGGCTGCGCTCCGGCGCTGGGCTCGGGGCGATCGGCGAGGTGATCGGCGGCTTCCTCGGCGCACGGCGGCGGGGCGGCGCGCCGGTGGACGCGGCGTGGCCACGGGGCGCGCCGCGCGTGAAGGAGGCACGGGATGCGAGTGGCAATGGCTGAGGCCCGGCCGGAGGCGCTGCCGGCCTCCTTCGTCGACGAGGCGCAGCGGCTCCTCGCCGACCTCGTCCGCATCGACACCTCCAACCCCGGCGGCTGCGAGCGCCCGGCTGCCGAGCGCTGCGCCGAGGAGCTGCGGCGCGACGGCCTCGAGCCGCTCCTCCTCGAGGCCCGGAAGGATCGCACCAACCTCGTCTGCCGCCTGCGCGGCAGCGGGGATCTCCCGCCGCTCCTCCTCACCGCCCACCTCGACGTGGTGCCCGCAGGCGCGGGCTGGAGCCACCCGCCCTTCGGCGCGGAGATCCACGACGGCTTCCTCTGGGGCCGCGGCGCGGTGGACATGAAACACCACGCGGCGATGTCGGTGACCACGCTCCGGGCCCTGGCCCGGGAGGGCAGGCGGCTGCGCCGCGACGTGATCCTCGCCCTCACCGCCGACGAGGAGAGCGGTTGTGATCTCGGCGCCACCTGGCTCGTGGACGAGCACGCCGAGAAGGTCCACGCGGAATATGCCCTCGGCGAGGTGGGCGGCTTCACCCTCCACCTCGAGGGACGGCGCTTCTATCCGATCCAGATCGCGCAGAAGGGCGTGCTCTGGCTCACCGCCCGGGCGAAGGGCGAATGTGGCCACGGCTCGATGCCCCGCCAGAAGAGCGCGGTGGGCACCCTGGCCGCCGCCGTGGCGAAGGTGGCCTCCACGCCGCTTCCCTTCCACCGCCCCGAGCCGACCCGGGCCTTCCTCGAGGTGGTGCGGCAGACGCTGGGCTTTCCGAAGGGGATCGCGCTGGGCGCGCTCCTCCAGCCGAAGATCGCCCCGCGGATCCTCGCGGCGCTGCCGGATCGCGCCTTGGCCCGGACCTTCCACGCGGTCCTCGCCAACACCGTCTCGCCGACGGTCTTGCGGGCAGGCGACAAGGTGAACGTGATC
Organism: Vulgatibacter sp.; assembly: GCF_041687135.1. Taxonomy (NCBI): domain Bacteria; kingdom Pseudomonadati; phylum Myxococcota; class Myxococcia; order Myxococcales; family Vulgatibacteraceae; genus Vulgatibacter; species Vulgatibacter sp. The sequence continues at coordinate 116,628 of NZ_JAWLCN010000004.1, read as the reverse complement.
CCCGGCCTCGCCGAGGCGGAGCTCGACGGCCGCACGCTGCCGGGCAGCGACGGCGAGAAGCTCCTCGCTGAGCTGCGGGCGCTGGTGGGGCCGGAGGTGGAGCTCGAGGTGCGGCGCCGGCTCCCTGCGGTGGAGGCACCGGCGGACACGCCGCTCTTCACCGCTCTCGGTGAGGCGGTGCGCCGTGGGGATCCGGATGGGATCGCCGTGCCCTACATGGTGCCCGGCTTCACCGACGCGCTTGCCTTCTCGCGCAACGGGACCACCTACTACGGATTCGCGCCGGTCGGGCTTCCGCCCGGGATCAAGTTCGCGGAGCTCTACCACAACGTGGACGAGCGCATTCCGGTGGAGGGTTTCCGCTGGGGCATGCGCGTCCTCCACGATGCGGTGCGATCCTTCGCCGGCTGATCGAGCGGCGCCGAACCGAACGCACGGAGATACGAGATGCCCACGCTCTTCACCCGGATCATCGACGGGGAGCTTCCCGGCCGCTTCGTCTGGAAGGACGACGAGGTCGTGGCCTTCATGACCATCGCCCCGGTCAAGCCGGGCCACGTGCTCGTGGTGCCGCGGCAGGAGATCGATCACTGGATCGACATGCCGGAAGCCCTCGCCCACCGGGTGATGACCGTCTCGCAGATCGTGGGCAAGGCGATCGAGAAGGCCTTCTCGCCCGAGCGCGTCGGCGTGATGGTGGCGGGCCTCGAGGTGCCCCACGTCCACATCCACCTCATCCCCATCGACGCCATCGCCGACCTCGACTTCTCCAAGCAGGATCGCAGCCCCGATCCGGCGCAGCTCGATCAGGCAGCCGAGAAGGTCCGCGCCGTCCTCCGCCAGATGGGCCGCAAGGAAGTCGCCGCCTGAGCCGATCGGCACGATGTTTCCGCTGCGTAGTCGCTGGTCGGAACGAACTTGCGATGATCTGTTTCACGTCCTGCCAGGCGGGCGCCCGCAGCGCGCGATGGGTCACGCCGCCCGGTCGCTGCGAAGCGGCGTCCAGACGGAGATCTTGCGCTCGCCTTTGAGCAGCTCCGGCAGCGCCGCATGCCACTCCTGGCGATAGGGCCGGGCGAGCTGCACCGTGAGCACGTCCTCATGGCTCTGCCAGGTCTCGTGCAGGAGGAAGCGGTTGTCGTTCTCCGGATCGGCATGCAGCGTCGCGCCGACGAACATCGCCTCGTGGCGCATGGCATCCAGTACGCCGTTGAGCAGGCGCAGGAAGCGCTCGCGCTCGCCGGGATTCACGTCGAACTCGATCAGGTAGGTGACGCTCATCTCTCGCTCTCCTTCTCTTGCTGCACGAGGGCCGCCCGCGTCTTCGCGTCGGCTGGATGGAAACACTCCAGCGCCAGTTCCGAGAGGGTGACGCTGGTGGCGGTGCTGAACACCGTGGTGGTGGAGATGAACCGCAGGACCCGGTCGCTTCCCGGCATCCGCAGTTCCAGGGGCACCGCGAGCAATGGATGCGCACGGTTTCCCTTTGGTGGAGGCGGCGCGGGGTAGGCGGAAAGCTCGGCGTGGAGCTCGGCCAGGAAACGATCCCCCGAACCCTCCAGGTGCACCCGCAGCCGCTCCAGCACGTGATGGCGCCATTCGGCCAGGTTCACGATCCGCGGCGCGAGTCCCTGCGGATGAAGGCTCAGCCGCAGCACGTTGAGCGGTGGCGCCAGCATCGCCGGATCGATCCCTTCGAACAGCGCCGCGGCGGATGCATTCGCCTGCAGCAGGGTCCAGCGGCCGTCGACCGCGATGGCGGGAAAGGGCAGGTGACCGGTGAGGATCGCCTGCACGGTCTGGCGGATCTCCTCCAGCTCCGGCGCGTCGAAGGCGGCCTCGGTACGGACGGGCGCATAGCCGGCGGCGAGCATCAGGCGGTTCTGGGCGCGCGGCGGCATGGCAAGCCGTTCCGCGAGCTTGAGCAGCAGCTCGCGGCTTGGGGACGCCCGGCCACTTTCGACGAAGCTCAGGTGGCGGGCGGAGATCTCCGCGTCGAGCGCGAGGCCGAGCTGGCTCATGCGCCGGCGGCCGCGCCACTCGCGCAGCACGGCGCCGACGGTGACCTGGGTCGCGGGTGCGGTCGTCATCGTGTCTCCCTGGGTCATTAACCGACCCCTTTAATCGGACGAGCGGCGGAAGACGATTACCTCCGAGGTAATCGGCCCGCGCTGCCGGACCGGCCAGGCAGGCGGGTGATCGCCCAACGGAGCACGACCGCTGCGCGCCGATGTTCGAGGAGCGTTCAGCTCCGACGGTGTTCGCGCCGGTACGCCCCGGGCGCGAGCGCTGCCCAGCGCTTGAAGGCCCGATTGAACGAGGCTTCGTTCTGGTAGCCGATGGCCATCGCGACCTCGCCCAACGAAAGCGCGCTCTCTCGAAGGAGTTGGGCGGCCTTCGTCATCCGCCACTGCGCGAGATACTCGAGCGGTGGCTTGCCTACGAGCGTGGTGAAGCGGGCGGCGAAGCCGGAACGGGAGACCCCGACTGCCGATGCGAGGCCCTCGACGGTCCATGCGGCGGCAGGTTTTGCATGGATGAGCGAGAGGGACCTTCCAATCTGGGGATCCGCGAGTGCGCAGAGGCCATGGTCCCGGCACTGGCCTGACGCGATGTGCGCCCGCAGGGCCTGCACGAGCAGGATGTCCGCGAGCCGGCTCATGACGACCGTCGCCCCCGGGCTGGAGTTGGCACTCTCTGCGACGAGCAGTTGGGCGGTCGATGCCAGCGACGGGGCGATCGCCGGATCATCCGCGGCCAGGTGGACGAGGCGGGGCAGCTGCTCGAAGAGGAGCGTGCGCGGCGCTGCGCCGAGCCGGAAGGAGCCCGCGACCAGGGTGGCGCGTTCGCCATCGCCTCCGAGCCGCATCGGTCCCACCCCCTGGGTTCGCTGGCATTCACCCTGTCCCAGGAGGTGGAACGGACTTCCTTCCCGGTCGCGGAGCGTGTGCGCTCCGCCGTGCGGAAACAGGGCTACGTCTCCGGCCGACAGGGTGACCGCATCGTCGACTCCCTCGGCTTCCAGGCGAGCGCGTCCCCGCGCGAGCACGACGATGTGCGCGGCAGGCCACTCGCAGAACCGGATCCCCCAGGGCGCGCGCAGCTCGAATCGGCCGTAGACGACAGTCGAGAGGCGCATCGTGTCCAGCACGTCAGCGAGGACGTCCGAGGCCTGCACGTCCTGCGGTATTGGACGCCCTGCAAATTCATTTGGAGTCGGTGACATGGTGCGTCCATAGCCGCGGCCCTAGCTACTGGCCATGCGAAATCATTCGAATTTGCTCTCCCGCTTTGGCCTCCCCCCTCTCGAACTCAAGAACCGCATGGTGATGGCGCCCATGACACGCAGCAGGGCGCTGCTCGACGGCAACGTGCCGAACCCCCTGGCGGCGCTCTATTACGCGCAGCGTGCCTCCGCAGGGCTCATCATCACCGAGGCCACCCAGGTCAGCCCCCAGGGCGTCGGGTACATCCGCACGCCTGGCATGCACTCGCCCGCGCAGGTGGCGGGCTGGAGAAAGGTGACGGAGGCCGTCCACGCTGGGGGCGGCGTCATCTTCGCGCAGCTGTGGCACGTCGGGCGTGTCTCGCATCCGGATTTCCACGGCGGCTCCTTGCCCGTCGCGCCCTCGGCGATCGGATACGAAGGGGAGGTCTTCACGTTCGAGGGGAAGAAGCGCGTCGTGACGCCGCGGGCACTCGAGACGGAGGAGATACCCGGCATCGTGGAGCAGTTCCGGCACGCTGCCGAAAACGCCCGCGAGGCGGGCTTCGACGGCGTCGAGCTGCACGGCAGCAACGGCTATCTCCTCGATCAGTTCCTGCGGGACGGCGCCAACCAGCGCGCGGATCGGTACGGGGGCAGCATCGAAAACCGGGCTCGCTTCCCGCTGGAGGTGGCGCGGGCGGTGGCGGGCGTCTGGGGCGCGGAGCGGGTGGGGTACCGGCTCTCGCCGCAATCCTTTCCCTACGCGGGTCTGACGGATTCGACGCCTTCCGAGACGTTCACGCATCTGGCGCGCGAGCTGGGCCGATTGGGCCTCGGCTACCTGCACGTCACCGAGGCGGTGTCGGGCCAGGACGTGCCGAGCCCGGAGCAGCGCATCTCCCCGCTGTTGAGGAAGGCGTTCCAGGGAGCGTTCATCGTCAATGGTGGCTACGACGCGCCAACGGGCGAGGCGGCGCTTGCGATGGGCGACGCCGATCTCGTGGCCTACGGCGTGCCGTTCCTCGCGAACCCGGACCTGCCGGAGCGCTTCCGGCACGGGGCTCCCTCGAACCCGGTCGACGCCTCCACGTTCTTCACCGGCGAAGAGAAGGGCTACACGGACTACCCGACGCTCTCCGACGTCTCGACGCGCGCGAGGACGGCGTCGTAGGTCCCGGCATCCGAATTTGCGGTCAGACCGACGCGGGATCCTGCGCGAAGAATTGCGCGAGCGCCTCGTAGAGCTGCGGGCTCTTCTCCCGCAGCTCCCGCGGCGCCTCGAAGAATTGCTCCACCGCCACCGCGAAGAGCTCGGCCTCGCTCGAGGCGGCGTAGTCCCGCAGCGCCGACTCGCCGGTGAAGATCCGATCCCGCTCCCGGTGGAGGAGGCGAAGCCACGGACCTACCGCCCGCGGGGCGAGCTGCGCCGGCACGCCGTCGGCGCGGGCCTGCTCGAAGTCGAGGGCGTGGGCGAGCTCGTGGAGCGCCACGTTCTCCCCGTCGCCTGGATCGGCGAAGCCGTGGCGCAGCGAGGGCACGGAGAAGATGAGCGGCCCCTGCCCGTGGGCCTGCCCGAGGATCGGGCCGCCCGTCGCCACGTAGCGCTCGTCGAAGGAGCCCGGGTAGAGGAGGATGCTCCTGCCGGCAGGCAGCTCCCACCCCGGCCTGCCGTGGAGCAGCATCGCCGCTGCAGCCGCGACGAGGAGGCGGAGCTCGTCGGTAGCCACCACGCCGTCCACCCCCTCGAATCGGTGCTCGGCGAGGACGAAGCGCACGTCGTCCTCGAAGCGGCGCCGGCCCGCCCCGTCGAGCCGCTGGTAGAAGGGCACCTGGGCCTCGAGGACCTCCCGCCATCGCGCGGGAAAGGGGGCGCGCACGAGGCGGGCGCGGCGCAGCGGCCGGCGCAGGGCGAAGAAGGCGAAGACGATCGCGGCGCCGCCGCCCACCGCCCAGACCAGCGGATCGCCGCTCTCGACGAAGACCCAGCCGGTGAACAGGATCCACGTTGCGAGGAGGCCGAGCTTCCAGCGGAGCTCGAAGGGACCGTAGGCACGCATCACCATGGAGCCTGCGCATCCCGGCGCTTGCGTGCGTCTCCCGGCACAGTTAGGGATCGCCGCCATGCCCGAGCTGCCGGAAGTCGAGTTCGCCGCCCGCACCCTGCGCCGCTGGCTGGAGGGAAAGCGCATCGAGGCCGCCGAGGCCTCGCTCACCCGGATCTTCCGGGGCAGCGACGCCAACGCCTTCGCCAGCGAGCTCCCGGGCAAGAAGCTCGAGTGGATCGAGCGCCGGGGCAAATACCTGCTCCTCGCCTTCACGAAGAACGTGGGCCTCCTCGCCCACCTGGGGATGACGGGGAAGTGGATGCGGATCGGGCGCACGGACGAACGCCCCTCCCACGTGCGGGCGAGCCTCACCCTGGAGAAGGACGGCGTGGTGCTCTACCGCGATCCCCGGCTCTTCGGGCGCATCGCCGTCCACCCGGCGGATCGCCTCTTCGAGCTGAAGGAGATCCGCGCCCTCGGCCCCGATCCGCTCGTCGACGGCATCGACGAGAAGCGGCTCCACGAGCGGCTCCACCGCACCGGGCGGGCGGTGAAGGTGGCGATCATGGACCAGGCGGTGATCGCCGGGGTGGGAAACATCCAGGCCACCGACGCGCTCTTCCACGCGCGGATCCACCCGGCCCGCGCCGCCTCGAGCCTGGGCCCGAAGGAAGTGCGCGCCCTCGCAGCGGGGATCCGCAAGTCGATCGACTACACCCTCGGCCTGCAGGGCGAGGGCGACGCGATCGAATACGTCGAGGATCCCGGCGCCGAGAATCCCTTCGTGATCTACGGCAGGGCGGGGCACACCTGCCCGCGCTGCACCGGCACCCTCGAGAAGCTGGATCTCGGCGGCCGCACCAGCGCCTTCTGCCCCCACTGCCAGCCGGCCTGACCCTTCGTCCGACGGGCTCGCCGGACCGCGAGCAAAATCGCGCTCTCGCGCCGTTCACGCCGGCCCGGCCATGCACCGAGGCCTCGTGGCTCGAGGGCAGCGCTCCCCGTGCGCGCTCCGTGCGCCGCGCCGGCCGTGCATTCCGACTGCACATGCCGCGTACCTAGCTTCGATCCAGCAACGCAATTCCCGAAGCAGGGATGCAGCGGCCGTGCAGCTTTCGGCGGCCTGGGAGGTAGCGCATGGAGGAGAGGACGAGCACCGACTTCCCGACCGTGGGTTCGCAGCCGAGCGGTCTCTCGCAGCTCGAGGCGACCGATCGCGGCGACACCCTGGGCACCGGCGAGGAGGGCGGCGTGAAGGAGAAGGTCAGCGGCAAGGCCCACGACTACGCGGCGCAGGGCAAGGAGCAGGCCCGCAAGCTCGGCGGCGTCGCCAGGGAGCGCGCGATCAAGAGCGCCGACAGCCGCAAGAGCCTGGTCGCCTCCGAGCTCGACAACTTCGCGGGCACCCTCGAGGAGGTCTCGCGGACGCTGGAGAGCCGGGGCAACGAATCGCAGCGCAAGCTCGTCGACCGCGGCGCGAAGCTCGTGCGGCAGGCGTCGCACCAGCTCCGCGACAGGCCCACCGAGGATCTGCTCGACATGGCGCAGGAGCAGCTCCGGGCACGTCCGGGCGCTGCGATCGCGGGCGCCTTCGCCCTCGGGTTCCTCGGCATGCGGCTGCTGCGAAGCTAAGGAGGATGGAGCATGGCGAACGAGACCTGGAACGAGCGGGGCCGCGGCAACGGCCCTGCCGACACGGGCTGGAGGCCGGTGATCGAGACGGATCGGGAGGGCTTTCCCGTCCGCTACGACCAGTTCCGCGAGGAGGGCACGCGCAGGACGCGCGGCTACGGCGCGGACGTCGGCGCCGGCATCGACACCCGTCGGCGGCGGGCCTTCGTGGAGACCGGCGAACGCCGGCTGGACACGGGGCGCGAGGCGCGGATCGACTACCCCGACTCCGAGCTCCGCGAGGCGGAGTGGAACGACCGCCGCGAGGCTTACGGACGGGAGGCGGAGCGGCGCCAGCTGGTCGAGCGGGAGCACGATCGGGAGATCCACGAGACCCGCGAGGATCGGCAGGCCCGCAGGGAGCGGGAGGAGCGGGAGCATCGCGAGACGCTGCAGCGCAGGCGCCGCGACATCGAGCACTCGGTCCGCAGGGAGAGCACGGCGACGCTGGTGCGTGACCTGCTGGGCGAGGCGCAGTTCCTCGCTCGAGAGGAGCTCCGCCTGGCCAAGGCCGAGTTGCGCGACGAGGCGAAGAAGACGGGCAAGATCGCAGGAGAAGCGGCGGGCGGCGTCGGCGTCGGTGGCCTCCTCGCTTTCGTGGGCGTGCTGGCGCTGACCTGCGCGGCGATCGTCGGCCTCGCCTTCCTCATGCCGCTGTGGCTGTCGGCGCTGCTGATCGGCGCCGTGATGCTCCTGGTGGGCGGCATCCTGGCGATGGGCGGCCTGGCCAAGCTCAAGCAGCTCAGCGCACCGACGGTGGACGAGACAACCGAGACGCTCAAGGAGGATCGCGAATGGGCGAGCGAAACGATGCGCGGCGTTCGATCGAGGCGTCGCGGGCACGCATGAGTGTGATTGCAGACGAGTTGGCCAGGCGCAGCTCCCCGGACTACGTCCGCGAGCGCGCCAGGGAGGCAGCGATGGCGAAGGCAGGACAGGTGCGTGACCGCGCCAGCGAGGTGGGCCACCGGGCCTCCGAGAGCAGGCGCACGCTGGGGACGCTCGGGGCGATCCTCGGTGGTCTGGGCGGTGTGGTTCTCGCGAAGCAGATGCGCGAGCGGCACGAGCACGAGACGGAAGGGTACTACCGGGGCGGCGGCTTCCGCACCGGCGGCGCATGGGTCTCGCGCGAGTACGTGGCGCAGCCCGCCTACGTGCCGCGCTACGGCGCACCCGATTACACGACCTCGCCCGAGGTGAGCGCCTACGGTGCCGAGAGCTGGTCGGAGCCCTACCGCACCGAGCCGCCCTACTACCGCTCCGGCACGGCGGCGGAGTCCTGGGAGAGCGCGGAGCCCTCGCGCGGCGAGCGCCTCAAGGGCAAGGCCTCGGACATCAAGGAGCGCGCGAGCCACAAGGCCTCGGAGTTCAAGGAGCGCGCCAGCCACAAGGCCTCGGATTTCCGCGAGCGCGTCTCCGAGCAGCGGGAGCACGGTTCCGAGCGCGCGAGCCGGCTGCGCTCGCAGGCCTCGCACCTGCGCGAGCGGGTGCCCTCCGGCTCCGAGATGCGGCAGAGCGCCCGGGAGCGTCCGATCGGCGTGATCCTCGGCGGTATCGCCCTCGGCGCCATCGCCGCCTCGCTCCTGCCGCTGAGCGGCCGCGAGCAGCGGGTGATGCACCCGGCCAAGGAGCGTGCCCGCAGCCAGCTCGACGAGCAGATGAGCAACCTCAAGCACAAGGCCGAGGAGCGCTTCCACCTCGGCGGCAACGGCAGCGACACCAGCGAGGAGAGCTTCTCCTCCACCTCGGAGGGCGGGGGCTTCTCCGGCAGCAGCCGCTTCGAGGGCGGCACCTTCACCTCGACCACGTCGTCGAGCGGTCCGACCTTCACCTCGACCGCCGGCTCCCCGAGCGGCGATACGGGGCTCGGCTCCAGCGAGGATCTCGGCCTGCGCTCCGAGGGCGACCAGCCCTACCGCCAGCCGAGCTTCGAGGAGCAGCTCGAGGGCGGCCCGGATTCGAACAAGCTGCACTGACGGCTCGGTTGTTACCGGTGGGCAAGCGCGCCCACCGGGCCGGACGGCGGACGTCCCCATTGGGTGAGGGCGTCCGCCGCGTCGTTCCTGCGCAGCTACCAGCCGCTGCGCGCGGCGTCCGCCACGGGCACGAGGAGCGGGTGGAGCGCGGGCCCGGCGGCGAGGGTGTCGCCCCCCTTCATGTCGAAGGGGCCGCCGTCGAAGGCGCTCACCACGCCCCCTGCCTCACGCACCAGCACCACGCCGGCGGCGACGTCCCAGGGCTTGAGCTTCAGCTCGAAGAAGCCGTCGTAGCGGCCCGCGGCGAGCCACGCGAGATCGAGCGCCGCGGCGCCGAAACGGCGCACGCCCTGCGCCCGCCGGAGGAACGCGCCGAAGAGGGCGAGGACCTCCTCGGGCCGCTCCTGCACCCAATAGGGAAAACCGGTGGCGAGCACCGCGCGATCGAGCCGGTCCACGTCGGTGACCTGCAGCCGCTTGCCGTTGCAGAAGGCGCCGAGCCCGGTGGCGGCGGTGAAGCGCTCGTCCCGCATCGGATCGACGATGGCGCCGACGGCGAGCGCGCCGTCCACCTCGCACGCCACCGACGTGCAGAAGTGGGGGATGCCGTGGGCGTAGTTGGTGGTGCCGTCGAGGGGATCGACGATCCAGCGGAAGCGGGAGGCGCCGCTCGCGCCCTCCTCCTCGGCGAGGATCGCGTGGTCGGGGAAGCGCTCGCGGATCACCGCGAGCACCGCCTCCTCCGCAGCCTGGTCGGCGTCGGTGACCAGATCGATGTGGCCCTTGTGCTCGATCCGCCGCTCGCCGCCGAAGCGCTCTGCGAGGACCGCGCCGCCTGCCTCCGCCGCCGCCAGCGCCGCTGCGAGGAGCTCTTCGTTCGATGGGGTCTGGATCATGGCGCGCACCTTGCCAACGGCGCCTCGGCCTTGCACGACGATTCGCCGCGCAGCTTCTCGACCTCCGCTGCGACCTCGTCGATCACCTGCGGCCCGGCGAAGCCCTCGTGCACGTGGCGCACCAGGCCCTCGCAGTCCACCACCAGCGTCGCCGGCACCACGCCGGAGAGCGGCACCGCCGTGGAGATCTGCTGGGCGAAGGGATCCCAGAGCACCGGCAGGGAGATGCCGTGCTTCTGCGCGAAGTCGATCGGCGCCTGCCGCTCGTCGTCGATGGAGACTGCGAGGATCTCGATCCCCTTCTCGTCGGCGAGGCGGCTCCAGAGCGGCAGCGCCCGAACGCAGGGCGCGCACCAGGTGGCCCAGAGCTCCACCACCTGCACCGAGCCTGCGGTGCCGAGCGCGGTGCGATCGCCGGTGGAGGCGCAGCGCACCTCGGTGCCGGCGAGGCTCGGCCCTGCTGATTCGATCGCCGCAGCGGCGGTCGCCGGCTGCGTCGAGGCACAGCCGCTCCCGGCCACGAGCACGGACGCCGCGAGGAGGAGGCGAATCACCGCTGCTCCAACGCAGCCAGCACCTTGCCGACGAAGCCGCCGAAGGCGCCGTTCGACATCGAGAGCACCACGTCGCCGGGCCGCGCGATCGCCCTCACCCGCTCCACGATCTCGTCGGGGCCGGGAAAGGCCTCTGCAGGAACGCCGTTCGCGGCGATCGCCTCGGCGAGCCTGCCCACGTCGAGGCGCTCGTGCTCCGGCACCATGTCGCTCTTCACCGGCGTGGAGAGCAGCGCCAGCGCCGCGCCGCCGAAGGAGCGGGCGTATTCGGCCTGGTGGAGCGAGCGGCGGCTGGTGTTGGAGCGCGGCTCGAAGACCGCGATCAGCCGCCGGCCCGGGTTGCGTGCGGCCACGGCTGCGATCGTCTCCCGCACCGCGGTGGGGTGGTGGGCGAAGTCGTCGATCACCTTGATGCCGTTCGGCTCGCCGCGGAGCTCCTGCCTGCGGCGCACGCCGCGGAAGGCCTCGAGCCCCTGCGCGATCGCCGCCGGCGCGAGGCCGCGGTTCACCGCAGCGGCGATGCAGCCCAGCGCGTTCTCGACGTTGTGCCTGCCGCCGAGCGGCAGCGTCGTCTCCAGCACCGGCGCGCCGTGGTGGAGGGCGGTGAAGCGGGTGCCGCTCTCGTCGGTGGCGTGGATCCGCGCGGTCCAATCCGCCGCCACGCCCTCCATCGCGCTGTAGGTCTCGACCCTGCAGCGGGCGTGCGCCTTCGCGATCCGCGGCGGCGCCTCGGTGCTGGCGCAGGCGGCGACGTAGCCGTCCTCCGGCACCAGCGCCATCAGCTTCTCGAAGGAGGACTCGTAGTGGGCGAGGTCGCGGTAGATGTCCGCGTGGTCCATCTCACACGAGGTGAAGATCACCGTGCGCGGCCGGTAGTGCCAGAACTTCGGCCCCTTGTCGAAATAGGCCGTGTCGTATTCGTCGCCCTCGACCACGAACTCGGGGCCCTGCCCGAGGCGGAAGTTGCCGCCGAAATTGCCGGCGACGCCGCCCACCAGCAGCGAGGGGGCGCGTCCCGCCGCCGCGAAGATCTGCGCGGCGATCGAGGTGGTGGTGGTCTTGCCGTGGGTGCCGGCGACCACCACCGCGTGGCGCTCCTCGAGGAAGAGCTGCCCGAGTGCCTGCGGGAAGGAGACGTGCGGGATCCCGCGCTCCCGCATGGCGGTGGCCTCGGGGTTCACCCGGCGGATCACGTTGCCCACCACCACGAGATCGGGGCGCGCCTCGTCGAGGTTCTCCGGCCGGTAGGGCGTGAGCGCGGGGATCTGCCAGTGGGCGAGCATGTCGCTCATCGGCGGGTAGACGTTCTCGTCGGAGCCGGTCACCTCGTAGCCCGCCGCCTTGAGCAGCGCGGCGAAGGCGCCCATGCCGGTGCCGGCAACGCCGAGGAGGTGGATGCGGCGAACGCCTGCGGGGATGCGGTCGAGAGGCTGTGCCTCGGACATGACGAACTGACTCCTGCTTCAGGCCCCCTCGAGGGCCTCGATCACGGCGTCGTGGAACGCCGGACGGAAGAGGCGGATGCCCGCCTCGTTGCTGCGCGTGGGATGGACGCGGTTGGTGAGCAGCGCCACCGTGAGGCCGCGCTCGAAGTCGATCCACACCGAGCAGCCGGTGAAGGCAAGGTGGCCACGGGTGGCCGCTTCGCCCATCCGCGTTCCCGCGCTGGAGCGCGGGCCGCTCGGCATGTCGAAGCCCAGCGCCCGCGGCGGTCCCTCCGGATGTGGATCGGGCGCGAGCAGCGTCCCGAGCACCGCCGGATCGCCGAGGCGCCTGGCGCCGGCGCGGTCGGCGCGGATCGCGTCGCCCCACCGGGCCACGTCCACCGCGGTGGAGAAGAGGCCGGCGTTGCCGGAGATGCCGCCCATCGCCCAGCAATTGTCGTCGTCGACCTCGCCGGCGTCGTCGCGCTCGCGCTGCGGCGGGATCTCGAAGAGACCTTCCTGGCCCCGGGCTGGTTCTCGTGGCCTGGTGCGGCCGGTGGCGGCGAAGGCGCCGGGCTCGCTCGTCCCCACCGGGCGGTAGCCGGTGGAGGTGAGGCCGAGGGGGTTGAAGATCCACTGGTCGCAGAAGCGATCGAGCCGCATCCCCGCGCGTTCCGCGGCGAGCTCGCCGAGGAGGATGAAGCCGAGATCGCTGTAGACGCAGACGCGGCTAGGCTCGTGCTCGAGCGGCGCCAGGGCCGCCTCCTCGATCACGCTGCGCCGCGCCCTGGCGAAGAGGGCGGTGCGGGATTGGCGCCGCACCTCCGCCGGCAAGACGGCAGGCTCGGGGCCGCCGGCGTCGGGGTAGATCGCCCGCAGCGCCGGATCGGCGAGGACCTTCGCGAAGAGCGGCCGCCACGCAGGCAGGCCACCGGTGTGGGCGAGGAGATGGCGCACCGTCACCGCCCGCTTCTCGCCCTGGGCGAAGGGCTCGAAGAAGGTGCCCGCCGGCTCGTCGAGATCGAGGGCGCCGCCGGAGGCGAGGATCCAGACGGCGGTGGTGGTGGCCATCACCTTGGTGAGGCTTGCCACGTCGAAGCGGGTGGCCTCGTCCACCGGCGGGCCGGTGAGGCTGCGCCGCCCGGCGCTGCCGGAGAAGAGCAGGGCGCCGTCGCGGATCACGCAGGCCTGCGCGCCGGGGAAGGCGCCGTCCGCGACGCCGCGCTCGAGCAGCGCCTGCAGCTCCTTCACGAGCGCCCCTCGTCCTGCAGGCCTTCGTCGAAGTGCAGCGTCCCATTCTCGATCCGCGCAGCTGTCCCCAGCGGCACGGCGAGGTGCACGTCGCCGTGGCCGATCGGAAAACCGGCGAGGGTGGGCTTTCCCGCCGCAGCCACCAGCTCGGCCATCAGGGTCTGGGCATCGACGCTGGCGTCGTCGCAACCGGTGAAGTCGCCGAGGACGAAGCCGGCCACGCCGTCGAGCAGGCCGGTGAGCTCGAGGTGGGACCAGATCCGATCGAGGCGGTAGGGCCGCTCGCCCACGTCCTCCACGAGGAGGAGGCAGCCCGCGAGCGACGGCATCCACCGGGTGCCGATGAGCCGGGTGAGCACCGAGAGGTTGCCGCCGAGGAGGCGGCCCCGGGCGCTGCCCGGCACCAGGGTGCGGCCCTGCAGCGGCGCGGGTGCTTCGCCCGCCAGCAGCGCGAAGAGGCGATCGAGCGCTTCCGGCGGCTCCTCGCCGAGGCGGGTCACCACCGGCCCGTGCACGCTCCGCGCCCCGGCTTGCTGCAGCGCGAGGTGGAGGGCGGTGACGTCGGAGAAGCCCACGAGCGCTTTGCGGCTCGCGGCGATCGCGGCGACGTCGAGGCCGGGGAGCAGGCGCATCGCCCCGTAGCCGCCGCGGGCAGCGAAGACCGCCCGGACTTCGGGATCGGCGAAGGCGGCGTGCAGGCCGGCGAGGCGCTCCTCGTCCGTGCCGGCGAGGTAGCGGTGCGGGGCGGAGGGGAGGAACTCCTTCACCCGGAAGCCGCGGGCCTCGAGGACCGCGCGGCCGCGTTCGTAGCGGTCGGCGGGAAAGGGCCCGGAGGGCGCGACCACCGCGACCGCATCGCCGGGCCGAAGCTGGAGCAGAGGAGAAGACACGTTGGGGGCGTAGCGTACCGAGCCCCACGGCACCGGGGCAACAAGCGAGGCGGCGGGATGCGGCCTTTGTCGCGGGCGCGTCGCCGCCGGCAAAAGGTGCGGTGCGGTCTCACCCGCGCCGGATTAGCCTCGGGACACGAGGAGGCGAGAGATGGCCGATCGTCCGCATGGCGTGGTGAACGAGCGCGAGATCCCCTGGGCCGAGCAGCAGCACGGCGAGCGCTTCGAGGTGCGCCGCAAGCAGCTCGGCGCTGCAGCCGGCGGCGAGAAGCTCGGCTGCAGCCTCTTCGAGATGCCCCCGGGCAAGAAGGGCTGGCCCTTCCACTACCACCTGGCCAACGAGGAGGCGCTCTACGTCCTCGCCGGCAGCGGGACCTTACGCCTCGGCGAGCGCGAGGTGCCGGTCGGCGCCGGCGACTACGTGGCGCTGCCGGTGGGCGCGGGCCATGCCCACCAGCTGATCAACACCGGGGCGGAGACGCTGCGCTACCTCGCCTTCTCGACGATGATCCAGCCCGACGTGATGGTCTATCCCGACTCCGACAAGATCGGCGTCTTCGCCGGCGCCGCGCCGGGCGGGCCGAAGGAGGCGCGGACCTTCGGCGCCTTCCTTCGCAACGAGCCCGTCGATTATTGGGACGACGAGGTTTAAGCCGGCCCCACGTCGTCGGGCCAGCAGATCACCTCGTCCTCCTCGCTGCAGGCACAGATGCAAAACCCGTCGGAGAGGGTGCCGTCGAAGCCGGTGCAGCTCGAGCAGAGCCGCGCCGGGCAGCCGGCGAGATCCGATTCGTCCGCCTCGCAGACCCAGCCCTCGTCGCCGCAGCGATCCCCCGGGGCGGCGACGCCAGGGCAGCGCGCGCTGCAGACGCTCGTCGCCGTCAACGGCACCGGGCAGCCCCATTTGCCGAGGGCGCAGACCGGATCGCTCAGCGTGCCGCCGTCGCAGCTGGTGGTGCAGCGGAAGGTCTGCGGATCGTCGCAGGTGGCGATGCCGCCGCCGCCACCGCTTCCGCCGAGCCCCTTCCCATCGGATCCGGTGTCGTCGCTGCCGCCGCAGGCGACGAGCAGCGCAAGGCCCAGGGCACAGGCGAGGGGAAGGAGCCGCATCGGAGCACCTCGAAATTGCTGTGGGTGAGCCCCGGATCGTCGCCCAGCCACCAGCCGCGGGCAAGCTGCGACCGGAAAGCCAGCGTCGGATAACGCGCAGGAACGAGAGCGGCCCGCCACCTCGGGGAGGTGGGCGGGCCGTTCGTCGATCACCTTGCGCCGATTACTTCGCGAGGTTCTCGAGGCGATCCATCAGCATCTCGCGCTGGAGCTTGAGCTGCTTCGGCATCGTGGCCTCGAGCTTGTCGAAGAGCTCCTGCTGGAGCTGGAACTCCTCGCGCCACTCCTCGGGCTTGATCGCGGTGGCCTTGTCGAACTCCTCGGCGGTGATGTCGAGCTCGGAGAGGTCGATGTGACCCTCGCGCGGCACCCAGCCGAACGGCGTCTCCTGGCCACCGACGCGGCCCTCGGCCCGGTCGAGGATCCACTTGAGGACGCGCATGTTCTCGCCGAAGCCCGGCCAGAGGAACTTGCCGTTCTCGTCCTGGCGGAACCAGTTCACCTGGAAGATCTTGGGCGGGTTGGCGATCTTGCCCTGCATCCGGAGCCAATGGGCGAAGTAGTCACCCATGTTGTAGCCGGCGAAGGGGAGCATGGCCATCGGGTCGCGGCGGACGACGCCGACCTTGCCGGTGGCTGCAGCCGTGGTCTCCGAGCCCATGGTGGCGCCGAGGTAGACGCCGTGGGCCCAGTTGAACGACTGGAGCACGAGCGGAACCGTGGTGCTGCGGCGGCCGCCGAAGATGATCGCCGAGATCGGCACGCCGGCGGGATCGTTCGCCTCGGGGGCGAGCACCGGGTTGTTGGTCATCGGCGAGGTGAAGCGCGCGTTCGGGTGGGCAGCGGGGGTGCCGGACGCAGGGGTCCAGTCGTTGCCCTTCCAGTCGACGAGGTGCGCGGGGGGCTCCTTGCTCATGCCCTCCCACCACACGTCGCCGTCGTCGGTGAGCGCGACGTTGGTGAAGATGGTGTCGCGCTCGGTGCACTTCATCGCGTTCGGGTTCGACTTGGCGTTGGTGCCCGGCGCCACGCCGAAGTAGCCGGCCTCGGGGTTCACCGCCCAGAGGCGCCCGTCCTCACCGACCCGCATCCAGCAGATGTCGTCGCCGATGGTGGTGACCTTCCAGCCCGCGAAGTGCTTGGGCGGGATCATCATCGCGAAGTTGGTCTTGCCGCAGGCCGACGGGAACGCCGCTGCGACGTAGCGCTTCTCGCCCTGGGGGTTCTCCACGCCGAGGATGAGCATGTGCTCGGCGAGCCAGCCCTCCTTCTGGCCGAGGTAGCTGCCGATGCGGAGCGCGAGGCACTTCTTGCCGAGGAGCGCGTTGCCGCCGTAGCCCGAGCCCACCGACCAGATCGTGTTGTCCTGGGGGAAGTGGCAGATGAAGCGCTTCTCGGGATCGAGCTCGTGGGTGCAGTGCAGGCCACGGTTGAAGTCGTTGGAGCCGCCGAGCTGGTCGAGGGCGACCTTACCCATGCGGGCCATGATCCGCATGTTGAGGGCGACGTAGACGCTGTCGGTGATCTCGATGCCGACCTTCGCCATCGGCGAGCCGACCGGGCCCATGATGTAGGGCACCACGTACATGGTGCGGCCCTTCATAGAGCCTTCGAAGAGCTTGCCCAGCTTGGCGTAGGCCTCGTCGGGCGCCATCCAGTTGTTGGTGGGGCCGGCCTCTTCCTTCTTCGGGGTGCAGATGAAGGTGAGGTGCTCGACGCGGGCGACGTCCTGCGGGTTGGACCGGTGGAGGTAGCAGCCGGGCCGCTTCTCCTGGTTCAGGGGGATGAGGATGCCCTGGTCCACGGCGTACTGGGTCAGGCGCTTCTTCTCCTCCTCGGAGCCATCACACCAGACGACCTGATCCGGCGTGGTGAGCCGTGCCATCTCTTCCACCCAGCCGAGCAGGTGCTGGTTCTGGGTGAGGGCGCTTCCGTTGGAAGCGGCTGCTGCCATTGCGCTCATCTCTGGGTCCCTTCGCTGTGATTTCACCCGGTCCATCCGGCGTTGCTCCCCCTGAGAGGCGGGGGAAGCTACCACACGCATCCCGGCTTCCAGCCAGCGACGCATGGTATGCTCGGATTGCGTGTTTTCCCCCGAACACCGACGCTTACATGCCGTCCCAGGGGGCAACGCTGCGCACCGCTCCTCTAGGTCGGCAACGACCTGTGATGCAAGTCCGTCGAGCAATGCTAATGCGCTGGAAAGGTTCTCGCTCATGACGCGCAAGGTCACGTTCCTGCTCACCGCTCTGGCCCTCTCCATTCCCGGCGCTGCCCTCGCCGAGGCCCCCGCCAGGGAGGCGAAGCCTTCGGAATCCGTGAAGAAGGCGGAGACCTTCGGTGCACCGATCACCGCCGGTGAAACGCTCCCGCTGGAAAAGATTCTGGCCAGCCCCGACGCGTTCGCCGGCAAGCAGGTCCGCATCACCGGCCAGGTCCGCAGCGCCTGCACGAAGAAGGGCTGCTGGATGGAGCTCGCCACTCCCGAGGGGCAGGGCCCCGGCTGCCGCGTCACCTTCAAGGACTACGGGTTCTTCGTGCCGAAGGATTCCGCCGGCGCCCAGGCCCGCCTCGAAGGCGTGGTCCAGGTGAAGACCCTGGCCAAGGCCGAGGTGGATCACCTCGAGGCAGAGGGCGGCCGCTTCGCCAAGGCCGCGGACGGCACGGCGAAGGAGATCCGCATCGTGGCGACCGGTGTCGAACTCACCCGCTGAATCGCTGGTCACGAGGCGGCTGCGCCTCGTGCCCTGCGACGCTGCCACCGCCCGCACCGCCATCCAGGATCCCGAGCGGCTCTCCACGCTCCTCGGGCTCCACGTCGATCCCGAGTGGCCCTCCGAGGATCTGCTCGAGGTGCTCCCCGGCTACGCCGACGCCCTCGAGCTCGATCCGGCCCTGCAGCGCTGGGGCTTCTACCTCGTGGTGGAGCGGCGGGGCGGGCGACTCGTCGGCGACGCAGGCTTCAAGGGCCCGCCCGACGAGGAGGGCGCCGTCGAGATCGGCTACGGCATCGTCTCTCCCCGCCGCGGCAGGGGCTTCGCCACCGAGGCGGTTGCGGCCCTGCTCGAGGCGGCGCGCCGGGATCCCTCGGTGCGATCGGTGCGCGCCACCTGCTACGCGAGCAACGGCGCCTCCCGCCGCGTCCTCGAGAAGAGCGGTTTCCGCCTCGTGGGCAAGGAGGGCGGGCTCCTCGACTGGGCGATCGATCTCGACGCGTGATCCGAAGGCCCGCGCGGCGCCGGTTGTTGTAGCTTGGCGCCGATGGATCCGATCGTACGAGAGCTGGAGACGAAGTGGGTTCCCGCGCTGATCGCCGCCTGGCGGAAGGCGCGCAAGACCAAGGGGCCCGAGGACCGCCTGACGCCTGCCGAGGTGAAGGAGGTGGGCGCTGCGGTCAAGCGGCTCTCCCACGGCCTCACCCGCGAGCGCGAGCTCGCCGGCGCGAGCTACATGGACGATCCGCGCCTGCTCGGCGCCTATCTCCTCTTCTATTGGCCGGTCTCCTACGCGCAGGGGCGCCACGCGCTCCGCGAGCTGCCCCGCAAGCCGCGCACCGTGCTCGATCTCGGCGCGGGGCCTGCGCCCCTGGCCCTCGCCGCGGTGGACCACGGCGCCGCCGAGGTCACCGCCGCCGATCGCTCCCAGCCCGCCCTGGAGATGGCCCGCACCATTGCGGGGCAGGGCGGCGAGGGCCTGCGGGTGCGCACCTGGGACGGCCTGCGCGAGGGCGGCGAGCCGCCCGAGGGTGAGTACGATCTCATCTCCCTCGGGCACGTGATCAACGAGCTGTGGAGCGGCGAGCCCGGGGCGGTGATGCGCCGCACCGATCTGCTCGAGCGGCTGCTGCAGCGGGTGAAGCCGAAGGGATCGTTGCTGGTGGTGGAGCCCGCGCTGCGCGAGACCACCCGCGGCCTCCTCCAGGTGCGCGATCTGCTCGTGGCCCGCGGCTACGCGATCCGCGCGCCCTGTCTCTACAAGGGCGCGTGCCCCGCGCTGGAGAAGGAGAGCGACTGGTGCCACGCCGAACGCCCCTGGCAGCCGCCGCGGCTGGTGCAGGAGATCGCCAGGGCTGCGGGGCTGCACAAGGAGGCGCTCAAGATGAGCTACCTGCTGGTGGCGCCGAAGGGCGAGGACTGGCCCGAGGTGCAGCCCGGCAAGCGGCTCTTCCGCATCGTCTCCGAGCCGCTGCAGAGCAAGGGGCGGCTGCGCTACATGGGCTGCGGTCCCGAGGGGCGGGTGGGGCTCGCCCTGCAGGAGAAGCACGTCAACAAGGGCAACAAGCCCTTCGCCTACCTCCACCGCGGCGACGTCATCTCCGTGACCGAGACCGCGGAGAAGGGCGACGGCTTCGCGCTGGGCGAGACGAGCACGGTCGAGGTGGTCGCCGCTGCGGGAAAGCCCCTGCCCGAGCCGTGGGAGTGGAGCTGACGCGCTTGCGTGTCGGGTGCCGCACAGCGCGCCGAGACGCTGGTTGAAAGGCCCATTCGCCCGATCGAACCTCCGGACTTCCTGTTCACAGCGGAGGGTCCGATGGAGATCAGCTTCAAGCGCCCCGATGGCAAGGAAGCGCGCGGGTATCTGGCCATGCCGGAGGACGGCGAGAAGTCGCCGGCGATCGTCCTCATCCACGAGTGGTGGGGCTTGAACGACCAGGTTCGGCACACCGCCGATCGCCTCTCCGAGGAGGGATTCCGCGTCTTCGTGCCGGATCTCTACGGCGGAAAGAACGCGAAGATCGGCGACGTGCAGGGCGCCACCGCCCTGATGCAGCAGCTCGACATGGACGACGCCGTCGCCCAGACCGTGCGCGGCGCGGTGCAGCACTTGAAGCACCGCGGCGGCGAAGGGACCCGCTGCGCCGTGGTCGGTTTCTGCATGGGCGGCGCCGTCGCGATCAAGGCGGCGGTCGAGGTCCGGGAACTCGACGCGGCGGTGAGCTTCTATGCGGTGAAGCCCAACGAGATCGCCGACGTGCGGCAGATCCGCGTGCCCTTCCAGGCCCACGTCTCGCGGGTCGACGAGTTCACGCCGCAGGAGCAGATCGACGCCTTCGAGCGCAACCTGAAATCGGGCGGCGTCAACTTCGAGTTCCACCGCTACGGGGCGCAGCACGCCTTCATGAACGAGCAGCGCCCCGACAAACACGATCCGGTGGCGGCCCGCGCGGCGTGGGACGCGACGCTCCGCTTCCTCGAGTCGACCATCGGCGGCCACGCCGCCACCGGCACCTCGCGCCCGGGCCACGCGCCGATTCCCTGAGGCGCTTTCGCACGCCTTGCGATAGGAGGCGGGCATGCCCTTCGACTGCGTCGTCTCGCGTTCCGGTGGTCCCGACGTGCTGGTGGTGCGGGACCGCCCGCCTTCTCCTCTCGGCGCCGGCCAGGTGCGGGTGCGGGTGGCCTACAGCGGCGTCAACTTCGCCGATCTGGCCGCCCGCGCCGGCGTCTACGGACCTGCGCCCAAACCTCCCTTCGCTCCCGGCTTCGAGGTCTCGGGCGTCGTCGCCGAGGCCGATCCCGCCACCGGCTTCTCGCCGGGCGACCGTGTCCTCGCGGTGAGCCGCTTCGGCGGCTACACCAGCGAGCTGGTCACCGAGGCGGTGCGGGTGCGGAAGATCCCCGCCGACATGCAGCTCGACGAGGCCGCGGCGCTGCCTGCCCAATACCTCACCGCCTGGCACGCGCTCACCGAGCTCTGCCGCGTGCGCAAGGGCGAGTCGGTGCTGATCCACGCTGCTGCCGGCGGCGTGGGCACCGCCGCGGTGCAGATCTGCCGCGAGCTCGGCCTCGACTCCTACGGCACCGCCTCCACCCGCGAGAAGATCGCCTACGCCACCTCGCAGGGCCTGCGTCACGGCATCGTCGCCAGCGAGGAGGACTTCGTCTCCGCGACGAAGCGCCTCACCGGCGGGCGGGGCGTCGACGTGGTCCTCGACGCCAACGGCGGCTCGTCCTTCGCGAAGTCGTTCGATTGCCTCGCCCCCGGCGGCAAGCTCGTGGTCTTCGGCGCGGCGCAGGCGATGCCGCGCTCGCTCAAGGCGCTGGGCGATCTGCCGAAGACGGCGCTGGCGCTGGCGCAGCAGAAGAAGTGGGGCGCCTTCGAGCTGATCGAGAAGAACGCCAGCGTGATGGGGCTGCAGATCCTGCTGCTCTGGGATCAGGTGGAGCTGCTCAGCAAGGAGCTCGACTCGCTGCTCTTCCTCTGCAGCACCGGACGGATCCGGCCCGTCGTCGACAGGATCTTCCCGCTGGCGGAAGCCGCCGAGGCGCACCGCTATCTGCACGCGCGGCGCACGAAGGGCAAGGTGCTGCTCCGCTGCGATCCGCCTACCGGCGCGGAAGGCTGATCGTGAAGGTGGTGCCCTCGCCCTCTTCGGAATGGAGGTCGATGGTGCCGCCGTGCTGCTCGACGATGTTGCGGGTGATGTAGAGGCCGAGGCCCAGGCCCGCCGAGTCGGAGCTGCCCCGGGCGAAGGGGCGGAAGAGCCGGCCCCGTTCCTCGGCCGGAATCGGCGCGCCGGTATTGTGCACCGTGAGCGTTACCCCGTCGGCTTCGCTGGTGGCGCGCACCGTGACCGGGCAGTTCGGCGCGCCGTGGCGGAGCGCGTTGCCCACGAGGTTGGAGAGCGCCTGGGCGAGGCGGTCCGCGTCCCAGCAGCCCGCGAGATTTCCGTCGGTGGTGACGACGACGCGTTCGGGATGGGAAACGGAGAACTCCTCGCCGATCCCCTCGAGCACCTCGGCGAGATCGCCCGGAGCGCATTCCACCGGGATCCCGCCGCCGTACTCGGCGCGGGTGTAGTCGAGGAGGGCGGCAATCATCCGCTCCATGCGTTCGGCGCTGCGCTGGATCCGCGCGAGCACCGGGCGGGCCCGCTCCGGCAGCTCCTCGAGGCTCGCGACCCGGTGAACGCCGAGAAGGATGGTGGAGAGCGGGTTGCGCAGATCGTGGCCGACCACGCCGATGATCCGCTCCTGCAGCTCCTCCACTTCCTTGCGCCGGGTCACGTCCCGGAAGAAGGCGACCATGCCGCCCTCGCGCGTCGGGTAGGCGGTGACGCCGGTCCAGATCCCCGTCGGCGCGTAGTACTCGTCGAACGCCACCTCTGCGCCCTCCTCGAGGACCCGGTGGTACTCGGTCCAGTAGCGGCTGCCGGGCTTCGCCTCGTTGGCGTAGGCTTCCCACAGAATCTGGCCCAGGCTCTCCTCGCGGGGGCGCTGGGCGAGGCGCTCCTGCGTGGCGTTCACGTAGACGATCCTGGCGTCGGCGTCGGTGATGAAGACCGCATCGCCGCGCTCCAGCGCCTCCAGCGTCCGCGCCCGCTCGCGATCCTTCTCGAGCCGCTCGGTGATGTCGCGGAAGTAGATCGAGAGGCCGCGGGGACCGGGAAACGAGCGCACCTCGAAAAAGCGGTCCCAGGGCTCGAAGCGGGTGGTGATCTCGAAGGGCTGCTGCGACTCCATCGCGGCGCGGTAGCGCCTGCCGATCTCGGTGTCCGCCGATCCG
The DNA here is from genome assembly GCF_041687135.1 of Vulgatibacter sp. Classification (NCBI taxonomy): domain Bacteria; kingdom Pseudomonadati; phylum Myxococcota; class Myxococcia; order Myxococcales; family Vulgatibacteraceae; genus Vulgatibacter; species Vulgatibacter sp. The sequence continues at coordinate 94,097 of NZ_JAWLCN010000004.1, read as the reverse complement.
GGGATCGCCTCCCAGAGGAGCCGGCCGCGCGCTTCCTCGTGCCGGAGCCCGAGCATCCGCTCGCCTGCGGGGTTGATGAAGATGAAGCGGAAATCGCTATCGAGGCGGAAGTAGCCGTCGGTCATCGCGGCGAGCGCCTCCTCGTATTGGAGGCGGGCGTCCTCGGCCTCCTCGCGCAACTGGCGCATCCGCTCGTCGCGGCGCTCGCTGAAGACCAGCGCCGAGAGGACCTGGGTCTGGTCGAGGGCCTGGTGGAGGAGCTCCCTCTCCTCGAGCGGGAGCTCGCCGCCTGCGGCGAGGACCTCGTCGACGAGGATCGTCCGGAACCAGCTCGTCTCGAGGAGGAGCTCGGCGAGCTCGTAGCCGATGGCGTGGCGGTTCTCGGCGTGGGCGCGGGCCGGCTCCTCGAGGCGCCTGAAGTCCGACTGTCCGCTCTCGAGTACCGTGACCACCGCGTCGAGCACCTTCGGCTGGTGGTCGATCAGAGCCGCGTCCGGCAACCGGGCCCAGCGCGTGGTGCGAAGCCGGGCCAGCCAGCGCGCGAGGATGCGTTCGCGCCGCGCTCGGACCAGGAGCGCCACCTCGCTCTGTCGCTGGCCCACTTCCATCCGCTTCCTCCGGGGTGTGGATGGAGATAGGCCCTGGGGCGGGCAGGTGCCACCGGGGAATGCGACGAGGCCGCCGAACGTCGTTGACAGGGCGACGACCCATCAGCTAGATCGTCGCCCGTTCTTGCCGTCCCCGAGCGGTTTCGACCGCAGCGGCAGGAGTCCGGTAGTGATGCCGGGGAGTGGCTCAGCCTGGTAGAGCACCTCGTTCGGGACGAGGGGGTCGCAGGTTCGAATCCTGTCTCCCCGACCAAGGAAGGCCCCGTAAGTCGAAAGATTTACGGGGTTTTTTCTTTGGCCCGCAGCGGGGTAACGACGGGGTAACGAGCCGCATCGCTGATTTGCAGGGAAACCTTGGCGATCGCCTCGCAGAGGGTGCGCCACCGCAGGGTGGTGTAGCTCGCCACGATGTCGGCGCTCGCGGGCGTGTGGGTGATCCAGCGAAGCACCTCGGGGCTGGCGCCGTCGTCCTGGGCGAGCGAGATCATGGTCCGCCGCAGGTCGTGCAGGCGGCGCTGCCGCAGGCCCAGCCGCGCGAGGTCATCGTGCAGCCGGCGGAGGGCGCGCACCCCGGACCGAAGGCGCACCTCGTCCTCCTCGCCGAGCTCGCGCGAGGGCACGATCCAGTCGTCGGCCTCCGGCTGCCGCCCCACCATTTCCTGCCAGCCGTGCAGCTTCCAGCCGGCGAGCACCGCGGCCAGGGTGGGGTGCACCGGGACGTGGCGCACGGCCCCGGTCTTCGTCTTGCCCACGGTCCCCCGGTGGCGCGAGTGCGCCGCCGAGATCGTGAGCCTGCCGAGCGGCTCCGAGCTGGGGTCGTAGGACCGCCAGCGCAGCGCCGCCACCTCCCCCCACCGCAGGCCTGCGGCGCCGGCCAGCGCGTAGATCACGCGCCGATCCATCGGCACCTCGGGGGAGGAGATGAGCAGCTCGAGCTCCGCCCGGGTGAACACGGCGCCTCCGCGCCACTCCGGATCCTTGTCCGCGACGCTGGGTAGATCGCCGCGCCCCAGGTCGCAGGGGTTCCGCTCGATCAGATCCTCCCGGGTGGCGTCCGCCATCAGCTGGCGGAGGGTCCCGTAGATGTGCCGCACCGACCGCGGGGCGAGCTTGCCGCCCATGGCGCTGGGGCGGGTGGACATCAACTCCACGAACCGGCGGACGTGCCGCGTCTTCAGCTCATCGAGGCGCATGGCGCCCAGCTCCGGCAGGATGTAGAGCCGCAGCCGCTGCTCGTCGGCCTTCGCCATCGAGAGGCCGCGCGCCTTCCGGCGCTCGATCCACTTCGGCGCCCAGCCCGCGATCGTCGCCTCGTCGAGCCCCAGCTCGGTCTGCGAGGCGATCGCGTCCTCCACCTGGCGCAGCATCCGCTCGGCGGCCTGCTCCTCGCCGAGCGGCAGGCCGGTGGCGTCGCTGCGCCACCTGCCCTTCGCGTCCTTGTAGCGGATGTAGAGACGGCCCTTCTTGCGGTAGACGCCCATGGCGATCACCCCCTCGCGCGGCGGATGATCTCCACGGTGCGATCGCGCAGGTCAACCGGCTGGGGCCCGCTCGGCCGCTCGGAGAGCACCCGATCCAGGTCGTCCCGGCTCACGCGGTAGTGCCGCCCGGCCTTCCGGCGAGGGAGGCGACCGCTGGCGATCCAGTCGCGGATCGTCTCGGCGCTGACGCTGGCGTACTTGGCCGCCGCGGGGACGGAGAGGTAGCCGTCGCGAGAGGGCGGGGCGGCAGCCGGCGCAGCCTGGGCCGCGCGCAGCTCCTCCCGGATGATCTCCCGCAGCTCGTCGGCGGTGATGGTGATCACCCGGACTGCGCTCATCCCTCGCCTCCTCTCGGGCTGCGCCGCCGCAGCCCCACCGCTTCGTCGATCACCTGCATGGCCTCGTCGACCGAGCGGACGATCGCGTAGATGCCGCCCTGCTCGAGCACCTTCTCCTCGAACTCGCGCTGGCTCTTGCTCTGGACCCCGCCGTCCGGCCGCTTCGCCTCGAGCGCGATGAACCGGCCGCCCCGGGTGACGCCCAGGAAGTCGGCCGATCCCTTGTGGCCGTACCGGATGAAGCGGTTGCCCTTCGTCGGCTTGTAGGCCCCGGTGTTGTTCCGCCAGGCGTAGATGTCGGTCCGCCGGCGGAGCATCCGCTCGATCGCTCGCACCACCGGGCCCTCGGTGGGCGCCGGCGGCGCGGGCCGCTTCCGCAGCGGGCGCCGCGTCGGCTCACGCATCGCAGCGGCCTCCACCCGTCTCGGCCTTGATCTGCTCGTACTGCGCGAGGATCGAGGGGCGTCCTTCGGCGAGCACCGTCGCCTCCCACGCTCCGGTGCCGGCGAGCACCAGCCCCAGCGCGAGCTGGGAAGCGCCCGGGCGCCCATCGGTGATCGCGCGATCGAGCATGGCGAGGATGTCCTTCCGCTCCGGCGCTTCTTCGACCGACTCCAGCGAGGCCAGCAGGTTCCGGAGGGCGGCGCAGGCGATCACGTTCGCCTGGTGCGTAGAGAGGTCCAGGTACTTCGGTTTGCGCTTCTTCATGGTCGCACCTCGCCCATCCCCAGCTCGGCACGCCAGGCGGCGAGCGCCTCGCAGTGCGAGCAGGGGCAGTCGGGCCACGTGGGGGCGCAGTCGATGCGCCGCCGGTACAGGGTCGTGGTGCCTCGTGGGTCGGAGTAGCCGACCAGGACGATGCGGCCCTGATCGTCGGCCTCACGAAAGACCGTTTCGGTGAAGTTGCAGGCGTAGGAGCAGCCGCTCACGACTCGGCGTCCTCGAGCTCGCGGCGCAGCTGCGCGATGAGCGCCTCGGCGCGCACCAGGCCCTGCCGCAGGATGTAGAGCTGGCGCTCGTAGGCCTCCGGCACCGTCGGCGCCGGCTCGCCGGCCATCTTGCGGACGGCTTCCGCCGCCTCGCTATGGAACCGCTGCCGCCGCTCGGCGTCGTAGTCGTAGCCGCCGACGCGCGGGCGATCCCGCAGCACGGCGGCCTCGATCGCGAGCGCCTCGTGCCACAGCGCGATCCGCTCGTAGGGCGACAGCTCACCCATGGGCCACCGCCTTCCCGGCATTGGCCTTCCGCTGCTTCTTCGGCTTCGGCTTCGGCGGGGCGGCTGCGAGCGCCGAGTCGCAATGGAGGCAGTGTCCGAACGGCTGCTTCCCTCCGCGGTTGATCCGGCGCCCCTCCCAGCCGCAGCCGCCGCACTCCACGCGGACGCTCTTCGTGCCGTGGCCCGGCAGAACGACGCGGTTCGAGCCGCGGCAGACGAAGCCGCGAACGCCCTTCGGCGGCGCATGCGGGGAGACGCTCCAGCGCGGCACCAAGCCGTAGCCCTCCCGGTCGGCCGACTTCACCGGCGCCGCCCAGACCTCGCGGCGGCAGTGCGGGCAGGGGACCTTCGAGGACTCGCGGATCTCGATGACTTCAGCCATCGCCCACCTCCTCGCCCTTCTCGTCGGGGGCCAGCACGATGGCGACGGAGCGGTCTTCCTCGAACCCCTGCACGCGCTGCGCCTTGCACCACTCGTTGAGGAAGTCCTGCAGGCGCCTGCGCTCGGAGCGCGGGATGTCCAAGCCGGCGTCCTCGTACCAGCCATCGAGCGCGTTCTCGATGATGTCGTCGGCGTCGAGGGTGAAGACCATCGGCCTGGTTGCCCAGACGTAGGGAGGAGGCTCGATGCCGTCGGCGTCGCACTCGTCGCGCACGTCGCCGACCTCGTAGAAATAGCCGTCGCCGCAGTTGCCGGCGATGCCCTCGCAGAAGACGGGACCAGACCACTCGCCCTCGGGGACCTTCTTCGCCTTCGCGAAGGCGGCCGCCTCCCGCTCTTCTTCACCCTTGCGACGGCACGATTTGCAGACCGTCCAGCCCGCCGCACGCTCCTCGCCGCACTCACAGAGCTTCGGCACGCAGCACTGCCTGGCCATTTCCTCGCCATGCGCCACGACCTTGCAGGCCGGGCAGGCGACAGCAACCACCTGATCCGTGCCGCGGATGGTGAGCTCGAGGATCGGTTCAGCCATCTCGACCCTCCTTTGCGACCGCGGCGTCGAAGGTAGCGAGCGACTCGAGGGCCCTACGGAAGCTCGCTGCGCCCTCGGCCTCCTCGTCCGAGCCGCTCTCATCCGCCCAGGCTTCAGCCATGCCCGCGACGTCGTGGGCAGTCGCGGCTTCGATCACCCGCTCCAGAAGGGCCAAGCGCAGGCGCATGACCGCCGCGGCCCCCTCGGCGCGGAGTGCCGCCTCAACAAGGTCCGTCGGATCCGGCTCGTCGCCCTGGATCCGCGACAGCTCGGACAGAAGTCCCTTCGCCCGCTCACGGGCCGGCATCGTTCCCATTCTCGAATCTCCCCCAGCGCTGCCAGTGCTGCTCGAGCAACCGGCGCAGCTGGAATTTCAGGTCTCGAAGAGCCCGGAGGTGGTCAGGGCTGCGAGAGGCGAAGAACCGCTCCTCGGCCTTCAGCAGCTGCCCGCTCACCCGCGCGATCCTGCGCAGGGTGGTGATCTCCAGGCGGTCACCGTTCATCACCGCTACGCCGCGCCCTTCTCCTGCTCGTCGTCGGCACCGGGCCGCCGGAGGAGCGCCTCCACCAGCGTCGACGTGCGATCGAGCTCCGCCTCCACCAGCTCGCCGCCGGCGGCGGCGCGGGGGAGCACGTCGCCGAAGTCCCGCTCGATCCGCTCGTCGGCGAGGGTCCGCCGCAAGTGCGCGACCGTCTGCCGGTGCCGCAGCAGCTCGAGCTGCAGGGCGTCGATCTCCGGCGCCTCCTGGATTGGGATGCGGGGCCTCACGCCGCGAAGGCCCTCTCGTCCAGCTTCTTCAGGCGCGAGGCGAGCTGCGGCCGCACGTGCTGGCGCACCGGGTGGCGCTCGTCCGGGTACTGGACCTTGAGCGCCTCGAGGTAGTCGCGGAGCGTGGGCGAATCCTCGATCTCCTCGATCCGCGCGATGATCTGCGCCACCTCGGAGACCTGCTCGACGGAGAGCTCGGGCAGCGCGGCGGGCTGCTGGCGCTGCTGCTCCTGCCGTGGCCGCTCCTGCTGCTGGCGGGGCTGCTGCTGCGCCTGCTGGCGCCGCTTGCCGGAGGCGAGATTGCCGTCGTCGTCCAGCCCGATCGCGAGACCGCACGCCCGGGCGAGGCAGACGCGGTGCGCCTGCGTGGCCGCCGACTCGAAGCGGTGCGACCCCTGCTTCGGATCGGAGCAGATGGGGTTGGAGTACTCGAGGACTTCGTTGCCCCGGCGAAACTCGGTGATCGACCAGTAGGCGCCGTGCTCGAAGCGCACCTTCTGGCCGTAGTGGATCCCGTACTTGGCAAGCGCCGGACTCACCGCGTCATGCACGGCCGCCTGGTCGGCGTAGCTCGATCCGAACTCGGGGTTCACTGCGTTGCGCTTTGCCGGGGGCATCTCGGAGCGTGCTGCTGCGAGCGCGTCGGCGAGCTTGAGTCGCTTGGATTCCATCAGTGCCTCCTCGAGCGCTCGTCGCGCGGGGTGGGGGCGGTGCCGGGGATGAGCCGCAGGTTCGGCACGCGCATGTGGTGGTGGGGGTCGGAAGCCAGGGGGAACCAGCGCCAGAGGCCGCTGCTGCACTTGCGGCAGAGACGTTCGTGGTAGAGGCGGCGCGCGCCTTCCCGGAGCCGACGGAAGAGGCGGGGCCCGCGGCGCGGGGCGGCGAGCTCGTGGACGTAGGCGGGGCGGTGGCGGATCACGCGGCACCCCCGTCGATGCGGCGGAGCACCTTCTCCGCGCGGCAGGAGGCGCAGACGTAGCGCTTCTCGTCGTTGCACCTGCACCCCTCCCGCTGCAGCCGCAGGTGGTCGCGGAGCGCCTCGGCCAGCTCGGGGGCGGCGGCGAGGAGCTCGGCCGCCTCGCGGTCGCCCGGCAGGTGGTTCTCGTCGCCGGTGAGGCAGACGAGATCATAGTCGGCGGCGTACACCGCGAAGCCGAACGGGTCTTCCTCGACACGCCAGGGGCGCGGGTAGCTCGTGGGAGCGGCCATCACGCAGCCTCCTTCCGCTCGCTCGAGCGGCGACGCTCCCGCAGTAGGCGGAGCTGGGCGAGGTCCACGCACTCGACGTACTCGAGGATCCGCTTCGCCTGGTCCGCGGTGGCGGTGGGCCAGAAGATCGGCAGGCGCAGCTGCTCCGCTTCCTCGAGCTCGCCGCGGGTGCCGGTCGACAGCTCCCAGCCCGGGAGCAGGGCGAGCGCATCGCAGCGGCGCAGCAGCTCCTTCGTGCCCTCGAGGAAGAATGCGTCGTCGAGGCAGCCGTCGAAATGGCGGTACATCGTGTGAGGGATGACCGGGACGATCCGGCCGGCGCCGTGGCGGGCGAGCTCGAGGCCCCGCTCCTCCGCGGTGCGGATGTTGCGCTCCACGTCCCAGCGGGTGGGCGCGCGGTATGGGCCGGCGACGTACACGAGGATCACGCCGCACCCCGCGCTTTCCGGCCGATGCGAAGAGCCTGCTTGCCGAGCTCGGTGGCGATGCAGCCGAAGTAGGGCTGCCGCATGTGCCCCGGCGGCTTCTCCATCGCGTCGACGATCTTGACCAGGCCGCGCTGCTCGAGCTGCCGGCAGAGCCGTGCGTCGGGCCGGCCCCAGACGTCGGCGCCGTTCCGGACGTCCTTCAGCAGCTGCAGCTCGGCCTCGGAGAGCTCCGCTTCGGGGACGGCCGCCGCCACCGCAACCGGCAGCAGACCAGCCACCGCCCGATAGGCGGTCTCCTCGCAGTTGCGGCTGCAGCAACCGCTGTGCGCGGCGCTGCCTGCCTCTCGCTCGCAGACCGGGCAGTCTCCCGGGCCGCGGGCGCACCTCTCCTGCTGCGCGTCAGCGACGCGCGACGATACATGCGACATGGGTTCCCCTCTCGCTGAACTAGCGTGCGGCCTGTTGCTAGGTCGTACGCTTCGAATCGCTGGCGAGAGTACGGAACTCCGTACGATGTGTCAACTCGAGCCGTGACGAAACTTCGTACACTGCCCGGACGCGCTCGGCGGCCGCAGCGTTCGCTGCCTCACTGCCGAGGTCTGGAACCACCACCAAGCCATTGGGCAGGAGCCAGCCGCTCGATCCCCCCAACGAACCCACCACGACGAAACCCCTACCCACAGCGGGTGCATGCGCTCGATCACTCATCGTGCGGGGGTTATACCTGAACGGACTGACAGTGGCGTAGGCGGAGGGCGCAAGTCCCCGAGATGCTTAGATCAGCCCCGCTCGGCGCGCCTTGATCAGGTGGTGCAGCGCTTCCGGGTTGGGCGGCACGTCCAGCCAGAAGACGGACGAGAGCGAGCGCAGCCAGGCGAGATCCTCTGGCTGGGGCCGGGGCTGCAGGTAATCCGCCCACTTAGACGCCAAGAACTCGGAGAGCGCGCTCTCGAGGGGCGTCGTCCCATGGGGCGGCAGCTCGGCGCCGGGCTCCTTCAGCAGCGCATCCGTCGGCCGCCCGAGGGCCTGGGCGAGCTTGCGCGTGGTTTCGACGGAGGCCTCGGGCGAAGCGCCGGAGAGGATGCTCGTGATGGTCGAACGCGGCACCCCGGAGAGGCGGGAAAGCCACGTCGGCTTCTTCCCGAGCTCCTCGAGGATGCGAGCGAGATTTCGCCCTACGACACCAGGTGTCGGCTTTTCATCGCCTGCTTTGGCCACGACGGGACCATATGCAGCTTCCGCTCCCGTGTGGCGTACGGCATTCCGTGCGCACCCTGCTTGACGAGAGAGTACGGACTTTCGTACTTTGCGCCGGTGAGAAAGCGAACCACTGCAAGCAGTCTCGGCGAGCGGATCCTCTCGCTCCGCACCGATCTCGGGCTCTCCGTCCGGGATGTCGCGAAGCGCGGCGGGGTCTCTCACAGCATCGTCCACGGGCTTGAGCGTGGATGGCAACAGAGCACCTCTGTCGAGCGTCTGAATCGGATCGCGAAGGGACTCGGCGTCACGTTGGCGGTCCTCATTGGCGTGGAAGAGGGCGACCGAATCGCTTCGTAAGCCGCCCAGGCGAACGGGCTCCATGCCCAGAAAAACGCGGCAGGGCGCAATCAGCCTTCAGGCACCAGCCCGGCCCTGTCCGCCACCAATCACAAGCCCGCTTTCACGGGAGGGGAACCGTGCAGGGAGAAGTACGTTCGCAGTCCGACGCGCAGGTCACCGAGCGCCAGCTCGAGGTGCTCCGCGTCGTCGACGATCTGCACCGGGCCGAGGGCCTGCCGCCGGCGGTGCGGCAGCTCGGCGCCGTGCTGGGAATCGCCTCGACAAACGGGGTGATGGACCACCTTCGGGCCCTGCAGAAGAAGGGCCTCCTCGAGCGCCGGCCGAAGGTCTCGCGCGGCCTCTTCGTCACCGCCGCGGGGCGGCAGCTCCTCGACGCGGCGACCGCGGAAGCCGGCCTGCCGTGAGCACTCTCACCGACCGGATCTTCGGCCTTCTGCCGGCGGACGGACGCCCTTCGCCGTCCGAGCTGGACCGTCCAATACCGATCGATTTCGTGGCCCAGCACCGGGCGCTGAACTGCCTCTTCTACGCCGACTGCCTGGACCGCGCCTGCAACGAGGGATGGCAGTCCTGGAGCTGCAGCGGCTGCACGATCGGCGGCCTCCCGCCGGCGAAGCTACCCGAGGCACCCGAGGATGAAGCCGCCCCGCCGCGAAGCGCCCGCGTGCTCGAGGTGCTGCACGGTGCGCCGCGGAAGTGGACCCCCGAGCAGCTCGCCGACGAGCTGGGTCTGGACGATCCCGGCGCCATCTCGAACGACCTCGGCAAGCTGGTGCAGCGCGGGGCGGCGATGCGCGTGGGGCAAGGCGAGTTTGGGCGCCCGGGCCTCGAGCCGGCGCCCGCCCCGCCGCGGGCGCCGAGCCTCTGGGCGCGCGCCCTCGAGGTGATCGCCGCCGGCGACCGGGTGTGGACCGCGCCCGAGCTGGCCGGGCGCCTCGAGGAGGACAACACCGGCCGCGTGGCCAACGCGCTCCGCGACCTCGCCCACGAAGGGAAGATCCGCCGCGTCGCCCGCGGCTTCTACGCAAGGCAGAAGGGAGAGACCCGATGAACGCAGCGGAGGGGAACGCCGCGGTCGACGTGACCGCAGCAGCAGAGCCGCGCGAGCGGACGAACAACGACCTGACGACGCCCATCGACTTCCTCGAGCCGCTCGCCGAGCTCGGGAAGGTCTACCTCGATCCCTGCAGCAACGAGTGGTCGATCGTCGGCGCCGAGGTGGAGCTCGACGGCAGCTCGCCGGAGAGGGACGGCCTCTTCGCCGACTGGAAGGCGATCGCCGCGGGGCGGCTGGTCTTCGTGAACCCGCCCTACGGCCGCGGCCACCTGCGCCCGTGGGCCCGCAAGATCGTGCAGGCCGCCGCCGCGGGCTGCGAGATCGTGGTCCTGATCCCGGTTTCGCCGTCGACGCTCTGGTGGCAGACGCTCCGCCAGAAGGCCGACGCGATGGTCTTCCTCCACCAGCGCCTTTCGTTCGGCGGCGGCAAGCACGGCACCGGGCAGTTTGACTCGGCCGCCTTCTACTTCGGCCGCCGGCCCTACCTCTTCGCCCACGCCTTTCAGCAGCGTGGAGACGTGGTGGTGTTTCGATGAGCCTCCCCGCCAAGATCGAGTCCGCCTTCGAGGGGCAGACCCTCGTGACCTTCACGGTCAACGGCCGGCCCTGCTGGATCGCCCGGGACGTCGGCGCGCTCCTCGGCTACGCCGACGACGGCCGCCGCCTCCCGAGCAAGATCGCCGGCGACTGGAGCGAGGAGCTGATCGAGGGGCAGGACTTCGCGATCCTCACCGGCTCGGAGCTCGAGGCCTTCAAGCAGGCGGCACTCGACACCGAATCGGTGCCGAGTCGCGCGCCCTCGCTCCTGCTGCTCTTCGAGACCGGCCTGCACCTGGTCTGCTTGAAGACCCGTAGCGAGGTGGGGCGGAAGCTGCGCCGCTTCCTCGCCGACGAGGTGCTGCCGCAGCTGGTGCGGACGGGCGAGTACAGCCCCGAGGTGAGCCTCGCCGACGAGGAGCGCCGGACGAAGCGCGCCGACCTGCTCTTCGCCATCGTCGGCAAGCTCGAGCAGCACGGCAACCTCTCCCCCGCCAGCAAGGCCGAGCTCTACGCCCGCTGCTACCGGGAGGCGACCGGAGAGGACGCCCCGGCGCTCCTGCCCGTCGTCGACTCCCACCCGCACACCTGCACCAGCGTCGGCGCCGCCCTGGGGATCTCGCACATCAAGGTGGGGAAGATCGCCCGAGAGATCGGGATCTGGAACCGCGCGCCCTACTGCGAGGTGCGCCTCTCGAAGAGCCGGCACAGCGACCGCCAGGTGGAGCAGACCTTCTTCAGCGAGGACGGCAAGCGGCTGATCGAGGCAGCGCGCCGGGGCAGGGGGGCGGCATGAGTTGGGCAGCGAACGGCCGCGCCGTCGGGGTGTGCTACATCAAGGGCCCCGCCAACCACCCGGAGGTGAGCCATGCAGAAGCAGCACGAAGGGAAGCCCTCGATCGGCGCGAAGGCCGCCCGGTCGTTCATCGACTTTTGGGACCACGAGCAGAAGCTGACGGCGAGAAACCCGAGCGAGGAGATGGCGCCGTCGATCTGCGACTTCGCCGCCCACCTCGGCATCACGGTCGAGGAAGGCCTCGAGGCTTGCCGCGAGGCGGAATCGTTCGGGCTCATCCTGATCTCGGAGCCCGGCTTCCTGTCGCTGCCCGCGTCGAAGTAGGTCCCGCGACGGCCGGCGGGCCCTCCCTCGGGAGGGCTACGCCATGAAGTGGTACAAGCAGGACGGCAACAGCGACTCGAACCCGAAGATCCAGCGCGCCGGCTTCTGGGGCGCCCGGGTCTACGAGTGCCTCTGCCGCATCAGCGCCGACTTCGAACTCGACGGGACGGTCCCCGCCCACTACGTCGATCCGACCTACCTAGCCCGCCGGATGATGGCCACCGACGTCCTGCCGCTCGAGCAGGCGGAGGCGGCGATCTCCAAGGCCCTGGCGAAGCTCGCCGACCCCGAGCCGAAGTGGCAGCTGATCGCCATCGACGAGCAGGGCGACGTCACGATCATCGGCTGGCGCAGGGCGGAAGAGCCGCAGTCGTCGACTGAGCGGAGCCGGAACCACCGCAAGGTGAAGGAGCTCGAGGCCCAGCTCGCCGAGCTGCGTGCGCTCCTCCCCGCCGACGCGCCGCCCGAACCTCCCCCGGAACCAGCGAAGGACGCTCGCAACGGCGATGCAACGCCGCGCAACGTTCGCAACGGTGCAACGGGAGAGGAGAGGAGAGGAGATCAGACCAGAGAAGAAGATCCTCCCCCTTCCCCCTCCGGTGCCGCGGAGGGGCTGCCGGCCGGCCTGACGGCGACGCAGCTCGCGGAGCGCTGGAACGCCGAGGTGGCGGACGCGGACTCGGAGAAGGGCAAGGTCCGGATCCCGCTCTCCAAGGGCATCGCGAAGCGCACGAAGGAGCGCCTCGCGAGCCGCCCAGCCTGGGAGGATTGGGCCCCGGTCTTCGAGAGGGCCCGCCAACTTCGACGCGAGGCGGGCTGCACCTGGCTCGATTTCCCCTGGCTGATCGAGAACGACCTGAAGGCGCAGCACGTGCTCTCCGGCCGCTACGACTTCAAGCTCGAGCAGGCCCGGGGGGCGGCACCGATCCCCTTCCGCGCTCGAGCGCCGGTGGGCGGCCTGCCGCGCCTCGAGCGGCCCGAGCGACCGCCGCTGAAGCCCGGCGATCGGGACATCGTGATGTGCCGCGGCTGCGCGTCCCACTTCCCGGCGACCTTCGACGGGCAGAGTTGGACCCTGGAACCCCACGACTCGATGGGCCTGCCGTGCGAAGCGGCGCCGGCCCCGGGATGGTGCGCCGACGAAGGCGCGAGGAGCTTCGCGTGAACTGGACCGAGTATCAGAACGCCGCCGAACGGACCGTGCCCTCGTCGCAGGGGCGATCCTCGCGTTTGAGCAACTTCGCCCTGGGCCTCTGCGGTGAGGCAGGCGAAGCCGGCGAGCTCGTGAAGAAGCACCTCTTCCACGGCGCCGAGCTCGACGTCGAGCGGCTGCGGAAGGAGCTGGGCGACGTGCTCTGGTACGTGGCGACCCTCGCCACCACCGCGGGGCTGCAGCTCGAGGACGTGGCCGCCGGCAACATCGAGAAGCTCCGGGCCCGCTACCCCGACGGCTTCACCGCCGCGGCCAGCGCCGCCCGGATGGACGAGGCTGCGCCGCAGCCGGCACCGAAGGCGACCGACGAGCGCCCGACCTGGGACCTGGTGATCGAGGCCGCGCGCCGGCTCTACCTGCTGAACGGTGCGCCCGAGCTGCGAAGCGCCGCCGGCGAGAAGGTGATCGAGCGCATGCGCGCCCGAGATCGCGCGGGCCGCGAGAAGTACGGGACGCCGCACCAGGCGGGCAACGGACGGGACCACCACCGCGATCTCCTCGAGGAGGTGCTCGACGGGGCCTGCTACGCAACCGCCGCCGCGGTGATCGACGACGAGGCCCTCCGCTCGCTCTACAGCTACGTGCAGCAGCAGCTCCTCCACTGCGCGCTCCTTCTCGAGGCGGGCGGGTCGTGGCGCGATGTGCGGCGGGGCTGATCGACAACCAGGACCAGGGAGGGACGATGCTGGTACGAGACCCACAGCTTGCGAACGACGGCCTGCTGATCCGCGTCTTCAGGGACGAGCCGGCGCGGCTGTCGATCTCGGAGAACGGCACCGAGCGGCTCATCGGCGGCCGCAGCGGCGAGGCGGCGGCGTGCGCCTTCTACCTCGAGCACCGCCAGGGCCCGCGCGGGCGCTCGCTCTCCGACATCGAGCCGGTGATCGGGCGGTCCCTCTCGTCGATCGACATCGAGGGCACCGTCCAGGAGATCGAGCTCGCGATCGAGGCGGCGCTCCCGCGCGAGTGGCGGGCGCCGGTGGTGGTGGCGGCGGGCTGGGGCCTCGGCGTGGTGAAGCTCCGCAGCGGCGTCTTCCAGCGCAGGGCGGGGCTGCCGGACGAGCTGCCGCCCGAGCTCGAGCAGCCCCGCGTCCCCGAGGCCGCGCGCTCGCTGCGGCGCAGGGTGACGATGCTGCGCGAGGAGCTCATCGCGAAGCGCCTGGTGGAGAGGGCCTCCGCGGTGGAGCTCGGCGACGGCCGCCCGCCGGCACGGCACTTCCCCGCGGTGGCGGTGGAGGAGGGCGGCGAGCAGCAGCTCGTGGGTTGGAAGGCGATCGCCGCGCTGCTCGGCGTGAGCGAGGACACGGCCCGCAGGTGGGCGGAGAGCTTCGGCCTGCCCATCTTCCAGCCGGCCCCGGGCTTCAGCCCCATCGCGTTCCCCTCGCGCCTGCGCGCCTGGATGATGGGCGGGGCGGCGGAGTAGATCCAAACGTGTGCGGCAATTTGCCGGTCGGTGCGGGTGGCAGTTGCGCTCTGCCCCCGGTCTACTGGCCACGCTGAACGCAGCACGATGAAGCCCGCCGGGACCCACCCCCTCCCCTCGGCGGGCTTCGTCGTTCCTGCGCCTCTTCGCACCGCCCGCGCGCAAGCCGCCCCACCTCCAGCGGACAGCGCAGCACCGGGCGGTGCACTTCTACGGAGACGACGATGCGCAACCGCCGCCTTTCGCTCGTGGCCATGCTCGGCGTGGTCGCGGCCGCCCTCGTTTGCCCGCCGCCGGCGGAGGCCCTGCCTCGCCAGTACAAGACCACCGGGCGCATCAAGCGCGCCTGCCCCTCGAGCGGCGCCAGCACGGCCGCCACGCTGCAGCCGGGCTACTACCTCTTCGTCGCCAGCGGCGCGCGCACCTGCCTGTGTCAGGGCACCGCCACCTGCGCCGATACCGAGGCGAAGTCGCCGCTCTGCTTGCCGCCCGATGCAGGCATCGAGATCCGGATCGCCTCTCCCACCGTCATCTCCTGCTGGTCCGAAGGCTCGGGCAACGCCGAGCTGAACCCCTGGGTGCCCTGATGCGCTTCGTCGCTGCTCTGTGCCTGATCTTCGCTGCGCAGCCTGCGGCTGCGTTCGAGCTCGGTGCGACGGGCTCGACGCTCGCCTTCGGGAAGCCCGGCGTAGAGCTTCCGCCGCCGGCCTTCGAGGCCGACCTCTGGTACGCCGGCGAGGTGCCACCATGCACCACGGCGGACGCGTGCGTCCTGGACTGCTGGGCGGACGGCGCGGGCAGCTTCGACTGCACGGACGGGAGCGCCGCGGCGGTGGCGGTGACGCCTGGCGTGGGCGCGACCACGGAAGACACGCCGTGGCGCACCGCGGCCGGCGTGGATTTGAAGGGCACTACCGCGACCACCACGACCGCCGCTGCCACGGTGAACTTCGAGCCCGCACGCGCCGCGCTGGGAGGCGACCACACGCTGATCGTGGTGTCCCAGCCGCGGGTGCCTGGTTCGGCGGCGGCTCCCGCGCAGATTCTGGACGCGAACAACACGGGCCTGTTCCTGCAGTTCACCGGCGGCGGCGGCACGCCGGAATGCAAATGGCGGCAGGAGGCTGACAATGGTGGATACACCGCGATCAGCAGCCAGTCGGGGATCGACGTGTGGGGCGTGGGTGCGTGTCGCCGGCAGGGCACCACGTACACCGCGCGATGGAACGGCACCGCTTCGTCTAAGACCTGGGCAGGCTCCCCGCTTCCTGCCGTCGGCACCCCGCTGACGATCGGCAAGTCGGGCAGCACCCCGGCGAACGGGCCGGTGCTGAACGTCCGCCTGTACAACGTCGGCAAGTCGGACACCTTCCTGGCCCAGTACGAAGCGCAGATCGCCGGCACCTGGGCCGCGCGCCCGGGCGTGCCCGTCACCGTGGCGCGGAGCACCCCGCGCCCCGCGCAGGACGACGAAGGGAACTGGCACGTGCTGGGACCCAACATGGGCAGCGTGAACCGCGAAGGGCTGGGCGTGTGGGAGTCGGCCACCAGCTACTGGCCCAACAGCACCACGCCCAGCCTGTGGGCTGATAGTGCGTCCACGCCGACCGTGAACGGAACGGAGATCGTGGACGACAGCACCACCGACATGGAGGGCAAATTTCGCATCGTCGGCGTGTCCTCTCCCGGGCCATGGACGATCACGTGCCTTATGTCGGCCGGGTCCATCGATCGCGGAATGCTGCGGCTTTACACCGACGAAGCCGGAAAGGCTGTCACGTGCAACGTGGGCGGGCTGACCAGCGAAGCAAGGCCCCACAGCTGCAGCACCACCCTGACCACAGCCACCTACGTGCAAGGGTTGGTGTGGCCTGGGCAGGGCAGCGCCGACACGGGATCGATCCGTGTCGAACAATGCCAGCTGACGCCCACCGCCAAGCCCACCGCCCGGGTGGACTGCGGCAGCAGCGTTCCCTGCACCGCCGCCGCCGAAGCAGCAACCGTGCCGACGACGAACTGGCCGGCAACACCAGGCACCGCCCTGCTGACCTACACACCCACCGTGCCGCTGGACCTGTCGAAGTCGTATTTCCTGCTGTCCGGTGAGGCGTACCCCACCACCGGCTGGTCCACTTACGTGCGCAACGGCGACTCGCAGGCGACGATCATCCCGACCGGCACGGCGGCCAACGTCGCCATGGGGTCTTCGCTGGCATGGGTGCCTGGCACGCCCTACGTGCTGCGGCACGAATGGGGCGGCACATCGCTGAACCAGTGGCGTGACGGGGTGCAGAACTACAGCAGCTCGTCTTTCAGCCAACCGCTTGCGCCGCTGCCGGCTGTCGGCTGTATCGGCGGGCGCGCCCCCACCTGCGGGCAGGTGGCGAATGGCAGGCTTCGGAACATCCGGCTGCACTAAGGAAAGGGCCCCATGCCCCCGACGACGAAGACGATAAGCGTGGCAGCCGCGGTGCTGCTGGCTGCAGCTGCCGGGGTAGCCGGCGGCATGGGCGGCGACGACACACAGCTGGCGGCGGGCGGTGTCGGCGGCACGGAGGCCACCGTGCCCACCTGCTACGGCATGGCCGTGCACATGGACTGCGCCAGCGTGAAGTCGCTGCCCGGCGGCGATGCGTACCAATGCGACGACGGCGCCATGTTGGGCGTGGCAGTGGAAACGAAGGTGGAATCAGGTACGACGTGGCCCACGCTTCCCGGCGGTGAGAGCGCGCGATTGGTGGTGCACGGCCCGGCGACGGCGCCGATCGACTGCGCCAACCTGCAGCACCCCGACGAACCCGTGGCTCTGGTGCCGCCGGAGTCGCACCCCGGCAGCTGCCTAGTGGGCCAGGTCCACGACGCTGGCCAGCCAGCGGTGGGCGACCTGCCGGCGGTGCCGCCTCGGGACTTCGACGGGCGATGCTGCGGGCCGACGTGCAGCGTGCGCGAGGGCGGCGTGGCGGCGCACGTGATTGGCTACGAGCTCGCAGGCGCCGAGACCTGGCGCGACACCTTCTGCCGCATCCTGCCGGACTCGGACGGCTGCACCTCGCAGGACGATCCGGAGCTCTAGCGCATGCACCAGCCGTCGCCCTCCTTCCCGCCGCGAACCGGCGGGAACGGGAGAGCTGCGGCCTCGGCGCTGCTCCTGGTGCTCTGCGGCTGCTACTACGGCTCGGCGTGCTTCCCGGAGAGGGAGCGTGACGTTCCCGACGAGGAGCTGCCGCCCTTCGCCGTCTTCTACGGCGCCCATGCCTACGAGGAACTCCCGCTATACCTCGCCGATTGTGGCGAGGCGCTCGGGGGCTTCACCGCGCGGCGCGCGTCGGTCGACTTCTACCCGTCCATCGAGGAGACCAGCCGGCGCTGCTGGTACGACCCCGCGACCTTCCCGGTGGCTGGCTGCTGGATCGACGGCTTCTTCTCGGTGCCGATGCTGCCGCATCAGCCGGCCAGCTACTACGGTTTCGCCGACGCCTCCCTGGTGGCGGACGCGGATCACCTGGCCGACACCGCCCTCTGCCACGAGCTGGCGCACCGCGAGCTCTACTACCGGAGCGGCGGCGACCCCGACTACCACCACCGCAGCCCGCTCTTCCAGGCGGCCGATGCGGTGGGCGAGCCCGCAGACGTGATGCTCGCGACGATCAGATGCGGCCTCGCCGCGACGGAGCACCCATGAATCCGCAGCCCGCTCCCATCGACCCGCTCCGCGAGGTCCGCCGGCAGATGGAGGACCACGAGGAGCGCCTGCGCCGCCTCGAGCGCGAGCGCGCGACCGACGAGCGGATCGCCGCCATCGAGCGCAGGCAGCAGGCCACCGAGGTCCAGCTCGCCAAGCTCTGGGTGATCTGCTCGGGGGCCAGCTTCATCGCCTCCGCCATCGCCTCCACGCTGGCCGCGCTGGCGGTCCGGACGCTGGCGGGCGGCTAATGCCCTCGGCAGCTCCGAGACCATGCTCGAAGCCGGGCTGCCGAGAGCTGGTGCGCAAGGGCTCGCGCTGCCCAGCACACGAGCGCGCCGGCTTCCTCGAGCAGGACGAGCGGGCCCGCTACGACCGCCAGCGCGGGACCGCAGCTCAACGCGGCTACGACGCTGCGTGGCGGCGCCTACGCGACGGCGTGCTGCGCGAGGAGCCGCTCTGCCGCGCCTGCGAGGGCGAGGGCAGGGTCGCGGTGGCAACGCTGGTCGACCACATCGAGCCCATCTGGAAGGCGCCGCGCCTTCGCCTGGTGCGCTCGAACCTGCAGCCGCTCTGCGACGCGCACCACGCGGCCAAGACGCGGCAGGACGGCAGCTACGGCTGACCGGAGGGCGGGCGCGGGCGAGCAAGGGGCGGGGGAGGGCGGACCCACCCCCCGGGCGAAAGTTCGGCGGGTTGGCGCCCGAGACCGCACTGGCAGCCTTCTTTTTTCGCGGACCGAATCAGAACTTTTTTCTGCCGGCGCCGGGTGGCGCTGGTTTTCACGGTGGGTGATGGGGCAGGGACGCAAGCCGGACCCGCCGAAGCTGCGGGCGCTGAAGGGCGGCAAGGCCGAGGCGAAGGCCAAGGCCAAGACCGCCGCGCGCAAGGCGAAGGCCGCGGCCGCCCTCAAGGCGCCGGCACGGATCCCGGCGCCGCCGCCCGAGCTCGACGAGGAAGAGCGCGGGTACTTCGACCTGATCGTGGGCCGCCTGGTGGAGGAGGAACTCGCTTCCTCCTCGCACACCGAGGTGATCGCCATCGCTGCCAAGCGGATGGCGGAGATCGTCGCCCTCTCGGCGGAGATCAAGGAGAACGGCTTCACCTATTGGGCGGAGAGCTCAAGTGAGGACGGGGCGCCGCTGCTGAAGGCGAACCCCGCGGTCCGCATGCGGAGCGAGGCCCAGCGCCACCTGCACTCGCTGCTGGTGGAGCTCGGCCTCACCCCGGTGGCGCAGAGCAAGGTCGGAGCGGGGGTGCCGAAGGGGAAGCCCGACAACCCCTTCGCGCGATTCCTCGGGGCAGGCCGATGAATGGGGCACGCACACCCGCACGTCGAGAAGGCGCACCGCTACGCGCGTGACGTGGTGGCGGGGAAGATCCCCGCGTCGAAGTGGACGCGCCTCGCCTGCGAGCGCCACCTCCGCGACCTGCAGCGCTCGAAGTACTCGGGCAGCCCGTTCCGCTTCGACCCGAAGCTAGCCGAGCGGCCCTGCCAGTTCGCCGAGCTCCTGCCGCACGTCAAAGGCGATTGGGCGCGCGGCATCCCAGGGGATCCGGAGAGCACGCTCATCCGGCTCGAGCCGTGGCAGTGCTTCATCCTCTGCTCGATCTTCGGATGGGTGAACCGGAAGACCGGCCTGCGCCGCTTCCGGAAGGTCTACATCGAGGTCCCGCGAAAGAACGGCAAGTCGGTCATCGCCGCGGTGATCGGCCTCTACATGCTCGTCGCCGACGGCGAGGTGGGCGCCGAGGTCTACTGCGGCGCGACGAAGGAGAAGCAGGCCCTCGAGGTCTTCAAGCCGGCGCACGCCATGGTGCGCAAGACACCGGACCTGGTGGAGGCCTTCGGCGTCGAGCACCCGAAGTCCCAGCTCCTGGTGCCTGGCACGGAGAGCCGCTTCGAGCCGGTGGTGGGCAACCCGGGTGACGGCGCCTCGCCGAGCTGCGCGATCGTCGACGAGTTCCACGAGCACCGCGACGAGAAGCTCTACAGCACCATGCTCACCGGCATGGGTGCTCGTCGGCAGCCGCTGCTCCTGGTGATCACCACCGCCGGCTACAACATCGAGGGCCCCTGCTACCAGCTGAACCGGGACGTCCGGGAGATCCTCGAGGAGCGGGCCGAGGGCGAAGAGACCTTCGCGATCATCTACACGATCGACGAAGGCGACGACTGGACCTCGGAGGAAGCGCTCAAGAAGGCGAACCCCAACTTCGGGGTCTCGGTCTACGCCGAGTTCCTCCGGAGCGAGCAGAGGGAAGCGGAGCTCTCCGCCCGGAAGGCGAACGCCTTCAAAACGAAGCACCTCAACGTCTGGGTGGCCTCGAGGGCGGGCTGGATGAACATGCAGGCCTGGGCCGCCTGCGGCGATGAGAAGCGGACGCTGGCGGACTTCAAGGGCAAGCCCTGCTTCATCGGCGTCGACCTCGCGCACAAGCGCGACATCGCCTCGCTCGTCTTCGTCTTCCCCGAGCTCCGGCCGGCGAGCCGGAAGGGCAAGGAGACGCACGAGCCGCACTACGTGGTTTTCGGGAAGTACTTCCTCCCCGAGGCCCAGGTGCGCGACCCGGCGAACAAGCGCTACCTCGCGTGGTTCGAGGCCGGCCTCATCATCGAGACGGACGGCGACGCGACCGACTACGAGACCGTGGAGGAGGAGCTCCTCGCCGCGCTGGCCTTCGAGATCCAGCAGGCAGCCTTCGACCCGTGGTCCGCGATGCAATTCTCGCAGCGGATGGAGAAGGCCGGGATCCCGATGGTGGAGCTCGGCATGAACGCGAAGAACCTCTCCGAGCCGATGAAGACCCTCGAGGCGCTCGTCTTCTCGAAGAGGCTCCACCACAACGGCGATCCCGTCCTCACCTGGCAGATGTCGAACGTCGAGGTGAAGGAGGATGCGCGCGGGAACATCTACCCGCGGAAGCCCCGGGCCGACTCGAAGATCGACGGCGCCGTGGCGCTGATCACCGCGATGAACCGCGCGCTGCTCTACGAGCCGCCGCCGCCACTGCTCATCAACTCGTTCACCGAGGAAGACCTGATCCTATGACGACGCCCCCGCGGCCGCCGCCGGCCTTCGACCTGCACGACCTCGTGGCGCTGCTGGGGCTGATCCTCTTCGCCGGCGGCCTCTGGTGGATCTACCCGCCGCTCGCCCTGGTGGTGGTCGGCGCGCTGCTGATGGCGGCCGCCTTCTTCGGCACGGCTCGCCGCGGGGTGAAGTGATGGGCTTCCTCTCCAGCTTCCTCGGATCGTCCGAATCGATCCGGCTCTCCGACCCGAGCGCGCTCGAGCGCCTTCGGCTCTCCGGCCGCACGCACGCCGGCGCGTCCGTCGACGAGTACTCGGCCATGGCGCTGCCGACGGTCTTCGCCGCGATCGGCATCATCGCCGACGCGATTGCCCAGCTCCCGCTCGACGTCCGGCAGAAGCTGGCCGGCGGTGGCAGCCGGGAGGCGACCGAGCACCCGGCGCACCAGATGCTGCGCGCGGAGCCGAACGACGACATGACGTCGTTCGCCTTCCGCAACACGGTCACCGGCCACGCCGTGGGCTGGGGCAACGGCTACGCCGACATCGAGCGCAACGGCCGCGGTCAGGCCGTCGCCCTCTGGCCGCTGCTGCCGGATCGGACCCGGCCGCGGAAGGATCCGAACACCGGCGCCCGCGACTTCCTCACCAGCGTGAACGGGCGCGCGGTGGCGCTGCGGCCTGACGACGTGCTCCACATCCCGGGCTTCGGCTTTGATGGCCTGCGGGGCTACTGCCCGATCACCCTCCATCGTGAAGCGCTGGGCCTCGCCCTCGCCACGCAGGAGTTCGGGGCGAAGTTCTTCGGCCAGGGCGGGCGGAGCGGCGGCGTCATCGAGCTGCCGCCGGGGACCACGCCCGAGGCCGCGAAGCTGATCAAGAAGGTCTGGACCGAGCAGGAGGGCCTCGAGCACTCGCACCGAGCGAAGGTGCTGCCCGACGGCGCCAAGTACACCGCGACCGCGGTGCCGCCCGAGGAGGCGCAGTTCCTCCAGACGCGCGAGTTCCAGATCGCCGAGATCGCCCGGATCTTCCGCGTGCCCCTGCACATGCTGCAGGCGCAGTCGAAGTCGACGAGCTGGGGCTCTGGCATCGAGCAGATGTCGCTCGGCTTCGTCCGCTACACCCTCGCGCCGTGGATCGCCCGGTGGGAGCAGGAGCTGAACCGCAAGCTCTTCACGCCCCAGGAGCGGCTCGACGGCTTCTACGTGAAGTTCAACGTGAACGCGCTCCTCCGTGGCGATGCGAAGAGCCGCGCCGAGTTCTACAAGCTGGCGATCGATGCCAGCTGGATGGAGCCGAGCGAGGCCCGCGAGCTCGAGGATCTGGACCCGATTCCGGGCCTGAACGAGCGCCCCCGGCATGGCGCCGCTCCCGGGGCGCGAGCCGGCGCCCGCCGCGCCTGACGACGAAGAGGAGCCGACCGAATGAAAAGCTACCCCCGGACCGTGGCGGCCGTGCTGGCCGAGCCGTGGGCGATCCTCCCGGAGAAGCTCGAGGCGATCGCCGAGCTCATCCAGCTGAAGGCCGACGGCGTGATGCTCTCCGACGAGCAGATCGAGGCGCGGCTCGCAGGCTCGAAGGTCGCCTCGGTGGCCCGCCGAGCTGGCGACGTGGCGGTGCTCCCGGTCACCGGCGTGATCTCCCAGCGGATGAACCTGCTGACCGAGTTCTCGGGCGGCACCTCCACCGAGAAGCTCGCAGCGAACCTCCGCAGTGCGCTGGCCGACGACTCGATCAAGGCGATCGTCCTGGACGTCGACTCCCCTGGCGGCGCGGTCTCCGGCGTCGAGGAGCTCGCCGCCGAGATCCAAGGGGCGCGGGGCGGCAAGCCGATCATCGCCTCCATCAACTCGCTCGCCGCCTCGGCCGCTTACTGGATCGCCAGCGCGGCCGACGAGGTGACCATCACCCCGGGCGGCCAGGCGGGGAGCATCGGCGTCTACACCATGCACGTCGACCAGTCGGTGGCCCTCGAGACCGCCGGCGTGCGGCCGACCCTGGTGAGCGCCGGCAAGTTCAAGACCGAGGGGAACCCCTTCGGCCCGCTCTCTGAAGAGGCCCGCAACGCCATGCAGGCCCGGGTCGACGAGTACTACGGCCTGTTCGTCGACGCGGTGGCCCGCGGCCGCGGCGTGCGCTCGAGCGACGTTCGCAGCGGCTTCGGCGAGGGCCGGACCGTGGGCGCGAAGGAAGCCGTCGCCCAGGGCATGGCCGACCGGATCGAGACCCTGCAGCAGACGCTCGCGCGCCTGGGCGTGCGCGGCGGTCTCGGGGTTCGTGGGCCCGCGCGCGCCGAGGAGACGCAGCCCGCACCCCGGGCGACGGCGTTCGGCCGCTTGCGCCGCCAGATCGAGCTCGACGACGAGATGTAGCCCGCGCCTGCGCGGAAAGCCTGCCGACCCCCTCCCGCCGGTGTGGGGATGCGCGGCTCACGAACCGGCGATTGCAAGGACGGAAGATGAACCTCCAGACGATGCGTGAGAGCCGCGCGAAGAACGCGGACGAGATGAAGGCGATCCTCGCCACGGCGGAGAAGGAGGAGCGCGAGCTCACCGCCGAGGAGGCCGCGCGCTTCGACGCCCTGAAGGCGACGAACGCCACCCTGAAGGCGAACATCGAGCGCGCCGAGTACTCGGCCGCCGAGCAGGCCGACCTCGCCGCGGTGCGCCCGAGCGTCGGCCGCCTGGGCGCTGGCTTCCGCGGTGCGGAGGCGAAGCGGGAGTTCGAGAGCTTCGGCGAGTTCATGCACGCCGTGCGCTTCAACCCCAACGACCAGCGCCTCCAGTTCGGCGCCATGGACATGGATGGCGGCGCCGGCCCCGGCGAGAACGGTGGCTTCGCGGTGCCGAAGCAGTTCCGGGGCGAGCTCCTGAAGATCGACCCGAAGGCTGCCACCATCCGCCCGCGCGCCACGGTGCTGCCGGCCGGCACCCCGCCGGACGCCGAGATCACCATGCCGGCGCTCGATCAGACCAGCACGTCGAACGTCTACGGCGGCGTGTCGGTGAGCTGGATCGCCGAGGGCGCGGCGAAGCCGCAGACGGACCTCGCGCTGAAGGAGGTGAGCCTCAAGCCGTTCGAGGTGGCCGGCCACATCGTGGTGACCGACAAGCTCCTGCGGAACTGGGGCGCGGCCAGCGCGCTGATCGAGGCGCAGTTCCGGGCGGCGATCGTCGGCGCCGAGGAGACGGTCTTCTTCTCGGGCAACGGCGTCGGCAAGCCGACCGGCCTCCTCGCGGCGGCCAACGGTGCGGCCCTCGCCGTCAACCGCGCCACCGCCAACACGATCACCTACGCCGACACGGTGGCCATGCTCGCCGTCTTCCTCGGCTCGCAGGGCGTGTGGATCGGCAGCCGCGCGGCCCTGCCGCAGCTCATGCAGATGCGCGACGAGGCCGGCAACCTGGTGTGGTCGCCGGACGCCCGCAGCGCCATCCCGACCACCCTGCACGGCTTCCCGGTGATCATCGACGATCGCCTCGCCGCCGCCCTGGGTGCGAAGGGCGACTTCGGCCTCTACGACCTGTCGAAGTACCTCATCAAGGACGGCTCCGGCCCGTTCGTCGAGGCTTCGCCGCACGTCAAGTTCACCGAGAACAAGACGGTCGTGAAGGCCTTCTGGAACGTCGACGCGAAGCCCTGGCTGACCGAGCCGATCACCACGGAGGGCGGCACCGAGGTCTCGCCGTTCGTGGTCCTCGACATCCCGGCGGCCTGATCCCCGGTAGGGCAGAAGGAAGGTGACGCATGTACCAGGTGATCAACGAGTTCGTGGACCGCTCCACCGGCAAGCGGGTGAGGCCGGGCGAGAGCTTCGAGCCCAGCACCAGCGAGCAGGCGGAGCGCCTCCTGCGAGCTCGGTGCTTGGTGCGCGTCGCCCCGGAAGGCGGCGCGGCGGAGAGCTCCTCCACCGCGTCGCCCCCGCAGACGAAGAAGCGGCGCCGCCGCAGCGAGGGGTGATCGATGGCGCTCCAGGTCGTGAACGCCGGGGCCTCCCCGGTCACCCTCCAGGAGGCGAAGGACTACCTCCGTGTCGACGGCGCCGATGAGGACTCGACGATCCAGCGGCTGATCGACAGCGCGGTGGAGTACTCGCAGGAATACACGGGCCGCCAGCTCTGCACGGCGACGCTGCGGCTGGTGCTCGACGCCTTCCCGTGCGGCCGCGAGCTCGAGCTGCCGCGGGCGCCTCTGCGGTCGGTCACCTCGGTGCAGTACTACGACGAGGCCGGCCAACTGCAGACGCTCGAGGCGGCGGCCTACCACGAAGATACGGTGACGATGCCCGGGCGCCTGGTGCTCGCGGCGGGGCAGAGCTGGCCCGCCACGCAGTGCCGGCCGGGCGCGGTGCGGATCGACTTCGAGGCTGGCCACGGCGAAGCAGCCGCGGTGCCTGCCCGGATCCGCTCCGCGATCCTGGTGGAGCTCGAGAACGGCTACCGGGAGCGCGGCGACCGCGACAACAGGGGCACGGTGACCGACCTGCTCCGTCCCTTCAAGGTGTGGTGATGGGCATCGCAGCGGGGCGGCTGGACCGCCGGATCGTCATCGAGCGGAGTGCCGAGACCGAGCTGGACGAGTACGGCCACCCGAAGCCCGGCGCCGGCGCGCGCTGGGTGGAGCATGCGGCCGTCTGGGCGGAGGTGAAGGAGACCGCCGCCCGGGAGCGCACGGCCTCGCCGCAGGTGCTCGCGAAGCGCGCGGCGACCATCACCATCCGCTGGCGCTCGGACGTCACCACGCACATGCGTGTCGCCTACGGCGGCTCGCACTGGAACATCCGCGGCCTCGCCGAGATCGGGCGCAGGGAGGGGCTGCAGCTCGCCGTCGAGGCGATCGAGGTCCCGACGTGAGCGAGGGTCCCATCCGCGGCGCGAAGGAGCTCTCCAAGACGCTGAAGGAGCTGGGCCCGAAGATCGAGAAGCGGGTGATGCGCCAGGCGGTGACCGCCGGCGCGAAGGTCTTCCGGGACGAGGTGCGCAAGCACGCCGCCAGCGTCCCCATGAAGGCGGAGGCGAAGCGCCGGCTGCGGCGCGCGATCCGCCACAAGCGCAGCCGGGGGAAGCCCGGCGAGGTAGGCGCCGGCCTCTTCGTCGCCTCGATCCCGAAGAAGGGGAAGGGCGAGGACGAGAAGGGCAGGCCGGTCGACGATCCCCGCGTCTGGTCCGTCTGGTTCGACAAGGGCACGAAGCCTCGGTTCCGCGGCGGCCGCAGCAAGGCGAAGAAGGCCCTCGCGAAGCTGATGGGGAAGAAGGGCTTCAGCGGCCAGATCCAGGCGCACGAGTACTTCTCGAAGGGCTTCGAAAGCGGGGCGGCGAAAGCCATCGAGGCGGTCGCAGACGACGCCCACAAGCGCGTCGAGAAGGAAGCGAGCAAGCCATGAACGTGGACGCAGGCCTTCGGCTGCACCTGGTGAACGACCAGGCGGTGGCGGCGCTGGTGCAGCCGGCAAGCATCGTCTGCGGCGGCGACCTCCCCGAGGCCGCGACCTACCCGGCGATCATCTGCGCGATGCCCAACTCGATCCCGCAGGTCACCCTCGGCGGCCCGACCGGACTCAACGAGACGGGCATCGAGCTCGAGGTGCTCGCCCCCGACTCCGAAAGCGCGAACGCCCTCGATCGCGCGCGGCAGATCGCTGCGGCCGTGGTGGCGGCGCTCCATGGCTGGCGCGGCACCTGGGGCGACCAGGAGGTGCAGGGCGTCTTCCTCGAGGCGCAGGCAGACCTGGAAAGGGACGAGGAGACGCAGCTCGCGGGCGTCTCCCTGGAATTCACCGTCTGGCACAGCCGGGCGTAAGGAGAGAGCAGATGGCGAAGATCGGCTACGGAACCACCGTCGGCGTCGAGAGCGGCACCACCCCGGGGACCTTCATCCCCATCGGCGGGATCACCGGATTCACCCCGCCGCAGGGCTCGACGGAGGAGGTGGACGTCACGACCATGGAGTCGCCCGACGCCACCACGGAAAGCATCCCGGGGATGCGCACCTACGCGGCGGCCTCGCTCACCGTCCTGGCCGACCCCGCCGACCCGGGGCAGATCCGGATGGACGAGGTGGCGGTCACCCGCGAGGTCGTGAACTTCGAGGGCGTGCTCTCCAACGGCGAGACCTACACCTTCTCCGGCTTCGTCCCCCAGGACGGCGTGTCCGAGGTGACGATGGGCGGCGTGATCACCAAGACCTACTCGCTGAAGCCGAGCGGGGTCGTGACCAAGACGGCGGCCTGATCCAGATGAACAAGCCCAGCAAGAGGCCCGGGAGCCGGGCGATCACGATCCCGCTCGATCGGGAGCGCAAGCTCGCTTTCGACATGAACGCGATGTGCTACCTGGACGAGCATTGCGGGATCAACGCCCTCGAGGGCATCGACTTCTCGCAGTTCGACACGCCGCGGCGCATGCGCTCCCTGCTCACGGCATGCCTTCAGACCGACGCGATGGACCACGGCGAGGAGCTCACCGAGCAGCAGGTCGGCGCGCTCTTCTCGCTGGGCCAGCTCGTCGAGTTCACCTCCTCGCTCGATCGGCTCGTCGAGGAGAGCCTGCCGGGCAAGAAGGAGAGGACGGCCGATCCGGTCCCTCCGGAGGCGCGCGAGGGCTCACCTGGACAGAGCTCTGGGCCGTCGCGCGCATCGACTTCGGACTCTCCGACGACGAGTTCTGGCGCCTGACGCCACGCGAGCTCGCCGCGCTCGACGAGCGCCTCACGCTGCAGCGCCAGCGCGAGGACCTCCGGGCCGGCGTGCTCGCGTCGGTGATCGCCAACGTGAACCGGGACCCGAAGCGGCGCTCGAAGGCCTGGGAGCCGGCGGATTTCTTCGACCTCCCGGGCGCCACCGCGGAGCGCGGCCCTGGCGACCCGATGCCTCCCGAGCAGATCGAGGCGGCGATCCGTTCGTTCGCGGCGATCAGCAAGGCGCTCACCACCACCCAGCAGAAGAAGAGGTAGGCCATGGCCGCCAAGGTTGGATCGCTGCTGATCGACATCCACGCCAACGTCGGCAAGATCCAGGCGGACATGGCGAAGGTGCAGGGCACGATGAACGGTGCCCTGAACAAGATGTCCGGGATGCTGAAGGGCTTCGCGGGTGCGGCCGCGGCCTATTTCGGCACCAAGGCGATCATGGGCTTCGTCGACTCCGCGATCGACGGCGCCGATGCCCTCGGCAAGATGGCCACGCGGACGGGCGCCTCCGTCGAGGCGCTCTCCGCGCTGCAGCACGCGGCGAACCTCTCCGACGCCAGCATCGACGACGTGGGCCGCGGCCTCGGCATGCTCTCCCAGAAGATGGTCGACGCCATCAATGGGAGCACCGAGGCGGCCCGCGGCTTCCAGCAGCTCGGCATCGAGTTCAAGAACGCCGACGGCAGCATGCGGAACAGCGACGAGGTTCTGATGGACCTCGCCGACCGTTTCAAGGGCATGCCGGACGGTGCCGCGAAGGCCGGCCTCGCGATGAAGCTCTTCGGCGAGGCGGGCACGAAGCTGATCCCCATGCTCAACAACGGGCGGGACGGCCTCGATGCGCTGAAGAAGGAGGCCGAGGATCTGGGCCTGGTGATCGGCAACGACACCGCCCGGCGCTCGGAGGCCTTCAACGACAACATGTCGCGGCTCTCCGACGTGCTGAAGGGGGTCGCGAACACCATCATCGAGGTCGCGCTCCCGTACCTGCTGGAGATCACCGACTGGCTGGTGGACGCGGCGAAGAAGGGGGGCGGCTTCAAGGACTCGATCCAGGCGGGATTCAAGATCGTGGCGACCGCGGTGCAGGTGGTCGCCGGCGTCTTCGAGCTCCTTGGCAAGCGGATCGGCGCCGTCGCTGCCTCCATCGTCGAGGTCTTCTCCGGCAACTTCCGGCAGGCCTGGGAGATCCAGAAGGAATCGGCGAAGGAGTCGTTCGCCATCGTCGCCGAGCGGGCGGAGGCGATCGGCGACATCTGGACGAAGAGCCCCGAGCCGGTGGTGGAGGCCGCGGGCAAGACGAAGCGCGCGGTGCAGACCATCCCGCCGGTCCTGGCGAAGGCAGGCGAGGCGGCCAAGAAGATGGCCGAGGCGATCGCCGGCTCGCTGCAGCGTACGGCAGCGCTGCAGGCCAGCCTGACGAAGAGCCAGACCGACGACATCGAGGCGCAGTACGCCGCGCAGGTCGATGCGCTGAAGGCCAAGATGGCCAACGAGAAGACCGCCGAGGCGGAGAGAGCCGCCTACAAAGACGAGCTCACCGCGCTCGAGGCGAAGCGGGATGCCGACCTCCTCGAGGCCCAGCTGAACGAGCAGCGCGCCGCCGAGCGCCGGAAGATCGACGTCGAGCTGGAAACGAAGGCCATGAGAGCCGAGCTCACGAAGTCGGAGCTCGACGACCTCGAAGCGAAGCACGAGCAGCAGATCGAAGCCCTCCGCCGGCGGCTCGAGGAGGAGCAGATCACCAAGGCCGAGTTCGACGAGCAGGAGAAGCTCCTCGAGCAGCAGAAGACGCAGGCGATCACGGCCGCCGTCCAGGCGGAAACCGAGAAGCGCACCGCGGCGCAGACGCAGGCGATGCAGCAGCTTGCGATGCAGTTCTCGAACGTCTGGGCCGACCTGGCCTTCGCCCCGCTCGAGGACGGGCTCGGTAGCGTCGAGGACATCCTGCAGAACCTCGGCAAGATGGTCATCGACCTGGGCAAGCAGCTGGTCGTGGCGGGGATCTTCAAGCTGATCACGGGTGGTGCGACGGGCGGCATCGGCGGCGGACTGCTTTCGCTCCTGGGCTTCTCGGAGGGCGGCGAGGTAGTCGGGCCTGGAACCGAGACGAGCGACAGCATCGTCGCGCGCCTCTCGAAGAAGGAGTTCGTGATTAAGGCCAGCTCGGCCAAGCGGCTCGGCCTGCCGATGCTCCACTACCTCAACAGCCTGGGAGATCGCCCCGGGGCACGGCTGCCTGGCTTTGCGCGGGGCGGCCTCGTCGGCGGCGGTGATCTGTCCGCCAGCCAGATCCACGGGGCGGCCGGCGCGGTCACCGTCTCGCCGACGGTGGTGCTCAACTCGAACGGCGGGCTTCTCCATCGCGAGCTCCTCGCGCGGGAGATGGGACCGGCGCTGCGCCAGATGGCGATCGAGCAGGTGGACTCGATCATCCGCCAGCTGAACCTGAAACCGGCGGCCGTCTCGGCCCGGGGGTAACGATGGCGCTCGCTGCCTACTCGGCAAAGAACATCCTGGCGGCCGCGACGCAGTGGATTGGGGTGACGGCCACCGTGCCGTGGAACCTCGCCGCCAGCACGTCGGCCGTGGATCCTGCCTTCGCTGCCCAGAACGTGGCGAAGGGCAGGGCGGGGATGGTGTGCCGCGCGAAGAACACGGCCCCATTCCAGCTCGGCGTGAACCTCGCTCTGCCGGCCGCTGCCAGCGTCTGCGCGCTCGTGAACCACAACCTCCGCCCCACCGCCGAGGTCTGGCTTGCCCACGCCTCGAGCCAGTCGGGGCCGTGGACGTGGATCGAGGTGCCGATCACCGAAGGAGCCTGCTGGGTCCCGCTCGCGCTCGCCTCTCGTCGCTACTGGCGCCTGATCGTCGAGGGCGTGCAGACCGTCGACGGGCGGCCGGTGCAGATCGGCGAATGGTGGCTCGGCGAGCTCGTCGACCTGCCGCCGTTCGTGTGGGGCGCGGAGCTCGGAGAGGCGACCACCGACGCCTTCGGCGAGTCCGAGTACGGGGTGCCCAACGCACACTTCCTCTCGACGCGCCGCACCTTTGCCGGCTCGTTCTCGAAGGCGCTGCCCGAGGCCTCCGCGGTGGCGGTTGAGGCCTTCAAGCGGCAGGTGCAGGGGCGCGTGAAGCCCTTCCTCTTCACCCCCGACAAGGATGACCGATCCCGCGTGATGCTCGGGCGCCTGGCCGACGCATCGTGGCAGCGGCAGCTGGTGCTGCCCGGGCGCGTGGACGGGGCCGATTTCGCCTTCCGGGAAGACCCGTGGGGCAAGACGGGAGCATGACTTGGCAATCGCAAGCCTCGACGAACTCGCTGCAGCGCTTCCCCGAGGGCAGTCCCTGCCCTTCCGGAAGGCCGCCGTCGGCCACCTCGCCTACGGCATGACGGACCTCTTCCTCGTCGCCGGTGTCCCGGGCGCCGGCAGCATGGCCGGGGTGACGCTCGACGGGGAATTCCCCTCGAGTGCTACAGCCGGCGCGCTGCCGCTCCGCGACCCGGTGGCTGGTGACGACGTGCAGATCGGCAGGCTCACCGCCACCTGCAGCGAGGCGGGCGCCGTCGTGATCTACGACCGCATCTGGCACAACCGGATCGCCGCCTTCGACACGGCGGAGAAGGTGATCGCCTGGCCCGCCGGCACGCAGCGCTATTCGGACGGCGAGGGCGTGGAGCTCTACGCGGTGATCACCGAGGAGCTGGCCGACACCTCGCCGGCAACGTGGACCGTGGACTTCACGGACCAGGACGGCGCGACGGCCACGGCCACCGCGGCGTTCGACACCTCTGGCACGGTTGGCCGGATGATCCCCTTCGAGCTCCCTCCTGGCAGCTCCGGCGTGCGGTCGGTGCAGAGCTTCCAGTCGTCGGTGGCGCAGGCCTCGGGCGCGCTCGCCCTGGTGCTGGTCCGCCAGCTCGCGGACCTGCCCGTCGCCATCGCCGGCCAGCGCGTCGCGCAGGACGGGATCGCCCTCGGGCTGCCGTTGGTGATGCCGGGGGCGTGCCTCTGCTTCGCCGCCGCGCACGGCGCCGACACCAGCAGCGGGATGCTGATGCTCGCCAAGGCGCTGGGCATCCAGCCCGACGACCTCGTGGACAACGCCGGAGCGGCGATCGGCCTGATCGCCGGGCGCGTGAACCTGATCCAGGGATAGCCATGACCTACGACCTCCGCCCCAGCAAGAAGCCGATGCAGGCGCTCGGTGCGGGCGCCTTCCGGGCCGACCTGGACGTGCTCACCAGCGCGACCAACCCGCTCCGCGGCGAGGTGGAGGCGAAGGCGCTCGACGCCCCGCTGAAGGACCTGATCAAGACGGTGGCGTGGGGAAACGTCGCCCGCGGCTACCTGGCGAGCTTCGACGGGATCGACCGGCACAGCTACTTCCAGGACTTCGACTTCTCCGACCGCTACGGCTGGGTCCGGGAGCTGGGCGACGACATCAAGCTCAAGCTGCCGCAGGCGGAGGGCGAGCCGGAGGAGCCCTTCCTCCACGTGATCCTCACCCACTACACGGAGAGCGGAGCGCCGGAGGTCTACCACTACAGCGACATCGATCGGCCGGTGGGGCGTGGGGCGGAAGCCGCCCAGCTCGACGGCCGCGTGATCGAGCTCGGCAGCTGCGGCCGCCGGTTCTCGGTGGGCAGCGGCCTTGCGCGGATGCAGACCACGATCCGGCTCCGGAACGGCGACGCCGAGCTGAATCGACTCTTCCGCGAGCCGCGTTTCCTCCGCTCGACGATCGACATCAAGGTGGGCTTCCGGACGATCCCGCCGAGCATGTACCGCCGGATCGGGCCCGTCTGGAAGGTCGACCGCGTGAACGGCTTCACCGCGCAGCACGTGGAGCTCGCGCTGATCGATGCCACGGAGGGGCTGCTGGGGGTGATGCAGCAGCCGCCCACGAAGTCGGGCCTGAGGCACCAGCTCGGCATTCCGCAGCCGAAAGAGGCCGACGACGAGCCCAACATCGAGACGCCCTTTGGCGGCGAGTGGATCCGGGCGTTCCCCCTCGACGAGGGCCGCACGGTCTACCTGAACCGTGGCGAGGTGACGTTCACACGAGAGGCGCACCGGATCTGCCTGGGGGTGACCAAGAACCGGCTGGCGATCCCCGCGGCGGATGGGTGGACGATCTCGCGGGGCGGATCTACCGCGAACCCCTGGCAGGTGGGTTGGCTGAATCCCGACGAGGAGGCGACGCGCTCGATCAACCTGCTGATCGGCCCGGGGTGCACCGCCTTCCCGCAGTCGGGCAAGGTGCGCTTCTACTCCTTCCCGGTGCAGCTGCCGAACTTCGACGTCTGGCACGCGGCCATCCTCGAGGCGGAGTACGCGCCCTCGGGGGGCGACATCGAGAACTGGACCTTCGCCGACAAGCTCTTCCGCCTGGCGAAGGAGGGGCGGCTCTGGGTCCGCTGGCCGCACGGCGCCGAGGGCTCCACGGAGGTCAACGGCTACCCCTGGCGCGGCAAGCACGATCCCGCCAGCCTCATGCAGCACATCGCCCGCTACTACATGGGCCACAACGCCCACCACCTCCTGCACGGCCCGTCCTTCGAGGCGACCCGGCGCTCCTTCGGGACGAAGGGCAACGGCCGCTGCGGCGGGACGTTCGTGCCGGGGGAGGACGGCGGCACGACGCTCGGGAAGATCGCCGCCAGCTGGAACCTCGATCTCTGGTGGGGTGCGGATGGCCTCCTGCACTGCTCCCCGCAGCGCTTCAGCCAGGACGAGCTCGCCAAGCAGGCTGCCACGGCCATCGTCTACGACGCCGAGTGGGACGTGGTTCGCGACTCGTGGAGCGAGTCGATCCCCCTGGGCTCGGAGCGCTGGGGCCTCGCGAACACGTGCAAGCACAGCGACCTGAAGGACTACACGCGGGTCGGCTTCGCCGCGGAGCTGGGCATCGAGGAGAACTACTCGGCGCTGATGGATTGGGGGAGGCGCCTCGAGTACGACGCCTCGTGGACCTGGGTGGTCTCGGCCTACGTCTTCAACAACGGCCAGCCGATCTTCCAGCCCGAGTTTCGCGACGACCAGAGGCTCACGCAGCGCACCGTCGCGCGGTTCCGCGCTCCTCTCTTCGCCCTCGAACTCGAGTGCGGGGACCTGATTCGCCTCTCGCACTTCGCCGGCACGCAGGCGGACGGCGGCTACGAGCGGCGACTCTTCCGCGTGGAGGAGGTGACGCTCGAGTGGTCGACCAAGACGGTGACGATCGCCGCGGTCGACATGGACTCCGACGAGCAGATGCTCTCTGCAGCCTTCGACAAGTCGGCCAACTGGAGCCGCTTCCGCCGGCAGGTTGCCGACGCGGTGCACCGTGTGTCCTTCACTGCCGGCAGCCAGCTGGTGGAGCTGCAGGGGCCGCTCTTCGCCGACGCCGGGGTCAAGGTCGGCGACCTGATCCTCTTCGACGACGACGAGGCCGGCATTCACCTGAACCTCGAGGTCAGCGACGTGAGCCAGCTCTCCACCTCCGGCCAGGTCTCGGTCGACCTCCCGGCGGACGTCTCGCTCACCACCGGCGTCTTCAACGTGCAGCGGACGAAGCTCGACCCGCCCACCGATGCCGAGTTCCCGGGGCAGTACCCGCTCGGCAGCGGGCACTACTTCTGTGCCTGCGAATCGGCCACGGGCACCTTCACCAACGGGATTCCCGGCTTCCGAGCAGGGGGGCGCTGATGCGCATCGCGTACAGGCAGATCCGCAGGAACCAGGTGGTCGGCGACGAGGAACTCGGGCTCCTCTTCGAGAACGACCGGAAGCTCGACGAGGCCCTCGACTCGGCGGTGGCAGACGCAGGGCGCAACGCGGAGGCCATCGCCGCCCACGACACCCGGCTCACCGCCGCCGAGGCTGCCGTGGTGGCTGCGCAGGCCCGGGCGGATCAGGCGTGGGACCACGCGAACGATGCCGGCTTCGCGGCAACGCAGGCCTCCACCGCCGCCCAGGACGCGCAGCTCGCGGCGACCGCGGCGCAGTCGACCGCCACCACCGCGAACACGGCCGCGCAGGCGGCGCAGACGGCAGCGGACAGCGCACAGACCACGGCCACCGCGGCCCAGGGGACGGCGAATAGCGCCCTGGCGGTGGCCAACGGGCACACCCCCACGCTCAACAACCACGAGGCGCGGCTCGTCTCGCTCGAGGGGGGCGGTGCCGGCCTCGAGGCGAAGGCCTTCGCCCAATACTCGTGGGACGGCAGCAAGTACACGCGCCAGGGAGGATCGCCGAACGGCCGGCTTCCGAGCACCTGCCCGGACTACGGCTTCGGCGCCGCGGACGTCACCTTCGACGAGCCGCTCGACGACGAGTTCTACGGCGTCGCCGTCTTCCCGCTGCGGTCGACCGACAACGGCCCGGCGCTCTTCGGCTGGAACAAGAAGACGAAGGAGCAGCTCGTGATCGACTTCTTCGGCCTCGAGCTCGGCCAGTGCGCGGCCACAGGCTTCACTGTGGTGATCTTCTAGTCGCCTGCATTGACGATCAGCACGATGGCCAGCACGGTGACGCCGGTGCCCAACAAGCCGCCGGCGAGCGCCGAGCCGACGCGGCGGCTTCGGACCTCGTTGCGGTAGGTCTCGCTGTAGCGCCACTGATCGTCGGCCGTCCATCGGCGGTCAGGCGGCGGCGAGTCGATCGAAGAACCAGACGCGACGGCCGTGCTGATGGCGGTCCCGATGAGCCCCAGGAAGAGCCCCGAGGCGAAACCCGTCCCGAACCAGGAGTCGCCGTGAAGGTCGGCGTCATGCATTGCCTGGCGACGGGGTTCTGGAAGGATCATCGTCGGCGCCGATAGACGAAGGTCACCGATTGGGCCGCGGCGCCCGTTGGTGAGCCGAACCCGCTGCGGGGCTGCTTCCTCCGCGGGGACCTCGCCGTCCGGCCGGCAGTGCTCCTGAACGTCGCCGTCGGATCCAAGCATCTGGACGCAGACCATGCCGTCGCGCTCGACGAAGCGCGGGTACGACTGCTCCGCAAGAGCTACGGCGGGCGCGGCGATTTGGGCGGCCGCCAGCGCGGCGGCGATCGGCTTCAGCATTTCAGGCCCCCTCCTCAGCCATCACCTACCAAACGCACCAGCCCCGGGAAACCCTTCAGGGCGGGGCTCGGAAAGGCCCTCCCATGCTCAAGAAGAACCTCCCCGCCTGGCTGATCGTCCACGAGTCGGTCTCGGCCTGGGGGACCGCTGCCGACATCAATCGCTGGCACCTCGAGCGAGGCTTCCAGGCGATCGGCTACCACTACGTGATCGGCAGCGCCTACCCGAGCGCCGCCAGCTTCCGCCTGAAGCAGCCGGTCCCGGACCACGACGGCGCGCTGCTCCTCGGGCGCGATCTCGACGGCGATCGCGACGTCGACGAGGAGATCGGCGCGCACTGCCCCGGCTACAACTCCAACAGCCTGGGCGTCTGCCTGATCGGCGAGGGCGGCAACTACAGCGAGAAGCAGCTCGCCACGCTCTACGCCTTCCTCGCCTCGAAGGTCCGCCAGCACGGGATCCCCGTCGAGCGGATCCGCGGCCACTGCGAGACCGACAACGGCCGCCGGCAGGGGAAGAAGTGCCCCTCCCTCCCCATGGACCAGGTGCGCGCCGCGGTGCGCGCCCGCCTCGAGCTCGAGGACGAAGCGCGGGCGACGCTGCCCGCAGGAGCGACGCGATGAACGAGACCCCGACCCCTGCCGGCCCCCCGCAGCCGTGGCGGCCGCCGGCGCGTGATCGTGCCATGGGCGAGACGGCGCCGAGCAAGTCGGTGCCCCTCGCCTTCCGGATTCCGTTGGTGATCAACAGCGGCGGCCGGCCGGACTTCATCCTGACCTACGGCGTGCTGCCCACGATGCTGATCGGCGCCTTCCTCTTCGCCTTCGGCGGGATGAACCTGAACCTCGGCAGCTTCTTCAACGGCCAGCTGCCGAAGCTCGACGCCGCCGGCGTCGGCCTGGTGATCACCACCGCCACCACCTACGTCTTCCGCCGGCGCGACGCCGCGAAGGGCGGCGCGGCGTGAGGCTCTGGCACCTGATCGTCGGCGCCGTCGCGGGGCTGCTGGCGCTGCTCGGCCTGCGCCGCAGCACGCCGCCGCCGGCGCCACCGGACGGCGAGGCCCACCGGATCCGTGAGCAGGGCGGGCGCGAGGCGGAGGAGCTCCGCCAGCGCCACGCCGCGGAGCAGGCCCGCCTCGAGGAGCAGAGGCAGCAGCGAGACCACGAGATCCGCCAGGCGGCGGAGAAGGAGCAGCGGCGCGATGCGGTTGACCGTGCGAACGATGAGCTCGATGCGATGGGCTGGCGCCCTCCTGGCGCTGGCGGTGGCCCTTCCCGCGGCGGCTGATGGGCTGGCGGTCGGTTCCTCTTTCGTCCCATCATTCGAGGGGGGAAAAGAGGAAGTGCCCGGCTGGATCGAGCCGGCCCGTCTCCAGCTCGAGGAGGCGGAGCGGGGTTGCCTGCGGACCGACGGCCTGGTGCTCTGCTGGGGCGAGGCCTTCGACCTCCTCCAGGACCGGCGCCTCGAGCTCGCCACCGACCTTGCGATCGCCCAAGCGCACCTGCAGGACGCGCAGGAGGATCTGCGTCGGGAGCGGGACCTCGCGCAGGAGCTCGCCGACACCGCGGCCCGGGCGGCGCGCGCGGAGGTGGAGCTCTGGCGAGACCACGCGGCGGCCGTCGCTCCCACCTGGTGGGATCGGCACCGCGGGGTCTTCGGCTACGGATCGGGGGTGGTAGGGACCGGGGCGGCCGCCGGCGGCGCCTGGGTGCTGGCGCAGGGCGGCGATCCCGCGGTGGGGGTGGGGCTGGTACTCGGGGGGCTGGGGCTCGATGTGATCGGCTACCTGCTGGCCCGACCTCCCTAGTTGCCGGCGAGCTCGACGAGTCGCGGATATGCGGATCCGCCGAGGGCGGCGTGCGCCATCGCCACGTTGGCCATCGCCTTCCGCTGGGCAGACGAGAGCGTGAAATCCTTGCGGTACTGGTCACCCTCGTAGCGGATGATCGTCTTCTTCGCCCTGAGCATGGCTTCTACGGCCTTCGTGCTCTGGTCATTGAGGGCCGCGTCGGACCATTCCCAGACCATGCCGCCGTCGTGGTCGCGCTTGCCGTCGAACGGCAACTGGAAGACCTGATCGTCTGCCTTGATCGTGACGCGCTTTACGAAGAGCCAATCGTCGCCGTAGTACTGGAAGACGATTCGGAGCGGCGTCACGCGGTCGCTCTGGGTGCCGAAGTACAGATGGACCTGGTTCCCCAGGGCGCGAGTCGAGCGGTCCTTGTACCAGGCGATCTCCCGAACCTCGTCCCGCTCCACCTTCATCGCCGCGGTCGCTCGCTTCCGCTCGAGCTCCCTCCGGCGCGCTTCCTCCGCGGCGCGCTTGGCCTGGGCCGCTTCCCGCTCCGCCTTGGCGGTCTCGAGCTTCGCAAGAATCGCCTTGGCCTCAACTGCACTGGGTGCGTCGGGGTGGCGCTTGAGCAGAGCCTGAAGCGCGTCGGTGGCGACGTCGTAACGCTCCTCGGCGAGCGCACTATTAGCCTTCGCAAAGAGCCGATCCGCGCCGAAGCGGAGGTCGTCCACCTCCTGCTTCAGCGCGACCACCTGCTCCTTGAGCTCGGCGTTCTCCATCCGCAGCCGAGCTGCTTCCGGATCGCTGCACCCGACGACCACTGCCGCGGGCAGCAGCATCAAACCCAGCGTAAGGACAGCTCCCCGCATTGTCTGCCTCACAGCTTGAGTGCGTCGGTGTCGGCGTCGCCGGTGGTTGGCCGCTTCTGCTCGTCCGGCTTCTTGGCCTTGGCGGGCTTCGCCTTCGACTTCGCCTGGTTCGAGAAGCACGGCTCGCGATGGCAGTGGTACTCGCCCGTCTTGCGGTTGTGGTGGCCGCCATTGCCGTCCAGGCCGCCGCCGTGAGCCCCGGCGGCCAGCGGCAGCAGGGCGATGATCGTTCCAAGTGCAAGGCGCATGGATCCCTCCCTCCACCGTAAGACGCACCAGCCAGGGAAAACCCTTCAGGTTGGCTGGGCGGCGACGGCGAGTACAGCTTCGATCACGACGAGCACGGCGCTCTTCCTGCCGATCCGCTCACCCGGGACGGGGACGCGCTCCGGGTCCGGGTCCTTGCCCTTGAAGGTCCCCTTTGCCAAATCGAAGTCGAGCGGGACGTCGACAACGCGCTCCAGCTTGTCCATTGCACTCAGGCGGAACAGATCGAACCTGTTCGAGCGCTGGTGGTAGGCGACCATTAGGCGTTGCTCCGCCAAGAGTCCCAAGCTGAACCGCACGGCGAGGTGGTTTTCCTCAACCCGGCGGATGCGAACCTCTCCCTTTATCTGCGGGAACGAAGCCTCGAGCTCCGTCAGGTCGTTAAACAGTTGGGCCGCAGCCTGCGCACGCTCGGTGGAGAAGGCCTCGGGGTTCCGTTCCAGCGCGGCTGCACCGAGCAGCCGCACCGCTTCCGACTTGTCGATTGTTCCGGTCATGACGTGTAGGACGCGGCAGACTGGAAAAACCCTTCAGGCGATGTGCAGGAACGACGAAGCCCCGCCGCAGCGGGCCCTGAACGGCCTACCGATCCATCGGAACGGCGCTCAGGAACGTGGCGCAGGCGGGGCAGTAGAGCAGCAGGACGGTCCCTGCCACTGTTGCCGCCAGCGTTCCCGGGGGATTTGCGACCGATGCGCCGCACTTCGGACACGTAGGCATGGTGCCTCCTTGTTGGGCCCTGCCGACAAGGACGCACCAGGCCGGGGAAACCCTTCAACTCGGACGCAGAAACAGCGAGGCCCCGCCGGAGCGGGGCCTCGCTGCTGGTCACTGTGACGGGCGGTGCGCCGGGGGCTACTTCTTCAGCGCGGTGACGAGTACGTCCTTGAGATCGCCTAGCGTGTTGGTCACGGCGCTAACAGGCGTTTTGATCCCCAACATTGCGCGGATGAAGTCCACATCGCGCACGTCGCTGACCCACCAGTACGGCAACGCCATGCGCTCGCCCGCTTTGACGATCTGGTAGAGAAAGAAGACGAGCGCGAAGGTGATCGTGCCGTGCGCTCCCAAACGGATGCAGAGGTGCACCAGGTCGGTGTCCGCATCCATCCACTCGGTAAGGTACGAGTCGGCCTTCAGCAGGGCGATACCAAGAACAGCGAGAATTAGGCCTGACCCCACCCACGACATCGCGTAGCCGGCACGGCGTCGGAACTGACCGATCGCGATTCGGTCCTTGATCGCAGGCTTCTTGCTGGCCTTGCCGCGGGCGTCATCGGCGCCCGGCTGGCGAACAACCTTCAGCTTTTCACCGTCGCCGCCGAGTGGCGGCGGCGGCGTACTGCCCGCCTCCGGCTTGCTCACGCGAGCCGGCCCAGCCTGATGCGCATGGCGCCCTTCGACACGCCGAAGAGCTGCGCGAGCGTCATCGCGTCTGCACCGTGCTCCATTACCAGCGGATCCAGCATCCAGAGCGGCATCAGGAGCGACGCTGCGAAATCGTTCGCCTCGTACTCCTGCTTGGGGGTGCCGTCGTACTGATCGACGCCATCGTTCGACGCAACGACGCGGTCGCGGAAGGCGACCTTGCGCACGGGATGGAGCAGCAAATGCCCGAGCTCGTGCGCAATTGTGAAGCGCTTCCTCGCAGGCACCTCGTTCGCCTGTACCCAGATGACAGGCGTCTCGCCACGCATGTCGAGCGCACCCGACCAGCCAGGCTGGACGGTCTCGCGGACCTCGATTCCCATCGACGTGGCGATGGCCTCAACGTCGACGGCGGGCTCACTGATGCCGAAGTGGCGCAGGAGGTCGTTGGCGCGGTAACCGGCGTCCTTCATCTGCTTCCAAAGCGTCGGCATGGCTCCCCTCCCTTCGGCTCGTAGCCTCGGCCCAATTGGCCCAGACTGTCAATCAGGCGCGCCTCGTATCAGCCCAAAGGCCTGCGGGCAATTAGATGTGCACGCGGACGAGACGGCGCACTGCCTGCACTCTGACAACGCCCAAGTCGCTCGACTACTTCCCGTCCTGCCCCACAGGCAGAGGTTCGGTCGACCGATTCACTACTGGCCATCCCGGTCGGCCAGCCTCGTTACCCTCGTTACCCCTCCCCGCTACCCCCGCCCGCAGTGACCACGCCGCCCCCGAGAAAACCCGGTCTAGCCCCCGCCACACCGGCATCCGCCCCGCTCAATCGAGGGTTGGGATCCCGCTTCGAATCCTGTCTCCCCGACCAAAGGAAGACCCCGTAGAGCTTCGGCTTTGCGGGGTTTTTTCTTTTCGGGGCACGGCGCAGCGGGCCGCCCGACGACCTCGGTGAGCGAGTGCGCCCACAGTGGGGAGACGACCCTCAACGCCACCCGCCGCCGAGCGCCTTGTAGATCTGCACGGTGGCGAGGCGCTCACGCCGCTGGGCCTCGATGAGCTCCAGATCGGCTTCGAGCGTCGCCTCCTGCGCGAGCAACACGTCGAGGTACGTGGCCTTCGCCGCCCGGTAGAGGAGGTCGGCCGTCTCCACGGTTTGGAGCAACGCTGCCTTCTGCTCCTCCTTGCGTCCGAGAAGTTCCCGGGCGGTATCGAGGTTCGACAGCGCGTCGACCACCTCGGTGTACGCCGTGAGGATCGCCTTCTGGTACTCGTAGAGCGCCTGCAACTGCACCGCCGAAGCCGCCGAGAACGTCGCCTCGAGGCCCGCACGGTTGATGAGCGGTGCGACCAGGCCTCCGGCGATGCCGTAGGTGATCGACTCGGGGGTCGAGAACAGGAAGCGCGGGTCGAAAGCCTGGTAGCCGACGTCGGCGGTCAGAACGATCGACGGAAAGAACGCTGCCCGCGCCGCCGCCACGTCGAACTCTGCCGCTCGCAGCCTCTGCTCGGCCTCCCTGACGTCGGGCCGGTTCTCGAGCAACGCCGAAGGGATTCCGGAACCCACGGATGGCGGCGGTGCGAAGAGGGCGTTCGTCGAGCGCGGAACCGGGCGGGGATAGCGTCCCAGGAGGAGGTTGATCCGGTTCTCGACCTCGACGATCTCCTGCTCGAGCGCCGTGGCCAGGCCTCGGGTGTCGAAGAGCTCGGCCTCGAACTGCTGCACCGCGAGCTCGGTGCCACGCCCCGCCTCCTTCTGCAGCCGCACGATCTCGAGGGCAGCCTCGCGCTGTTCCACCGCGCGAGCGACCACGTCACGGGCGAGATCGACTGCGAGCAGCTCGTAGTAGGTGGCGGCCACCTCGCTCACCAGCGATGCGAGGACGGCGTGCGTCCCCTCGACCGCGGCGAGGTGGCCCGCGAGCGCCGCACGCCGCTGGTTGCGGAGACGCCCGAAGAGATCGACCTCCCACGAGGCGGTGAGTCCCACCGAGTAGTCGGGGAGGACCTCGGGAACCACCTGGCCAGGGCGGATCTCGGTCGTGGAGTTGCCGGCCCATTCCGCGGTGTACTGGCCGTAGCGGCGTACGCCGGCAGAGGCCGTGGCGGCGACCTGCGGAAGGAGGGCACCGCCCGAGGCCCGCACGGCGGCGCGTGCGATTTCGATCCGCTGCGCCGCTGCGAGCAGGTCGAGGTTGCCGCCGACCGCCTCGGCGATGAGGGAACGGAGCGCCTCGTCGGTGAAGAACTCCTGCCAGGGGAGCTTGGCGACGGTGTCGCCACCGCCGTTCTCGAAGGCCTCCGGCAGCGGGCGGTCGGGGACGACCATGGGGTCGGGTGCCGAGCACGCCGCGAGCAGCAGCATCGTGGAAACGGAGACGAGGGTCTTCCTCACGCCGCCACCTCCGTCTGCACCGGACCTTCCGCCGGCTCGGCGCTCTTCCGGCGGCGCCGGAGGAGCGCCGGGAGGCCGGCGGCGATGACGTAGAGACCGGGAACGAGGACGACGCCGACCGCCGTGCCCACCAGCATGCCGCCTGCTGCCGTCGTTCCGATGGTGCGGTTGCCGGCCGCGCCGGCCCCCGTGGCGAACACGAGGGGCAGAAGACCCGCGATGAAGGCGAAAGAGG
The DNA here is from genome assembly GCF_041687135.1 of Vulgatibacter sp. Taxonomy (NCBI): domain Bacteria; kingdom Pseudomonadati; phylum Myxococcota; class Myxococcia; order Myxococcales; family Vulgatibacteraceae; genus Vulgatibacter; species Vulgatibacter sp. The sequence continues at coordinate 51,780 of NZ_JAWLCN010000004.1, read as the reverse complement.
TCATCAGGATGGGCCGCAGCCGGAGCCGGGAAGCATCGATGGCCGCCTGCACGATCGAGGCGCCGCCGGCGCGCAGCTGCTCCGCATACTCGACGACGAGGATGGCGTTCTTGCCGAGAAGTCCGATGAGCATGACGAGCGCGACGTGGGTGTAGAGGTTGTTCTCCAGACCGGCGACCAGCACGAAGAAGAAGGCTCCGAACACGCCGGGGGGTAGCGAGAGCAGCACCACCAGCGGAAGGACGAAGCTTTCGTACTTCGCCGAGAGCACGAGGTAGACGAAGAGCAGGCAGATCCAGAAGACCACCAGGCCCTCTGCGCCTGCCTCGATCTCGTCGAGCGAAACCCCGGCCCACGCAATGCCGAACCCTCGCGGCAGCTTCTCGCCGGCGACCTCCTGCACGGCCTGGAGCACGGCTCCCGAGCTGACGCCAGGTGCACCTTCGCCGTTCAACTCCGCAGAGGTGTACATGTTGTATCGCGTGACCTGGTCCACGCCTGCGCCCTGGCGGAGCGTTGCGAACGCCGCGAAGGGCACGAGCTCACCGTCTTCGCTCTTGACCCGGAGCTCGAGCAGATCCTCGGGGGCAGCCCGGTACTCCGGCAGTGCCTGCACCATGACCTTGTACATCTGCCCGAACCGGATGAAATTGGTCGCGTACTCGCTACCGAGCATCGTCTGCAAGGTTCCCATGGCTGCGTCCACCGAGACGCCTTTCTGCGCGGCTTTCTCGATGTCGACGTCCACCACGTACTGCGGGTAGCCGGCATCGAAGATCGTGAAGGCGCTCTCGATCTCCGGGCGCGCCTGGAGGTCCTGGACGAACTGGTTCACGACCTCCTGCATCGCGGCGAAGTCGCCGCTGCCGGTCTTGTCGAGAAGACGCAACTCGAAACCGCTGGCATTGCCGTAGCCAGGGACCGGCGGGGGCGGAAAGAACTCGATGCGAGCGTCCTTGATGTGCCGGGTCCTCCTCGCGAGCTCCTCCATGATCTCCTGGTCGGACACGTCGCGGTCTTCCCAGGCCTGCAGGTTGACCAGCGCCGTTCCATAGCTCGCGCCGGTGCCGTCCGAGAGCACGTTGGTGCCAGCGAGCGTCGCAATGCTCTCCACGCCGGGAAGGTCCTGGCCGGCCTCCCGGATCGCGTCCACTACTTCTTTGGTTCGCTCGAGCGTCGCGCCGGGCGGCGCGGTCACGCTCGCGTAGAAGAGGCCCTGGTCCTCCTGGGGAATGAAGCCCGTGGGGGTGATCACCGAGACGGCCCCGGTGCCCAGGATGAAGACTGCGAGCAACCCCAGCGTGACGACGCGCCGACACGCTGCCGCGGTAAAGACCCGCACCGCCCGTCCCTCGAGGGCGTCGTAGCGTGCATTGAATCCGGCGAAGAAGCGGCCGAGCCAGGAGGGCCGCGAAGCGCCATGGTGCGGCTTCAGCCACTTCGCGCACAGCGCCGGGGTCAGGGTGAGGGCCACGACGCCGGAGAGCGCAATGGCGACCGCCATCGTCAGCGAGAATTGCTTGTAGAAGATACCGGAAGCGCCGCCGATGAAGGACACGGGCAAGAAGACCGATGTCATCACGAGGGTGATCGCAACGATGGCTCCCCCGATCTCTCGAACGGCGGCGACCGTCGCCTCGCGGGGGGAGAGGCCGGTTGCTTCCATCTTGGCGTGGACCGCCTCGACCACGACGATGGCGTCGTCGACGACGATGCCGATCGCGAGAAGCAGCGCAAAGAGCGTGATCAGGTTGAGAGAGAAGCCGAGCAGCAGGACCATGGCAAAGGTGCCGACGAGGGACACCGGTACCGCGGCGAGCACGATGGCGGTGCTGCGTCGGTCCTGGAGGAAGAGGAAGACCACGAGGCTCACGAGCAGCAGGGCCTCCAGGAGCGTCTGCACGACCTGGCGGACCGAGGCATCGAGGAACCGACTGACGTCGAAGCTGACGCGGAACTCCATGCCCGGGAGGAAGGCCTCGCGCTGCAGCTCGGCCAGGCGGGCTTTCACCGCGGTGATCACGTCGCTCGCGTTCGAGCCTGGCAGCTGCTTGAGCATGATCGCGGCTGCAGGCCGACCGTCGAATTTGGCCTCGACATCGAAATAGCTCGTGCCGAATTCCACCTCCGCCACGTCGCGGATGCGGAGGATGCTGCCGTCGATCCGCGAGCGCAGCGGAATGCTCGCGTATTGTTCCGGGGTGTTGAACTTGCCCGAGTACCTGACGGTGTACTGCAGGGGGGTGCTTCCGCGGTCGCTGTTCTCGCCGATCTTCCCCGGGGCAGCCTCGACGTTCGCCAGCTCGAGCGCCTCGATGACGTCGTCGGCGGAGAGCCCGTACGCGACCATGCGGTCCGGCTTGAGCCAGATCCGCATCGCATACTCCTTGGCGCCCAGGATGTCGGCGTAGCCCACGCCCTGGATGCGCTTGAGCTCTCCGAGCACGTTGATGTCCGCGAAATTGTAGAGAAACTTCTCGTCGTGCTCGATGTTGTCACTGAAGATGCTCAGATACATGAGCATCGCGTTCTCTTCCTTGCCGATCTTCACGCCGTTCTTGATCACCTCCGACGGAAGCTCGCCCATCACCGCGTTGACGCGGTTTTGCACGTTGATCGCGGCGACGTCGGGATCGGTGCCGGTTTCGAAGATGACCTGGACCACGCCGACACCGTCGTTGCCGGCATCGGAGCTCATGTATTTCATCCCGGGCACGCCGTTGATGGCGCGCTCGAGCGGAACGATCGCCGCCTTGGTCACCGTCTCGGCGTTGGCGCCTGTGTACTCCACCGTGACGTTGACCTCGGGAGGGGCGACGGCGGGGTAGAGCGTTCTGGGCAAGCGCGCGAGGCTGATGAGGCCGAGCAGGCAGATGAGGATGGAGACCACCACCGCGAGCACGGGGCGTCGGACGAATTTCGTGAACATGCTTGTCAATTCCCCGCGGCGAGAGCGACGGGCCGGGCGGCGATGCGATCGCCCTCCCTCACGTGCTGGAGCCCCTCGACGATGAACTTCTCGTCCGGACCGAGGCCCGACCGCACGACGAAGAACTCCCCCAGGCGGCTCACTGGCTCGATGCGCCGTGCGCGGGCCGCCCCGTCGGCATCCAGGGCATAGACGTAGATCTGATCCTGCACCTGGAAGGTGCTCTTCTGGGGCACGAGCAGCGCCTCGCCCAGTGGCACCTTCACGGAAACCGTGCCGCTCCCGCCGTGCAGGAGCACGCCCGCCGGGTTGGGAAAGCGAGCCCGCAGGCCGATGCTACCGGTCCCCGTGTCGATCTCCGTCTCCATCGCGTCGATCGTGCCGGCCTGGCTGTAGATCTGACCATCGGCGAGGCGGAGGTGCACCTCGCGCACCGGCTCGCCGCGTCCTGGGGCCCAGGCTGCGAGGTACTCCTGCTCCGAAAGCCGGAAGTAGGCGAGCATCTCGGAGGTGTCGGTGATCGTCGTCAGGAGCTCTCCTTCGTCCACCGTGGCCCCCAGCTTGTGCGGAATTCGGTTCACGACGCCCGCGAAGGGAGCCCGCACCCGCGAGTATCGAGCGGCGAGGTCTGCCTGGCCCTCGACGGCGCGGGCCTCGTCGAGGCGGGCGCGCGCCGCCTGGAGGCGGGCATCGGCGAGGGCGAGCTCACTCTCGGAGACGATGTTCCGCTCGTGCAGCATCGAGGTGTTGTTTCGCTCGACCCGCGCAGCCTGCAGCTCTGCCTCCGCGCTCTTGCGCGCAGCCCGCGCCTTCTCGAGCTCGTGTTCGAGCTCGCCGGCGCTCACGACGAACAGGAGATCCCCCTCCTTCACGGCCTGCCCCTCGTCCACGTGGACCGCCTCGACGATCCCGCGCGCGCGGGCGCGGACCTCGGTACGCCTGCGGGCGCTCAGATTCGTGACGTAGCTGCGCTCGTACGTCGAGGGAGCCAGGCGCGGCGTCGCCACGGGGAAGGAATCGCTCTGCTCCGGTGCGGCGGGCGGAGCGGAACAGGCCACGGCAGTGGCCAGGACGAGTGGGAGCAGGCGGTGCTTTGGTGTCATGCCGGGCTGGCCTAGCAATCGCAGGGCCAGCGGGAACTGCCTTGATATCCCGGTAGTTCTTGGCGATTGCTCCCCGGCGGGGTCGCTTTTCGCGACTGGGAAAGTCGCAAAATACGACAATGCGAGGACGGCACGCCCTTGAAGCTCACGACGCGAATCACCGCCAGCATCGGCATCGCAGCCACCGTGTTGTTCGGTCTCGGCGGAGCGCACCTGCTCGCCACCGAGGCCAGCGAGCTGCGCACCGTCGCAGAAAAGGAGAGCATTCTCCTCGGCCGCACGCTCCAGACCGCGATCGAGAACGCGCTCCGGGATCGCCAGCTCGAGGACGTGAAGGAGACGGTGCAGGCGCTCGCGACCATCGACCCTGCGGTCGGCATCTTCATGATCGAAGCAGGCGGAACGCTCGTCGGCGTCTCCCCGGGGGCCCGAGCGAGCGCCGGCACGCTGGAGATGGCGAGGAATGCGGTCGGCGAGGTCAGGCCCCTCATCTCGTTCGAGGAGGGGGAGCCCGGGCTGCTCCGGCTCGGCCTCGCGCTCCGGGAGGAGCAAGGCGCTCGCGCGGCCTCAGCGCTCGTCCTCGAGAAGCCGCTGTGGGAACTCGAGCGTGATCTGGCTGCGACCCGCCGCGGCGTTGGGGCGACGGTTGCTCTTTTCATCTTGGCGGCCACCGCCTTGACCTGGTTGCTGACACGGCGGTACGTAGGCCAACCCGTGGGAGAGCTCGTGGCCGACATGGAGCGCGTACGCTCTGGCGATCTGTCCAGCTCCGTCCTGCGACTCCGAGCGGACGAACTCGACGCGGCGCGCAGTGCATTCGATGCGCTGGTGACCGACCTGCGCGCCGCGCACGATCGCGCGGATCTCGAGTCGGAGGCCCGTCGCAGGCTGGAGCGAGCCCTCCAGAATGCCGACAAACTCATCACGCTCGGGCAGCTTTCCGCCGTTGTCGCCCACGAGATCGGATCGCCGCTCCAGGTACTCGAGGGGCGGGCGCGCTGGGTCCGCAAGCACGCGGCGGAGCAGGAGAAGGTACGCAGCGCCGCGGAGACGATCGTCGAGCAGGCACGCCGGATCACGCGGCTCGTAGAACAGATGCTCTCGATCACGCGTCGCAGGCCGGCCGCTCGTGTCGAGTTCGACGGGGAGAACGCGGTCCGGGCGGTGCTAGAGCTCCTCGAACTCGAGGCCGACCGCGGCAGGGTCCGCCTCACCCTCCGCCGCGATGGTGCGACACGTGTCTATGCCGACCCGGACCGGTTGCAGCAGGTCGTGCTCAACCTCGTACGCAACGCAATGCAGGCCTCGCCACCGGAGTCGATCGTCACAGTCACGATGGGCGGTGATGCGGACTGGTTCACGCTCGATGTGGAGGACCAGGGGGGCGGCGTCGCGCCGGAGGTGCTTCCGCACCTCTTCGAGCCCTTCTACACCACGCGCACCATGCAGGGAGGGAGCGGACTCGGGCTGTCGGTCGTGCACTCGATCGTGCAGGAGCACGGTGGCACCGTCCGCTTCGAGGAGACCGGGCCCAACGGGTCGCGTGTTCGAGTTCGACTGCCGCGCACCCCGGAGGTGCACACATGACGATGGCTCGGCCGAAGGTCCTGGTGATCGACGACGATCCCGGCGTGGTCTCGTGGCTCGTGGACTCGCTCCCGGATGAGGGCATCGACGCGGTCGGCGAGACCTCCGCGCTGCATGCGCTCGAGTTGGTGCAGGCCGGTTCGTTCGACCTCGTGGTCTCCGACGTCGAGATGCCGGAGCTCCGCGGGATCGATTTGCTCCACAGGATCCAGTCCGTCCGATCGCAGCAAATGGTGCTGCTCATCACCGCGTTCGGATCGATCGATACGGCAGTCGAGGCCGTTCGCGCCGGTGCCGTGGACTTCCTTGCGAAGCCTTTTCCCATCGAGGCCCTCGCACTCGCCATCCGGCGCGCTCTCCGCGAGCGGCAGCTCCGTCGTGAAATCGTTCGCCTCCGCGCCTCCTCTTCCTCCAGCGACGAGGTCGCGACCGGGATCGTGGCGCGAAGCAAGGCGATGCTCCAGGCGCTCGACCTCACGACCCGCGCCGCACGATCACACCTGCCGGTGCTGCTGACAGGCGAGAGTGGCGTTGGCAAAGGAGCCCTCGCGCGGTTGATCCACGCTCGGAGCGATCGCGCTGCCAGTCACTTCGTCCAGATCAACTGTGCGGCGCTGCCCTCCGGAATCGCGGAAGCAGAACTCTTCGGCGTCAGGCGCGGGGCCTTCACCGATGCGCGGGAGGACAGGCCCGGCGTCTTCGAGCAAGCGCACCAGGGAACGCTTTTCCTGGACGAGGTGGGCGAGCTTCCACTCGATATACAGCCCAAGCTGCTGCAGGCCCTCGAGTCGAATCGGGTGCGGCCGGTGGGTGGGACGACGGAGCTACCGGCCGACGTCCGTATCGTCGCGGCGACCAACGTCGAGCTCGAGAGCGAAATCCGCGAGCGCCGTTTCCGGGCGGACCTCTACCACCGCTTGAACGTCGTGCGGATCCACATTCCGCCGCTCCGAACGAGGGTGGAGGACATCGAGCCACTCGTCGATCTCGTCCTGCAGCGGATCGGGGAGCGCAGCGGAGGGGGGCCCATCGGCATCTCGGTCCAGGCGCTGCGTTGGCTCGAGGGTCGGCCCTGGCCGGGGAACGTGCGCGAGCTCGTGAACGCAATCGAGAGGGCGGCGGCCCTGACGGAACACGAGGTGCTCACGGTCGGCGATTTCGAGGTCGCACCGTGTCCGGCAGGCGCTGGCAGCTTCCTGGACGATGCTGCGCGCGGCGAGCTCACGCTCGCCGATCTGGAGCGGGCCTACGTCAAGCACGTTCTGGGTCTCACCGCGGGGCACAAGGCGAGAGCAGCCGGGATCCTCGGCCTCGATCGTCGGACGCTCTATCGCAAAGCGGCCGAGCTCGAGGCCGGCGGCGCTGAGGACGACCTGAAGTGAAGGGTCCACGGCGCCCTGGCTGGTAGTGAAGGTAACGACGATGAAGGCGGTCCGCCCGTCCACCACTGTTGGTTCCCGCGCTCTCCCATCGGCAATTTCTCGATCGAGCCCACCGACATGGATGGAGCAGTTCTCACAATCGAGGCTCCGGTGAATCGCCCGATGTTGGGGGCGTGCAGTGAGAACGGAATCGGGGGCACGCCGGCGGCATAGGCCGCGCGACTGCCCCCGAGGCAGGCTGAGCATCATCAGAGCAGGCGGAGTTGCCTGCCTGGATCGGGCGGTACCATCCGGCGGAGCTGCGCACGATAGCTCGGAATCCGCTGCATCCGAGCCAGCAGCGCAGCAATTGCCGAAGAGCGCCCGGCGGAGATCCCCGCGGCGAGACGCAGCGGCTCGACGAGCGCGCGCGAAACCGTCCAGACGGTGAGGCCGCTCGCGATTGCGACTCGACCGATCGAGTCCTCGCGGAGCAGCGTATCCGGCAGGAGCATGTCGGCGACACCGACGGCAACGAGCCAGGCGACAAGGCCCTCCCGTGCGTCCTCGGTGCGCGGCACCTTCACGGTTTGGACGCGCCCGTCGCTGCCGACGACCGCAGCGACGAGCGCGCGCGGCCCCATCCACAGCCCGCACGCCCCGCCGTTCATGACACCTCCGCCACCGCCGCCTGCATGTGCTCGATGGTGACGGTCCGCTCCTTGGCGAACGTCGCCGCGATCAGCGCGTGGTGGCAGAGGAGGTTCACCTTCCGTGGCAGCCCGTTGGTCGCCTGGTAGATCGCCTCGATGGCCGCCGGCTCGAAGAGCGGCAACTCACAGCCGGCGAGCCGCAGTAGGTGCGCGAGGTACTGCGGCAGCTCGTCGCGCGAAAGGCCAGGCAGGTGGTAGCGCATGATGATCCGCTGCCCGAGCGCCTCGTGGACCGCCATGGTGAGGCGGCGCCGGAGCTCCGCCTGGCCGACCAGCAGCAGGCAGAGCCGATTCTGCGAGTCCATCGCGTAGTTTGTGAGGAGGCGCAGCTCCTCGAGCAGATCGTTGCGGAGATGCTGCGCCTCGTCGACGACAAGCACGGCCCGGATCTTCGACTCCTCGCTGAGGCGTGTGGCTTCTGCGCGGATGGCTCGGTACAGGCCAGCCCGGTTTCGCTCAACGGGAAGGCCCATCTCCCAGGCGATCGACTTGTAGAGATCCATCGCGTTGCCGGTCGACAACGGCACGTAGAAGACCTTGTACCTGCCGCTGTGGAGTGAGGTCGCGACCTTGCGGCAAATCGTGCTCTTGCCGCTTCCACTCTCGCCGGTGACGAGGCCGATGCCTCGCAGTTCGAGGAGGTGTTCGAGCCGCGCCTCGAGCTCCTTTGAGCCGGCGGAGGCAAAGAGCTCGTCGGTGGCGATCTCCTTGCTGAAGGGGTGGCGGGTAAGGCCGAAGTGCTTGCGGTACATCAGCCCTCCTCCCTGTCGGCCGCCGCCGCGTAGCGGATCGTCGATGCGGGCGCGGTCGGTGCGGCGATCACCTCGGTGACTTCGTCTTCGACCACGAGCTGGCGCGAGGGCCGGTCGCGCTTCACGAAGCAGTTGGCGTAGGTGTCGACGATCTTCGCGTCCTGCACCTTCTTGCCGCCAGCCCAGACCTGCACCGGTCGGCCGGGGCGCGCAGGGTCGTAGCGCAGCGTGACCGACTCGCCGACGAGCGTGGCGTCGACCTCGTAGACGGCGCCGTCGAGGCTGACCGTCCGATCCTTGTGTACCTTGCGCTTCGCCTCGAACAGGCAGATGTCGTCGAGGTCGACGCCGGGGCCCGGGTACTTCACTTCGTCGGCGGTCTTGCCCCACCTGTCGAGTGGCGTCTCGCCGTCAAGGCCGCGATGCGGCGCCTGGTGGTACTCGCCCTCGACGTACGCCCAGAGGCGCCGGTTCAGCGCGTCGAGGCTGCTCGTGTCGTTCGGAGAGAGCAGCGGCAGCAGCTGCGTCCGCACGGTACGAAACCAGCGCTCCTGCTTGCCCTTCGCCTCCGGGTGGTAGGCGCGGGCGTGGATGAGGCTGATCCCCAGCTTGGCGCAGACCAGCGCCAGCTGGTGTGAGCGATACGCGGCGCCGTTGTCGACGAAGAGGCGCTGCGGGATCCCGCGACGCATCACCGCCTGCTTGAGCACCGGGAGAAACGCCGTGGTGTTCTCCGAGGTCGCGAAGGCGGAGAACGGGATCACGCGGGTGGCGTCGTCGAGGAAGGCGATGAGGTACGTCTTCCGCTTGCCCTTGCCCGGCACCATGACGGCCGGGCCGTGCATCACGTCGCTCATCCAAAGATCGCCAGCCTTCTGGAAGGCAAAGCGGCGGTGGTCCTTGCCGGCCGCAGGCTTTTCGAGCCGGGCCGCGTGCGCATGTCGTGCGAGCAGGCGGTGCACGGTCGAGTATGCGAGCGGCAGTTCGGCAGGGACGAGTCCCCGATCGCGCGCGAGATCGATCACCTGCTGGATCGTGAGGGCGGCGTTCTCCTCCCTGAGCAGGAGGAGCTGGTCGACGACTTCGCGTGGAATCGCCCGTGCGGAGCCGGCGTCGCGGCGATGTCCGGGGACGAGCGCATCGAAGCCGCCTCGACGGTAGAGCTTGATCCAGTCGCGGATGGTCTCCGCCGCGACCCGCGTGCGGTTGGTCCCGGGGATGTTGAAGTCCTCCTCCGCTCGCTTCGCGATCAGCGCGTACAGACCCTTCGTGCCGGGCCGCAGGCGCACGAGGTCTGCGATCACACCGTGCCGAAACACGGCAATCTCCTCGGCCAGTTTCTTCTTCTCGTTTTCGTCCATCCGGCTCCCTCGCTTACTCGCCCACCGTGAAGTCGGTGGCTGCGGGCAAGCGTCACCGGTCGACGCTCGGCGGGTCTGGCCCCGTTTCCTGTTGGGAGGGACACGGCGAGGGCCACCGGGGCTCGAGCCGGGGCCCGAATCCGAGCGGCGGTGGGAGCGCGTGAAGGCGCGCGGCGGCGTGCTCACGCAACACGGGGAGCGCAGGCTCGACGCCGAGGCGGGAGCGCAGCGAGGAGATCGTGGGCTCGCATCCAGCGAGGAACTCCGGCAGCAGGCCGACGAGGATGGCGAGCACTCCGAGCGCGGTCTTGCTGCGGCGCCTGGTCCAGCGCACGGCGCCCGGTAGCTGGATGTCCGGCCGCGCCATGTCCGCCGCCGCCTCCATGCCCTGGGCCCCTTCGACCAGCGCGGCGACCTGCTCCACCTCGGCGAGCGAGCCACGCAGCCGCGAGGAGAGGCAGTCCGGCAACAAGCTGAAGGTCTTGCGCGCCTTTGGGCAGTACCAGCGGGCGATCCTGCAGCCCGGCGGCTCGACCCTCGTGTACGCGGTGTGCCGTGCGAAGCCGCAGCCACCCTCAGGGTGCTCGGGACAGCGCTCCAATGTTGCGAAGCGCCACCCCTCCTGCGTAACGTATTCCTCACTGGTGAGCCGGGTTCCGAGCCGCAGCTGCACCAGTCATCGGCCCGCACGGTTGCACCCGTGGCGGGCCTTCTTTCATCCGGTGTCGGGCGGGCCCCATGCCCACCGCGCGGGAATCGTCGCGCCGGTGGCAGAGCGGGGGAAATTTCTGGCCGGCACTCTCAGAGACGGGCACCGGTCCAGCCGATCAGGCGGTGGCGAATCCTGGTGCTGTAGCGGCGGTGGTCAGCGACGAAGCGCGGGAGCTAACACACCACCACCTCTGAAGGAGCTCTTGGCGCGCTTGGTCGCGAGAGAGCCGGGCCGTTTCAGTGGACGCCCGGAGTCCGTCTACACGAGCTCGACGGGACTCTGACTGTCGATGGTCGGGAGGTTCGGGGCAGCTGACGTTCTTCGAGTGCTGCAGTCCGCTGGGCTGACGGGACCCTCGCACTGGGCCGCCAGTCGCTGACTGGCGGGGCGGGGAGTGCCAGGGAGCGCCGGTGTTGGCCAACCACTGGGAAGATCGAGTAGACGAGGTTGATGAAGCCAGACCAAGAGAGAGGCTTCGTCTTGTCGATAACGTGGTCGACGATCGCTCTGTTGGTTGCGGACACGGTCTTGCCTGCCGGCACAAGGACGAAATGGCTGACGTCGGTCGCGGGGTGCACGAGGGTTGGCTACAACGCCCGCGCCCGCTCCGCCCACTCGCGCAGCCGGTCGGCCAAGTCCTCCGGCGCCGCGTCGGCGAGGGCGATGGCCTCGGCGATGAGGCTCTCCGCGGTGTCGGCAGCGGGCTTGCTACCCGTGTCACCCGCCCACGGAACTCGGCCCGACTCGGGGCAACCAGCCGGGACCGGAGAAGCAGACCGAACCCATGGAAATTACTGGCCCTGTGTCGTTCCGCCGCTCTCGGGCCCACCCGCTGCAGGCAGGTTCGAATCCTGTCTCCCCGACCATAGGAAACGCCCCGCAAGGTTTCGGCTTTGCGGGGGTTTTTCTTGTCTCCTGCACGGCGTCCTGTCCGCGTCCGGCCTCTTGCTGTCCCCACCTAGTGCAGTTTTTCGCCACTCCCGGTGCGCTCGACCCCGGTGGTAGCAGGCCGCCTTCGCCCATCGCGGGCGGGAGGCGAACATGACGCGACAGCTTTGGATTCTGGCAGCGGCCTCGGTGGCCCTGGCTGCGTGCGGCGATTCGGACGGCAAGGGGCGCTCGCGGACCTGCGGGGCGGGAACGCACGAGGTGAACGGGCAGTGCCTGCCGGATCGGCCCGATGACGGCACCGCGCCCACGGTGGCGCTCTCGCCGGCGGCCGGCACCTACCGCGAACTGCCCTGGGTGAAGCTCGAGGCCGACGAGGCGGCCTTCATCTACTACACCACCGACGGCTCCACGCCCGCGGTGGGCGGCAACGGCACCGTCCGCGCCGGCAGTCCCGCGTGGATCCGCGACCTCGCCGGCGCGACCAGCGTGCGTTACTTCGCCGTGGACCTGGCCGGCAACGCCAGCGAGATCGAGGAGGCCACCTTCGTGGTGGACGCCAGCGGCCCCGAGGCGCCCGCAGCTTTCGCCGCCGCGGTGAATGACGGCGCGCTGCCCTCGGTGGAGCTCGGCTGGACGAACCCGGCCGCCGACTTCCACCACGTGATGCTCGTCCGCTTCCCTTCGCTCGAGCCGGTGGTCCCCGCGCCGGTCGCAGGCGAGGACTATGTCGAGGGCGGCGCCTTCGGCGACGGCGTAATCGTCTACGCGGGAACGGCCGAGACCTTCTCCGACGCCGCGGTGGTGGGCGGCTTCTCCTACGCCTACCGGCTCTTCGCAGCCGACGCCGTCGGCAACTGGAGCGCCGCCGCGGCCACCTCGGCCGCGCTTCCGGTCACCTGGACCGCCGAGCTCGTGCTCGGCGAGATGGACGGCGAGCCGCATCCCCTGCCGGCCACCACAGGCACCGCGTTGGGCCTGTCCGGCAGCTACCGCTTCGACGCCGACAATGGCGCCATGATCGTGAACGTCGCGATCCGCAACGACGCGGGCCGCCTCCTTTTCAACCCGAAGATCGCCGTGGCCATCGACGGCTCCGCAACCGTGGCCAACGCCGACGGCACCATCGGCGAGCGGTCCTTCTTCCACTACGGCCCGCAGGCCACCGCGCCGGGGGCGACCACCGCCGAGCGGGAGTGGCTGCTCGCCGACGTCGACGGGCCGGTCACGCTCGGCCTCGAGCTCCTCACCCACCCGATGCTCTACGTGACGCCGGGCACGTCCAGCCTGGGCTACGAGGCGATCGACACCGGCACCAACCAGCACGTGGGCGGCGTCCAGGGCGAGTTCGACGGCTGGTTCGCCACCCTGCTGCCCGAGCAGGGGCGCATCGTCCAGAGCGCGCCCTACGACGGCAGGCTGACCTTCTTCGACCTCGCCGCCTTCGACTGGGAGCGCTTCGTCGTGCCCTCGAAGGGCGTGGCGGATCCGGAGGCGACCGCGCGTGTCGGCGGCCAGGCGCTCTCGCCGGACGGCAAGCGGCTCTACGTGGCGGGCTCCCGCGACAACGGCGACCAGACGTACACCATCCTCCTCTACGAGTTCGACGCCGCCACCGGCGTGGAGCTGCGCCGCGCGGAGGGCGATACGCTCACGATCGAGGACAACGTCGGCGCTGCCGCGGTGCGCGCCCTCGCCATCGATCCCGCCGGCACCCGCGCCTGGCTGCCGATCTTCCGGGCGGGCCGGCTCGCCGGCTTCGATCTCGCCACCATGGCGGCGATCGATCTGCCCGGTGACGAGGAGACGGAGCTTCTCTCCCTTTCGCTCGGTGAAGGCTTCGAGCTGCCGGCCGGCATCGCCGTCGATCCCGCAGGCGCCGCCGCCTGGATCGGCTTCGGCTGCGCCTCCAACGTCTCGTCGCTGCTGCGGGTGGACCTCGCCACCTTCGCCATCACCGAGATCGCGACCGAGACCGAAGGCTGCGGCAGCGGCCCGAACCTGCGCTTCGGCCCCGACGGCCGGCTCTTCGTGCCGCGCGTGGGCTACGATCACGTCGCCGAGGGCGCCAACGCGATCAGCGTCTTCGACCTCTCGGCCGACCCGATCACCGAGACCTATGTGGTGGTGAAGAGCAGCGACGACAACAACGACGTGTGGGACGTGGTCTTCCACCCCGCTGGCCACACCGCCTACGCGATGCTCTCGGATCCGGGCTCGATCTTCCTCTTCGACCCGGTAACCCTGGAGGCGATCGACGCCGACGGTGACGAGGCCAACGGCCACACGAACGTCGACGTCGAGGGCCGCTACGGCTCGGGACTCGTGATCACCCCCTGGTAGACCGCGACGGGGCCCGGGCAGAAGCATCGCCCGGGCCCGCCCCCACAGCCGCTCGGCCTGCACGCCGCCGTCAGGTGAGCAGCGCCCTCTCGTGGGCGAGGAGCCAGCGCTTGCGCTCGATGCCGCCGGCGTAGCCGGTCAGCCCGCTGCTTGCTCCGACGACGCGATGGCAGGGGATGGCGATCGACACCGGGTTGCGCCCGCAGGCTGCGCCGACCGCCCGCGAGGCCTTCGGTCGGCCCAGCCGCCGAGCGAGGTCGCCGTAGGTGGTGACCTGCCCCGGGGGGATCTCGCGCAGCGCCGCCCAGACCTGCTGCTGGAACTTCGTTCCGCCGGGCTCGACGGCGATGCCTTGCAATGCGTGGAGGTCGCCCGCGAGGTAGCCACGCAAGCGGGTGCTGAGCCCTGCGGGATCCGCCGCCGGCACGAGCCGCTCGTCGCCGAAGCGCCGCCGCAGATCGACGACGAAAGCCTCGAGGTGATCCTCGTAGCCGAGGGCGCAGAGCAGGCCCGAGCGCTCGACCAGGAAGAGACGCCCCGCGGCACTGTCGATTCGGTCGATGTTCATCTGCTTCCTCCCAGCGAGCTCCAGAGATGCATGGCGGCGTAGGCCCTCCACGGCCGCCAGCGCTCCACGTCGGGCAGGGTGCCGCCGCACGCCTTGCGCAGGCCGAGATCACCCGACGGAAAGGCGTCGGGGTCGCCGCTGCGCATCGCGACGTAGGCCGCGGTCCACGGGCCAATCCCGCGGATCCCCAGGAGCACCTCCGCCCCGGTGAGATCCCGTCCTTCGACCGCGGCCCTGGCGAGGCCGCGGATCGCCTCCGCACGCGCCTCCGGCATTCCCTCTGCCCTGAAGTCGACGAGCACTGCCGGCGCAGGGAAGAGCCAGCCTGCGCCCTCCGGCGTCCCGTAGCGCCGGACCAGCCTGCCGGCGAGCGTGGTCGCCCCCGCGACGCTCACCTGCTGCCCGAGGACGGCCCGCACCGCCAGCTCGAATGGATCCCACGCGCCGGGAACCCGAAGCCCGGGGCGCTGCGCCACCATCGCACCGAGGAGCGGATCCGCTCCGAGCGCCTCTGCGATGGGAAGGGGATCGGTTCGCAGATCGAAGACCCGTTTGACACCTTCGACGATGGGGAGAAGCTCCCGCGACGAGCAGCCCTCCACGCGGAGCAGGAGGGCCCCTTCCACCGCCGAGACCTCGATCGCGCCGCCGGGCATCGTGCGTCGCCAGCTCTCGCTCACCTCCTCGACACCGGGGATGGCTCTCGGCTGCAGGAAGGCGAGCATCGCGCGCCAGTCGAACGGTGGCTTGTAGGGGAGCCGGAGCCGCACGCCCGCTTCGCGTGCAGGCACGGCTCGCCCGCGTAGCTGCGTCGGCGTCCTGCCGAAGGCGGAGCGCATTGCGTCGTTGAAGCGGCGAACGCTGCCGAACCCGGCAGCGAATGCCACCTCGGATGCCGAAAGCCCGGTCTCCTCGAGCAGCTTGCGGGCGAAGTGGAGGCGGCGGGTCCTGGCAACGGAGGAGGGCGAAGCTCCGAGGTGGGTGGCGAAGAGCCGTCGGAGGTGGCGATCGCCGATGCCGAGGCGGCCAGCGAGGGCCGGGATGCTGGAAGGCGCGAGGGGAGACTCGCCGATCAGGCGCATCGCCCGACCGACGGTGGAGGATGTGCTTGCGAGGTCTGCGACGCGATCCGGTCTGCAGCGCAGGCAAGCGCGAAAACCCTGCTCCTCCGCCGCGGCCGCGCTGGGGAAGAAGCGCATGTTCGCTCGGAGCGGCATGCGTGCGGGGCAGCCGACCCTGCAGTAGATCCGGGTGCTGGTAACCGCCAGGACGAACCGGCCCTCGAAGCGGCGGTCGCGGCTCGTGACGGCGCGGTAGCAGGTCTCTTCTTCGATCGTCTCCATCGGTCCCAAGGGTGGCACAGGGCTCGGCCTGCGTCTGGCCAGCTTCGGACCTCGACCCCAAAGCACCTCGCCTACGGGGCTCTTTCTCGTCCGGCGCCTCGTCCTTCGACCGGCAAACGGCTGGGAGAAGCAACGCCTGCTTGCGCCGGCCGCCGCGCCTTGCGGAGCCGCGGGCGCGGCGTGAACTTCGAGCGAGGAGGCAGGGACGCCGCGATGGCCGGATTCTTCCGAGAGCTTGCGAGCATTGCGGTGCTGGCGTTCTCGGTGAGCACGATGCTCGCCGCGGGCCTCGGCCACACGCTGCACCACCTCTTCACCCCGATGCGCGACGCCCGCGCGGTGATCCGTGCGCTGCTCGCGAATTTCGTCCTGGTGCCGTTGCTCGCGCTCGCCACGATCCGCGCGCTGCCGCTGTCCCCCTCGTACGCGAGCGGCGTCATGCTTCTCGCCACCGCGGCAGGCGCCCCGATCCTGCTCAAGCTCACCAGAGCGGCGCACGGCAACGTCCCTTTGAGCGCCTCGCTGCTGATGCTTTTGCTCCCCATCACCGTGTTCTACATGCCGTTCGTGGTGCCACTGGTCGTGCCGGGCGCCAGGGTGAGCCCGATCGCGGTCGCGCTCCCGCTGCTCGTCACGATGCTCCTTCCCATGGCCGCCGGGTTGCTGCTCCGGGCGCGCAAGCGGGCCCTGGCGGAGCGGCTGCAGCCCTGGGCAGGCAGGGCCTCGACGGTGGCCCTGGTGACGGTGATCCTAGCGACGGTCGCCGCGAGCGCCAGGGGATTGGGGCGCTTGATCGGCGAGGGGGCGATCCTGGCGCCGCTCGTGGTGATCCTCGGCGCCTTCGCGATCGGCTACTTGCTGGGCCGCGAGTACCGCGGCGGGGACGTGGTCCTGGGCTTCGGGACGGCACAGCGCAACATCGCTGCGGCGATGGTCGTCGCCACCCAGGGGCTCGGAGATCCGGACGCGGTGCTCATGCTCGTCGTCGCGTCGCTGCTGCAGTTCGCCCTTCTCTTCCCGCTTGCCTGGATGCTCAAGCGAACGGGCGTGAGGCGCGTCGCCCGCACGTGACGCTTTGCCTGCGCGTCTATCGCTCCCTGTCGATCGCCGGAGCTGTGCGCGCGAGCCTGCCGGTGAAGGAGATGACGAGCAGGGCGGTGAGCGCCAGCACGACCGCGAGCGAGTAGTAGCCGTGCGCGACCGAAGCGCCGATCGCGCCCGTCGTCCAGATGCTCGCAGCGGTGGTGACCCCGACGACCCCGCGTACGCCCCTCGCGTGTTTGAGGATGGCGCCGCCGCCGATGAAGCCGATGCCGGTCATCACCGCTCGCATCGCGCGTGCGAGCCCATCGGCGTCGAAGATCCCGCTCTCGTAGACGAAGCGGCTCAGCAGGAGGTAGGCGCAGGTCGCCACGGAGACCAGCGGCATGGTCCGCAAGCCGACCCCACCCGTTCCCCTGGCCTTTCGCTCCCAACCGAGCGGGAGCGCGAGCAGATAGGCCGCGACGAGCGCCAACGCGACGTCGCCGCCGTGCTGGTCGGGGGTGGTGAGCGCGCCGAACATCGCGGGACTTCACCTTCCCTTTCCGCGTGCGTGCGCCGAGCGGTCGGCGCCGAATGCGCGCAGGATCCATGGCACGCCTTCGAGGATGAAGAGGCTGACGGCGCAGAGCGCGACCGCGAGGACGTAGTAGCCGTAGGCCACGGACGCCCCGATGGCGCCGGTGGCCCAGACGGCAGCCGCCGTGGCGAGGCCGTGGGCTTCCTCGTCGTCCTTGACGATCGCACCCGCGCCGATGAAGCCGATCCCGGCCATCAGGCCGTGCAGCACGTAGCCCTGCGAAGTGGAATCCTCGCCGGCGAAGACGAGCCGCCCGAGGATCACGAAGATGCACGCGCTGACCGAGACGAGCGGCAGGACCCGCAGCCCCACGACCGCTTCCGACACGGTCTTCCGCTCCCATCCCAGTGGAAGCGCGAGCAGAAACGAGACCGCGATCGCGAGCAGCAACTGGAGCAGCTCGTGCAGGCCGAGGCTCTCGACGGTCATGGCGCAGGCGGCCTTGCGGGGACCTCGTGAAACGGGCCGGATCGACACATCAGTCGCCCCTCAGGTGCTCCTCGAGGAGCTCCCCGGTCGTGCGCTCCGCCGCGTCGCCGAGCTCGAGCCGCACGTTCTCGATCCGGCCGCGGAAGACGAACGGCAGCCGGGAGCGATAGCCGGGCCACACGGGAGAGCCGCTGTCCCTGCCCACGTCCAGGCATCCGAAACCGCCGAAGTTGCCGCGGACCTGGCGCTCGATGCGGCCCTGTGCCACCGGCGTACCATTGCAGGAGAGCCGGACCGTCGCGGGGCCGCCGGGGCTGCTCGCGGCGTCGCAGACGAAGTCGAGACGGATCTCCGCCCGGCCACGGGGGAGCGGCCCGTCCGCGACGACGTCGTACCGGTCGATGTCGTACCGGTTGTAGTGGTAGCGCAGCCTGCCGCCGTCCACGAAGAGCGACCAGCCGGCGCTGTCGCCGCCCATGGCGATCAGCACGCCCTCCGCACCCTCGTCCGGGACGTCGACGGTCACGACCAGCGTGTGGTCGACGTTGCTCAGCTTCGGCGCGCTCCCCTCCGGGAGACGCGTGAGCGTGCCGGGAAGCACGATCTCCCTGCGGCCGGTGAACCAATTGCCGCGAAGGGTCACGTCGGTGCGCGCGGCGAAGCGATCATCGAGGGGCAAGACGTCGTATTTCGCCGCTTCCACGAGGAAGAGTTCCTGCAGCGCCCGCAGCTTCTCCGGGTACCGCTCCGCCAGGTCCTCCGACTGGCTGAAGTCGTCCGCCACGTTGTAGAGCTCCCAGCGATCCTCGTCGAAATCCGCGCTGCCCGTCGTGACCCAGGGCAGCCTCCCGTGCCGGCAACTGGCGATCCAGCCGTCGCTGTAGAGCGCGCGGTTGCCCAGCATCTCGAAGTACTGCGTCGTTCGCGTGCTGGGCGCGTCGGCGTTCTCGCGATCGAAGGTGTACGCCATGCTCGTGCCTTCGATCGGCTTCTGGGCGACGCCGTCGATCATCGTCGGCTCGCTGATCCCGGCCACCTCGAGGATGGTCGGCACCACGTCGATCACGTGGTGGAACTGGAAGCGCTTGGCGCCCTTGTCGGCGATCCAGGCGGGCCACGAGACGACGAGGCCGTTGCGCGTCCCCCCGAAATGCGACGCCACCTGCTTCATCCACTGGAAGGGCGTGTCGCCCGCCCAGGCCCACCCCACCGCATAGAGCGGCGTGGTCCCGGGCAGGCCGATCTCGTCGATGCGGGCCAGTGCCGTATCGAGGGGGTAGGCGACGCCGCTCATGCCCGCCACCTCGTTGAGCGTGCCCTGCAGCCCCCCCTCGGCGCTCGAGCCGTTGTCTCCCAGGATGTAGAGGAAGAGCGTGTTCTCGAACTCGCCCAGCTCTTCGAGAGCGGTGACGAGCCTGCCGATTTCGTGGTCGGTGTGCTCGTGGAAGTCGGCGAAGTTCTCCATCTGCCGGGCGAAGAGCCGCCGCTCGTCGTCGCCGAGGCTCTCCCACGCGGGGACCTCGGCGGGCCGCTGCGTCAGCTTCGTGCCGGGCGGAACCACGCCCATCTCGAGCTGCCGCCGGTGGACCTCCTCGCGGTAGCGATCCCAGCCCCCGTCGAAGCGGCCGGCGTTGCGGCCCCGCCAGTGGAGGGGCGGCTGGTGGGGGCCGTGGGCCGCAACCGGCGCGAAGTGCACGAAGAAGGGGCGCTCTGGCGCCATCGCCTTCTGGTTGCGCATCCAGGCGATGCAGTCGTCCGCCAGGTCGGTGGTGAGGTGGTAGCCCTCCTCCGGCCGCTTTCCGACCTCTACCGGCGCGTTTCCGCGGAAGAGCAGGGGATGGAAGTTGTCGGTCTCGCCGCCGAGGAAGCCGTAGAAATAGTCGAAGCCACGTCGCAGCGGCCAGTTGTGGAACGGTCCCGCGGGCCCTTTGGCGTTCTCCGGGACGTTGTGGTTCTTGCCCCACCAGCCGGTGGCGTAGCCGTTCTGCGACAGGATCTCGGAGACGAAGGCCGTGCTCCTCGGGATGATCCCCGCATACCCCGGGAACCCGGTCGCCATTTCGGCAACGACGCCCTGGGAGACCGAGTGGTGGTTGCGCCCGGTGAGCAGCGCGGCCCGCGTCGGCGCACAGAGCGCGGTGGTGTGGAACTGGCAGTACTGCAGGCCCGCTGCAGCCAGCTTCTCCGCGGTCGGCGTCCGCACCAGCCCGCCGTAGGCGCTGGCGACGCCGTAGCCGGCGTCGTCGAGCAGCACCACGACCACGTTCGGCGCTCCGGGCGGCGCCTGCTGCATCGGCGGGTAGTCGGGGGTCGAGTCCTTCCAGGTCCTGCCGATCTTCGCCCGGGAGAAGCGATGCCCGGGGGCCGGGTAGACGTTCCGCTGCACGCGCGGGGGCAGATCGGTCTTCCGTGCCATCTGGCGCCTGCCTTTCGTGGAGCGACGCGCACCGTGCCGAGCGGCGCGGCGCCGCCCCGACCATTTGCTGCCCCGCGGGGTGACCCGCAACGCCCTGTTGGTGTCGGTGGGCTTGCTCCCCGCCAGCTCACCAGACGAGCTGGACGCCGAAGCCCCGCAGCGCTTCGTCCCGCCCGATCACCGGTACCTGCTCCACGACGCTCTGGGCGGCGATGATCCGGTCGAAGGGATCGCGGTGCGGCTGCGGGAAGCTACCCGCCCGCTGCGCGTGGAGCAGGCCGATCGGCAGCTCCGAGAGCCCGGCCTTCTGAACCCAGCCGGCGACGTCCTGCAGGAGGACGGCAGCTGCGGCAAGCCGCCCGAGGCGGTGCTTGGTCGCAATTTCCCAGGCACTGGCGCTCGAGACGTAGACGACGTTGCTGCGGTCGGCGATGAGCGCCCGGGCGGTCGGGGAGAGCTCGGGGGCATCGAAAGCCCACCACAGGAAGGCGTGGGTATCGAGCAGGTACTTCACTTCTCCCAGGCCTCGAGCTCGTCCTCCGGCAGCGGCTCGAAGAAGCGCGAATCGACTTCGCCCCGAAGGAAACCAGGCTGGCGCGGCGGGGGCGACTCGAGCGGGCAGAGGCGCGCGTAGGGCTTGCCGCCTTTCGCGATGACGACCTCTTCACCTGCATGCGCGCGCTCGAGCAGCCTGGAGAGCTGGGTCTTGGCCTCGTGCACGTTGACCATCGCCTTCATCCGCAAAAATTAGCCATGTGGCTTGGCTAGATCAACCAACAGGCCACCGCGGGGGCCGGCTGCCCCGGCCCGGGCCGGCCTGGTGGCTACCGGGCCGAAGCGCTCGCGGTAGGTTGCGGGAGGCACGCCCAGCCGGCGCAGGAATGCGCGCCGCATCCGCTCTTCGTTCGCGAAGCCGCAGAGGTAGGCGATCTCCTTGATCTCGAGGCTCGGCTCCTCGAGATGCCTGCAGGCCGCCTCCACCCGGAGGTCGTGCACCAGCCTGGCCGGCGTGCCGCCATGGGTCCGTGCGAACGAGCGCGCGAAGGTTCTGGGCGCCATGCCGACAGCGCGCGCAAGCGCTTCGACGCCGAGATCCGCCTGCAGGTTCTCCATGATCCAGCTGGGGAGCTCGGCGAGCCTGGAGTCCGGCGGGA
The DNA here is from genome assembly GCF_041687135.1 of Vulgatibacter sp. Lineage (NCBI taxonomy): Bacteria > Pseudomonadati > Myxococcota > Myxococcia > Myxococcales > Vulgatibacteraceae > Vulgatibacter > Vulgatibacter sp. Next base: position 30,500 of record NZ_JAWLCN010000004.1, on the reverse strand, counting down.
GCGTGCCGAGTCGGGTCTGTGCTGCGAGCGCGCTGCTGAACTGCGCCTGCCCGGCAGGCCGGCGCAGGAAGACGACGAGCTCCTTTGCCACCGCCAGGCTGAGGCGGCGGCCGTGGTCCTCCTCGAGCAGGGCCAGCGCGAGATCGATCCCGGCGGTCATCCCCGCAGACGTCCAGATCGGCCCGTCCTGGAGGTGGATCGGATCGAGCTCCACGCGCACCTGGGGATAGGCGGCCCGGAGCGCCTCGACCTCGCACCAGTGGGTGACCGCGCGCCTTCCGTCGAGCAGGCCGGCAGCCGCCAGGAGGAACGCGCCGTTGCAGATGCTGCAGGTGCGGCGCGCGAATCCGGCGGCGTGCTGGATCCAGGCGACGAGCGGCGCGGCGGGGCCGATGGCAGCTACGTTTCGTCCGCCGGAGACGAGGAGGGTGTCGAGTTCCGCCGGGTCGAGCGACGCAAGCGCACGTGTCTCGAGGACGATGCCGCTGGAAGCGCGGATGGGACCTCCCGCTTCCGAGAGGAAGAGGATGTCGTACGCACGCTCGGCCGGGCCCGCCAGCAGATTGGCCAGGGCGAAGACCTCAGCGGGGCCGCTGACGTTCAACGCAGCCACGCCGTCGAAGAGCACGAAGCCGATGGTCCTTCGCTTGCGCACGCGAACCCTCCACGCAGGATTGAACTCGTCTCGAGATAATCGCCGCGACGCCCCGGCGCGAGCCGATCGGGCAGCTGCTCCCGAGACCGCTGCCCGGTTTGGCAGAAAACGAGGGCGCTATGTCATAGCTGGCGAGCGACCCGCCCCCTAGCCTCCGTTCGTCCCCGCTGCAGCGAAGGCTGCAGGGCTGGGCGAAACCAACGAATCGGAGCACGAGCGTCATGATGCGAGTTCTGACGGGTTTGTCCTTGTCGATGGTCCTTTCCCTGGCCCCGGGCGCTAGAGCCGATGGGCCACTGGACCACGTGGAGATCGAGACGGTGCCCGTCGCTGGCGGCGTCCACATGCTGGTCGGCGCCGGTGGGAACATCGGCTTGTTCGCGGGGAGGGATGGCGTCTTCCTCGTCGACGACAAGTACGCCGTCCTCAACCAGAAGATCCGCGCAGCGGTGGGAGCGATCCACCCCGGCCCGATCCGGTTCGTCGTCAACACCCACTGGCATTCCGATCACACGGGCGGAAACGAACTCCTTTCCAGCGCGGGCAGCGTCGTCCTCGCGCACGACAACGTACGCAAGCGCATGTCGAACGAGCAGCTCAATCCCTTCTTCGGTTTTCCGCGCGAGAGGGGACCCCAGAAGCGCATGACCGAGCCTGCGCCTGCCGGGGCGCTGCCGCCGGTCACGTTCGACGGCACCCTGACCTTCCATTGGGACGAGGAGGAGATCCGCGTCTTCCACGTCGAGCACGCGCATACGGATGGCGACGCCATCGTGCAGTGGAAGAAGGCCAACGTCTTCCACATGGGCGACGTCTACTTCGAAGGCGGATTTCCGCTGATCGACGTGATCTCCGGGGGATCGGTCGACGGGGTCATCGCTGCGGCGGACCTGGTCCTCTCGCTGGCGGACGAGAAGACGAAGATCATCCCGGGCCACGGCCCCGTGGCGACGAAGAAGGAGCTGCAGCGGTACAGGGAGATGCTCCAGACGATTCGCGACCGCGTCCAGGCCGCCATCGCCGCAGGGAAGACCCTCGAGCAGGTGCAGGCGGCGCGTCCGACCCGGGAGTGGGACGAGAAGCTGGGGAAGGTCTTCGTCAGCAGCGACTGGCTGACGGCGTCCATCTACACGAGCTTGACGGGCGAGCGGTCGACGCCGGCCCGTGCCGCGACGCGATGACGCCGGGTAGGGCCGCGCGAGTCGCCCGGCGCCGGCCCCACCGCTTCAGCGTTCGTCGAAGAAGTCCACCTTCCCCGTCTCGAGGGAGTACTCGGCGCCGACCACCTTGAGTCCGTCGTCGCGGATCAGCTGCTCGAGGAGCCGGCTGCCGTGGCGGAGGTGATCGCAGGAGTTGCGGACGTTGGCGCGAATCGACTCGTGGAGGAGGGCCCGTTCGTCGCTGCCGCTGCCGACCGCGCTCACCACCGTCTCCACCGAGGCGCGGCAGCGCTCGACGATGTCGCGGATGTTGTCCGAGGGGGCGGCGACGCCGTGGCGGACCGCATCGAGGGTCGCCTTGATCGCGCCGCAGCTGCTGTGGCCCATCACCACCACGAGGCGGGTGCCGAAGGTTGCGGCGGCGAACTCGGCGCTCCCCACCAGCGAGGGGGCGACGACGTTGCCGGCGACGCGGATCACGAACAGGTCGCCGAGGCCCTGGTCGAAGACGAGTTCGGAGGGCACCCGCGAGTCGGAGCAGGAGAGGACGATCGCGAAGGGATTCTGTCCCGCGACCAGCTCCTTGCGCGCGCTCGGCCCCAGCGCGGGCTCGGTCTGCTTGTTCTGTACGAAGCGCTGGTTCCCTGCGCGGAGCCGCGCGAGTGCCTCGTCGGCACTTACCCTGGTGTCGCTCAAGGAGCCCTCCTCGTGGCGGTACAAGATGCCCGCCCGCTCCGATGACGTCTACCGTTCGTGGGGGGGCTGTTCGGCGTTGCGGATGCTCCACCCCATCCGAACCCTTGGGACGATGGGTTCCGTGGTACTCGAGCGCGAGCGCGCCTTCTGGAAGGACGTCTTCACCTGGGCGGGCTCGGTCACCCCGCTCGTGGTGCCGCGCATCCTCGGAATGGCCGTCTACGGCCTGCTGGTGGGGCTCGTGCACCAGGTCTTCGCCTGGGAGCGCCTCGGCGCCGTGCCCGCCCAGTTCACGGCGGCGATGCTCGTGCTGCTCCTCGTCTTCCGCACCAACGCGAGCTACGACCGCTGGTGGGAGGCACGCAAACTCTGGGGCGGCATCGTCAACCAGTCGCGAAACCTCGCCATCGCAGGCCTCACCTGGGGGCCGCCGGACGCGCGGTGGCGGGAGGCCTTCACGCGCTGGGCCGCCGCCTTCCCCCACGTCTGCCGGCGCAGCCTGCGGGGCCAGCGCGTCGCCCCGGAGCTGGAGCGGCTCCTCGGCGCCCAGCAGGCCCGCGCCATCCTCGCTTCCCAGCACATGCCGACGTTCACCGCCGGCCGGATGGCGGCCCTGCTGCGCGACGCAGTCGACGCCGGCGGCATGGAGCGCTTCGCCTTCCTCGGCGCCGAGAACGAGCGGGCGCGGCTCATCGATCACCTGGGCGGCTGCGAGCGCATCCTCAAGACGCCGCTGCCGTACATCCACACGGTGAAGCTCCGCCGCTTCGTCATGCTCTATCTCTTCTGGCTGCCGTTCGCCGTGGTGGGGGACGCCATCTGGCTGCCGGCGGTGATCACGGCGCTCGTCGCCTACCCGCTCCTGGCGATCGACGAGATCGCGGTCGAGCTCCAGGATCCGTTCTCCGAGAGCAACCTGAGTCATCTGCCCCTCGAGCAGATCTGCAAGACGATCGAGGGCAACCTGCTGGCGCTCCTGGCGGAGCCGCCGCCGGCGCCCGAGCGGATCGAGCCGGCACCTGGCGACCAGCTCGTCTGAGAAGTCCGGCCGACGAACGGGCAGCCCACTTGCGCAAGCGGTGGCCCGTATCCCACCCGCTCGGCTCCGAGCCGGCGCGCTTCTTGCTGTCATCCCCCCGACAGCCTGCCGCTCCCGGGGCACGTCGCCCCCGCCGTTGGCGTTGGGCCCGCCGGCGGCTTCCGTCGGGCCCTTTGACATCGAGCGGCAAATTGTGTTGAACGCGCGGCAGATTTTTGAGGGTGCCGCAAAAAATCGGGCGTGGATGGCAGGGGGAGAAGGGTGGTTCGGGTGGTGAGCCTCGGAACGGGCAGCAGGTCCTGATGGTCGTCGTCTTCGTCCACCTGCTGGTCCTCCTCGTCTTCGTGAATCGCTACTTCCTGGGCCGCTGGCTCCGGCGGATTCGTGGCGCGAGCTTCGACGAGCGCATGGAGATCGAGGGCCGCGAGCCTTCGGTGGCCATCGTCGTGCCGATGTTCAATGAGGGCGAGGGCATCTACCGCACCATCCACTCGCTGCTCGCGCAGGACTACCCTGCCGACCGCTTGCGGATCGTCGTCGTCGACGATTGCTCCACCGACGACAGCCACAGCTGGGCCTGGAGGGCGGCGCGGGAGAGCGACCGCGTCACCGTCCTCCGCAACCCGGAGAACATGGGCAAGCGCCGCTCGATCAACCACGCGGTCCGTCGCACCGAGGCGGAGATCATCGTCTCGGTCGACTCGGACGTCGTGGTGGACCAGAAGGCGGTGCGCGAGCTCGTGGCGCGCTTCACCGATCCGAAGATCGCCGCGGTGGGTGGCCGCGTCCACGTGATCAACGTGAACGAGAACTGGCTCACCCGCATGCAGGCGATCAAATACTGGTTCGGCTACGAATACCTGAAGGAACTCGAGCGCGTTTTCCGCTCGGTGATGTGCCTCTCCGGTTGCCTCACCGCCTACCGGCGTCACGTGCTGCTCGAGCTCGAGCCGATCCTCGAGGACCGCAGCGTCCTCGGCGTGCCGATCAAATACGGCGAGGATCGCTTCCTCACCCGCCAGATCGTCAAGGCGGGCTGGCAGACGGTGATGACGCTGGACGCGGTGAGCTACACCGTGGCGCCGCCCACCCTCACCAAATACTTCTCGCAGCAGCTGCGCTGGCGCAGGTCCAACCTGATCGACTACATAGGCGGGCTCTCGCATGCGTGGAAGCTCCACCCGGTGGTCGCGATCCACTACTTCGCCACCTTTGCCATGCTGGTCGCCTATCCGGTGATGGTGGTGGAGTCGCTGGCGTCGCAGTCCTTCTGGCCGCTCACGATGCTGCACGCCGGGATCCTGGCGCTGCTCGGCACCATCTACTGGCTGAAGACGCGCGACATGCCGCCCGAGATGCGGGTCTCGCCGATCTGGTTTCTCTCCATGGCCGCCCTGATGCCGGTGACCTACCTGCTGCTCACGCCGCTGGCGTTCTTCACCCTCGACTCCGGTAGCTGGGAGACGCGGGGCAAGCCGGCGCCGGCCGAGCAGGAGCAGGAAGAGCAGGCCGCCGTCGACCGACTCGACGTGGGCCCCGCGACGTAACGAGGCAAGACCCCGATGGCTGGAAAAACGTACATCCGCTCGTTCAACGAGCTGGCGGTCACCGCCTACAAATTGGTCGGCTTCGCGGCGCTCACCGCGATCCTCGTGGGACTGCTCTCGTACTTCGCGATCAACGCCTTCTACCTGGTGAGCACCGGCTGGCTCGCGCCGGCGATCGTCTCGCCGACGGACGAGCGCGTGCTGCAGCTGAGCGCGCAATTCGCCCAGCAGAACCACGCCAGGGAGACGCTCCTGGCGGAGAAGCTCGGCCTGGAGGAGGAGCTCGAGGACGCGAAGCGGACGGCGGAGCTGGAGGAGGGCTTCCAGCAGGACTTCGCACGGTCGCTGGAGTCGGAGCTCAACCGCGCGCGTGCCGATCTGGGCAGGTACACGAAGCTGGTTCGTAGCTACGAGCAGTCGTCGCGCGAGATCGCCGGCTCGGCGGAGGCCTACCAGAGCCTCTCGCGGGCCGACCTTGACCGTGCCTACGAGGCGAAGGTCCTCCCGAAGGACGAGTACGTCGAGAACGCCTACCTCCTCGGCCAGATCTCGCGGAGCAACCTCGGGCTCGGGCAGACCGGTGCGGACCTGGTCTCGCGCCGGAACGAGCTGCAGGGGCAGGTCTCGGCCCTCGAGTCGGCGAAAAAGGCGATCGACTCGGGCAAGCCGGTGGCCGGCGTCTCGTCGAGCCAGGAAGTGATGATGCAGCAGCGCCACTTCCTCGACTCGCAGCGGGCAGCCGCCGCTGCGCGGGGACGCATCCGTGCGATCGAGCGCCGGATCGAGGCGACGGATCGCTCCCTGGCGCAGTTCGACAAGATCCTCCAGACGATCCAGGACTCGCCCTACCTCAAGGCGATCGACGAGAAGACCACCATCGCCTTCGTCCCCTACGAGAACCTCGGCTCGGTGACGCCGGGCTCGACGATCCACGGGTGCAGCCTGGCGATCGTCTGGTGCCGCCGCGTCGGCAAGGTGGTCCGGGTCCTCGAGGGCGAGGTGGTGGTGAAGCACCCGCTCAGCAACCGCCTGATGCGCGGCCTGATGGTCGAGCTCGATCTGCGTGAGCCCCGCTGGGCGGAGGAGCAGGTCCTCCACGCGGGCCGGGCGCCCCTCTTCCTATGAGAATCCTCACCTTTCTCGCAGCCACTGCCTTGCTCGCGGCGGCCCCGGCGTCGGCGCATGCCGACGATCCCTACTGCTCCTACGTGGACAACATCGCCGCTGCGCAGGCGGCGGTCCTCGTCGCCCCCGAGCTCTTCGGCAGCGCGGGGCTGGTCAATGCCGGCTCGGAGCTGACGGGCGACTCGAACGTCGCCTTCGAGACCGGCCTCCGGGTCACCGTGGGCCTTCGCTACGACTTCGCCGACCTCTATCGGGGGCTGGTCACCGACGACGCCGCCGCAGCAGATTGCAGGCGGTACCTGGCGCTCCAGCACCTCGAAGCCTACCTCGACGCCGGACGCGAGGCCGGGGTCGGGGCGGCCGCTGCCGCGCAGCTCCAGGTGCTCGACGAGCTACTGCCGCAGGCGGAGGCCCGGTTGCGGGAGGTTCGCGACGAGGTGGAGGCGGGGCGCGCCGGCCTCGAGGAACTGAACGCCACCCAGTTGCGCGTGGCCGATTTGCGCAGCCGCGCCGCCGATGCGAGGCTCGCCGCAGAGCGGGACAACGCGCCGGACAGCGGAGGTCGGTCCCTCGGCGAGCTGCGGCGCACCTTTCTCGAGGCGGACGCCGCCCTGGCTGCGGCGGAAGCCGACGTACGGGAGGCGACGGCGTGGGAGGTCGGGATTCGCGGCGGCTACGATCAGGTCATCGGGGACGCGCGGGAGGTTCCGATCTTCGCTCTCCTCTCGGTGGGCTGGAGCTTCGGTCAGCCCTTCCAGCGAGCGGCCCACAACAGGGCGGCGGATGCCCGCAGGGCGTGGGTGGCTTCCGGAGAGGGCGGTACCGCCGGCCGTGCGGAAGAACTTCGCCGGGAGCTGATCGCCGTGCGCGGTGTGGAGCGGCAGCGCCTCGCCGAGGCGCAGGTGCTCCTCGCGGACCTGCAGGCGCGCCAGGAGGCGGTGCAGGATCTCGAATCCTCGCGCCTTCGCCGCTTTGCCGACGCCCTCTGGTTCGAGTGGGCACGGCTGCGGGTGGAGGAGGCGGGCCTCGCGGCGCGGCTCGCCGCGCTGGATGGGCTGCTGGGCTCGTAGCGCTCGCCACTGCGCTTCTATCCGGCTGCGGCACGATCGACACCGCTGCAGCTGGGCCGGTGGTCGAGGCCGAGCGGAGATGGCTCGACCTGGCGGCGCTCGACGTGACCCTCGGTACGATCGATGAAACCGCGGACGGTTCGCTGCTGATCCGGGATCCCAAGGTCCGTGCTGTCTCCCGAGGGCCGGCCGGCGACGACGCGCAGCTCGTCTTTCGCTACCTGGGGCCCACGCCGCAAGAGGCGCCCCTCGCCTCCGGGCAGCTGCGCCGGCAGATCGGGCTCAAGCTCCGCGCGCTGGATTCCTGCAACCTTCTCTACGTCGTGTGGGAGGTCGCCCCGACGCCTGCCATTCGCATCCTGCGGAAGACCAACCCGGACGCGAGTCGGCACGTCGACTGCGGCGTCGACGGCTACGAGGAGCTGGCCCCACCTTTCACGGACCTCCCGCCGATCGAGCCTCGAGACGGCGAGCACGAGCTTCGCGCAGCGCTCCATGGAACGCTCTTGAAGGTGTGGGCGGACGGGGCGCTGGTATTCGCCGGCGAGATCGCAGCGGCGGCAGACCTGCACGGGCCCGCCGGGCTCCGCTCGGACAACGGGCGCTTCGAACTCCACCTCGGCTTGAGGTAGCCGCTCAGCCCTTCACCGTCTTGAAGCCGTGCTTCGGCAGAACCTCGCGGAGCTTCTCCCGCTGATCGCCCTGGATCTCGATCCGGCCCGCGCCTGCGGTGCCGCCGACGCCGCAGGCCTTCTTGAGCTTGCCGGCGAGCTCCTTGAGCCACGCGGGATCGTTGGGCAGGTCGAAGATCACGGTGACCGCCTTGCCGCCGCGCCCCGACTTCTCGAGGCGGAGCTTCGCCACGGTCGGCGGCTCGACCACCTTCGGCGTCGGCGCGCAGGTGCAGGAGATCTCGAGCTCCTTGCACCGCGGGCAACGCGCCTGCAGCGCAGGGTCGGTCGAATAGACGATCTTGCTCATGGGCGGTACCTCGACTCCCGATGCCTCGCGTACCCTGCGGAGGCCGCGCGAGGGTAGCAGACGATGGCGCAGCCTGCGGCAGGGTCTAGGCCGCTACCGTAGACGCAAGGAGCCCCCCGTGATCCGACGCATCACCTTCGTCGTCCTCGCCCTCGGCGCCTTCGCCTGCACCGCGAGGTACGTCCGCGAGGTCTCGCTGGCGCCGATCGAGGCCAGCGCCGCCCGGATCGAGCGGGGCCGCTACCTCGTCGACCACGTCGCCGCCTGTGGGGCCTGCCACACCAGCAGGCCGGAGGGCGACATGCTCCTGCCCCCGCGCCACGACGGCTACCTCGCCGGCGGCAACTGGATGCAGGACGGCAAGCTCGGGGTCTGGATGCCCAACCTCACCGCCGACGTGGAGACGGGCCTCGGCGCCTGGAGCGACGACGAGATCGTCCGCGCCATCCGCGACGGCGTCGGCCGCGACGGCAGCTTCCTCCTGCCGGTGATGCCCTGGGGCTCCTACCGCCATCTCTCCGACGAGGACGTGCGCTCGATCGTCGCCTACCTGCGCACGGTGCCGGCGGCGAAACCCGCCACCCCGCGGCGCGAGAACGACGTGCCCTTCATGATGAACCTCGCCCTCTCCCTCGGCGCCGGCCGCGAGGATCCGGTGGAGAAGGTGCCCGAGCCGGACCGCGCCGACCCGGTGGCCTGGGGCGCCTACCTGGCGGAGGTCGGCGGCTGCAACGGCTGCCACGCCCGCGGGCGCATGGGCGTCCGGGACCGGGACGACGAATACCTGGGCGGCGCCACGGCGCCTGCCCGCCTCGCAGGCGCCTTCCTGCGGAGCCGGTGATCTCGTACGTTGCCCACTTGCCCCGCTGGCGCGGGGCGAGCGGACAAGGTGGCGCGTTGCGCGCGCAAGACGGCTTTGCGTTTTGAGACCCGGGGGGCTCAGCCCGAGCGCGGCGCGAACTTCCGGACCTGGGAGCGGAGCACCTGCGCGTAGAGGCGCCGCGGCGCGAGGCGCTTGAGGAACCACGCGGCCCGTCCCTCGCCGTGGGGCAGCACGTAGAACGCCCCGGCTTCCACCGCGCGGAAGGTCTGGTCGGCGATCTGCGCCGCGGTGAGGGGCGAGCGCGCCAGCATCTTTCGCATCACCGGCTGGAAGGCGGGATCGGGCGTGCGCAGCGCCTCGTGGAGGTTGGTCTCGAAGAAGGAGGGGCAGACCACCGTGACGCCGATCCCCTCGTCGACGAGCTCGTTCTGCAGCGTCTCGGAGAGTGAGACGACGGCGGCCTTGGTGGCGTTGTAGCTGCTCATGTACGGCACGTCGAGGAGCCCCGCCATCGAGGCGACGTTGACGAAATGGCCGCTGCGCTGCCGCTTGAAGAGCGGGGTGAAGACCCTGCAGCTCCGCACTACGCCGAGCAGGTTGATGTCGAGGATCCACTGCCAATCGTCGAGGGCCACCTGGTCGATGGCGCCGGCCATCGCCACGCCGGCGTTGTTGATCACCACGTCGACGCCGCCCCAGCTCCTCTCCAGCCGGTCCCGCGCCGCGACCAGCTCGGCCTCCTGCCGCACGTCGCAGCGCAGGAAGATCGCCTCGGTGTCGCGCTGGAGTGCGGCAAGGGTCTCCGCGCCGCGGGCCTCGTGGATGTCGCCGATGCAGACCCGCCAGCCCGCTTGCGCGTAGCGCTCGGCGAGCGCCCTGCCGAAGCCGCCGGCGCCACCGGTGACGAAGACCCTCTTTTCCACGCTGCTCCTCCTGCGCCCGGAATGGCGGGGGATTCTAGCCGGATGCGAGCAGCCGGATCGCCAGGAGCAGACCGAGTCCCGTGGCGAAGGCGGCGAAGTGGAGGAGGTTGATCTGCCAGCGCTCGTGGCGGTTGACCTCGGGGATGAGATCGGACGCGGCGATGTAGACGAAATTGCCTGCGGCAAAGGGGAGCAGCAGCGCCACGTCGAGCTGCCGGGCGAGGAGCCAGGCCACCACCCCGCCGACGAGGAAGGTCAAGCCCGAGAGCAGGTTGTAGAGGAGCGCCTTGCGTGGCCCCCAGCCGCCGTGGACGAGGACGCCGAAGTCGCCCAGCTCCTGCGGGATCTCGTGGGCCGCCGCTGCGAGCCAGGCGCCGATCCCGACGCGCACGTCGATGACGAAGGCGCCGGCCACCGCGAGGCCACCGATGAAGTTGTGGAGGCCGTCGGCGACGAGCAGGAGGTAGTTGAGCGGCTCGGTGTGCTCCGAGAGGCTGCGGTGGCAGTGGTGCCAGCGGATGAATTGCTCGAGTACCAGGAAGAGGCTGAAACCCACGGCGAACGAGAGATAGACCGCAAGTCCGTTGCCCAATTCGTCGATCGCCGCGGGGAGCAGGTGGAAGAGGCTGCCACCGAGGAGCGAGCCTGCGGCGAGCGCGACGAGGGGAAGCACGAGCCGCCGCATCGTCGCTTCGCTGAGAAAGAGGGTGACGCTTCCCACCAGCGCGATCGCCGACATCGCCAGCCCACCGCCGAGGATCCACGCAAAGCGGTCGTCCACGGCTCAGCACCGCCCTGCTGCAGCAACGGACCCGCTGCATAGATTCCACAGGAAAGGGGGAGAAGCGCGATGCATTGGCGTTGTTCGGGGTGCGGAGGCTATTGGGATTACCCGCCGGGACCGGGCCTGGGAGGGGGCCACTGGTGCCCGCCCCAGGCGGTCGTTCCGTCGCAGGCCGCGCCGCCGCAGGCAGGACCGGCAGGCGACACGGCGGCGCTGCACTCGGCCCTCGCGGGGATCGGCGAGCAGATGCAGCGCATCTCCGAGCGGCTCGAACGCCTCGAGGCTAAGACGGGCCGGTAGCCGCACGGAGATCATCCGCTGGCCGTGGCGGCGGCGAGGTAGCGGACCAGGCCGCCCAGGGTCTGGAGCTGCGGGTAGTCGGCCTCGGGGATCTCCACCTGCAGCTCCTCGCTCAGCCGCACCAGCAGGTTGAGGAAGTCGTAGGAGTCGATGTCGGCTTCCTCGCGCAGCGGCGCGTCGTCGGGGATGTCGGCAGGCTCGATCTCCGGCGCGATCGCCTGCAGGTGCCGGGAGACGAGCTGCCGCACCTCCGCCTCGTCCCGTTTCACAACGCCTCCGGTCGTTGGAGCAGGCGATCGATCGCGGCGAGGAAGCGCGCGCCCTGCACGCCGTCGCTCACCCGGTGATCGGCTGCGAGGGTGGCCACCACCGCCTGCCGCGCCACCACGCCGCCCTCGACGCAGAAGGGCCTGGGGCCGATCCTGCCGAAGCCGACGAGGGCCACCTGCGGCGGGTGGATCACGCCGTAGACGGTGGGCACGCCGAGGTCGCCGAGGCTGGTGACGGTGAGCGTCGGATCGGCGAGCTCGGAGGCGCGGATCGTCCCGGTGCGGACCCGGGCGATGAGATCGCCGAGGGCCGCCATCAGCTCCGCCGGCGTCTTCCGATCCGCGTCGTGGATCGCCGGCGCCACGAGGCCGCCGCCGCGCAGCGCGATCGCCGCGCCGAGGTGCACGCCTTCGCCGGGCCGGAAGGCGTCGTCGACGTAGAAGCCGTTCATTGCCTTCATGTCACGTGCGGCGAGGGCCACCGCCTTGAGGAGCAGCGCCACCGGCAGGAGCCGATCGCGGATCGGACGCCCGCGGTTCTGCTCCTCGAGCCAGGCGAGCGCGGCGGTGAGCTCGATCTCGGTGGCCAGGTAGTAGTGGGGGATCTCGCGCTTGGAGCGGGCCATCGAGGCGGCGATGGCCCGGCGCATCGCTGCCGTCTTGTCCGGCGCAGCTGGAGCGGGAGGCGGCGCTGCAGCGGCGGCACGCTCCACGTCCTCGATGGTGACCGCGCCGCCGGGACCGGTGCCCTCGAGCGTCTCGGGATCGATGCCATGCGCTGCAGCATGTTTGCGCGCAGCAGGGGAGATGCGCTTGCGGTGCGCGGGACGCGGCGGCGCAGACGCAGGCGCAGGTGCAGCCAGAGGCGCAGGTGCGGGTGCAGGGGCCGGTGCCTTCCCCTCACCCCGGATCCGCGCCAGCGTCGTCCCCACCGGCACCTTCGTCCCGGGCTGCACGTCGATCGCCTCGACGGTGCCGCTCTCCCAGATCTCCACCTCGATGAGGCCCTTGTCGGTCTCCACCGACGCGATCACCTGGCCCCGCTCCACCCGATCGCCGGGCTGCACCTTCCACTCGACGAGGGTGCCCGCCTCCATGTCGGCGCCGAGCGAGGGCATCCGGAACTCAGCCATGGCCGATCCCCATCTCCTCGACCGCAGCGACGATGCGCTCCACGGTGGGAAGCGTCGCCTCCTCCAGATGCCGCGCGTAGGGCACCGGCACCTCCAGGCTGCACACCCGCGCCACCGGCGCGTCGAGCTCGTAGAACGCGTTCTCCATGATCCGCGCGCTCACCTCCGCAGCGAGGCTGCCGCTGCGCCAGCCCTCGTCGATCACCACCGCCCGGCGGGTCTTCGTCACGCTCGCCAGGATGGCGTGGGTGTCCAGGGGGCGCAGGCAGCGCAGATCGAGAACCTCCGCCTCCACGCCGCGCCCGGCGAGCTGCCCCGCCGCCTCCAGCACCCTCGGCAGGGCGCCGCCGTAGGTGACGAGGCTCACGTCCCTGCCGGGCCTGCGCACCGCGGCGCCTTCGAGCGGCACCGCGCCCGCGTCGACGGCGAGATCGCCTGCCGTCGGATAGAGCCGGATGCTCTCGAAGAGCAGCACCGGATCCGGATCGGCGAGCGCCGCTGCGAGCATGCCGCGGGCGTCCTCGAGGGTCGCCGGCACCGCGACCTTGAGACCGGGGATGTGGGCCAGCCAGCCCTCGAGGCTGTGCGAGTGCTGGGCGGCGAGCTGCCTGCCGGGCCCGGTGGCCATGCGGATCACCAGCGGCACGCCCAGCTGCCCGCCGGACATGTGCCGCAGCAGCGCCGCGTTGTTCACGATCTGGTCGAGGGCGAGAAGGGCGAAGTTGACGGTCATCACTTCGACGATCGGTCGCATCCCCGCCAGCGCCGCGCCGATCCCGGCGCCGACGAAGGCCGCCTCCGAGAGCGGCGTGTCGCGGATCCGCTCCTCGCCGAACTCCGCCAGCAGCCCCTTGCTCACCGCGAAGCAGCCGCCGTACGCGCCCACGTCTTCGCCCATGAGGAAGACCCGCGGATCCCGCTGCAGCGCCTCCCGCAGCGCCTCGCGCACGGCCTCCCGGTAGGTGATCCGGCGGGTCGTGCTCATGGCGTCACCGGCTCCGCGTAGAGGTGTCGCTCGAGAGTGGCGGGATCCTCCCACGGCGATTCTTCCGCGAACGCCACCGCCGCTTCGATCTCCGCCGCAGCCCCCTCCTCGATCCCCCGCAAGGTCTCGTCGTCGAGGAGCCCTTCGTCGCGCAGCCGTGCCACGAAGCGCACGATCGGATCCCGCTTGCGCCACGCCTCCACCTCGGCCTTCGGCCGATAGAGCTCCGGGTCGAACATCGAATGGGCGCGGAAGCGGTAGGTGTGCAGCTCGAGGAAGGACGGCCCGCCGCCGCCCCGGACCCGTGCCACCACACGCCGCGCCGCCTCCTCCACCGCGACGACGTCCATCCCGTCGACGCTCTCTGCCGGCACGCCCTGCGCCCGCGCCTTCACGCAGACGTCGGTCTGCGACTGGGAGCGGGAGAGCGCGGTCCCCATCGCGTAGAGGTTGTTTTCGCAGACGAAGAGCACGGGGAGCTTCCAGAGCGCTGCGAGGTTGAGCGACTCGGAGAACGTGCCCTCCGCCGCACTCCCTTCGCCGAAGAAGACGGCGGTGACGTCGGCGCGCCCCTGCATCTTGTCACCGAGGGCGAGGCCGGCGGCGATGGGCAGGCCGCCGCCGACGATGGCGTTGCCCCCGTAGAGCCGGGCGCCGGTGCAGAAGAGATGCATCGAGCCGCCCCTGCCGCCGCTGCAGCCGCCCGCTTTGCCGAACATCTCGGCCATCACCGCGTCGGCGGAGATCCCGCGCAGCAGCGCGTGGCCGTGTTCGCGGTAGGTGGCCACCACCGGATCGCCGGGCTGCAGCGCGGCGATCACCCCGGCGGCCACCGCCTCCTGGCCGATGTAGAGGTGGAGGAAGCCGCGGATCTTCTCCGCCTGGTAGAGCTCCGCGGCGCGCTCCTCGAGGCGGCGGATCCGCATCATCGAGCGAAGCAGCTCCAGCGCGTGGGCGCGGTCGAGGCTCACGGCGCCGTCTCGAGGGTGGAAGTGTCGCCCTCGGGGAGCCCCAGCTCCCGCGCCTTGAGGAGGCGGCGCATGATCTTGCCGCTCCTGGTGCGCGGCAGAGGCGTGAGGAAGTCGATCTCCTTCGGCGCCACCGCTGCGCCGAGGCGCTTGCGGGCGTGGCCGATGAGCGCCGTTCGCAGCGCCTCGTCGGGCGCCCAGCCGTCGTGGAGCGAGACGAAGGCCTTCACCACCTCACCGATCATCGGATCGGGTTTGCCGATCACCGCTGCCTCGGCAACCGCCTGGTGTTCGAGGAGCGCGCTCTCCACCTCGAAGGGCCCGATGAGATGGCCCGCCGATTTGATCACGTCGTCGGCGCGGCCCACGAAGAAGAAGAAGCCCTCGTCGTCCACCCGGGCGAGATCGCCGGTGAGGTACCAGCCGCCGGCGAAGGTCTTGCGGTAGCGCTCGTCCTCCCCGAGGTAACCGCGGAACATCGAGGGCCAGCCGGGACGGATCGCCAGCTCCCCCTGCTCGCCGGCCTTCACCTCCTCGATCGATCCGTCGGGCAGGCGCCGCACGATCCCCGCATCGATCCCGGGCAGCGGCCGCCCCATCGAGCCCGGCTTGATCTCCATGCACGCGTAGTTGGAGACGAGGATCCCGCCGGTCTCGGTCTGCCACCAATTGTCGTGGATGGGCAGGCCCAGGACCTCGTCGCCCCAGATCACCGCCTCGGGGTTGAGCGGCTCACCCACGCTGGCCACGAAGCGCAGCGCCGAGAGATCGTGGGCGCGGGGCAGCTCGGGGCCCGCCTTCATCAGCATCCGTATCGCGGTGGGTGCCGTGTACCAGACGGTGATCTTCTGCTCCTCGAGGATCCGGTACCAGCGATCGGCGTCGTATTCGGCTTCGTCGACGATGCTGGTCACGCCGCACGTCGCGGGGGCGATGATCCCGTAGGAGGTGCCGGTGACCCAGCCCGGATCCGCGGTGCACCAGAAGACGTCGTCGTCGTGGAGGTCGAGGGCGATGCGGCCGGTGGCGTGGTGGGCGACCACCGCCTCGTGGACGTGGATGGCGCCCTTCGGTTTGCCGGTGGTGCCGCTGGTGAAGTGGAGCAGCGCCATCTCGTGGGGATCGGTGGGCGGGATGGTGAAGGTGGGCGAGCCGCCGGCGAGCAGCTCCTCGAAAGACAGTGTTCCGTCGAGGGCGCCGCCCACCAGGATCACGTGCTCGAGGCTGGGGAGCTCGCCGCGGAGCGGCGCCACCTTGCGGCGGTAGAGCGAGGGGGTGGTCACGAGGACCCGGGCCTTCCCGATGGAGAGGCGCGCGCGGATGGGCTCCGGCCCGAAGGCGGAGAAGAGGGGGCTGAAGACGCTCTTGTTCTTCAGGGTTCCCAGCGCCGTGACGTAGAGCGCCGGGACCCTGCCCAGGAGGCCGAAGACCGTGTCGCCCGCGCCGACGCCGAGATCGCGCAGGGCCGAGGCGAAGCGGTTGGTCCGTTCGGCGAGCGATCCATAGGTGATCGCCTCGGTCGTTCCGTCCCGGCCCAGCCAGCGCAGCGCGACGCGATCGCGCAGGGGACCTGCTGCGTGGCGGTCCACCGCCTCGTGGGCGATGTTCAGCCCCGCCCCGCCGGGGAGCCCGTCGAGCCAGGTGCGCGCCTCCGCCCAGGAGAAGCGGCGCCGGTACGACGCGTAGTCCTCCATGTTGGGAGCGACGCGCTGGTGCCCCTTCCGGATCCGCTCTCGCATGCTTCCCCCGTTCCCGCGGATCTAGGGGCGCTGCAGGCGGGGAAGAACCATGCGAACGGGTGCCCGCTCCCGGGCGCCCCAGGACGTCAGTCGGGGAGGGCGACGCTGCCGGCTGCCTCGACCACCCCGTCCTCCGCCTGCACCACGAGGAGTGGCGAGCCCGTCTCGTCGGTGACGGCGTAGACGTTGTAGTAGGTGGCGGCCTCCAGGGAGACGGGGGCATAGGCGATGTCGGCGACACCGTCGTCGTCCGTGTCGAGGCCGAACTCGTAGCTGGCCGCCTCGATCTCGAAGGGCTCGGTGAAGCTGCCGAAGGAGACGTCGTTCACCAGGGTCGAGGGCGTGGGCGCGAGCTTGAGGATGTCGACCTCTCCGACGCCGTCCGCTGCGTGCATGAGGCGCAGCCGCGCCCGCTCCGTGGGAAGCTCCTCCACCTGATCCGGGAAAGCGGCGCCGCCGGCGCTGAGGGCCGAGCCCACCGCCACCACCGTGTAGACGCCCTCCTCGAGGAGGCCGAGCTGGAGGTCGACGAGCGGCTCGGTGGCGCTGCCGCCGGTCTCCACGAAGGCGAAGGTGGTGGCGCCAGCGGGGACGAACTCGTACGGGCTGCCGTCGCCGAAGGCCAGGCCGGGAACGAGGAGCGTGACGTCGTTCGTGTAGAGGTCGAGCACCGGCCCGTCGCCGACCAGGTGGATCGCCCGGATCCGGGCCTGCGGTCCCACCGCGCCGCCCGTCCCGCCCGTCCCGCCGGTGCCACCGGTACCACCCGTGCCTCCGGTGCCGCCGACGCCGCCGGTTCCACCGGCGCCGCCCGTGCCGCCCGTGCCGCCCGTGCCGTCTGCGGCGTCCTCCGTGTCGCAGGCCAGCGTCGGCGCCGAGAGCAGCGCCGCGAGAAGGAGCCATCCGTACCGTCGCATCACGTGCCTCCCTTTCCCTTCGGTCACGACGCCTGCCCCTGCGGGAGGTAGTGCACGGGGGCATCGGGGCCGAGCGGGATGCCCAGCGAGATCCACACCACCAGCAGCACGACCCAGGCGATCGCCAGCGCGATCGAGTAGGGCAGCATCGCGGAGATCAGCGTGCCGAGCCCTGCCTGCGGGTCGTAGCGCCGCGCGAAGGCGACGATGATCGGGAAGTAGGGCAGGAGCGGCGTGATGATGTTGGTGATCGAGTCGCCGACGCGGTAGGTCGCCTGCACCGTCTCCGGCGAATAGCCGAGGAGCATGAGCATCGGCACGAAGACCGGCGCCATGATCGCCCACTTCGCCGAGGCGCTGCCGATGAAGAGGTTGATCCCCCCGGAGATCGCCACGAAGCCGATGAGCAGCGCGATCCCGGCGAGCCCCGACGCCTGCAGGAGCTCCGCCCCCTGCACGGCGAAGATGAGGCCGAGGTTGCTCCAGCCGAACCACGCCACGAACTGCGCCGCGACGAAGGCGAGGACGATGTAGGGCCCCATCGTCGCCATGGTGTCGCCGGTCATCTTCGCCACGGTCTTGTCCGAGCGGATCGTCTGGGCCACCACGCCGTAGGCGAGGCCCGGCACGAAGAAGGCGACGAGGATGAGCGGCACCAGGCTCGAGAAGAAGGGCTCGAGGCCGCCCGATGGCGAGCGGAGCACGCCGTCCGCCGGAAGCGTCATCGCCGCCGCCACCCCGAGCACCGCGAGGAAGGCGAGACCCGCGACGAGGAGGCCGCGCCGCTCCCGTGGCTCGAGGGTGCCGAGGCTCGCCTCGCCGCCTTCGTCCGCGCCGTTGCCGCTCCAGGTGCCGAGTCGGGGCTCGACGAAGCGGCCGGTGACGAAGGTGCCCACCGCCACCACGAGCACCACCGAGACCAGCATGAAGTAGTAGTTGGCGGTGGGCTGCACGACGTAGGCGGGATCGACGATCCGCGCCGCCGGCTGGGTGAGGCCCGCCAGCAGGGGGTCGAGCGAGGTGAGGAGGAGGTTGGCGGAGAAGCCCCCCGATACGCCGGCGAAGGCTGCGGCGAGGCCGGCGATGGGGTGGCGGCCGATCCCGGCGAAGAGCACCGCTCCCAGCGGCGTCAGCACCACGTAGCCCGCGTCCGCTGCCATGCTGCTCATCACGCCGGCGAAGACGAGCGTGGCGGTGAGCAACGACTGGGGCACCGCTGCCACCAGCCCTTTGAGCGCCGCTGCGACCAGCCCGCTCCGCTCGGCGACGCCGATGCCGATCATCGCCACGAGCACCGTGCCCAGGGGCGGGAAGGCGGCGAAGTTGGGGACGAGCTCGGTGGCGATGCGCCGCAGCCCCTCGGCGGAGAGGAGGTTGGTGGCGCTGATCGTCGCCCCGGTGCCGGGATGCTGCACCGAGACACCCGCCGCGGCCGCCAGCCAGGAGGCGACGAGGACCACCGCGCCGAGGATCACGAAGATGGTGAGGGGATCGGGCAGGCGGTTGCCGATCCGCTCGATCCGATCGAGCCAGCGCAGCGTGAACCCGCGGGGGGCCGGCGTCGCCGCCGCCGCCGAAGTGACCTCGGGCATGCGTCCTCCTTCTCCTTGGGTGAGAAGGCCGATCCTAAGCGCACGGGGCCGGAAAGCAGCGGAGGCCGTGTAAGGTTTCCGCTCGCCGGCGGACAGTAGGGGACATGACGGTCGACGAGCGACTCCAGCGCATCCTCCGCGACGAAGGCCCCGGGCTGGGCCGGGTCGCCGCCCTCTACGCCCGTTCGCGTGTGGAGGAGGAGGACCTGCGCCAGGAGATCGTCTTCGCGATCTGGCGCGCGCTGCCGGCCTTCCGCGGCGACTGCAGCGAGCGGAGCTTCGCCTACCGCATCGCCCACAACCTCGGCCAGAAGCAGAGCCTGGGGCGGCGGCGGCAGGTGGCGCTCGAGGAGGCGGAGCTGCCGCCTGCGGCGGAAGCCGATCCCGAGCGCTCGGCGGAGGCGCGGCTGCGCTACCGCAAGCTGCTGGCGGCGCTGGCGGGGATGCAGCCGTCGGCGCGGCAGGTGGTAGCCCTGGCGCTGGAGGGCTTCTCCCACGCCGAGATCGGCGAGGTGGTGGGAGCCAGCGCCGGCGCGGTGGCGGTGCGCCTCCACCGGGCGCGCGAGGAGCTGCGCAAGCGGCTGGAGGAGGCACGATGAGCGATTGGAATGAATGGCAGGCGGATTTCACCGGGGGCGGGGCAGCGATCCGCGAGGGGGAGCTGCGGCGCTACCGGCGCAGGCAGCAGCGCAAGCTGGCGATCGAGGTGGCGGCTGCAGCCGTGGTGATCGGCTGGTACGGCTTCCTCCTCTCCCGGAACCCGGCGCCGCCGACGGTGGCCCTGGGCCTCGCTTCGACGATCTTTCTCGGCGTCTACCTGACCTACCTCTTCCTCAACCGGCATGCGGCGCTGCGGGGCAGCGACGCCCCCACCACCGCGTGGATCGAGGTGCTGCGCCGGCGGGTGGAGGCGGATCTGCGCTGGAACCGCTTCCTGGGCCGGTCGATCGCGGGCGCTGCGATCCTCGGCGCGCTCTGGGCGCCGTGGCAGCTCGCGCATTTCTGGTCGACCTACCGCGCGGAGCCGATGCGTGCGGTGATCGGGATCGGCGGCTTCTACGCGATCCTCGGCGGCCTCTGGATCTTCCGGCGCCGGCAGCTGCGCCAGTTGCGGGCGCAGCTCGCCGATCTAGACGACGCCTCGTAGGTTGCATGGAGGCGCCGGGCCGGGGATCCTTGCGCCCCATGAGCATCCCGAAAGGCGCGCTTCCGGCGCTTCTCTTCGCCGCCGTCGCCTGTGGCGAGGGGGCCGCAGAGCCGCCGCCGCAGTTCGCCGCCAGCTGCCGCATCCTCGCCGCCAGCCCCATCGGCCCCCACGAAGCGCCGCTCGGCTTCTCCGCCGACGACGCAGCCCGGCTCGCGCCGGTGCGCGCAGGCTACCGCCTCCTCTACGGCTACGATCCCGCGGTCGATCCCGCGGTGGGCCTCGAGGTGGGTATCGAGGCGATCGATCCCGACCGCGTCTTCTTCATCGAGCGGTCGGTGGAGCTGGTGGGCGACGTGGAGATCCCCTGTCCCCAGGCGCTCACCTTCCCGGCGGTGGTCCGCTTCCGCAGCCTCGACGGCGCCTTCGACGAGGCACTTCCCGTCGATCTCTACGCCACCGGGCCCGCCGCCCATGAGTGGCTCGCCTTCGTGCCGCTCGGTTCGCTGCGGGGCGACTTTGCTCCGGTGGAGGAGCGGGGCTGGGTCCACCGCGGCGTGAGCTTCGGCGCGCGCTTCGAGAACGGCGCAGCGGTGGGCGGCGTCTCGCTCACCTCCGAGAACGGCGGCTCGACGCGGGTGGGAACGGTGGGCCTCTGGGGGGAGAACCCGCCGATGCGTTAGGCAGGTGGCTGCTCCTCGTGGAGATCCTCGTGGAGATCCTCGGGCAGCGGCGGCCGCCAGGCCCGGTGGGCGAGGATCCGCGCCACCCGCGGCGCGTCCATCATCCTGCCGCGCATGCCGGTGACGGCGACGCCGACGAGCGGATCGCCGAAGTCCCGCAGCCAGCCCAGGGGGCTGCCCGCCGGGACCTCGAACCGGATCCTCGCGAGGCGCTGCTTGCCGCGCATCTGCTGGGTGGAGACGAGGAGGAGCTCGTCCCGCAGCGTCGCCGCGCGCATCGGCGGCGAGGGGACCGGGAGCAGGCCCTGCCGGTAGCGGACGTGGACGAGGGGCCTGTCCGGATCCCCCACGGTGCAACGCCCCTCGACGCGACCGCCGCGCTTCCTCTCCTCCCAATCGAAGGGGAGGAGGAGCTTCGGCGCGCCGACCAGGGCCCCGCCGATCCGCGCCGGCTCGCTGTCGACCACCAGGGTGTGGTTCCAGACCGCCGGGACGCCGCCCACGTGGACGAGCGCCGGGTTGATGCCGAGCTCGTGGTATTCGAGGGTGGATCCGGGGCCGTAATCGCCGAGGAACGCCGTGGCCACGGTGCGGCCCGGGAGGACGGCGGCGATGGCGAGCTCCCGGGGCACGAGCGCCCGGACCGATTCGATCGGGACGATCCACGCCGCCGCCAGGAACGCCTTGTCGCCGACGGGCCGCCAGGTCTCACCGAGAACGGGGATGCGGCCGCGGGGTGCATCGATCGCCATGGGGGAGCGGTAGGCACCCATGGCCCGCCGGGCCAGCGCCGAAGACCCGCGCGGGGCCGCCGCCCGCGTGACGAGCGGCTTCTCCCTGCGTGAACGCGAGCGGAGCGGCCCGGAGGAATTCCGGGGGATTGGACCCGCTCGAAGCGTGCGGATTTCCGCACTATCGAGCCCACGGTTGGACGTGCAAACGCTCTTCCTTTCGAAAATCACCCGTTGCATGCGCAACGGAGGAAAGGACGGAACGGATGCACGCGAAGCGTGGGGGCACGGGGCGTCTTTTCGTGCTGGCAGGCGTTCTCGCCGCCGGCCTGCTTGCTGGCTGCAGCGACGGCAACGATCCCGCCGGGGGCGGCGGCACAGGCGGAAGCGGTGGAAGCGGGGGCACCGGCGGAACCGGTGGGACCGGCGGAACCGGTGGCACCGGTGGCACCGGTGGAACGGGCGGTAGCGGCGGTTCGCCCGGGAGCGCGAGCCTCGGCTCGGTGACCATCGGCGACCTCTCGCTCCTCGACGCTGCTGGGGCGGCGCTGGAGGAGGGGAGGATCCTCCACGACGAGCTCGAGAACGCCGGCAGCGAGCGCATGCCGACCGTCGAGATCGGCCTCGACGGCGATCTCGCCTCGGTGCAGGTCCACCTGGCCACCGCCGACGGGAGCCTCGTCGCCTTCGACGGCGAGGTCGCGGTGGAGGACGGCAAGGCGGTGCTGCCCATCGATGCCGAGCTCTTCGTGCACCTGCCCTACCGGCTGCAGATCGACGCAGGTGCCGGCAGCCTCGATCTCGACGGCGAGACGGTGGACGAGGTGCAGGCCTGCTTCTTCGTCGACGACGGCATCGCCGCAGCGGCGGATATGGGCGCGCCGGTGGTGAGCGCCATCGGCTTCGACGTGGAGCAGGTGGAGAGCGACGCACCCTTCCACGCGCTGGTGGCGATCGTCGATCCGAGCGGCGTGGCGGAGGCGAGCCTCGAACTCGAGTTCTTCAGCGACCTGGGCCAGAACCAGCGGGTCGAGGGCAGCCTCGCCTACGATCGCAGCAACTGCCTCTACGCCGGCGCGCTCTCCATCCCGATGGGCTACCAGGATGGCGAGTGGCGGGTGGGGCGGATCGTCGTGGCCGACGCTGCGGAAGGCGCCAACCTCCGCAAGCTCGAGCGGGGCAGCAGGGGCTTCTGGGGTGAGCTGGTCGACTCCTACCTGGGCAACTCGGTGGCGGTTCCGGTCACGACCATCGAGGTGACCAACCGCACGCCGGATCTCTCCTTCCCGGTGCTCGAGACCGTCCAGATCGCCTTCGCCGACGACGTGGCCGAGATCACCATCGGCGCCGGTGACGAGGGACTCGGGCTGGAGTCGGTCTTCGCGGGGCTGGGCAGCGACGCCGGCTGGCTCGATGTGAACCTCGAGCGCGACGACACCACCGGGGCGTGGAAGGGGAGCCTCCCCATCGCCGCGTGGCGTGAGAGCGCCACCTGGCACGTGGGTATGGTCATGCTCCGGGACGCTGCGGGCAATGAGCGCGCCTACAACGGCAGCGCCACCGAGCCCTTCTTCTACTACCACGAGACGACCTTCGATCCGGTCGAGACGCAGATCCCGCCCGCGGTCGTCACCCGCACCCCCGGCAGCGGCGACACCGATCGCCCGGTGCTCGTCTCGGCGGCGTTCGGCGCCGCCACCTACGCGGGCCGGGCAACGCCGACGATCCGGATCGGCGCCACCGACGCCGCCAGCGGCGTGGGCTCGATCCTCGGCACCGTCTCCACCTCCGACTGCGATCTCTTCGCGGTCGATGCGGTGCGGCGCGAGGTCGCCTTCGTGCAGCAGCAGGACGGCAGCTGGGAGGGGAGCTTCGAGATGTACTCCTCCGACGCGAGCGGCACCTGGAAGCTCTGCCAGCTCGGCGTGAGCGACGTGGCCTACAACTACGCCGATCTCTCGGTGGTGGACGGGACCTACCAGGACGTCTTCGCCGAGGTGGACACCGGCGTCGCGGTCGCCTCCTTCGAGTTCACCGGCACCGCCGCGCCGGTGGCGACCGACCTCGCCGCGGCATCGATCACGCCCACCGAGACCAGCGGCGGCGTCGCCGAGCTCTCCCTCGGCATCCGGGAGGGCACCTCGTCGGTGGCGCGGATCGAGGCGGGCTTCCATCGGCCCGCCGACGAGACCACCGGCTGGGTCGAGCTGCGCCCGGACTTCAGCAAGGTCGGCGTCGCCGACGGCGTGGCCACCTGGGAGGCGGTGCTCAACGTCCTGCCGGGCTACGACGAGGGCGAGTGGGTCCTCGAGCGGATCGAGCTGATCCACGAGGACGGCACCCGCTCCAGCTGGACCGCCAACCTCGTCACCGGCTTCTACGACGTGGGCGGCGGTGGTGGTGGCGGCGGGCCCCTCGGCGCGCTGCGGGCCAACCTCGCCGGCGAGCCGGTGCCCGTGGCGAAGCTGACCAAGGTGGCAGCGCAGTAGTCTGCGCTCGGCCGGGCGGTGGGTGGCGCCTGCGGGCGTTGGCCCACCGCCGGCCACCCTGCCCGGATCACGCGGCTCGCTGCCTGGCGCCCTCCACCCGCATCTCCTCTTCCAGCCGGGCGAGGGCAGGGCCCCGCAGCCGCTTGAAGAGATCGACCACCAGCACCAGCGAGAGGCCGAGGCCGACGAGGAGGAGCCAGGTCCGCAGGTCGACCGGCCGCACCTCGAGGACGCGGTTCACGCCGGGCGTGTACATCGCCGCGACGTGGATCGCGTGCGCGCCGAGGATGCTCACCGGCACCAGCCAGTTGCTGCGCAGCGGGATCCGGAAGCTGGAGATCCGCTCGGAACGCACGTCGAAGACGTGGGCGTTCTCGAAGAGCACCATGAGCAGCAGCAGCGCGTTGCGGGACTCGACCGCGCTCCAGCCGAGGATGGCGTAGAGCACGTAGAAGAGACCGAAGCCCACGCAGGCCATGTAGACCCCGGCGACCAGCGTCTGCTCGATCATGCGGCGATCGACGATTCCCTGCTGCGGCGGCCGGGGCTTGCGTTGCAGCACGCCGGGCTCTCCCCGCTCGAAGGAGATGGCCACGTGCTGCACGCCGTTGGTCACGAGGTTGAGCCAGAGGAGCTGCACGGGGCTCAAGGGGATCGGAACGTCGAAGAAGATCGCGAGAAAGAAGAGCAGCACCTCCGCCACGCCGGTGGAGATCAGTAGCCACGTGACCTTGCGCACGTTGTCGTAGGCGATGCGCCCCTCCTCGATGCCGCTGGCGATCGAGGCGAAGTTGTCGTCGGTGAGGATGAGATCGGCGGCGCGGCGGGCGACGTCGGTGCCGCTCCGTCCCATCGCCACGCCGATGTGGGCGCCGTTGAGCGCCGGCGCGTCGTTGACACCGTCGCCGGTCACCGCGACGAAATGTCCCTGCTCCTGGAGCGCCCGCACGATCGTGAGCTTCTGTTGCGGCTCGATCCGGGCGAAGACCCGGGCCTCCTCCACCCGCCTGCCGAGCGCTGCCGGATCGGCTTCGAGCTGCTGCAGCTCCCTGCCGGTGAGGGCCGCGGCGGGCCCCGCTCCCAGGCCGATGGTGCGCGCTATGGCCAAGCCCGTGGCGGGGTGATCGCCGGTGACCATGCGGACGTCGACGCCCGCCTGCTTGCAGCGCTCCACCGCGTCGGGAACCTCGGGGCGGATCGGATCGATCAGCCCCACCATCCCGAGGAAGCGCAGGCCCCGCAGATTCTCGTGGACGCAGCCCGCCTCCGCCGCGACGGGGCCGCCGGCGAGGGCGATGACCCGGTAGCCTGCAGCGGCGAGCTCCTCCTCCGCTGCGAGCTGCGCCGCCTCGTCCACGCCCTCGCACATCGGAAGGACCACGGAGGCGGCGCCCTTGACGTGGGCGTGGAGCACGCCGCCGGCGCGGTCGAAGCTGGCTGCGTATTTGCGCTCCGGCTCGTAGGGGAGGAAGTCGATCGGCTCGTGCTCCTCGAGGAGCAGCTCGCGGAACATGCCCCGCTTCGCGGCGAGGACGAGGAAGCCCAGATCGACCGCGTCGCCGGAGCGCTCCACCCGATCGTCGGTGAATTCGAGGTGCGCCTCGTTGGCGAGCGCGCCGCTGCGCGCGCAGGCATCGACCGCTGCGACGATCTCCGGCGGGGCCGGCGCGTCGCCGACGGTGAGGGCGCCGAACCGCGTGTCCGCACCGCCGCCGATCTCGACGTCGACACCCGCCGGTGTCCGCAGCCGCCGGGCGGTGAGCTCGTTGGCGGTGAGGGTGCCGGTCTTGTCGGAGGCGATGAGCGTGCAGGCGCCGAGGCCCTCGACGGCGGGAAGCCTGCGCACGATCACGTTCCGCTTCGCCATCCGCCGGGAGGCGATGGCCAGCGCCACGGTGATCGCCACCGGGAGACCTTCGGGGATGGCGGAGACCGCGAGGGCTACGCCGAGGAGGAAGACCTCGACGAGTGGCTCGCCCTTGGCGACGAGCACCGCGAAGAGGAGGATCACCGCGACGAGGACGGCGACGGCGATCATCGAGCTGAAGCGCCGCAGCCGCAGGACCAGCGGTGGGGGCTCGTCGTGGGCGGCGCCGAGCGAGGCGGAGATGACGCCCACCTCGGTCGCGGCGCCGGTCCTCGCCACCAGGCCGCGGGCGCGGCCCTGGGTGATCGAGGAGCCGGCGAAGAGCAGGTTGCAGCGATCGCCGAGGGGGGCGTCCGGATCGCAGAGGGTGTCGGCCCGCTTCTCCACCGGCATGGACTCGCCGGTGAGGAGCGACTCGTCGCTGCGCAGATCGTGGGCGAGGAGGAGGCGGAGATCGGCGGGGACCGCCTCGCCCGACTCGAGGAGGACCACGTCCCCGGGCACGAGCTCCTCCGCCCCCAGCTGGCGGACGTTGCCGTCGCGGAGCACGCGGGCGTTGATCCGCATCATCCGCTGCAGCGCCTGCGCGCTCGTCTCCGCGTGGGATTCCTGTGCGGTTCCGATCACCGCGTTGACGAGGAGAACGATTCCGATGAAGAGCGCGTCGGCCCATTCTCCTGCCCAAATCGCCACCGCTGCGGCGATGAGGAGCACGTAGATGAGCGGGCTGGCGAATTGGGAGAGGAAGAGCCGCAGGAGGGAGGCGCGCTTCTCCTCGGGGAGACGGTTGGGGCCGTAGCGCTCGCGGCGGCGCAGCACCTCCGCCTCGGTGATCCCCGCTTCCCCGCTCTCGAGGTCGGCGAGGGCCTGCGCCGTGGTGCGGGTCTGCCAGGGGATGCTGCCGAGCTGCTGCGGATCGAGCACCGTCTCTTCCCTCCTCGGCAGATTCTGACGCCGCGGGCGGTGGAGGAAAGATCAGGTCGCCGCCGAAGGGTCGGGAAACGTTCATCCGCCGAAGAGCGGGCGGGCGACGAACCAGGTGATCACGGGGATCACCACCGCAGCGGCGACGTTGACGAGGAGGCCCGCCCGGACCATCTGCCCCATCGTGATCCGACCGGAGCCGAAGACCACGGCGTTGGGCGGCGTTGCCACCGGGAGCATGAAGGCGCAGCTGGCGGCGAGGGTCGCCGGGATCACGAGGAGCCAGGGGGAGAGGTGGAGGCCGCCGGCGATCCCCGCGAGGATGGGGACGAAGGTCGCCGCGGTGGCGGTGTTGCTCGTCAGCTCGGTGAGCACCAGGACGAGCAGCGTCACCGCCACCACCAGCAGGAAGGGCGGGACGCCGTGGAGCGCCTCGACCTGCGCGCCGAGAAAGCGGCTCACGCCGTTGCGATCGAGCGCCGCCGAGAGGCTGAGGCCCCCGCCGAAGAGCAGCAGGATCCCCCACGGAAGCCTGGCTGCGTCCTCCCAGCGCATCACGAAGGTCGACGCCTTGCGATCGAGCGGGATCGCGAAGAGTGCCATCGCCGCCAGCATCGCGATCGCGGGATCGCTCAGGCGCGCGAAGACCCGGCTGCCGCCGATCGACACGTGGGTGAGCAGGGGCTGGCCGAGCCAGAGCGCGACGGCGCAGAGGAAGACGGCGAGGGTCGCCTTCTCGCCGCGGCCCAGGGGACCGAGGTGCCCCTCGTGCAGCGTGGCGGCGTGGGGCTCCCAGCCGTGGGGCATGGGGAAGCTCCAGCGCAGCCCGATCCACGTGAGCGGGAGGAGGACGAGGGCCATGGGCAGGCCGATGGCGAACCAGCGGACGAAGGAGAGCGTGGTGCCGAGGTGCGCCTGCGCATAGGAGGCGAGGAAGAGGTTGGGCGGCGTCCCGATCAGGGTGGCGACCCCGCCGATGCTGCAGCCGAAGGCCACCGCGAGCAGCAGCGCCGCCGCGAGGTTCCTTGCGCCGGGATCGGCGGAGTCCGTCGCCTCCTGCGTCCCCGTCATCCGCGCGATCACGCTGGTGGCGATCGGGAGCATCATCACCGCGGTGGCGGTGTTCGAGACCCACATGCTCAGGAAGGCGCTTACCGCGAGGAAGCCCGCGATCACGCGGCCGGGGCTGGTGCCGATCATGGCGAGCGTGCCGAGGGCGATTCGCAGGTGCAGGCCCCAGCGCTGCATCGAGAGCGAGATCACGAAGCCGCCGAGGAAGAGGAAGATGAGCGGGTTGGCATAGGGTGCCGCTGCCTCCTTCATCGTGGCGACACCGGTGAGCGGCAGGAAGACCAGCGGCAGCAGCGCGGTGGAGGAGACGTGGATCGCCTGGGTGAGCCACCACGTCGCCATCCACACGGCAAGCGCGGCGGAGGCCCGTCCCGCCGCGCTGAACGCCTCCGTTTCCCCTGCTGCGGAGCGGAAGCTCTCGGGCAGGGCGAGGAACACGAGGAGGGCGAGGAGCGGTCCGCCGAGGAGGCCGAGCCAGCGCACCGCCGTCCGGGAAGGAAGCCAGGGAACCATGCGCTGCAGATGGGGAGCCCTGCCGCCACCGCAAGACGCCGCAGCCCCGCGGAGGGGGGCCCGGCTATCGCGCGACGGCCTCGAGGGTCACCACGGCGATCCGCTCCACTGCAGCGTATCCAGGCTGCTCGAGCTCCTCGCCGAAGACGTCGGGGTCGAGCTCCTCGTAGCGCCAGTGTGCGGCTGCGGCGAGATGGGGCGCGAGTGCGGCGCGGAGCCGATCGGCGCCCTCGACCACCGGCGCCCCGGCGTAGAGGAGGAGCCTGCCGCCGGGGCGCAGCCGCTCCAGCGCTTCGCGGGTGATCCGAACGGCGAGGCCGGTTCCGAGCTCGCCGCCACCATCGCGGTAGGAGCGGCCCCGCGCGTCGGCCAGGTAGGGTGGGTTGGCGACGACGAGATCGAAGCTGCCCTCGACGCCTGCGAGAAGGTCGCTCTCCCGCAGCTCGACCACAGCCCCTGCGAGCACGGCGTTGATCCGGGCGAAGCGCAGCGCCCTGGCGTTCACCTCGCCGAGGACGACGCTGCCGCCGCGCGGGGCGAGGACGATGCCGCCGGCTCCTGTGCCGCAGCCCACGTCGAAGAGGCGCTCGAAGCCTTCGACCCGCCGCTGCAGCCAGGAGGCGAAGCGGTAGGTGTCGGGGCCGAAGAAGACGGCGTCCTTCGCCTCGGTGGGCCACCCGTCGTGGACGAAGAGGTGGGGGCCCAGCGAGGAGAAGCGCACCGCGCTGCGAAAGAGGGCGCCATGGGGCTGCAGCGCCTCGGCGCGAACGAGGAGCTGGTGGAGCGCCGGTGGCAGCAGTCCCGCGCGGAAGGGCCGGCTCCAGCCGAAGACGTCGCGGAGATCCGCCGCCTCCTCCTGCCGGCGCCGGAAGACGCGCTCGTGGGTGGCAGGGGTGACGGTGGTGAAGTGATAGCCGCTGGAGCGGAGGGCCTGCCCGAGCTCCACCAGGGCCCGATCGCGTTCTTCCACCGGTGGAAGCTGGGGATGGGCAGGTGGGGCGGCAAGCGCCAGCGCGTCAGAAATTCGATGGGGTGCGGGGCGAATCGATACGGGGTGGGACGGGCTGGGCAGGCGAAAGGGGCCGGCGACCGGGGGTGCAGGCACTACGGCTCGCTTCTTGCTGGCCGAGCGCGCAGGCGAGAGGGGGAGCCGCGAGATGCACCTGCAGCAGCGCAAGCTGGTCCTCGACCGCATCGGATCGCGAGGCTCCCGCGGCGATCTCCGCGAGCGCGTTGCCGCCGCAGCGTCTCGGCTCGAGGAGGCGCTGGAGGGCCTCCGCGCGAAGGGCGACGGGCGGGAGCAGCTGCTGCTCCTCACCTTCGCCGCGGTCGCCGACGCGCTCCTCGACAACGGCGCCGGTGCAGGGCGGAGCCTCGAGGAGGCGCGGGCGTCCCTCGGCGTGCTCGACGACCCGGCTGCGGCGGAGAGCGCGGCGCTCCTCGAAGGGATCCTCGAGCTGGCGCAGGCGCGGCTCCACGTCCAGGCGCTCCGGCAGGCGCAGCAGGGTGCCGGCAGCTGCCGGAACCCGAGGCGTGCCAGCGCGCTCGAGGAGCGCGCGCGGCTGCGGTCGCCCTCCGGCGCGACCGCTGCCGGTGTCGGGACGCTTCGCCTCCTCGATGCATCGGCCTGGAGGGAACCCGGAGCAGCGGCGGAAGCAGGCGCCGCGCTGCGAATCGGGCCGGACGGCAACTTCTTCGAGCTCCCCGGCGGCGCCCGCGCCGACCTGCGGCGGCGCGGGGCGATGCGGCGGATCTTCCTCGCCCTGGTCGAGCAGCGGCTCCTGGCCCCGGGCGAAGGGCTCTCGCAGCAGGCCCTCGCCGACCTCGGCTGGCCGGGGGAGGCAATCCTCCCCGACGCTGCCGCATCCCGGGTCTACACCTCGATCCGGACCCTGCGGGCGATGGGGCTCGGCGGGATCCTCCGCAAGCACGCCGACGGCTACCTCCTCGATCCGGACGTCGCCGTGGCGCGCGCAGGCTGGTAGCGCCGCAGCGGACCGAGCCATTCGAAACGTTGCTGCTCGGAAAAACAATTTCTGTGGGGACAAAATCATCACCTCCCCGTCCCGGTAGGTGGGGAAGACCGCACCACGTCCGCTTTCGGGGCCCCCTGCGGCAGCTCCGCGCCCCGGGCAGGGATCTTGCTCTCTGTCGCGGGTGCGACGACCCGGGGAGAGAACCGGGGCGCTTCAATCCCTGCAGGAGGCCTCGATGCGGATGGGCAAAGCAATCGTCCTGGCTCTCACCACGGCGGTGCTGGTGGCGGGCTGCGGTGAGAGGCTGTGAAAAAATCCCGGCGCGGGATCGACCGACGATCCCGGCGCCGGTACGCTGCACGGCATGAAGAAGCGCTCGCAGCCCACGCTCTTTCA